>NZ_JANIAH010000001.1:0-790605 GCF_028682105.1 Pseudomonas sp. 8209
GTGTGTTGAATCACGCGGTGAGACGAACTGGCGTATCTGTGGCTTGATCAGACTGCAAGGCCAACAGGTACTCAGAGGCTTCCCGGGCCTGACCACTGGCGCGGAAAATGGCTCGTTTGTCTTCCTTGAGTATCTTCAGCCAGGACGCTAGGTATTCCTCGCGACGCAGCTCACCCTGGGTACCGGTGAGTGCGCAGAGAAGCGCGGCGCCCATTTCTGCGACCAGCTCCTCAAAGGCATACGCGGTGGAGCCGAATGCATGCCCGCCGGTGATACCTTCACGGTTCAGACGCGACCGGTGGCCCGACCAGTGCGTCAGCTCATGCAGAGCCGTTGCGTAGTAGCTGCCGACGTCTTCGAACTGCGCCTTCGTAGGTAGTTGGATCAGATCATGAATCGGCTGATAGAACGCGTCATCGCTGTAGCGATGCTCGATGCGCGCACCGCTGGCGACCAGCAGTTGCTCGGCCGGTTCATGATCGATGAAGGTCGCCGGCTCAGTGTGCTCGGTGGAGGCTGGCTCCTCGTCAGGCAAGCCTTCGGTCTGCTCAATGTTGAACAGGCAGTGGGTGCGCAGGATCGCGAACTGCACCAATTTGATGTTGCCCTGTTCATCGCGAACGACCTGGCCGTCCTCGTCATGCGCCTCCTTGCTCATCAGTTTGTATAGCACCGCGAGGGTGGATTGCTCGCCCTTGCGCATGGCCGCCAGCCTTGCGTGCCTGATTGAAGGTCAGCCAGCGATCCTGGGTGAACCCTCGCAGGCGGGCCTCAGCCCACAAGAGTGGAACGTTGATGCCGGCGTAGGGCCGCCGGGTAATGGCGTTGATGGGAAATGGGGAGTCAGCGCTCGTACCTGTGGTGGTCCAAGGTTTGATCCAGGGAATCATGCCCTGGCTCAGGGCACTGACGATCTTGTTGGTGACGTCCAAGTAGATATCGGACATGGCGTTCTCCGGTCGGAAGGGGGAACGCTGCCCGGCCGGGAAGGGTTCCCGGTGGGGGTAGAGGGGGCAGTGAAGGTGCTAACTGGGTCAGAGGGCGGCGATGTCTACCGCGCTCTCATCAGGCAGTCGGATGAGCAAAAACGTCGGGCCGCTGCGTGGTGTGACATGAGCCAGCTGAAGCTGCGGCAGATGGGCGATTGATGAGGTGCCGTTGCTCTGCAGGTCGAGTTGCAGTTCTATGGGACGGTGCAGGGCGAGCGGTGCAGAAGTCAGCGCGCTATTGATCAGTTCTGCCAAGCGCAGTGCGGACTGTCCAACCGGTTCCTCGCCTGTGGCAGGTTCAATGAACTGCCGCCAAACACCTGGGCTCAGCACAATGGCAGTGGAGAGGTGGATCATCCTGGACATTGTGGCCTCCGGTTAGCCGATTCCGCGTCACCTTTTTGAGGTTTGGTGTGCATTTGCACGATCCGATCAACCTGCCAAGCAGGTAGCGTTCGTCCATTGAAACGCGTCCGAACGTGGGGTCAATCTCCGATCCTGACCTCGTTAGAGTGGGGCCATCCAGGGTCTTCCAAGGAAGACTATCGGCCTTTAATTCCTGACCAGCGGCGATCTCCAGTTAGTCTGAACATGGTGCGGAATGCCTCCCGAGAGGTCTGCTAGGTGCCTCTCGGGAAGCGCTAAGTGCTCGCTTTTACGTTCAAGGTTTTCCCGCGGGATCAACCTCGGCGGCCAGGTACAGGTGGGTGGAGGTGGCCTCCACCACCAGCGATCCAGCAGTGCCGCGAAGGCTGGCGAGAACGGGACCATCGATGTCAAAGTACTCGGCAAAATCATCGCCGCCGAATTCATGGCGGGCGCGATTCCACCAGGTGTCGAAGCCGTCGACGGCAGGGTTGCAACCGGTGGCGTAGGCGACGCGTTTACGGCCACCGCCATCCGGTTTGCTTTCACCGATCTCGGAGATGAGGTAGACGCCGTGGTCTTTGACCAATATCACTCTGCAACCGTTGATACCGGCCTCTGCTAATACAGCGTGAAGTTCTATGCCCGTGAAACGCAGCATGATGAGATCCTCCAGAAGGTGCGGAGGAATGCCACCCATGCGGGAGAATTCCCAGCACTGGAATGGATTGGGTAAGGTGAGTTGAAGACGCTGGCTCAGTGAGCTTTGGGAATCAGAAAGCGTTCACCACCGGGGAACGGTGACCATGCGAGCTGCCGAACGCGAATCGCATTTGGGGATAACCATCACGTTCGTGACGTAGCCTTAAAGGTTATGGCTACCTGGGATGCTGGAAAACCAGCGATTGCACTTACTCAATATCAGGCAGGCTTGCTGTGGTCAACAGTGGGCAGATGCAGAGTCGGGTTTCGTGTCCGCATTGTTCCATGGCGATGTTTCAGTTCGCTTCTGAACGATGAGCGGTGCTATTCGCGGGGCCGAGAGGAGTAGACTTGAATCTTGGATCCAACGGGTTACCGGCCTGTGCAGGCGTAGGGAGGGAATTCGTCATCTGCGGGTACTTTTTTTCGAAAAAAGAAAAGTACCCAAAAATATACCCGCAGGCGCGTCGGAAATGAGTGGAATGCGACGGACGGATTTGGACTAAATTAATAAGTAAGATACTGAATTCATTAGCTTTTTTGGGTCTTGATGGAAGTCAGTCACAGGCTGTCGGGATCCCCAAAAAACATCTGAATCCGCGACCGCAACCACCGCTCCCCCGGATCATTGTCCTGCGACCCGCGCCACGCCATATGCAGCTCGAAGCTCTGCACCTCCAGCGGCGGGTCTTCGGCGCGCAGGCCGCCGGCGGCGGTCAGCTGCTCGGCGGTGTAGTCCGGCACCGTGGCGAGGATGTCGGTGCCGGTCAGCAGGCTGCCCAGGCCGTTGAACTGCGGCACGGCCAGCACCACATGGCGCTTGCGCCCCAGCTTCTCGAGAATCTCGTCCATGAACCCGCTCAGGTCGCCGGCAAACGACACCAGGGCATGCGGGCGTGCGCAGAACTCATCCAGGCTGAGGCTGCCCGGCTTGCTGTCGGCACGCAGCACCTTGGGCCTGCTGCGACGCAGCACCTTGCGCTTGGCGTTGGCCGGCAGGTCGCTGGTCCAGCTCACGCCCACCGAGATTTCACCCGACGCCAGCAGCGAGGGCATCAGCAGGTAGTTGACCCGGCGCACCACCAGCACGATGCCCGGCGCCTCGGCGCGCACACGTTTGAGCAGTTGCGGCAGCAAGGCGAACTCGGCGTCGTCGGAGAGGCCGATGCGAAACACCGCCGTGCTGGTGGCCGGGTCGAAGTCGGCAGCGCGGCTTACCGCCGTGGAGATGGAGTCCAGCGCGGGGGAGAGCAGGGCGAAGATCTCCACCGCCCGCGCCGAGGGCTCCATGCTGCGCCCGGTACGCACGAACAGCGGGTCGTCGAACAGGCTGCGCAGGCGCGACAGCGCCGCACTGATGGCCGGCTGGCCGAGGAACAGTTTTTCCGCGGCGCGGGTGACGCTGCGCTCGTGCATCAAGGTCTCGAACACGATCAGCAGGTTCAGGTCGACGCGACGCAAGTCGTTACGGTTCATCGGCTTCGCTTCATAGGTCTGGTCGGGGCAGGGGTGAATCTTAAGGGCAAAGACGGTACCCTGCACCGCATAAATTGCGCAGCAGGCGCTATCACCAATCAATGACAGGCATGTTGACTATTAATGGCCACTGATGGTCTAACCGCTATAGCCCCGATAGAGTTGCGGGTATTAGAGGTTCACTAGGCGAGGTTTGCGATGTCCCGCATGATCCGTTTTCACAAATTCGGCCAGGCCGAGGTGCTCAAGTGCGAGGACGTGGCCACGCCGCAACCGGCTGCCGGTGAAGTACAGGTGCGGGTGCAGGCTATCGGCATCAGCTGGTACGACGTGCTGTGGCGGCAGAACCTGGCGCCGTCCCATGCGCGCCTGCCAGCCGGCATCGGCCACGAAATGGCCGGTGTGGTGACCGCCCTCGGCGCCGGCGTCGACGACCTGGCCATCGGCGACAAGGTCGCCAGCTTTCCGGCCACCAGCCCCAACGAGCACCCGGTGTATGGCGAGGTCATCGTGCTGCCGCGCAACGCACTGACCCGCTACCCCGATATCCTCAGCCCGATCGAGGCCAGCGTGCACTACACGCCGCTGCTGATCGCCTATTTCGCCTATGTCGACCTGGCGCGGGCCAAGGCCGGGCAGACCGCCCTGGTCACCGACGCCAGCCACTGCGCCGGGCCGGCCTTCGTGCAGCTGGGCAAGGCCCTGGGCCTGAAGGTGATCGCCGCCACCAAGGACAGCGCCGAGCGCGACAACCTGCTCAAGCTGGGGGCAGAGAAGGTCATCGTGACCGAAGAGCAGGACCTGCTCATGCAGATCAACAAGTACACCGACAACCGCGGCGTGGACATGGTGCTCGATGGCCTGGGTGGCCCGCAGATGTCGTTGCTGGGCGATGTGCTGGCGCCACGCGGCAGCCTGGTGCTGTACGGCCTGCAGGGCGGCAACCAGACGCCGTTCCCGGCCTGTGCGGCGTTCCAGAAGAACATCCAGTTCTTCGTGCACTGCGTGAGCAACTTCACCGGCAAGCCGGAGCTGGGCATCACCCAGGACCAGGTGGCGCTGCAGCGCGCACTGCGCGATATCAACCAGTTCACCGCCGACCGCCAGGTATTGCCACACATCATCAAGGCCTACCCGTTCGACGAGGTCGTCGCCGCACACCGCCACATGGACGAGTGCCCGTGTGGAGGCCGCGTGGTACTGGTGCTGCCTGACGCCTGACAGGCTGCGCGACACGCCAAGCCCGAGCCGAGTCTCGGGCTTTTTTGTGGAAATTTCTTATTAAAGTTTCAGATGTTTCCTATTTAACTTGTGCGGACTAAGTACGGCGCTTGCGTTATGTTGTGGGCGTGGGAATAAAGACTTTCCGGTGTCCGTAAAATTACATCTTCGCGTGGAAGGGCTGCTGTTTCCTATGGGCGTCGGGCACTGTCGTGCCTAAGGCGGCGCTGTTCATCCAACCATCAATCATCTCAAGGAGCGAGATATGGTGTGCCAGCTGTACTGTTCATGGAGGTGGGGCCCTCGCGCAACGCGCCGGGGGGCGCTGTCCGGGGCAAGGGTGGTCATCGGGCGATGCTGTTTCGATCTGAGTCGGAACAATCGTAGGAAGTTGTAAGAAACATCCTAAGACCATCATTCTTTTTTTAATTCACTTTGCCGTTGTTGCGCAACGATGTCCTGTTACCCGCATCGGGTAACTTCCGGCTGCCGGCAGTCGTTATCGAATCAGGTATACACCATGAGTACCCTCCACGATCAAGCCATGACTCACATTTACCAGCAGGTCCTGCAGCGACTGCTCGAGTGCCTTACCCAGGGCCAGCGCGCGTCGCTGCAATTGCTTAGCGCATGCTGGTGGCCGCCGGCGGGATCGAGCGCATAGGCGACTTCAAGGTGATGCTGGCCCATGGCGGCGGCAAGGACAGCTCCTTCGCCCTGGCGTTTCTGCGCGCCGCGCAGTTGAGCATTGCGGCGCGTGCGCCGGCCACCTTCGAGCTGCGCGTGGTCACCGCCCGCCATGTGGGTATGTCGACGGCGGTGATCGAGAACATCGAGCGTGGCTACTCGGCGCTGGTGCTGCATGACGACCTGCGGGTCGAGCTGCTGGTGCTGGACGACGGCGGCCTCCAGCACTTCGATGCACTCAAGCCGCTGTCGCCGCGTCAGCAGCAGGTCGAGCGCTTCGACACCCTGGTTGCCGGGCACCTGACCGCCGGCCAGGTGCGGCCGATGTTCTGCAATCGCTTCTACCTGGCGCTGGCCGAACTCTACCGCCAGGGCATGGGCTGGGAGGGCGGGGTGGACGCATTGATCAACGCCGACCCGATGCCCGAGCGCAAACGCTACCTGGCGTGGGGCCGCCGCATGATGCGCGAGGCCGGGTTGAGCAGTGCAAGGCCGGCCCACTCACACCCTGGCGCCCTGTTGCAGGGCCTTGGCCAACTGCGCCGCATCTACCTCAACGAGGTGCTGGGGCTGCCAGCCGAGCCCCTTCGGCAGGTCCCGGGCCCCCGCCGTATCCCGCGCTTCATCGACATCGCCGACCTGCTGCAGGACAGCCAGCAGGGGCAGAGCGTGCTGCTGCTCGAATTTCTCAGGTTTCGCTATGACGAGCTGGCCCTGGGGTTCAGCCAGTCGGCCTGTGCCAACCCGTTGCTGATGGCACACCTTGCCGGGCTGCGCGCGCAGTGGGTGCAGGGGCAGGACTATGCGCTGGGCATTGCCGAGCACCTGCAGCAGGTCAAGGCCCAGCTGCGGCGCAAACCGGTGCCGGCGGCGCTGCAGGCACTGGCCATGGAAACCTGGCAAGACCGCGAGCGCCACGGCCAGCGCCGCCGCCTGGCAGACGACTTCGCCCTGCAGGGCTACAACCTGAACGAAGAACAGCTGGCCTGCCTGCTGTTCGCGCCCTTCGTCGACCGCGGGCGCAACCTGGAGCGCTTCGTACAGGCGCGGCACCCCGGCATGCAGGCGGCGCTGCCCTACCTGCACAAGGCACTCAAGGGCGTACCCTCGCCACAGCCCATGGTGCAATGGCTGGAGGATATCAGCGGCTTGCCCCTGAGCACGCTGCAGATGCTCTACCAGCGCGAAAGCGAAGCGGCCACCGGTGGACGTTCGCTGCTGGCGCGGGCCCGCGACAGCGATCCGGGCCGGTTGCGCCATTGATCCGCTGAGGTTGCCAAGCTCGCCTGTCTGTATGTATAACCAGTGGATTCCTTCTGCTGGTTACCCGCTCCGTGATCGCCCATTCCGTCGCCGACCCGTTCTATTACCTGTGCAACTTTCAGCAGGTACTGGCCTGGGTGCAACTGCGCTACGCCGACCTGCTCGATGAACACGAACACGCCTTCATTCAACAGTTCGCGACGCTGGGCCAGGCCTCCCAGGCCCTGCTGGTACGCATGGTGATGCGCAAGGGTGTGATGTTTCGCGCCAGCAAGCTGACCTACCTGGAAATCGGCGCAATCGAGCCTGCCGCCGCGCCGCTGGTGGCGCTGGGCTGGCTCGACGACCAGCCGAGCCTGGGCCTGGACCACCTGTTCCAGTTGCTGCGCAAGGACGAAATCGCCCGCTGTTTCGCCGACGTGCTGGAGCGCCCGCGGGCTGCCAAGGGCGAACTGCTCGAACAGTTGTCGGCGCTGTATGCCGAGGCCAGGCCCCTGCGTCAGTGGTGGCCCGAATTCGACGAACCGGTGTACGTGCTGCACCTGCAGGCGCTGTGCGATCGTCTGCGTCTGCTGTTTTTCGGCAACCTGCACCAGGACTGGTCGGAGTTCGTGCTCGCCGACCTTGGCCTGCTGCGCTACGAGCAGGTCGCGTTCGGCGAGGATTCCCGGGCGCTGCGCGAGCGCGCCGATATCGACCTGTGCCTGGCCCTGCACACCTGTGCCGAGCAGCTCGAGGCCGGGCAGCCGGTCGAGCAGGTGCTGGCACTGCTGGACGGCCTGCAGCCGAGCAACCCGTGGCTGGAACGGCGCCGCGCCAGGTTGCTGTTCCAGCTTGGCCAGCATTGCGAGCGCAGCGGCGACTGGGCCCAGGCCCTGAACATCTACCCCCGCAGCAACCACCCTCAGGCACGCATCCGGCATATCCGCGTGCTGGAGCGCAGCGCCGATCATGCCGCCGCCCTGGAGCTTGCCAGCGTAGTGGGCGCCAAACCGGCCAACGCGCTGGAGGTCCAGGCGCTGGCGCGCATCTTGCCCCGCCTGCAGCGCAAGCTGGGCGGCCCGCCACAGCGTCGGCGCGCCCCGGCAGCGATCAGCCGGCTGGACCTGTGCCTGCCTGTCGATCTGTCGACGCTTGGCGTGGAGCAGGCGGTGCAGGTGCACCTGGCGGCCGATGACGGGCCGGTGCACTACGTCGAGAACACCCTGTTCAACAGCCTGTTCGGGCTGCTGTGCTGGGAAGCCATCTTCGCGCCCGTGCCCGGCGCGTTCTTCCACCCGTTCCAGAGCGGCCCGCTGGACCTGCACGATGCCGGCTTCCAGGCGCGCCGCGCCGAGCATTTTGCCGCCTGCCTGGGGCAGCTGGACGATGAGCGCTACCGCCACACCATCCTGGCCAACTACCAGGCCAAGCACGGCCTGCAATCACCCTTCGTGTACTGGGAACTGCTGGATGCCACGCTGTTGCAGCAGGCCCTGGACTGCCTGCCGGCGGCGCACCTCAAGCGCTGCTTCGAGCGCCTGCTGGAGGATATCCAGGCCAACCGCGCCGGCATGCCGGACCTGATCCAGTTCTGGCCCGGGCAACGGCGCTACCGCATGATCGAAGTGAAGGGCCCGGGCGATCGCCTGCAGGACAACCAGCTGCGCTGGATCGCCTTCTGCACCGAGCACGGCCTGCCCGTCGAGGTGTGCCACGTGCAGTGGGCACAGCCGGCAGCATGAGCTACAAGGTAGCGGTGCGTGCGCTGTGCGAGTTCACCGCCAAGGTCGGTGACCTGGACCTGCGCTTCACCCCGTCGCCCTCGGCCCAGGAGGGCATCACCGGCCACCGCACGGTGGTCACGCGCCGGGGTCGGGGCTATGAGTCGGAGGTGGCGCTGGAGGGGCAGTTCGAGCAGTTGCAGGTACGCGGGCGCGCCGACGGCTACAACCCGGCGCTCAACCGCCTGGAAGAGATCAAGACCTACCGCGGCGACCTGGCCAGCCAGCCCGACAACCACCGCCAACTGCACTGGGCACAGGCCAGGGTGTATGGCTGGCTGCTGTGCCAGCAGCGAGAACTGGCCGAGGTGAACCTGGCGCTGGTGTACCTGGACGTGGACAGCGACCGAGAAACCCTGGTGGAGGCCCGCCATACCGCCGCCGAACTCGAGCAGTTCTTCATCGCCCAGTGCACGCTGTTCCTGCGCTGGGCCCAGCAGCAGATGCAACGCCAGGCCTTGCGCAACAGCGGCCTGCAGGCGCTCGCGTTCCCCCACGCCAGCTTTCGTATCGGGCAGCGCGAGCTGGCCGAAACCGTGTACAAGGCGGTAAGCACCGGCCGCTGCCTGATGGCCCAGGCCACCACCGGCATCGGCAAGACGCTGGGCACGCTGTTCCCGTTGCTCAAGGCGATGGTGCCGCAGCAACTGGACAAGGTGCTGTTCCTGACCGCCAAGACGCCGGGGCGGGCGCTGGCGCTGGAGGCCGTGCAGCGGGTCATGCACAGCAGCCCCGAGCTGGCCTTGCGTAGCCTGGAACTGGTGGCACGGGAAAAGGCCTGCGAGTTTCCCGGCACCGCCTGCCACGGCGAAGCCTGCCCGTTGGCCAAGGGTTTCTACGACCGCTTGCCCGCCGCCCGCCAGGCCGCCGCGCAGCAGCCGGTGCTGGACCAGGCCCGCCTGCGCGAGGTAGCCCTGGCGCACCAGGTGTGCCCGTACTACCTGGGGCAGGAGATGGCGCGCTGGGTGGATGTGCTGGTGGGCGACTACAACTACTACTTCGACCAGAGCGCCTTGCTGTTCGGCCTGGCCCAGCTCGACCAGTGGCGGGTGGCGGTGCTGGTGGACGAGGCGCACAACCTGGTGGAGCGTGCACGCCAGATGTACAGCGTGAGCCTCGATCAATGGCAATTGAAGGCCCTGCGGCGTGATCCCCCGGCAGGCATGGCCAATGCCTTGCAGCGCCTTGACCGGGCCTGGAACGCCGTGCACAAGGACCAGGACGTTCCCTACCGCGCCACCGGCCAGTTGCCCGAGGCCTTTCTCAAGGCGCTGCAGCGTTTTGTCAGCCATGTGCAGGACAGCATGAACCAGCAGCCTGCCGGCGTCGAAGGGCCGCTGTTGCAGCTCTTCTTTCAGGCTTCGCAGTTCCTGCGCCTGTGCGAGGTGTTCGACGAGCATTTCGTGTTCGACATCAGCAAGCGCGACGGCCCGGGCCGGCGCAGCCTGTCCACCCTGTGCCTGCGCAACGTGGTGCCGGCGCCGCTGATCGGCCCGCGCATGGCCGCTGCGCGCAGCGTCACGCTGTTTTCCGCCACCCTCAGCCCACGCCATTACTACGCCGACCTGCTCGGCCTGCCGGCCGACACCGCGTGGCTGGATGTGGCCTCGCCGTTTGCCGCCGAGCAGTTGCAGGTGCGCGTGATCAGCAGCGTGTCGACGCGTTTCCAGCACCGGCAGGCGTCACTGGCGCCGATCGTGGAACTGATCGCCGAGCAGTACCGCCTCCAGCCGGGCAACTACCTGGCGTTCTTCAGCAGCTTCGACTACCAGCAGCAGGTGGCGCGGCTGCTGGCCGAGCGCTACCCGCACATCGTGCAATGGTCGCAGTCGCCCGGCATGGACGAGGCGCAGCGCAAGGGCTTTCTCGAACGCTTTGTCGAAGACGGGCAGGGCGTGGGCTTCGCCGTGCTGGGCGGGGCGTTCGGCGAAGGGGTCGACCTGCCGGGCACCCGGCTGATCGGCGCCTTCGTTGCCACCCTGGGGCTGCCCCAGGTCAACCCGGTGAACGAACAGCTCAAGCTGCGCATGGGCGCTCTGTTCGACGCGGGCTTCGACTACACCTACCTGTACCCCGGCGTGCAGAAGGTGATCCAGGCGGCCGGGCGGGTGATACGTGGCACTGAAGATCGCGGTGTGGTCATGCTGATCGACGACCGTTTTGCCGAGCCCCGGGTGCAGCGGATGTTTCCCGGCTGGTGGGCACCGCAGTACAAATAGTCGCGGCGGGCGGGATCGCCGCCGTCGCGTTGTGGTCGAAGTGCCAGTAAACTGCGTATTTTCATCACCCTGTACATCTTTACTTGAGGTTTTGCATGAAGCTCAGTCCCTTGGCGGGTAAACCGGCGCCAGCCTCCGTGCTGGTCGATATCCCCCAGCTGCTGACCGCGTACTACACCGGCCAGCCCGATGCAGGCGTCGCCACCCAGCGCGTTGCCTTTGGCACGTCGGGGCACCGCGGCAGCTCCGTGGACCTGGGCTTCAACGAAGCGCACGTGCTCGCCATCAGCCAGGCCATCTGCCTGTACCGCAAGGCGCAGGGCATCGACGGGCCGCTGTTCATCGGCATCGACACCCATGCGCTGTCGACCCCGGCGGCGGCTACCGCACTGGAGGTGCTGGCAGCCAACGGCGTCGAGGTGATGCTGGCCAAGGATGACGAGTACACCCCGACCCCGGCCATCTCCCACGCCATCATCTGCTACAACCGTGGCCGCAGCCGTGGCCTGGCCGACGGCATCGTGATCACCCCGTCGCACAACCCGCCGCAAAGTGGCGGCTTCAAGTACAACCCGCCCAATGGCGGCCCGGCCGACAGCGACGTGACCAAGTGGATCGAGGCCAAGGCCAACCAACTGCTGGCCGACGGCCTCAAGGGCGTGCAGCGCATGGGCCATGCACAGGCCCTCAAGGCCAGCACCACGCACCGTCACGACTACCTGGGCAGTTACGTCAGCGACCTGGTCAATGTGATTGATTTCGATGTGATTCGTGGTGCGGGCCTGCGCCTGGGTGTCGACCCGCTGGGCGGCGCCGGGGTGCGTTACTGGTCGGCGATTGCCGAGCACTACAAGCTCGACCTGGACGTGGTCAACACCGAGGTCGACCCCACGTTCCGCTTCATGTGCGTGGACTGGGACGGCCAGATCCGCATGGACCCGTCCTCGCCTTACGCCATGCAGGGCCTGATCGGCCTGCGCGATCGGTTCGACGTGGCGTTCGGCTGCGACCCCGACCATGACCGCCACGGCATCGTCACCCCGTCAGGCGGCCTGCTGGCGCCGAACAACTACCTGGCGGTGTCCATCGACTACCTGTTCCAGAACCGCCCGCAATGGCGCGCCGATGCGGCCGTGGGCAAGACCGTGGTCAGCAGCGGCATGATCGACCGCGTGGCGGCACGCCTGGGGCGTCGCCTGTACGAAGTGCCGGTGGGCTTCAAGTATTTCGCCGATGGCCTGTTCGACGGTTCGCTGGGCTTTGGCGGGGAGGAGAGCGCCGGCGCCTCGTTCCTGCGCAAGGACGGCACGGTGTGGAGCACCGACAAGGACGGCCTGATCCCGTCGCTGCTGGCGGCAGAGATGACCGCCCGTACCGGGCGCGACCCAAGCCAGGCATACGAGGCGCTGACCGAGGCGCTGGGCAGGCCGTTCTCCACCCGGGTGGATGCCAAGGCCACGCCGCAGCAGAAGGCCCAGTTGGGCAAGCTGTCGCCGCAGCAGGTCAAGTCGACCACGCTGGCGGGCGAGCCGATCGAGCAGATTCTCAGCCATGCGCCGGGCAACGACCAGGCGATTGGCGGCTTGAAGGTGATGACGGCCAACGGCTGGTTCGCGGCGCGGCCTTCGGGCACCGAAGACATCTACAAGATCTATGCGGAGAGCTTCGTCGACGACGCGCACCTGCAGCGCCTGGTGGGTGAGGCGCAGGAGCTGGTGGACGCTGCCATCGCCTGATTCGGCCTCTTCGCCGGCAAGGCCGGCTCCTACAGGTGATGCGTGAACCTGTAGGAGCCGGCCTTGCCGGCGAAAGGGTCAATGCCTACGCCACATCCACCAGCACAATCTCGCTGTCTTGCCGCGCCACCACCCTGAGCACCTGCTCATCCTCCACCGCCACCCCGTCGCGGGCCTCGGCGCGCAGGCCGTTGACCTCGATCACGCCCTTGGCCGGCACCAGGTAGGCCCGACGACCCGCATCGATGCGGTACTCGGCGCTTTCCCCGGCCTTCAGCGTCGCCGCCACCAGCCGCGCATCGGCGCGGATCCCCAGGCTGCCTTCATCCCCCTCGCGCCCGCTGGCCAGGGTCACGAACCCTTCGCCGCGCTCGCCCTTGGGAAACGGCCGCACGCCCCACGACGGTGCCTGGCCCACACGCTGGGGCACAATCCAGATCTGGAAGATCCGCGTGTCCACGGCCTCCACGTTGTACTCGCTGTGGGTGATGCCGGTACCGGCGCTCATCACCTGCACGTCACCGGCTTCGGTACGGCCCTTGTTGCCCAGGCTGTCCTGGTGGGTGATCGCGCCTTCACGCACATAGGTGATGATCTCCATGTCGCGGTGCGGGTGCGGCGGGAACCCGCTGCCGGCGGCGATCAGGTCGTCGTTCCATACCCGCAGCGTGCCCCAGTTCATGCGGCGCGGATCGTGGTATTCGGCAAAGGAGAAGTGATGGTGGGCATCCAGCCAGCCATGGTTGGCGTGGCCAAGGGTGTCGAAGGGGCGCAGTTGCAGCATGCTCGTGTCCTCGGTAATCAGGTGGATGGCGCTGATGATCCTCTCGATAAACATCGAAAAAAAGCGTAAATATCGGCTAAATATGATCGTTATATTCGATATATAACCTGCGGTAGTTTCGCCGCTTCGTCGCCTAATCCACTGATCTGAAAGCATTCGGCTGGTGATTTGGTCGTGATAAGGCGAACATGGCCGCTGATTGAATTGATTGCCGGAGTCGGTGTGTCACACGAGCGTCCCAAGCTACCCACGGATCTAACCCCACCCGCGCAACTGCCCTGGGTCAGACGTCTGGCCGCACGCCTGCTGGGCCTTGGCCTGAGCCGGTTGCAGGCACAGCACCGCGATTCGTGGTTCCAGGGCCATGCCAACGGCCAGCGCACCGGGCATGCCGACGGGCTGCGTGAAGGCTATGAAGAAGGGCGCGTGGACGGTTTCGAGGCCGGGCGCCAGGTGCTGGTGATCCGCGATACGCGCCCGGATGCCCACGGCGTGCCGGGGCTGGACGATGCCCTGTTCGACGACTGGCGCCTGCCGCTGACCCCCGAGCTGAAGAAGCGCTTCAAGGCCGACGTCGCTGCGCGCCTGCCGGCCCACGCCCAGCCCAGCGCAGCGCAGTGGAAGATGATCTTCAGCGACACGCCGTCCACCTGCGTGATCGCCGGCGCCGGCGCTGGCAAGTCCACCTCGCTGGTGCTGCGTATCCTGTTGCTGCGCCATTACCTGGGCTTCGAGCTGGAGGCCATGACCGTGGTCACCTTCACCCGCGAGTCGCGCAAGGACTTCATTGCCCGCCTGGTGCAGGTGTTCGGCCTGTGGCAACTGGCCCTGAGCCCGGTGCAGGCGCGTGAGCTGGTGCGCACCTTCCATTCGCGCATCCTGCCCCTGGTGCGCAGCCTGCCGGGCTTCAGCCAGGTGCGGGCATTCGAGACCCTGGGCAGCGAGCAGCCCGGGGGCAGCGAGGCGGGCGTGGACAGCAACCCGTTCGACCTGCGCATCAACGATGCCCAGCGCCAGCAACTCAACCTGTGCTACCGCGACCTGCTGCACACCAGCCCGCGGTTCGCCGAGCTGATTGCCGGGCTGCGCCGCGAAGCCCTGCAGCTCAAGGCCCTGGACCGCGACCACCCCGACGTGCAGAAGCGCGTGGCGGTGACCCAGCTGTCGTCCGGGCGCGACGAAGAGCTGTGCGACGTGATCGAAGACCTGTGGTTCCAGGCAGGTGCCTGGCCGATCAAGGGTATCGAGCCCAGCCGCGAAACCGTCGAAATCAACGGCAGCCGCTTTCATTTCCACGGCCATATCGCCGAGCTTGACGCCTGGGTGGTGCTGGGTTTCGACCCCAAGGAGAATCAGCAGTACAAGCGCCCCGGCGCCAAGCTGCCGGTGTGGGCCGAATGGGTGATCAAGCGCACGCTGTTCCAGGCGTTCTGCGACAAGCCGGTGATCTGGCTGGAAAACTACGCGGCGGCCAAACGCCTTACCGCCTCGCTGGCCGGCGATGCGGTGGCCGGGCCCGGCTTTGACTACAAGGTAAAGGGCGAGCTGGGCGCGGCGCCCTTGCTGGATGCCTTCGTCGGCGCTGCCGGGTTCATCGAGAACCTGGGGCTGGATGTGAGCGTGGCGGTGGGCGGCATGAGCTTCCCGCAGGGCGACACCGACGCGCTGTTCTTCGAGGCCCTGAGCCTGTACTGGAAGGCGCTGGAGGCGCACCTGCTGGCACAGTCGCCGCCAATCATGAGCTACAACCGCATGTTCGCCCTGTTCGGCGAGAACAACCCGGAAAACCTGCGCCTGCTGCCCGACCCGATGCTGCGCCCGTTGTCGCACCTGATGATCGACGAGTTCCAGGACGTGTCGCCGCAGATCGTCTCGTGGCTTCGCGCCTGCCTGCGCGAGATCCGCCGGCGCGGCCCGGCCATGCACGTGGGGCAGGTGGCGCAGCACTCCTCGCTGCTGTGCGTGGGGGACGACTGGCAGTCGATCTATGGCTGGCGCGGCAGCTCGCCCAAGTACTTCATGGAGTTCGCCAAGCAGTTCGTCGCCCCCAGCACCACCCGCGTGATGCTGGCCGACAACTACCGCAGCCACCAGCACATCATCGATGCAGCCGAGCATATCGTTAAGTCGGCCCCGGCAATTGCCGGCAAGAAGGCCCGTGCCTGCGGCCCGGCGGCCGAGCAGCCGGTGCCGGTGATGGTGATGGAGCGCGACGAAGCCACACTGGCCCGGCAGTTGATGGACCACTACCGCGATGGCGAGTCGGTGATGCTGCTGTACCGCAAGAGCGTCGACAAGTCGGTGATTGCCGAGCACCTGCAGCCCTTGCTCAACCACGAGGCCAGCCTGCCGGCGGCGCAGCGGCGGTTCCGCCAGCTCACCTACCACAGCGCCAAGGGCCTGCAGGCCGATGCGGTGTTCATGCTCGGTGACTGCCAGCACCTGACGCGCTCGCCGTACAAGAACCAGGTGTACCGCCAGGCCGGGCTGGGCCGCGCGGGCGACCCCGAAGGCTACGACAACGCCCAGAAGGACGAGATCCTGCGCCTGGCCTACGTGGCCATCACCCGCGCGATCAAGCACTGCTACTGGCATGTGGAGACGCCGACCGGGGAGGCGGCGAACCTGCCCCGGGCGTCTGTTCAGGTGGACGGGAACAAGGCCTGCTTCGAAGACCTGCGTGGGGCGCAGCCTCAGGACGCCTCGCGGTAGGGGTTGCGTGGGTCGTGCAGCCAGTCCAGGAACGGCTTGCCGGTGTCCTGGGGCACCATCTCGATGCAGCCCTCCACCGGGCAGGTGATCTGGCACAGGTTGCACCCCACGCACTCGGCGTCGATCACCTCGTAGCGGTGCCCGCCCTCGGCCTTGACCAGGCTGGCGATGGCCTGGTGCGAGGTGTCTTCGCAGGCAATGTGGCAGCGCCCGCAGCCGATGCAGGCCTGCTGGTCGATCCTGGCGATCACCTGGTAGTTAATGTCCAGGTACTTCCAGTCGGTGGTGTGGCCCACCGCGCGCCCGCGAAAGTCCTGCAGGCTGTGGTAGCCCTGACTGTCCATCCAGCGCGAGAGGCCGTCCTTCATTTCATCGACGATGCGAAAACCATGCAGCATCGCCGCGGTGCACACTTGCACCGAGCCGCAACCCAATGCAATGAACTCGGCGGCGTCCCGCCAGCTGCCAATGCCGCCGATGCCACTGATGGGCAGCCCGTGGGTGG
Source organism: Pseudomonas sp. 8209 (assembly GCF_028682105.1). NCBI lineage: Bacteria > Pseudomonadati > Pseudomonadota > Gammaproteobacteria > Pseudomonadales > Pseudomonadaceae > Pseudomonas > Pseudomonas sp. 8209. Next base: position 16,424 of record NZ_JANIAH010000001.1, read on the forward strand.
CCGGGTCGCGGGCGATCTCGGCCACCATGTTCAGCGCGATCGGCTTCACTGCCGAACCGCAGTAGCCACCGTGGGTACTGGCCTCGCCGACGATCGGCAGGGCGATCATGCGCTCAAGGTCGACGCTGGTGATCGAGTTGATGGTGTTGATCAGCGACACCGCGTCGGCGCCGCCCCGGTGCGCGGCGCGGGCCGACTGGCGGATGTCAGTGATGTTGGGGGTGAGCTTGACGATCACCGGCAGCGAGCAGTAGGTCTTGCACCAGCGTGTCACCTGCTCGACGTACTCCGGTACCTGGCCCACCGCCGCGCCCATGCCGCGCTCGGGCATGCCGTGAGGGCAGCCGAAGTTCAGCTCGATGCCGTCCGCCCCGGTGGCCTCCACCAGCGGCAGGATGGTTTTCCACGCGTCCTCCACGCACGGCACCATCAGCGACACGATCAGCGCGCGGTCGGGCCAGGCCTTTTTCACCTGGGTGATCTCGCGCAGGTTGATCTCCAGCGAGCGGTCGGTAATCAGCTCGATGTTGTTGATGCCCAGCACCTCGCGGTTGGGCCCGAAGTGCGCCGAGTAGCGTGACGACACGTTGACGGCGGCGGGGTCTTCGCCCAGGGTTTTCCAGACCACGCCACCCCAGCCGGCCTCGAACGCACGTATCACGTTGTAGGCCTTGTCGGTGGGCGGTGCGGAGGCCAGCCAGAACGGGTTGGGCGCCTTGATGCCAGCGAATTCGATCGACAGGTCTGCCATTTATGCGGCCTCCACGTTGAGGGTCAGTTGGGCATGGATGGCCTCGGCGGCCCGCTTGCCGTGCTGCACGGCCTGTACGGTGAGGTCCTGGCCCAGGTGCGTGCAGTCGCCGCCGGCGTACACGCCCGGCAGGCTGGTGCGCAGGTTGTCGTCCACGCGGATACGCTCGCCATCACGCTCCAGTTGCAGGGCCTGCGGGTCGCTCAGGGCCTGGCCGTCGAAGGCCTGGCCGATGGCCTTGAAGATCGCATCCGCCGCCAGTTCAAAGGTTTGCCCAGTGGTTTGCAGGCGTCCGTCCACCAGGTGCGTGCGGGCAAAGCGCATGCCGCGCACCCGGCCCTGGTCGTCGAGCAGCACCTGCTCGGGCTGGGCCCATGTCAGCAGCCGCACCTGGTTGGCCTTGGCGATGTCCTGTTCATGCTGGGTGGCGCCCATGTCCTGCAGGCCACGGCGGTACACCAGATTGACGTCATGGGCGCCCAGGCGGGCCATCTGTACTGCCATGTCGATGGCGGTGTTGCCGGCGCCGAGCACGATGCAGCGTTCGGCCAGGGGCAGGGTGCTCAGGTCGTCGGCCTGGCGCAGTTCGCGGATGTACTCGGTGGCGCTGAGCAGGCCCGGGGCGCCTTCGTCGGGCAGGCCCAACTGGCGGCTGGCGGCCAGGCCCAGGCCGAGGAACACCGCGTCGAACTGCTGTTGCAGCTCGCCCAGGCTGAGGTTGTCGCCCAGCACCTGGCCGTGGCGGATCTCGATACCGCCCACCTGCAGCACGAAGTCCAGCTCGCGCTGGGCGAAGTCGTCCACCAGCTTGTACTTGGCGATGCCGTATTCGTTGAGGCCGCCGGCCTTTTCCCGTGCTTCGAAAATCACCACCTCATGCCCGTGCCAGGCCAGCCGGTGGGCGCAGGCCAGGCCTGCGGGGCCGGCGCCGACCACGGCGATGCGCTTGCCGGTGCTGGGCGCACGCTGGAACGGGTGCTCGGCGAACTCGGCATGATCGACCGCGTAGCGTTGCAGCAGGCCGATCAGCACCGGGGCGCATTCCTGGGCGTTGTTGCGCACGCAGGCCTGCTGGCAGAGGATCTCGGTGGGGCACACCCGGGCGCAGCTGCCACCGAGGATGTTGGCCGAGAGAATCTTGATGGCCGCACCCTGCACGTTGTCCTGCTGGATGTTGCGGATGAAGGAGGGGATGTCGATGTCGCTGGGGCAGGCGTCGACGCAGGGGGCGTCGTAGCAGTACAGGCAGCGCGCGCTTTCCACGGCGGCCTGGCGCGGGGTGAGGGGTGGAGCCAGGTCGCTGAAATGCGTGGCGAGGGTGGCGTTGTCGTCTTGCGGGTGCGGGAGATGGTTCAAGGCGTTGATCACGGTAGTGGCCTCTTTGTTTTTTTATAGAAACCGGGGCGCTGGCGCGCCCATCGCGGGTCAAGCCCGCTCCCACCGGGATCGCACGATACCTGTGGGAGCGGGCTTGACCCGCGATGCTTTAAAGGCTCAGCGCTTGACCGCGCCGGGCCTGCACTGCTGCGCACGCTTGCTCAGCAGGTCGAACACCGCCGGGTATGCCGGCCGTTCGACATAGCGCCCGGCGCCGCGCTCGGCGCGCAGGTCGCCGTCGGCCCACACCAGCTTGCCCTGGCTGATGGTATGGCTGGGCACCCCGCGCACTGTCTTGCCTTCGAAGATGTTGAAGTCGACATTCTGGTGGTGGGTCTTGGCCGAGATGGTGCGCGTGCCGTGCGGGTCCCACAGCACCAGGTCGGCATCGGCGCCGACCCGCAGCGCACCCTTGCGTGGGTACAGGTTGAAGATCTTGGCGGTGTTGGTGGAGGTGAGGGCGACGAAGTCCTGCATCGACAGCCGGCCGGTGTTCACGCCTTCGTCCCACAGCACCGCCATGCGGTCCTCGATGCCCGCCGTGCCGTTGGGGATACGGCTGAAATCGTCACGCCCCGCGGCCTTCTGCTCGGCGCAGAAGCAGCAATGGTCGGTGGCGGTGGTATGCAGGTTGCCCGATTGCAGCCCGTGCCACAGGGCCTCCTGGTGCCCGCGCGGGCGAAACGGCGGGCTCATCACATAGCCGGCCGCCGTCTGCCAGTCGGGGTGCTGGTACACGCTGTCGTCCAGCAACAGGTGCCCGGCCAGCACTTCGCCGTACACCGGCTGGCCCTTGGCGCGGGCATAGGTGATCTCGTCCAGCGCCTCGCGGGTGGACACGTGCACCAGGTACAGCGGGGTGCCGAGGGTTTCGGCAATGCGGATGGCACGGCTGGCCGCTTCGCCTTCCACCTGCGAAGGGCGCGACAGCGGGTGCGCTTCGGGGCCGGTGATGCCCTGGGCCAGCAGCTTGCGCTGCAGGTGGTACACCAGCTCGCCGTTCTCGGCATGCACCGTGGGCACCGCGCCCAGCTCCAGGCAGCGCTCGAAGCTGCCGACCAGGGTGTCGTCGGCGGCCATGATCGCGTTCTTGTAGGCCATGAAGTGCTTGAAGCTGTTCACCCCGTGGTGGTTGACCAGCTCGGCCATTTCCTCGCGCACCTGCTCGCTCCACCAGGTGATGGCCACGTGAAAGCCGTAGTCGGCCGCCGATTTCTCGGCCCAGCCGCGCCACTGGTGAAAGGCTTCGAGCAGCGATTGCTGCGGGTTGGGGATCACGAAGTCGATGATCGAGGTGGTGCCGCCGGCCAGGCCGGCGGCGGTGCCGGTGTAGAAGTCCTCGCTGGCCACCGTGCCCATGAAGGGCAGCTGCATGTGGGTGTGGGGGTCGATGCCGCCGGGCATCAGGTACTGCCCGCTGCCATCGAGCACGGTACAGCCGGCGGGGACGTCGAGGTTGTGGCCGATGGCCTGGATCAGGCCGTCTGCGCAGTACACGTCGGCCGGGTAACTCTCGTCATGGGTAATCAGGGTGGCGCCACGAATCAAAAGCGTCATCACGAAGCTCCTCGCAGGCTTGACCGGTTGCTACCGGCTCTAGATTTTTGTCGTGATCGGCGCCGGAGTAATCCTGTCATCGCCGTCAAGAATTGAATCTAGTTGGCGATCCGGGATTGGGCAAGATTATTTTTTATATGCTTATTCTGTTTTCAACTTATTGAAAAATAAGAATAAAACTTCTTTTTACGGGTTAGGAAAGGTTTCTGGCGAGTCCTGTCTTGCTTGACAGGATGCGTAAATGGTCAAGATTTCTCAGATCACCTGACCGTGATTGCCTTACCTGCACGCGCAAGACTCCGGCGCCTCATCGCGAGGTGCACATAACCAGAAAAGTGGAGCGGCCAATGCACCAGACCCGATCGCAAGTGAGCGAGCGTGACGGCTTGTTCGAGCTCGACGCCGGCACCGACGTCCTCGACAGCCCTCGCTACAACCATGACATCGCCCCGACCAAGGTGGGGCAGCGCACCTGGAACAAATGGCACATCACCGCACTGTGGGTCGGCATGTCGATCTGCGTGCCCACCTACACCCTGGGCGGGGTGCTCACGGCGTATTTCGGCCTGACGGTGGGCGAGGCGCTGCTGGCGATCCTGCTGGCCAACACCATCGTGCTCATCCCGCTGACGCTCAATGCCTTCCCCGGCACCAAGTACGGCATCCCGTTCCCGGTGCTGCTGCGCTCCTCGTTCGGCATCATCGGCTCCAACGTGCCGTGCCTGATCCGCGCGCTGGTGGCGTGCGGCTGGTTCGGTATCCAGACGATGTTCGGCGGGCTGGCCATCCACCTCTTCCTGGGCTCGTTCTGGCCGGAATGGAAGGCGCTGGGCGGCACCGGCGAGGTCATCGGCTTCATGCTGTTCTGGTGCCTCAACCTGTGGGTGGTGCTGCGCGGCGCCGAGTCGATCAAGTGGCTCGAAACCCTGTCGGCACCGCTGCTGGTGCTGGTGGGTGCCGGGCTGCTGGTGTGGGCGCTGCCCAACGTGTCGTTCAGCGAACTGCTGGCGCAGCCGCCCAAACGCCCCGAAGGCGCCAGCGTGACCGGCTACTTCTTCGCCGGGCTGACCGCCATGGTGGGTTTCTGGGCCACGCTGTCGCTGAACATCCCGGACTTCAGCCGCTATGCCCGAAGCCAGAAGGACCAGATCCTGGGGCAGATCTTCGGCCTGCCGCTGACCATGTTCCTGTTTGCCGCGCTGGGGGTGGTGCTGACCGCGGCCTCGGCCTCGCTGGTGGGCGAGACGGTGTCCGACCCGGTGAGCCTGATCGGGCATATCCAGAGCCCGCTGTGGGTGGCGCTGGCCATGGCGCTGATCATCATCGCCACACTGTCGACCAACACCGCGGCCAACATCGTTTCGCCCACCAACGACTTCCAGAACCTGGCGCCCAAGTGGATCGGGCGTACCACCGCCGTGCTGCTGACCGGGCTGGTGGGCCTGCTGCTGATGGCCCATGAGCTGCTCAAGAAGCTCGGCCTGATCGTCTCGGACGTGAGCCTGGAGTCGGTGTATTCCAACTGGCTGCTGGGCTATTCCAGCCTGCTGGGGCCGATTGCCGGGATCATGGTGGTGGACTACTTCCTGCTGCGCAAGCAGACCCTCGACCTTGCCGGGCTGTACCGCGACGACGTGTACCCGGCCTGGAACGCGACCGGCTTCATCGCCTTCGGCGTGCCGGTGGTGCTGACCCTGTTGTCGCTGCACAGCCCGGCGTTCAGCTGGTTCTACGACTTCGGCTGGTTCACCGGCTCGGCGCTGGGCGGGGTGATCTACTACGCCCTGGGCAGCCTGAAGGGCGCGCGTGCCACCAGCCTCAAACCCACCGTGTAACCCCACGGCCCGCAGAGGCCGGCCAAGCAGGAGATGCTCATGCAAACCGCTAAGGACGTTCTGCAAAGTACCCAGGCCCACATCGATGGCCAGCGCCTGTGGCAGTCGCTGATGGAGCTGGCGCAACTGGGTGCCACCGCCAAAGGAGGCGTATGCCGCCTGGCCCTGACCGACCTGGACCGCCAGGCCCGCGACCTGTTCGTGCAATGGACCGAGGCTGCCGGCTGCACCGTCAGCGTGGACGGGGTGGGCAACATCTTTGCCCGCCGGCCCGGGCGCAACCCGCAACTGCCGCCGGTAATGACCGGCAGCCATATCGACACCCAGCCCACCGGCGGCAAGTTCGATGGCTGCTTCGGAGTGCTGGCCGGGCTGGAAGTTCTTCGTACACTCAATGACTTGCAGATAGAGACTGAGGCGCCACTTGAGGTTGTGGTGTGGACCAACGAGGAGGGCTCGCGGTTCGCGCCGTGCATGATGGGCTCGGGCGTGTTCGCCGAGAAGTTCACCCTTCAGGAGACGCTGGCCAAGCGCGATGCCCAGGGCGTGAGCGTGGGCGAGGCGCTGAATGCGATCGGCTACGCCGGCACCCGCGCGGTCAGTGGGCACCCGGTGGGCGCCTATTTCGAGGCGCATATCGAGCAGGGGCCGATCCTGGAGGACCAGCGCAAGACCATCGGCGTGGTGCTCGGCGCGCTGGGGCAGAAATGGTTCGACCTCACCCTGCGCGGTGTCGAGGCCCACGCCGGGCCGACCCCGATGCACCTGCGCAAGGACGCCCTGGTAGGCGCCAGTGCGGTGGTGGCGGCGGTCAACCGCGTGGCTCTGGAGCATCAGCCCCATGCGTGCGGCACGGTGGGCTGCCTGCAGGCGTACCCGGGCTCGCGCAACGTGATCCCCGGCGAGGTGCGCATGACCCTGGATTTTCGTCACCTGGAGCCGGCGCGGCTGGACTCGATGATCGCCCAGGTGCAGGAGGTGATCGCCGCGACCGCGCAGCAGCACGGGCTGACCTACACGCTGACGCCCACCGCGGACTTCCCGCCGCTGTACTTCGACAAGGGCTGCGTGGAGGCGGTGCGCAGCGCGGCGCAGGGGCTGGGCATGTCGCACATGGACATCGTCAGCGGGGCCGGGCACGACGCGATCTTCCTGGCCGAACTGGGCCCGGCCGGGATGATCTTCGTGCCGTGCGAGGGCGGCATCAGCCATAACGAAATCGAGAATGCCGACCCCAAGGACCTGGCGGCCGGGTGCGCAGTGCTGCTCAGGGCGATGCTGGCGGCGGCGCAGGTGGTGGCGCAGCGTGAAGCTGCTTAACTACATGAGGTTGTTGGCTTATCTGATTGATATATATGAAATAAAAATCACAACTTAAAGTGGTTTCTAGGTTGTGGATGCTGGCCTCTTCGCCAGCAAGGCCGGCTCCTGCAACGCCAGTAGGAGCTGGCGTTGCCGGCGAAGGGTTCACCAGGCCCGGCAACAGCCCAGCGTTTTTTTGTCGATTGCCCGGCGCAGCCTGTATAAACTGCACGCCACCTTGCTGGTCGCTACCTGAACCGGCAGCTGAAACAAGAGAGTCGAGATGGGCGCACAGTGGAAAGCCAAGCATAGAGAAGTAGCAGCCAACGCCAAGGGCAAGATCATGGGCAAGCTGTCCAAGGAGATCCAGATCGCGGCCAAGGCCGGTGCCGACCCGGACATGAACCCGCGCCTGCGCCTGGCCGTGGAACAGGCCAAGAAGGCCTCGATGACCAAAGAGACCCTGGAACGCGCCATCCGCAAGGGCGCGGGCCTGGATGGCGACGCGGTGCAGTACCACCACGTTACCTACGAAGGCTTCGCCCCGCATCAGGTGCCGCTGATCGTCGAATGCCTGACCGACAACGTCAACCGCACCGTGGCGCAGATTCGCGTGCTGTTCCGCAAGGGCCAGCTGGGCGCTTCGGGCTCGGTGGCCTGGGACTTCAACCATGTCGGCCTGATCGAAGCCAGCCCTGAAACCCCTGATGCCGACCCGGAAATGGCCGCCATCGAAGCCGGTGCACAGGACTTCGCGGAAGGTGAAGAAGAGGGCTCGACCCTGTTCATCACCGACACCACCGACCTGGACGCGGTACAGAAGGCCTTGCCGCAACAGGGCTTCAAGGTGATCTCGGCCAAGATCGGCTACACCCCCAAGAACCCGGTCAGCGGGCTCAGCGACGAGCACATGGCTGAAGTCGAGGCATTCCTGGAAGCCATCGACGACAACGACGACGTGCAGAACGTGTACGTCGGCCTGGCGGGCTGATAACCCACTTCGCCGGCAAGGCCTGCTCCTACGCCTCTTGCGGGAGCCGGCCTTGCCGGCGAAGCACCCGTTCAACCTGCGCAAAATCCGGCCTTGTCAGCACCTGCGGCTGAACACAGCTCGCCTGCAAGTCCGCCAGTTCCTCTGACGCCTCCCCGCAACACGCCAGCAGTTCCCCCAGCAACACCCCGAACGCCCGCACCTCGATACGCTGCAATGCGTCTGCTGCAACACTGCCATCCTGCGCAAAGAACGATGCCGCGCCAAAGTCCCCGAGCACCGCGTTGCCCTGTGCATCGCACAGGATGTTGTGCGCGTACAGGTCGCCGTGGGTGATGCCGCGCTGGTGCAGGTGCGCTGCGACCGACGCGATGGCCGTCGCCAGCCGGGTTGCGGCTTGCAGGCCAAGGCACAGGTCAGGCGGGTAGACGTCTCGGGTGCAGGTTTGCAGGCTGGGCGGCCCGGCCAGGGCAGACAGGTGGGTGCCCACCAGCGCCATCAGCAACCCCGGCACCTGGTGCGGGTGGTTGGCTACCTGCCCCAGCAGCGGGATCAGGTTCGGGTGGGCGCCAGCTGCCACGCACGCCTGCATTTCGTTGAGCGGCGAGCCATCGCTGGTCATCTGGCCCTTGTACAGCTTGAGCGCCGCCTTTCGGCCCGCCACCTGCACGCGGTGAATCACCCCGGAGGCGCCCTGGCCCAGCACCTCGCCCAGCTCGAGGGCGTGCCAGTCGATGGCGTCGCACCGGCCCGGCGCCTGCGGCGCCGCAAGGCCCTGGGGCAAGGGGTTGCCGGCATACGCCAGCCACGCCAGGCGGGGCATCGTCAGCAGCCACTGGGGCAGTTCGCTCAAACGGTTGGCCGACACCCGCAGCAGTTCGAGCCGCTGGCACCGCGCAAGGCTGGCCGGCAGGGCGCGCAGGCGGTTGCACGCCAGCATCAGCTTTTGCAGCTGCTGGCAGTCGCCCAGTGCGTCGGGCAACTGTTCAAGGCAATTCTCGGTCAGCACCAGTGCCCGCAGGTTGGGGCCCAATGCGGCGGCCGGCAGGTGCGTGATGCGGTTGTTGCGCAACCCGACCATTTCCAGGCGCAGGCACTGGCCTACGCTGGCCGGCACCTCGGTGAACCGGTTGTGGGAGCAGAACAGCACCTTGAGCCGGTGCAGCCGGCCCAGGTCATGGGGCAGGCTGCTCAACGCATTGCCGCTCAGGTTGAGCACTTCGAGGCTGTCGGCCAGTTCGAAGATCTCATCCGGGAACTGCGTGAGCCCGCAGCTCAGGTCGAGGCGGGTGGCACCTGCCAGGCGGCCGTGCCTGAGGTCGTCGAGGGTGTGCATGAAGGGGCTGCAAGGGCAATGAAGACGGCGGCGATGATACCCGACTTAAGTACCATGGCAGGCGCGCAATTGGCGTCCATACTCGATATTCGCCCTTTTAATAACAACAAAGTTCAGGGTTACCGATCGATGACTTACCAGCACAGCTACGACCGCTCCATTGCCGACCCCGCCGCGTTCTGGGCCGAACAGGCTGACCACCTGGCCTGGTACCGCAAGCCTGCGCAGACCCTTGTGGCCAACCCCGACGGCACCCACCAGTGGTTTGCCGACGGGCAACTCAACAGTTGCTACCTGGCCCTCGACCACCAGATAGAGCAGGGCCGTGGCGAGCAGACCGCACTGATCTACGACTCGCCCGTCACCGACACCCGCCAGACCTACACCTTCGTGCAACTGCGCGACGAGGTGGCGCGCCTGGCCGGCCTGCTGCGCGAGCTGGGGGTGAAGCAGGGCGATGGGGTGATCATCTACATGCCGATGGTGCCGCAGGCGGCCATGGCAATGCTGGCCTGCGCCCGCATCGGCGCGGTGCATTCGGTGGTGTTCGGTGGCTTTGCCGCCAACGAGCTGGCCCTGCGCATCGACGATGCGCGGCCTGCGCTGCTGCTCACCGCCTCCTGCGGGCTGGAGTTCGACCGCGTGATCGAATACAAGCCGCTGGTGGACAAGGCCCTGCAACTGGCCACCCACCAGCCGCGCCAGGTGCTGGTGCTGCAGCGCCCGCAGGCCCGCGCCGAGCTGCGCGAAGGCCGCGACCTGGACTGGCAGGCGGCAGTGGCTGCGGCCAGCCCGGTGCCACCGGTGGCCTTGGCCGCAGGCGACCCGCTGTACATCATGTACACCTCCGGCACCACCGGCAAACCCAAGGGCATCGTGCGTGAGAACGGCGGCAACGCCGTGGCGCTGCGCTTTGCCCTGCGCCATATCTACGGCATGCAGCCGGGGGATGTGTGGTGGGGCATCTCCGACGTGGGCTGGGTGGTGGGGCACTCGCTGATCGTCTACGGGCCGCTGATGAACGGCTGCACCACGGTGTTCTACGAGGGCAAGCCGATCCGCACCCCGGACGCTGCCGCCTACTGGCGCGTGGTGGAGCAGTACCGGGTCAACGGGCTGTTCTGCGCACCCACGGCCATGCGCGCAATCCGCAAGGAAGACCCGCAGGGCGAGCTGTTCAAGCGCCATGACCTGAGCTCGCTGCGCCAGATCTTCCTGGCCGGGGAAAAACTCGACTCCAGCACCCATCAATGGCTGGAGGCGGCCAGCGGCAAGGCCGTGCACGACCACTGGTGGCAGACCGAAACCGGCTGGCCGGTGACCGCGCCCTGCGTCGGGCTGGAGGGTTGCGGGGTGCGTCCGGGTTCGAGCAACCGCGCCGTGCCGGGTTACCACGTGCGCGTGCTGGACGACGACGGGCACCTTCTGGGCCCCAACGAGCAGGGTGCCATCGTGATCGCACTGCCGCTGCCGCCCGGCTGCAGCCAGACGCTGTGGGGCGACCATGCGCGCTACCTGCAGGCCTACCTGCATAGCCACCCCGGCTATTACCACACCGGCGATGGCGGCTACCTCGACGAGGACGGTTTCGTCTACATCATGGGGCGCACCGATGACGTGATCAACGTGTCCGGGCACCGGCTGTCCACCGGCGAGATGGAAGACCTGGTGGCGCGCCACCCGGCGATTGCCGAGTGCGCGGTGGTGGGGGTGCGCGACGAAATCAAGGGCCAGGTGCCGTTGGGCCTGGTGGTGCTCAAGGACGGGGTCAGCCTGAGCGAGCAGCAGTTGCAGGCCGAACTGGTGGCCAGCGTGCGCGAGCAGATCGGCGCGCTGGCCTGCTTCAACCAGGTGCGGGTGGTCAAGCGCCTGCCCAAGACCCGCTCGGGCAAGATTTTGCGGGCGGTGCTGCGCAAGATCGCCGACCACCAGCCCTACACCCCGCCCTCGACCCTGGACGACCCGGCCGTGCTGGCCGAGATAGAAGGGGTGCTGGCCAGCCTGGCGCGGGCCAGCTGAGGGTCAACCCGGGCAGGCTACCGGGCCCAGCACATTGAGCTGGCCCAGCCGGCTGCGGGTGCGGGCCAGGTCGATGGCGCTGCCGCCCAGGCTTTCGCACAGCGAGGCCTGGCCGACCAGCACCAGGTGCTTGTCCTGGTCATACAGCACGTCCACCAGGTTGATGAAGCGCTGCTGCGCCGCCATCGAGCACTGCGCCAGGTCCGGCAGGTGCTCGATCACCCAGTGGTCGTAGCGGCGCGCCAGCTCCAGGTAGTCCATCACCGCCGTGGGTTGTTCGCAGATCGCCTCGAAGCTGAAGCCTACCGCGCGCTCCTGGCTGAACAGGGCGTGCAGCGAGCGCTTGCCCACCTGCAGCCTTACCGGGGCGCCGGCCTGATCCAGGCCGGCGGCATGGCGCTGCGCCGGGCTGCCGGGCCAGAGGTAGTGACCCTGGGTGAAGCGCTGCTGGCTGCCGGAGGCCGGGTGGCTGCGGTAGTCCTGCTCGCCGCCCACTTCAAGCACCTGCATGTGCGCCTCGATCAGGCGGATCACCGGTTCGAAGCGCTGGTGGTAGAGCGGGTTGGGCAGCAGCCCGGCAGGCGGGTAGTTGGAGGTCAGCAGCACGAACACGCGGCGCTCGAACAGCGCCTTGAACAGGCCGGTGATGAGCATCGCGTCGCCGATGTCGTGCACGTGGAACTCGTCGAAGCACAGCACCTGGCAGCCTTGCAGCAGCTCGTCCAGGGTCGCGCCCAGCGCATCGTCCTGCTGGCGATGGCGGAACATGCCCTCGTGCAACTGGGCGAAGAAATCGTGAAAGTGCAGGCGGCGCTTGTGCGGATGCTCCAGTGACTGGAAGAAGCCGTCCAGCAGCCAGCTCTTGCCCCGTCCCACCGCCCCGTACAGGTACAGGCTGCGCGCCGTGCCGTCAGCCAGGTGCGCGGCCTGCTCGGCCATGCAGGCGATCACCCGCTGCTGGCCGTGGCTCAAGGTATAGCCCTGCTCATCGGCCTTTCGTCGGAAGAATTCATCGACTTCAACAGCCGCCAGGCGCTTGGCCGGCGGGTGTGCACGGGCAGCCAGGCGCTGGCGCAGGGCGCGCAGCGGCGAACGGATCCAGGACGGCGGTAAGGCGGTCAATCTCAGGCTCCTTGGGGGTGCCGGGCACAGGGGCCGGCTGAGTGGGCGGCGCTAATGTACCGAATAGGGGGTTGGGCTGCCAGTCATGTCGTGCCTGGCAGGTCATGTAGGAAGGTTCTTGTACGCGGCCTATACATTTCCGAGCTTGCTGGCAGGTTTTTCTTCGGCTGCTACCCTCTGGAACAGATGGATCCTGCATTGCAAGGAGGGTAACGGTGAAGGGACGCTCTCTGGCTGCGCTGCTCGGGCTGGTTGTCGCAGACGCTGCCGCCGCCGCAGATTTTCTGGTGGAAGTTCGCGTGGATGTACAGCGCGGTTGCCAGCTGGTGCACCAGACCCGCGATGCCGGCGCCCAGGCCCAGGGCCTGCTCGACTTCGGCCGTACCGCGCGCCTGGACGATCCGCAAGGCCCGCTGACCGGCGCCTTGCTGCAACAACGCCCCCCACGTCTGGAATGCAACCCCGATACGCTGTACCAGGTAAAGGTCGATGGCGGCCAGCATGGCGGCGTCGGCGAGGTGCGCTACCTGGCCAGCGACACGCCACAGGCCCGTCCCATACCGTACCGCCTCTACCAGGACCCGGCCTGGCGCACTCCGCTGGCGGTGAACATCGCCCAGCATGCACGCGTACCCGACTCGGGGTCGGTGGAACTGCCGCTGTACGCCCGCATCGACACCCTGGCCCAGGTGCCCCGTGTCGGCCATTACTCGGACTTGCTCAAGGTGACCGTCACCTGGTGACCCTGTGCGTGCTAAAGGAACTGGCAGCATGAAGACATCGCAGATTCTGTTGATCAGCCTCGGGCCCTTGCTGTTGTGTCCGATGGCCAATGCCGCCCTCAGCGGGCATATCCAGGCACGCCTGGTGATCAGCGCAGCCTGCCAGATCAGCAATGTGCCGGACGACAGCCCGGCCGGTGGCGGCCTGGGCCTGCTGGACTTCGGCACCCAGGGGCCAAGCTGGGCCCGCCCGCTGAGCGCCAACCTCGACCAGACCGGCGGCAGCGGCACCCTGCAGGTCAGCTGCAACCCCTCGGTGCGGGCCTTCACGGTGAGCATCAATGGCGGCAGCAACGATGCCAACGGCGTGCGCCGCCTGCGCAACGGCAGCGAGCTCATCCCCTACCAGCTGGCGGCCGATCCAAGCGGTGCAGTGCGCTACGGCATCGGCCAGCAGCGCAACTTCTCGATCAGCAGCGCTGCGCAAATCCCCATACCGATCTACGGCGCCGTGGTGGCACACCCCAGGGCGCTGCCGGCCGGCATCTACCGTGACACCCTGATGGTGACCCTGGACTGGTAACAACAAGGAGTGACTCATGCATCCCAACGTCTCACGCATACTCTTCGCCGGGCTTGGCCTGGCCCTTGCCAGCCAGGCCCAGGCGGCCACGGTCACGGGCAATATCAACGCCACCTTGACCCTGACCGCGGCCTGTCAGGTGAACGGTTCGACCGCCACCACCGGGGTCAACTTCGGTAACCTGGATTTCGGCTCGCAGATTGCCCTGTTCACCGAGGCCAGCGCCCAGGTGATCGGCACCGGTGGTGGCGGCGCCATCAGTGTGCTGTGTTCGCCCGGTGCCACGCCGGTGGTGAAGGTGGGCGCAGGCGCGCATGACGCGGCCACCACCGGTGGCAGCCGCGCGCTGGCCATGGGCACCAACTACGTGCCCTATGACTTCTATACCGATGCCGGGCACACCAATCTGCTGGCAATCAACGGCACCATCACCCTCGCCACCAGCACCGGGGTGGCGCAGACCGTCAACCTGTACGGCCGCGCCGTGGGCAAGCCGTCGCTGCCGCCAGGGGTGTACACCGACACGGTGGCGGTCGAGCTGAGCTTCTAGGTCATGCGCCGGTTGCTCGGTGGCCTTGCGGTGCTGGCCTGGGCAGTGCCCATGCCGCTGGATGCCGCGCTCACCAGCACGCTTCAGGTCAGCGCAACGATTGCGGCAGGTTGCCTGGTGGTGGGCGGCGCCAGCAACTACGGCACCCTGGACTTCGGCACCCGTCCGGCGCTCGGCGCCGCCAGCGTGAACACCCAGCTGGCAGGCACCACGGTGACCCTGCAATGCACGCCCGGGGTGGCCCTGAAGATGAGCGTCGACGGTGGCCTGAACAACAACGGGGTACGCAACCTCAAGCGCACCAGCGGTACCTCGCTGGTGGCCTATCAGTTGTACCGCGACGCGGCCTTGTCCCAGGTGCTGGGCATCGGTCAGCTCGTGGCGGTCAGTTACAGCGATCCGACGGCGATCAAGCTGCCGGTGTATGCGCAAGCCCAGTTACCCGGCGTGTTGCCGGCGGGCACCTACACCGACGTGGTGCAAGTGGTGTTGTCCTGGTGAGTGCGCTCCCGGGGTTGTATCGGAACAAGCCAAAGGAGAGGGTGCATGGCGCTGTACGCACGTGGATGGCAAGGGATGGGCAAGTGGCTGCTGGTGGGCGCCTTGCTCGGCGCAGGGGGCGCCCAGGCGGCCACATCGGTGTTGATCTGGCCGATCGACCCGGTGCTGGAGGCCGACCAGAAGGCCGGGGCGTTGTGGTTGGAAAACCGTGGCACCACCCCGGCGAACCTGCAGGTCAGGGTGTTCGCCTGGCGCCAGGACGGGTATGACGACCAGTTCCAGCCCCAGCGCGAGATCATCGGCAGCCCGCCGGTAGCGACCATCAAGCCGGGTGAGAAACAGCTGATTCGCCTGACCCGCACCGGCCAGTCGCCGGCCGGCCAGGAACAGGCCTACCGCATCATCATCGACGAAATCCCACCCGCCCTGCCGGCCAGCGATGCGCAGACTTCCCAGGCGCAGATCCGCTTCCAGATGCGCTACTCGGTGCCATTGTTCGTCTACGGCCAGGGGCTGTGGAGCAAGCCGGACGCCGAGGGCAAGCGTGATGCAGCGGGCGTGGGCACGCCGTTGCTGAGCTGGCGACAGGTATCGCAGCAGGGCAAGCCCTTCGTCGAGATCCGCAACGTGGGGCCGGTGCATGCGCGCCTCACCGATGTGGTGATGCAGCAGGGCGCCCAGAGCAAGCCGCTGGTCGACGGCTTGCTGGGTTATGTACTGCCCGGCGCGAGCATGCGCTGGCCGGCACCTGCAGCAGCCTCGGCGGCCAGTGTGCTGAAAGGGCGCGTCAACGGGGCCGAGCCGCCCCAGACCATCAACCAGGGCCACTGAGCCCGGCGCCTCAAGGGCGCATGAAGATGGAGCAGGGGCCAGGGAGGACCCGGACATGGTGGGACGGCGTGCGTGAGTACTTCTCTGGCCTGCACCCGCAGCGTGACGCTGGCGGTGCTGCTGGCGGGCAGCGCGGTCGCAGGCGAACTGCCGCCACCCCCTGCGAGTATGGAGGCTGTCGCCGATGCGCCGTTGTACCTGGAACTGGTGGTCAACCAGATGAGCAGCGCTAGCGTGGTGCTGGTGCACCAGCGGGCCGGGCGCCTGTACATGGCCACCGCCGACCTGCAGGCGGCGGGCGTGCAACTGCCCGGGCAGCCCGGCCCGGAACTGGCGCTGGACGCCATCGATGGCTTGCACAGCGAGTACGACAGCCAGAACCAGCGGCTGCTGGTGCAGGTGCCGGCGGCGTGGCTGCCCAACCAGCGTATCGGCGAGCGCTCGCTGGGGCCGGCCGGCGAGGCGTTGAGCAGTTTCGGCGCCTTGCTCAACTACGACGCCTACTTCAACGACACCGATGAGGGGGGCACCTACCTGGCAGCCTGGAACGAACTGCGGGTGTTCGACAGCTGGGGCACCTTCTCCACCACCGGGCAGTGGCGCCAGCGCCTCGGCGGGGCAGGCTACGAAGGCGCCCAGGAAGGTTTTCGGCGGTACGACACCACCTGGCGCTACACCGACGAGGCGCGCCTGCTGACCTTCGAGGCCGGCGATGTGCTGACCGGCGCCTTGCCCTGGACCAGCTCGGTGCGGGTGGGCGGGGTGCAGCTGTCGCGGGACTTTGCCGTGCGCCCGGACCTGGTGACCTACCCCTTGCCGGCCTTCGCCGGTGAAGCCGCGGTGCCCTCGTCGGTGGACCTGTTCATCAATGGCTACAAGAGCGCCAGTGCCGACCTGCAGCCAGGCCCCTATACCCTGACCAACGTGCCGTTCATCAACGGTGCCGGCGAGGCGGTGGTGGTGACCACCGACGCCCTTGGCCGGCAGGTCTCGACCACGTTGCCGTTCTACGTCACCAGCAGCCTGCTGCAACAGGGGCTGGCGGACTTCTCGGTGGCGGCCGGCGCCCTGCGCCGCGACTATGCCGTGCGCGACTTTGCCTACGGCCCCGGTGTTGCGGCGGGCAGCCTGCGCTATGGCCTGACCGACTACTTCACGCTGGAAAGCCATGCCGAGGCGGCCGGGTCCCTGGGCCTGGGCGGGCTGGGCGGCAACCTGCGGGTGGGCAACTTCGGCGTGCTCAACACGGCGCTGAGCCAGAGCCGCTTCGAAGGCCGCAGTGGCCAGCAGTTGAGCCTGGGCTACCAGTACAACAACCGCTGGCTGGGCTTCAACTACCAGCGCCTGGAGCGTCATGGCGACTACGCCGACCTGTCGCTGGTCGACAGCCCGTATATCCGCCTCAGCCAGCGCAGCGAGCAGGTCACCCTGAGCCTCAACCTGCAACGCTATGGCAGCCTGGGGGCGGGCTACTTCGATGTGCGCGCCGCCGACAACTCGCGCACGCGCCTGCTCAACCTCAGCTGGAGCAAGCCGCTGTGGGGCAACAGCAGCCTGTACCTGTCGGCCAACCGCGACCTGGACGACAGCCAGTGGGCGGTGCAGGCGCAGGTGGTGGTGCCCTTCGACCTGCACGGCACGCTGGCCCTGAGCCTGGAGCGCAACCAGCAGGGCGAGAACCTGCAGCGGGTCAACTACAGCCGCGCCGTACCCGCCCAGGGCGGCGTGGGGTTCAACCTGGGCTATGCCGGCGGCGACCGTGAAACCTACCGTCAGGCCGACCTGACCTGGCGCCTGCAATCGGTGCAGTTGCAGGCCGGGGTGTACGGCAGCAGCGACAACATGACCCGCTGGGCCGACGCCAGCGGCTCGGTGGTGCTGATGGACGCCGGGGTGTTCGCGGCCAATCGCATCGACGACGCCTTCGTGCTGGTCAGCACCGAAGGCTTTGCCGATGTGCCGGTGCGCTACGAGAACCAGGTGGTGGGGCACACCGACAGCCAGGGGCACCTGCTGGTGCCCTACGGCAGCGGCTACTACCGCGGCAAGTACGAGATCGACCCGCTGGAACTGCCCCCCGATGTGCGCTCGCCGAATGTGGAGCAGCGCGTGGCGGTAAGGCGCGGCGCCGGCTACCTGCTGGAATTTCCGTTGCGCCGGGTACTGGCCGCCAGCGTGGTGCTGGTGGATGCCGGCAACAACGAACTGGCCGTGGGCAGCCAGGTACGCCACGAGCAGAGCGGCGCGCTGGCGGTGGTGGGCTGGGATGGCCTGGTGTACCTGGAGGACCTGAGCGAACACAACAGCCTGGTGGTGCAACTGGCCGGAGGCGGCAGTTGCCGGGTGCAGTTCGAGCTCAAGGCGCAGGCCGACCAGGTGCCGCTGATCGGCCCGCTGGTGTGCCAGTGAAGCGCCGGCTGACGGGGCTGCTTGCGCTGCTGGCACTGCTGGCCGGCATGCGCGCCCAGGCGCTGTGCCAGGTGCTGGCAACCACGCCGGCCACTTTCGGCCTGGTCAACTCCACCCTGATACGCACCACGGTGCAGACCACCACGGCGCCCAGTGCCGGCTTGAGCTGCACCGGTTCGCTGCTGACCCTGCTGCGTTCGGATGACTCCTTCAAGGCCACCTTCACCGCCAACAACGGCACCACCGGGCTGGTGGGCCCCACCGGCGACGTCATCCTCTACACGCTGTACGCCAACAACAGCACCAGCTACCCGATCACCCGGGGCCAGCCCTACGATTTTGCGCGCAACGGCATCATCGATGCCCTGGGCCTGCTCGGCGGCACCTCGCCCAAGACCGTGCCCATCTACCTGCGCACGCAAATGACCAGCAACGTGGCGGCCGGCCTGTACCAGGAGACGTTCACCGTGGCCTGGAGCATCGACTATTGCTGGGGGCTGGGTCTGGGCAGCGCCTGCCTGGGGCGGCAGGTGTTCAACGCCACTACCACCCTGACCATCAACCTGACCGTCACCAACGACTGCCAGATCAGCTCGCCCAACATCGTGTTCGGCAGCGCGCCGGTGGTCAGCGGGTTCGCCACGGTGAGCCAGAACGTCAACCTGGCCTGTACCAAAGGCAGTGCCTACACGGTGGGGCTGGATGACGGGCAGAACGTGGCAGGCGGGCGTCGGCGCATGAAGTCCAGCGCCGGCAACTACCTGGCCTATGACATCTTCAAGAGTGGCGGGGGCGTGCGCTGGGGCAGCCTGAGCAGTGCGCGGCGCGCCAGCAGCGACGCCGACATCAACCCGGGCAACGGCAATGGCAGTGGCAGCGCGGCCGGCAGCCAGGTGTTCAACTACAACGCCAGGGTCTACACCGACCAGGCCACGCCGCCGGCCGGCGACTACCTGGACAGCGTGATACTCGACGTGCAGTTCTGAGCCGGCTGGCGCACGGTGCGCCACCAGTACCCCAGTGCCAGCACATTCAACCCCGCGCCCAGCACGCATACCAGCAGCCAGCCGCCCCAGGCGTAGGCCAGCGTCGAGGCCAGCGAGCCCAGTGCACTGCCGATGGAGTAGAACAGCATGTAGGCGGCGGTGAGCCGGCTGTGAGTATCGGCCGGCAGGCGGTAGATCAGGCTCTGGCTGGCCACGTGCAGCGCCTGCAGGCCCAGGTCGAACACCACCACCCCCAGCAGCAGTGCCCACAGCGATTGCTGGGTGAGGGCGATGGCGCCCCACGAACCGATCATCAGCAGCAGCGAGAGGCCGCTGACCCGTTGCCCCAGGCCACGGTCGGCCAGCCCGCCGGCACGCGCGGCGGCCAGCGCCCCGGCTGCGCCGGCCAGGCCGAACAGGCCCACCTCGGTTGCCGACAACGACAGCGGCGGGGCGCTCAGGGGCAGTACCAGCGGGGTCCACAGCACCATGGCCGAAGCGAAGCTGAGCATCGCCAGCAGGGCCCGCTGGCGCAGCACCGGCTGCTCGCGCACCAGTTGCCACAACGACACCAGCAGCGCGCCGTAGCCAGTGTTGGGGCGCGCAGCCGTGTGTGCGGGCAGCACGCGCCACAGCAGCAGGGTCATCAGCAGGGTCAGCGCTGCCGACAGGGCGTAGATCGAGCGCCAGCCGGCCAGATCGGCCATCGCCCCGGACAGGGTGCGGGCCAGCAGGATGCCGATCACGATACCGCTGGTGACCATGCCCACCACATGCCCGCGTTCGGTGTCGGCCGATACGCTGGCGGCATGCGCCACCAGCAGTTGCGCCACCACCGCCAACAGGCCGGTCAGGGCCATGCCGACAAACAGCCAGGCGCTGCTGGTGGCCAGCGCGATCATCAGCAGGGCCAGCACCGACAGCAGCGACTGCAGCACGATCAGCCGGCGCCGCTCGAACAGGTCGCCCAGAGGCACCAGCAGTATCAGGCCCAGGCCGTAGCCCACCTGGGTCAGGGTCACCACCAGCCCCACCAGCGCCGGGTCGATGGCGAAGTCGCGGGCCATCGCGTCCAGCAGTGGCTGGGCGTAATACACGTTGGCCACCGCCAGTGCGCAGGCGACGGAGAACAGCAGGGCGAGCCACGGCGAAAGCCGGGGCGCAGGGGAGGCGGGCATGGCGATATCCTATGTGGTTGCATAATGAAACTGGTTGTATGCTGAGAGGACCGGTTTTATATTGCAACTACTTTTTTCAGCCTGCCGAGAGCGACCATGGTTCAGCGTACCCGCCTGCAAGATGCCGAATGCCCGGTGGCCCGGTCACTGGACGCGATCGGTGACTGGTGGTCGCTGTTGATCGTGCGTGATGCGTTTGATGGCTTGCGCCGCTTTGGCGAGTTCCAGCGCAACCTGGGCATGGCCAAGAACATTTTGGCCTCGCGCTTGCGCCAGTTGGTGGAGCACCGGATTCTGGAGCTGGTGCCGGCGTCGGATGGCAGCGCGTACCAGGAGTACGTGCTGACCGAGAAGGGGCGCGGGTTGTTTCCCTTGATCGTGGGGCTGCGCCAGTGGGGCGAGGCGTTTTTCTACCAGCCTGGCGAGGCGCATTCGGTGCTGGTGGACCGCCAGAGCGGGGCGCCGGTGGGCCCGCTGCAGCTGCGAGCGGCGGATGGGCGGGTGCTGGGGCCGGATGATTGTGTGCGGGTGGCGGGGCCGCCGCCGGGCTGACCTGCCTCATCGCGGGTCAGGCCCGCTCCTACAGGGCACTGCAAGCCTTGTGGGGGCGGGCTTGAACCGCGATGGGGAGCGCTGCGGGGCGGCGGTGCGTCAGCCCTAGCGCAGTTCTGCGACCAGCTTCGCCAAGGTGTCGATCACTGCGCTGCCCAGCGCCTTGGAGCGTTCACCCGACCAGCCGGTCACCGCATCGGGCGCGTCGTCGTGATCCTTGAACGGCATCTCCAGGGTCAGCGACAGGCAGTCATGCGCCTGGCCCACCGCATTGCATGCCAGGGTCATGTTGGCCTGCCCAGGCTTGCTGCGCGGGTAGCCGTGGGTGGTCTGGAAGTCCCGGGTCACGCTGCACAGGGTGCTGCGAAAACGCTCCTCCAGTGCCGCGATCCGATCCGTGTAGCCCGGGTTGCCTTCGCATCCGGCCGTGAACACATGGGGTATTTCCTCATCGCCATGGGCATCCAGGAACAGGTCCACGCCATACAGCTTCATCTGCTGCTGGGCGAACAGCACCTCAGGGGTGTGTTCGATGTTCGCATCCTGCCAGGCGCGGTTGAGGTCCTTGCCCCTGGCATTGGTGCGCAGGTGCCCGGCAGCGGCACCGTCCGGGTTCATGTTGGGGATCAGGTACAGGTCGGCGACCGCCAGCAGGGCCTGCACGGTGGCATCGTTACCCTGTATGCGGTCGATCACGCCCTCCATGAACCACTCGGCCATGTGCTCGCCGGGGTGCTGCTGGGCGATGATCCACAGCTTGCGCTTGCCCGCGCCCCCGTCGCCCGCCCGCAGCAACGGGATATCGCGCCCTTCGACGCTGCGCCCGGTGGCCAGCAGTTCGACGCCCGGCAAGGCGCTGGCGCGTTCGATCAGCTGATTGTGCCGCGCGCGCGGGTAGGGCTCGAAGTAGGCGAACCAGGCCTGTGTTTCGCGGGGCTCAAGGCTGAAGTGCAGGGCCTTGCCGTCGTAGCGGGTCGGCACGCGAAACCAGTTCTGCTGGTCGTAGGACGCTACCGCCTGGTAGCCCTCCCATGCGGCGCTATAGGACGACTGGCTGGCGTTGTCCAGGCTGAAGGCGTGGGTATGCCCGGGCGTCAGCCCGCTGGCCTTGAAGTGAAACCACTGGAAATGCCCGCTGTGGGTGTCGGGGCGGATGTTCAGGTGAATCCGGGACGGGTTGCCGGCATCGACGAGCAGGATGTTGCCGGCATCGAATGCGCAATCGATGCTAACGGGGGACAGCGTCACGGTCATGGCCAGGCTCCGGTAGAGTTGTTGTGCCAACCACTCTACACCCCTGGATCACGACCAGAAACCGATCGCCAGCGCCGCTGCCAACCCCAGGCCGAGCGCCACCGAGCAGCCTCCCAGCGAAACACCGGCCCAGGCCTGGCGATACCAGTGCCCATCGCCCAGTTGCCGGGCCGGTGCCAGCAGGTTGCGCCAGCGCAGTTCGGTGGCATGGAACGCATGCAGGTGTTCGGGGGCGGCATCCAGCCAGCGGCGAAAGTCGATGCGCTCGCTGGCGGTGATGTCCGGGCTCTGCAGGCGCACATACCATTGCGCCGCCGCAGTGCTGGAGGCGCTGCGCACCGGCAGGGCGGCCTGCAGTACCTGGCCCATGTGCCGTTCCACGGTCGGTGCGCCGATGTCCAGGCGCTGGGCGATGGCGGCGAACGACAGTTGATCGAGGCGATTGAGCAGGAACACCTGCTGTACCCGGCGTGGCAGCTTTTTCAGGCGCACGAGCAGGGCATCTTCGCCGAGGTCGGCGCTATCGTGATGGTGTTCAAGGGGCAGCAACAGACGGGTCATGTACGAGCTCCTTGCAGAAAGAAACGACTGAAGAGAAGGGGGCGTCTTCCCTGACGCTGCGACAGCTTAATCTACATGAGATTGATTCTCAAGTGCTGAATCGGCAAAGGCTTGCCTCGGGGTTACATATCGAGACATACATTTGCTATCATCGCTGCCATTCAAGCACCACCCGCCTTCATTAGCCTGAAGAGCCAAAAAAAAAGACCCGGCAAAAAGCCGGGTCAAAAACCGTGATTAGCCTGATGAGGAGATAATCTGAGAGTCCGACCTAAGGGCTTTCAGTTATCCAACCAGTCTCGCGACCAGTTGTTTGCAATAATAATCGTTCTCATTTTCAAGTCAAATGAATTTTCTGTTATCCAGCAAAAAATTCCGCATCGCTGTGCCTGGTCGTTGAACCACGGCCTGCCCCACCGCCGTTCCCGTTGCCCATCATCCCTCCCTTGATTGAAGCTCCTGCCGCCTGGCCTGTTCCGCGAGGCTGCGGTCCAGCAGCGCCCTGGCCATGTTGATCATGTGCATCACCGAGAAGGCCATGTCCCGTGAGTTGCCCTTGAGGTTGTCGGCCGACTCGTAGGCGCTGGCCGCGGCGCAGCGCAGCATGCTCGAGGCGTGTTCGGTGGCCGCTTCGGCCGAGAGGTCCTGGCGGGCGATGAACAGCTGGTCGTCCGTGTGGCTGACCGTAGATGGGGTAGGGTTGAGGTAATAGTCCAGTGCGCGGCGTGCCGCTTCGCTGTCCAGGTCGTTGAAAGGGGGTGGGGTCATGGGGCTGCCTTCCTTGTAGTGAGTAGGAAAAGATTACCCTTCAATCCTAAGTACATATTGTATTGTATTCCATCGCTTAAATACTACAGAGTATGTATTGAGTCGCTGCTGTCAGTCCGTATCGTGCCAGCGATGAAAAAATGGAATGAACTGGCGAAAGCCAGAATGCGCGAGCTGGGCCTCACGCAGGAGAAACTGGCCGAACGCCTCGGGGTGACCCAAGGTGGCGTTGGCCATTGGATTCGGGGAAGGAACAACCCACCGCTGGCCACCATCGACGAGATCCTGCGGATACTGGGCATGGGGCGCATGGGCGTGGTCTGCGACGACGCCGTCGCGGAGCCGTCCGGGGTCTATGCCACACCGGCGCTGGGTGCATTCCGCTACCCGCTGTCGGACTGGGAGCACCTGGCCGAGCCTGTCGAAGGTGCGCCGACCGTGCTCAGCGACCACCTGGCCGATGGCCCGTGCTACTGGCTGACGGTGGAAGGTGACGCGATGAATTCGCCCATGGGCCTGAGCGTGCCGGCGGGCATGATGGTGCTGGTGGACAGCGGTCGAACTGCCGAGATCGGCGCGCTGGTGATCGCGCGCCTGTCCGGCAATCCTGTCGCGGTGTTTCGCCAGCTGGTCGAGGAGGGTGGTCAGCGGTACTTGCAGCCGCTCAATCCCACCTGGCCCAAACTGACGTGGGAGGAGGGCACCGAGGTGCTCGGTGTGGTGGTGCAGGCGTCTATCCGGCTGGGCTGAAAAGCGTCGCTGGCAAGCCGGCCCACACAGGGTTTCATGGCGCCCACAAAACCCTGTGCAGGTGCAGAGCCGTCAGCCTTCCTGAACCTCCAGCTCCACCAGCGCGGCCCCTTCGCTGACCATCTCGCCTTCCTGGCAATACAGCGCCTTGACCGTCCCGGCCTGGGGTGCGCGGATGCTGTGCTCCATCTTCATGGCCTCCAGCACCACCAGTTGCGTGCCAGCCTCGACCACCTGACCGACCTCCACCAGTACCCGCACGATGCTGCCGTTCATGGGCGCACTCATGCCGCCCTGGTGCGCATGGCCGGCGTCCGCCTCGGCAATCGGGTCGAAAGCGCTTACCCCGTGCAGCTCGCCATCCCACTCCAGATACAGCGTTTGCCCACGGCGCACGGCCAGGTGCCTGCGCCGCACGCCTTCGTGCTCGATCACCAGGTGCTCGCCGTCCATGCGCGCGGACACCGACCCGGGGTTCAGGCTCAGTGCCCGGTCTTCGCCATTGCAGCGCAGGTGCAGGGCGGTCTGCGCCGGTACGCCCGGCCTGAAACCGGTGGCGGCTGCCCACGGCGAGTGCCGGTCATCAGCGCGCACGCAGGCGGGGCGCGATTGCTGGAAGGCCTGCCCGGCAGCCTGCCAGAACGCTGTCGGCAACGCGACGGGGGCGGGCAGCAGTTGATCCTGATAGCGCGGGATGAACCCGGTATCCAGTTCGGCCTCGGCAAAGGCGCGGTGGGCCAGGATGCGGCGCAGGAAGGCGATGTTGGTCTTCAGGCCGCCAATGGCGAAGCTGTCGAGCATCGCCAGCAGGCGCAGGCGTGCCTGCTCCCGGTTCTCGCCCCAGGCAATCAGCTTGCCCAGCATCGGGTCGTAGAACGGCGAGATGCTGTCACCTTCGCACACGCCGCTGTCGACCCGGCGCCCTTCGCCCGGCGCCGACTCGCGGTACAGCGCCAGGTGCCCGGTGGCCGGCAGAAAGTCGTTGGCCGGGTCCTCGGCGTACAGGCGTACTTCGATGGCATGCCCGTGCAGCGGCACCTGATCCTGCGTCAGCGGCAGCGCCTCGCCGCACGCCACGCGGATCTGCCAGGCCACCAGGTCCAGGCCGGTGATCGCCTCGGTCACCGGGTGCTCCACCTGCAGGCGGGTGTTCATTTCCATGAAGAAGAATTCGCCGCGGGCATCGAGCAGGAACTCGACCGTGCCTGCGCCCACATAGCCGATGGCCTGGGCCGCACGTACCGCCGCCTCGCCCATGGCCTGGCGCTGCGCCTGGCTCAGGCCGGGGGCCGGGGCTTCCTCGACCACCTTCTGGTGACGACGCTGGATCGAGCAGTCGCGCTCGTTCAGGTACAGGCAGTTGCCATGCTGGTCGGCGAACACCTGGATTTCGACGTGACGCGGCTTGAGCACGTACTTTTCGACCAGCATGCGTGCATCGCCGAACGACGACAGCGCTTCACGCTGGGCCGAGGCCAGGGCTTCACCCAGCTGGCTTTCCTGCTCGACCACCTTCATGCCCTTGCCACCGCCACCGGCGGTGGCCTTGAGCAGTACGGGGTAGCCGATGCGCTGGGCGGCCGCGCGGAAGGTCTCCAGGTCCTGGGCTTCGCCGTGGTAGCCAGGCACCAGCGGTACCCCGGCCACTTCCATCAGCGCCTTGGCCGCCGACTTGCTGCCCATCGCGTCGATGGCACTGGCCGGCGGGCCGAGGAAGATCAGCCCGGCTTCTTCGATGGCCCGGGCAAAGCCTGCGTTCTCCGACAGAAAGCCATAGCCCGGGTGTATCGCCTGGGCGCCGCTGGCCTTGGCCGCGGCAATCAGCCTGGGGATGTCCAGGTAGCTCTCGGCCGCCTTGGCGCCACCCAGGTCAACCCGGATATCCGCTTCGCGGCTGTGCCGCGCATCGCGGTCGATGGCGCTGTGCACGGCCACGGTGGTCAGGCCCATGGCCTTGGCGGTGCGCATCACGCGGCAGGCGATCTCGCCACGGTTGGCGACCAGCAGGGTGGTCAGCAGAGGGCGGCTCATGGGCGTGGCTCCTTGTCCGAAGCAGGGGTTTGCCAGGCTGGCGTGCGTTTTTCGAGGAAGGCGCGCAGGCCCTCCTGGCCTTCGGCGCTCACGCGGATACGCGCAATGGCGCCTTCACAGTAGCGGCGCAGGGCAGGGGTGAGCTCACCATTGCCCACTTCGCGCAGCAGCTCCTTGCTGGCGCACATGGCCTGCGGGCTGTTGAGCAGCAGATTGTCGACCCAGCGCTCGACCTCGGCATCCAGCTGCGCGGCCGGGCAGGTTTCGGCCAGCAGGCCCAGTTCGCGGGCCCGCTCGCCGCTGAAGCGTTCGGCGGTCAGGGCATAGCGGCGGGTGGCGCGCTCGCCCATGGCCTGCACCACGAACGGGCTGATCACCGCCGGCGCCAGGCCGATGCGCACTTCAGACAGGCACAGCTGCGCGTCGTCGGCACCGATGGCCATGTCGCAGCAACTGATCAGCCCCACGGCACCGCCGAAGGCTGCGCCCTGGACCACCGCCAGGGTCGGCACCTTGAGCCGCGCCAGGTTGTACATCAGCTCGGCCAGCTCGCGGGCGTCGTCCAGGTTGGTGTTGTAGTCCAGCTGCGCCGACTGCTGCATCCAGGCAAGGTCGGCGCCGGCACTGAAGTGCCGGCCGCGCCCGCGCAGCACCATGAAGCGCAGGCTGGCGTCGTTGCCGATCTGGTCGGTGGCGATGATCAGTTCGCGGATCATCTGCGCGTTGAAGGCGTTGTTCTTGGCCTCGCGGCTCAGCCACAGGGTGGCGAAGCCGCGCGGGTCGCGAATCAGTTCAAGGGTAGAGAAGTCGCTCATCGGTCACATCCGGAAAATGCCGAAACGGCTCGGTTCGATCGGGGCATTGAGGGCTGCCGAGAGGGCCAGGCCGAGAATCTCGCGGGTTTGCGCGGGGTCGATGACGCCGTCGTCCCACAGCCTTGCGCTGGAATAGTAGGGGTGGCCCTGGTGTTCGTACTGGTCCAGGATCGGCTGCTTGAGCTGCGCCTCGTCCTGCGGGCTGAAAACCTGGCCGCTGCGCTCGCTCTGTTCGCGCTTGACCTGGGCCAGCACGCCTGCGGCCTGTTCGGCGCCCATCACGCCGATGCGCGCGTTGGGCCACATCCACAGAAAGCGCGGGTCGTAGGCACGCCCGCACATGCCATAGTTGCCGGCACCGAAGCTGCCGCCGATGATCACGGTGAACTTGGGCACCTGGGCACAGGCCACTGCGGTCACCAGCTTGGCGCCATGCTTGGCGATGCCGCCGGCCTCGTACTTCTGGCCCACCATGAAGCCGGTGATGTTCTGCAGGAACAGCAGCGGGATGCCGCGCTGGCAGGCCAGCTCGATGAAGTGCGCGCCTTTCTGCGCGGCCTCGGCGAACAGGATGCCGTTGTTGGCCAGAATCGCCACCGGGTAGCCGTGCAGGTGGGCAAAGCCGCACACCAGCGTGGTACCGAACAGCGCCTTGAACTCGTCGAACAGCGAGCCGTCCACCAGGCGCGCGATCACCTCGCGCACATCGAACGGCTGCTTGGCATCGGCCGGCACCACGCCGTACAGCTCGTCGGCTGCGTACAGCGGGGCGATCGGGGTGCGCACCTGCAGCTGGCCCAGCTTGCGCCAGTTGAGGTTGGCCACGCAGCGCCGGGCGATGGCCAGGGCGTGTTCGTCGTTGTCGGCATAGTGGTCGGCCACGCCGCTGACCTTGCAGTGCACGTCGGCACCGCCCAGGTCTTCGGCGCTGACCACCTCGCCGGTGGCGGCTTTGACCAGCGGCGGGCCGGCCAGGAAGATGGTGGCCTGCTGGCGCACCATGATCGCCTCGTCGGCCATGGCCGGCACGTAGGCACCGCCGGCGGTGCACGAGCCCATCACCACGGCGATCTGCGGGATGCCCTGGGCGCTCATGGTGGCCTGGTTGAAGAAGATGCGGCCGAAGTGCTCGCGGTCGGGGAACACCTCGTCCTGGCGCGGCAGGTTGGCGCCGCCAGAGTCCACCAGGTACACGCAGGGCAGGCGGTTCTGCTGGGCGATGGTCTGGGCGCGCAGGTGCTTCTTGACGGTCAGCGGGTAGTACGAGCCGCCTTTGACCGTGGCGTCGTTGGCCACGATCATGCACTCCACGCCCTCGATGCGGCCGATGCCGGCGATCACGCCGGCGGCAGGCACGTCTTCGCCGTACACCTCGTGGGCGGCCAGCTGGCCGATCTCCAGAAACGGCGAACCGGGGTCGAGCAGGCGGTCGATGCGGTCGCGCGGCAGCAACTTGCCGCGTGAGGTGTGGCGCTCCTGGGCCTTGGGCCCGCCGCCCTGGTGCACGCTGGCGAGCAGGTCACGCAGGCCCTGGACCTGTTCGAGCATGGCCGCGCTGTTGAGCGCGAATTCGGGCGCGCGGGGGTTCAACTGAGACTTCAGAATCATCGTGGCTCCTGGCGCAGCTTCAAGCGGCAAGCTCCAAGCTGCAAGAGTGGGTCTGCGTTATGGCGGCGTTGCCGCTGAGCGCCTCAGCGCGTCTCGTTGAACAGCTCGCGACCGATCAGCATGCGCCGGATCTCGCTGGTGCCGGCGCCGATCTCGTACAGCTTGGCGTCGCGCAGCAGGCGGCCTGCGGGGAATTCGTTGATGTAGCCGTTGCCGCCCAGAATCTGGATTGCCTCGAGGGCCATCTGGGTGGCGCGCTCGGCGGTATAGAGGATCACCCCGGCGGCGTCCTTGCGGGTGGTCTCGGCGCGATCACAGGCCTGGGCCACGGCATACAGGTAGGCGCGGCTGGCATTGAGCTGGGTGTACATGTCGGCGATCTTGCCCTGGATCAGCTGGAACTCGCCGATGCTCTGGCCGAACTGCTTGCGGTCGTGGATGTAGGGCACCACCAGGTCCATGCACGCCTGCATGATCCCGGTAGGGCCGCCGGAGAGCACCACACGCTCGTAGTCCAGGCCGCTCATCAGCACCTTCACGCCACCGTTGAGCTGGCCGAGGATGTTCTCCTGGGGCACCTCGACGTTGTCGAAGAACAGCTCGCAGGTGTTGGAACCGCGCATGCCCAGCTTGTCGAACTTGTTGCTGCGGCTGAAGCCGGCCCAGTCGCGCTCGACGATGAACGCGGTGATGCCGTGGGGGCCCTTTTCCAGGTCGGTCTTGGCGTAGATCACGTAGGTGTTGGCGTCGGGGCCGTTGGTGATCCAGGTCTTGCTGCCGTTGAGCACGAAGCGGTCGCCGCGCTGTTCGGCACGCAGTTTCATCGACACCACGTCGGAGCCGGCGTTGGGCTCGCTCATGGCCAGGGCGCCGATGTGCTCGCCGCTGATCAGCTTGGGCAGGTATTTGGCTTTCTGTTCGGCGGTGCCGTTGCGGTTGATCTGGTTGACGCAGAGGTTGGAGTGGGCGCCGTAGGAGAGCGCGACCGAGGCCGAGCCGCGGCTGATTTCTTCCATGGCCACCACGTGGGCCAGGTAGCCCAGGCCCGCGCCGCCGTATTCTTCGCTGACGGTGATGCCCAGCAGGCCCATGTCGCCGAACTTGCGCCACATGTCGGCGGGGAACAGGTTGTCCTGGTCGATCTGCGCCGCACGCGGGGCCAGCTCGGCTGCGACGAACGCCTGCACCTGGTCGCGGAGCATGTCGATGGTTTCGCCCAGGGCGAAGTTCAGGGTCGGATAACGCATGCTGGCACCTTTCTTGTCGATTGTTCTTTGAGTGGCGTGGTGGTTGACCCGCGATCAAGGCGCTGCGATCTGTCACCTTTACGTTAACGTAAACCCCGCACCGAACACTGTCAATCTCCCCATGACCTTTACGTTAACGTTAATTTGCGCCACATTAGGTCTCGCGTGAATCAGCACCCACAACAATCACAATACGGGGTCGTCATGAATCAACCGAGCTACACCCAGGGTCGCCAGGACAAACCGCTGCTGGCCATGACCATCGGCCAGGCCTTGGACAACACCGTGGCGCGCTTTGCCGAGCGCGAGGCACTGGTGGTGCGCCACCAGCGACTGCGCTACAGCTGGCGCGAACTGGCCGACAGCATCGACCTGCATGCCCGCGCCCTGATGGCGCTGGGCCTGAAGACCGGCGACCGCCTGGGTATCTGGGCGCCCAACTGCGCGCAGTGGTGCATCGCCCAGTTCGCCACCGCCAAAATCGGCGTGATCCTGGTCAACATCAACCCGGCCTACCGCACCAGCGAACTGGAATACGTGCTGCGCCAGTCTGCCTGCCAGTGGCTGATCTGCGCCGGCACCTTCAAGACCTCCGACTACCATGCCATGCTCGGCGAACTGCTGCCGGAGCTGGCGCACCAGGCGCCAGGCCAGCTCAATGGCGAGCGCCTGCCCGACCTGCGCGGGCTGATCAGCCTCGACGACGCGCCGCCGGGCGGCTTCCTGCCGTGGGCGGCGCTGGCCGGCATGGCCGAGCAGGTCGCCCCGGCCGAGTACCAGCAGCGCCAGCAGAGCCTGCAGTTCGACCAGCCGGTGAACATCCAGTACACCTCCGGCACCACGGGCTTCCCCAAGGGCGCGACCCTGAGCCACTACAACATCCTCAACAACGGCTACATGGTCGGCGAGAGCCTGGGCCTGACCGAGCATGACCGCATGGTGATCCCGGTGCCGCTGTACCACTGCTTCGGCATGGTCATGGGCAACCTGGGCTGCATCACCCACGGCACCACCATGATCTACCCCAACGACGCCTTCGACCCGCTGCTGACCCTCGAAGGCGTGGCCCGCGAGCGCGCCACCGTGCTGTACGGGGTGCCGACCATGTTCATCGCGCTGCTCGACCAGCCGCGGCGCGGCGACTACGACCTGAGCAGCCTGCGCACCGGCATCATGGCCGGTGCTACCTGCCCGATCGAAGTGATGCGTCGGGTGATCGACCAGTTGCACATGGGCGAGGTGCAGATCGCCTACGGCATGACCGAGACCAGCCCGGTGTCGCTGCAGACCGGCCCGGACGACGAGCTGGAGCTGCGCGTGACCACGGTGGGGCGCACCCAGCCGCAGTTGGAGAGCAAGATCGTCGACGAACACGGCTGCATCGTGCCGCGTGGCACCATCGGCGAGCTGTGCACCCGCGGCTACAGCGTGATGCTGGGCTACTGGGGCAACCCGGCGGCCACCAGCGAGGCGATCGACCCGGCGGGCTGGATGCACACCGGCGACCTGGCGAGCATGGACGAGCAGGGCTACGTGTGCATTGCCGGGCGCAACAAGGACATGATCATTCGCGGTGGCGAGAACATCTACCCGCGCGAGCTGGAGGAGTTCTTCTTCACCCACCCGTCGGTGGCGGACGTGCAGGTGATCGGCATTCCGGATGAGCGTTACGGCGAGGAGATCGTGGCGTGGATCAAGCTGCACCCTGGGCACAGCGCCACCGATGGGGAGCTGCAGGCCTGGTGCAAGAGCCGCATCGCGCACTTCAAGACGCCGCGACATTTTCGTTTCGTCGAGGAGTTTCCGATGACGGTGACCGGCAAGATCCAGAAGTTTCGCATGCGCGAGATCAGCATCGAGGAGTTGTGCAACCGTTGATATCGCATCGCCGGCAACGCCGGCTCCTACAGGTCGGCGCGTTTACTGTAGGAGCCGGCGTTGCCGGCGAAAGCAGCACCACCGTGCAACCCCGTCTACGCTTGCACCTTCACCGGCGGCTCTTCACTGGGCGGGTCGCCCACGGGCTCCTGCTCCTTGGGCGGCTCAGGCTCCTTCTCGGGCACCGGTGGTGGCAGATTGGGGTCATCGATATTCGGATCGGGCGTTTCAGCAGGAATAGGAATATTCATGGGCCGAACCTCACATAAAGGGCTGTTCAAAGGCTGACCCATTCTTCGACCGTGGCCGCGCCGCATCGCTCATTTTTTATTGAACCCCCACGCCTGCCATTGCTCTGAACCTTACCGTCACAGCGTAACGGAGCGATGTTCGATGACCCGCGATGAGCCTTTCAGCACCGATGAAACCAGCGAGCACACCCTGACCCTGGCCAGGGCGCTGCTGCTGCCGCGCATAGTGATCGAGAACACCGAACCTGTGCTCGACGCCGGCCAGCACGCGGTCAAGGGTACCGTGGGCGAACAGGTCACCGTTACCAGCAAGGTCTTCGCCGACGGCCACGACGTGCTGGCCGTGCGCCTGAGCTGGCGCCGCCTGCAGCACCCCAACTGGCACGAAGTGCCCATGACGCTGCTGGGCAACGACAGCTGGGAGGGGCGCTTCACGGTCAGCGAGGTGGGCCGCCACCTGTTCATGATCGAGGCCTGGATCGACCAGTACGCCAGCTACTGCTACGAGCTGGAGAAGAAATTCGCCGCCGGCGTCGACGTAGGCCTGGAGCTGGAGGAGGGCCGCCGCCATCTGATGCAGAGCGCCGAGCGCAGCAGCGAGCCGCTGCGTGCGCAACTGGAGGCGGTGGCCCTGCAACTGTCCAGCCTGCCTGCCCAGGCCGGCGTCGAGCTGCTGCTGCACGACGACACCCGCGCCCTGATGGGCCGCGCCGACCACCGTGCCTACCTAAGCCGCAGCGCCGAGTTCCCCCTTGAGGTGGAGCGCGAGCGCGCACGCTTTGCCAGCTGGTACGAGCTGTTCCCGCGTTCGGTCACCGACGACCCGGCCCGCCACGGCACCTTCAACGACGTGCATCAGCGCCTGCCGATGATCCGCGACATGGGCTTTGACGTGCTCTACTTCCCGCCCATCCACCCCATCGGCACCCAGCACCGCAAGGGCCGCAACAACGCCTTGCAGGCCGGCCCCGACGACCCCGGCAGCCCCTACGCCATCGGCAGCGCCGACGGCGGGCACGAGGCCATCCACCCGCAGCTGGGCAGCCGCGAAGACTTCCGCCGGCTGGTGGCCGCCGCCGCCGAGCATGGTCTGGAAATCGCCCTGGACTTCGCCATCCA
Source organism: Pseudomonas sp. 8209 (assembly GCF_028682105.1). Taxonomy (NCBI): domain Bacteria; kingdom Pseudomonadati; phylum Pseudomonadota; class Gammaproteobacteria; order Pseudomonadales; family Pseudomonadaceae; genus Pseudomonas; species Pseudomonas sp. 8209. The sequence goes on from NZ_JANIAH010000001.1 coordinate 49,308, forward strand.
GTGCTCTCAGGACCACCCCTGGCTCACCGAGCACCCGGGCTGGTTCAGTTGGCGCCCCGACGGCACCATCCGCTATGCCGAGAACCCACCGAAAAAATACCAGGACATCGTCAACGTCGACTTCTATGCCGCCGACGCGGTGCCCGCCCTGTGGCTGGCCCTGCGCGACGTGGTGCTGGGCTGGGTGCAGGAGGGCGTGACCCAGTTTCGCGTGGACAACCCGCACACCAAGCCGCTGCCGTTCTGGGAGTGGCTGATCGCCAACGTGCGCAGCCAGCACCCGCAGGTGATCTTCCTCGCCGAGGCCTTCACCAAGCCGGCGATGATGGCGCGCCTGGGCAAGGTCGGCTATTCGCAGAGCTATACCTACTTCACCTGGCGCAACACCAAGGCCGAGCTGCAACAGTACTTCGGCGAACTCAACCAGCCGCCGTGGTCGTACTGCTACCGCCCCAACTTCTTCGTCAACACGCCGGACATCAACCCGTTCTTCCTGCACGACTCCGGCCGCCCGGGCTTTCTGATTCGCGCAGCGCTGGCCACCATGGGCTCGGGCCTGTGGGGCATGTATTCGGGGTTCGAGCTGTGCGAGGCGGCGGCGATACCGGGCAAGGAGGAATACCTGGACTCGGAGAAGTACGAGATCCGCCCGCGCGACTACACCCAGCCCGGCAACATCATTGCCGAGATCGCCAAGCTCAACCGCATCCGCCGCCAGCACCCGGCCCTGCAGACCCACCTGGGCATCCGCTTCTACAACGCCTGGAACGACAACATCCTGTACTTCGCCAAGGGCGATCCGGCCAGCGGCAGCCTGATCCTGGTGGCCGTCAGCCTCGACCCGCACAACGCCCAGGAGGCGCACTTCGAGTTGCCGCTGTGGGAGCTGGGCCTGGAGGACGACGCCGAAACCTTCGGCGAAGACCTGATGAGCGGCCATCGCTGGAGCTGGTACGGCAAGACCCAGTGGATGCGCATCGAACCCTGGCACCAGCCGTTCGGCATCTGGCGCATCACCCCGGCCCGCTAGCCCCCCGCCAACCAGAAGGAGTCGTACATGGCGAAGAAAGCCCGCCCAGCCACGTTCATCAACGACCCGCTGTGGTACAAGGACGCGATCATCTACCAGGTGCACGTCAAGTCGTTCTTCGACTCCAACGGCGACGGCATCGGTGATTTTCCCGGCCTGATCGCCAAGCTCGACTACATCGCCGAGCTTGGGGTCAACACCCTGTGGCTGCTGCCGTTCTACCCCTCGCCACGGCGCGACGACGGCTACGACATCGCCGCCTACAAGGCCGTGCACAGCGACTACGGCACCCTGGCCGACGTGCGACGCTTCATCGCCGAGGCGCACAAGCGCAACCTGCGGGTGATAACCGAGCTTGTCATCAACCACACCTCCGACCAGCACCCGTGGTTCCAGAAGGCCCGGCGCGCCAAGCCCGGCTCCAGGGCGCGGGACTTTTATGTGTGGTCCGACACCGATACCAGGTACGACGGCACGCGCATCATCTTCCTCGACACCGAGCACTCCAACTGGACCTGGGACCCGGTTGCCGGCCAGTACTTCTGGCACCGCTTCTATTCGCACCAGCCCGACCTCAACTTCGACAACCCGCAGGTGCTCAAGGCGGTGATCGGGGTGATGCGCTACTGGCTCGACCTGGGCGTGGATGGCCTGCGCCTGGATGCCATCCCGTACCTGATCGAGCGCGATGGCACCAACAACGAGAACCTGCCCGAAACCCACCAGGTGCTGAAGAAGATCCGCGCCGAAATCGACGCCAACTACCCCGACCGCATGCTGCTGGCCGAGGCCAACCAGTGGCCCGAGGACACCCAGCTGTACTTCGGCGAAGGGCAGGGCGACGAGTGCCACATGGCCTTTCACTTTCCGCTGATGCCGCGCATGTACATGGCGCTGGCCCAGGAAGACCGCTTTCCGGTCACCGACATCCTGCGCCAGACCCCGGAGATCCCGGCCAACTGCCAATGGGCGATCTTCCTGCGCAACCACGACGAGCTGACCCTGGAGATGGTCACCGACCGCGAGCGCGACTACCTGTGGAACTACTACGCCCAGGATCGTCGCGCGCGCATCAACCTGGGCATCCGCCGGCGCCTGGCACCGTTGCTGCAACGCGACCGGCGCCGGGTCGAGCTGCTGACCAGCCTGCTGCTGTCGATGCCGGGCACCCCGACCCTGTATTACGGTGACGAGATCGGCATGGGCGACAACATCTACCTGGGCGACCGCGACGGCGTGCGCACGCCGATGCAATGGTCCATCGACCGCAACGGCGGCTTCTCCCGCGCCGACCCGGCACGCCTGGTGCTGCCGCCGATCATGGACCCGCTGTACGGCTACCAGTCGGTGAACGTCGAGGCCCAGGCCAGCGACCCGCATTCGCTGCTCAACTTCAACCGTCGCCTGCTGGCGGTGCGCAAGCAGCAAAAGGCCTTTGGCCGCGGCAGCCTGACCATGCTCTCGCCCAGCAACCGCCGCATCCTGGCGTATGTCCGCGAATTCACCGGCAGCGACGGCAAGGGCGAAACCATTCTGTGCGTGGCCAACGTGTCCCGCGCCGCCCAGGCGGCAGAGCTGGACCTCTCGGCCTATGTCGACCAGGTGCCGGTGGAGATGCTCGGCGGCAGCGCGTTCCCGCCGATCGGCCAACTGCCGTTTCTGCTGACCTTGCCGCCCTATGGCTTCTACTGGTTCCTGCTCGCGCCCAGGGACCAGATGCCCAGCTGGCATGTGCAGCCCGCGCAGCCGCTACCGGAGTTCACCACCGTGGTGCTCAAGAAACGCATGGAAGAGCTGCTCGAATCGCCGTCGCGCGACACCCTGCAAGACGCCATCCTGCCGCAGTACCTGCCCAAGCGCCGCTGGTTCGCGGGCAAGGGCGCCGCGCTGGAAAAGGTGCGCATCGCCTATGGCGTGCGCTTCGGTGCGGCCACCAGCCCCGTGCTGCTCAGTGAAATCGAGGTCGACAGCGGCGGGCAGACCAGCCGCTATCAGTTGCCGTTCGGCCTGATCGGCGAAGACCAGCTGACCAGCGCATTGCCCCAGCAACTGGCCCTGTCACGGGTACGCCGGGGGCGCCAGGTGGGCCTGATCACCGATGGTTTCGTGCTCGAAAGCTTCATTCGCGCGGTGCTGGCCGGCTTTGCCGATGGCACGCGCCTGAGCTGCAGCGACGGCGAGTTGCAGTTCCAGGCCACCGAGCAGCTGGCCGCCCTGGAGCTGGGCGACGAGCCGGCGGTGCGCTACCTGTCGGCCGAGCAGTCCAACAGCTCGGTGGTGGTAGGGGGCAGCCTGGTGCTCAAGCTGATCCGCCGGGTCAATGGCGGCATCCACCCCGAGCTCGAGATGAGCGCCTACCTCACTGCCGCCGGCTACCCGAACATATCACCGCTGCTGGGCTGGCTGAGCCGGGTGGACGCCACCGGGCAGCCGCACCTGCTGATGATCGCCCAGGGCTACCTGAGCAACCAGGGCGACGCCTGGGACTGGACCCAGAACACCCTGGAACGCGCGATTCGCGACGAAATGGAACCCGGCATCCAGGCCCCGCAGGCCCATGCCGATGCCTTGCAGGAGCTGCAGGCCTTTGCCGCGCAGCTGGGCCAGCGCCTGGGCCAGATGCACCAGGTGCTGGCCGCGCCCACCCAGGACCCGGCGTTCAAGCCGCGGGTGAGTAGCGCGCGCGATGGCAAGGCCTGGGGCAAGCAGGTCAGTGCCCAGCTCAACCAGGCGTTCGACCTGCTGGAGCAGCACCGCGATGAGCTGGATGCCGACAGCCAGGCGCTGGTCGACGACCTGGGCAAGCAGCGCAAGGGCCTGCTCGAACAGGTCAGCGAACTGGCCATGCAGGCGGTCGGTGGCGTGCTGATACGGGTACACGGCGACCTGCACCTGGGCCAGGTGCTGGTGGTGCAGGGCGATGCCTATCTGATCGACTTCGAAGGCGAGCCGGCGCGCCCGCTGGAGGAGCGACGCGGCAAGCACAGCCCGTACAAGGACGTCAGCGGCGTGCTGCGTTCGTTCGACTATGCTGCTGCGATGGTGTTGCGCAGCGCGTCGGGGGTGGACGTCTCGCCGCCGGCCCGCCAGGCCCGTCAGCGCGTGGCGCGGCGCTACCTGCACCAGGCCCGGCATGCCTTTGTTCAGGCCTACGATCTGGCCACCGCCGACCTGCCGCACGCCTGGGAACAGCCCGGCGGGGCACGCGCGGCGCTGGACCTGTTCAGCCTGGAAAAGGCTGCCTACGAAATTATGTATGAAGCCGAGAATCGCCCGAGCTGGTTGGCCGTGCCCTTGCATGGCCTCCATGGGCTTGTCAGTACGTGGGGAGAATGAATGAGCGCGCACAAGCGGGAACAGGCTGGGTTGGGCACAAGGGATATCGATGACCTGGTCAATGCCAGGCACGGCGACCCGTTCGCGGTGCTCGGGCCGCACCCGGATGGCGCGGGCGGGCAGTGGATACGCGCCTACCTGCCCGATGCCCTGAGCGCCCGGGCGGTGGCCCGCGACAGTGGGCAGGTGCTGCTGGAGCTGGAGCAGGGCAGTGTGCCCGGGCTGTTCAGCGGGCGGTTGCAGCAACAGCAGGCGTACGACCTGCACATCAACTGGGCAGGGGGCGAGCAGGTCACCGAAGACCCCTACAGCTTTACCCAGCTGCTGCTGGGGGAGATGGACCTGTACCTGTTCGCCGAGGGCAATCATCGCGACCTGGCCAAGGTGTTCGGCGCGCAGCCCGCACAGGTGGACGGCATCGACGGGGTGCGCTTTGCGGTGTGGGCGCCGAATGCGCGGCGGGTGTCGGTGGTCGGTCACTTCAACAACTGGGACGGGCGCCGCCACCCGATGCGCAAGCGCGTGCCCAGCGGTGTGTGGGAGCTGTTCATCCCGCGCCTGCAGGCCGGCGAGACGTACAAGTACGAACTGCTCGGGCCCGACGGCATCCTGCCGCTCAAGGCCGACCCGCTGGCACTGGCCACCGAGCTGCCGCCCAGCACCGCCTCGAAGGTGGCCGCCGCGCTGGGCCATGTGTGGCAGGACCAGGGCTGGATGCGCGTGCGTGCGGCGCACCAGGCCACCAACGCGCCGCTGTCGATCTACGAACTGCACGCCGGTTCCTGGCAATGCGAGCTGGATGAAAGCGGTGAAGTGGCCCGCTACTACAACTGGCGCGAACTGGCCGAGCGGCTGGTGCCCTACATCCAGGAACTGGGCTTCACCCATATCGAGCTGATGCCGATCATGGAGCATCCGTTTGGCGGCTCGTGGGGCTACCAGCCGTTGTCGATGTTCGCGCCCACCGCGCGCTATGGCACGGCCGAGGATTTCGCCGCGTTCATCGACGCCTGCCACCAGGCCCACATCGGCGTGATCCTCGACTGGGTGCCGGCGCATTTTCCCACCGACGAACATGGGCTGGCGCAGTTCGATGGCACCGCATTGTATGAGTACGCCAACCCGCTGGAGGGCTTCCACCAGGACTGGGACACGCTGATCTACAACCTGGGGCGCAACGAGGTGCACGGCTTCATGCTGGCTTCGGCATTGCACTGGCTCAAGCATTTTCACATCGACGGGCTGCGGGTGGATGCGGTGGCCTCGATGCTGTACCGCGACTATTCGCGCAAGGCCGGCGAATGGGTGCCCAACCGCCACGGCGGGCGCGAGAACCTGGAGGCCATCGATTTTCTGCGCCACCTCAACGACGTGGTGGCCCAGGAGGCGCCGGGGGCGCTGGTGATCGCCGAGGAATCCACCGCCTGGCCGGGTGTCAGCCAGCCGACCCAGCAGGGCGGCCTGGGTTTCAACTACAAGTGGAACATGGGCTGGATGCACGACACCCTGCATTACATCCAGAACGACCCGATCCACCGTGCGCATCATCACAACGAGATGAGCTTCGGCCTGATCTACGCGTATTCCGAGCATTTCATCCTGCCGATTTCCCATGACGAGGTGGTGCACGGCAAGCACTCGCTGATCGACAAGATGCCGGGCGACCGCTGGCAGAAGTTCGCCAACCTGCGCGCGTACCTGGCCTTCATGTGGTGCCATCCGGGCAAGAAGCTGCTGTTCATGGGCTGCGAATTCGGCCAGTGGCGCGAGTGGAACCATGACGCGGAACTGGACTGGTACCTGTTGCAGTACCCCGAGCACAAGGGTGTGCAGTCGCTGGTGGCCGACCTGAACCGGCTGTACCGCGACGAGAAGGCGCTGCATCAGCAGGACTGCGTGCCGCAAGGGTTCCAGTGGCTGATCGGCGACGATGCGCGCAACAGCGTGTATGCGTGGCTGCGCTGGAGCGACGAGGGCGAGCCGTTGCTGGTGGTGGCCAACTTCACGCCGGTGCCGAGGGAGGGTTATCGCATCGGGGTGCCGTTTGGCGAACAGTGGGTGGAGGTGCTCAACAGCGATGCCCAGGTGTATGCCGGGTCCAACTACGGCAACCTCGGGGCGGTGAACAGCGAGGCGTTGCCCAGCCATGGGCAGCCGCTGTCGCTGGCGGTGAACCTGCCGCCACTGGCGGTGCTGGTGCTGCGCCCGGCTTGAGACCTTGGGCCTGCTGCGCAGGCCATTCGCGGGTCAAGCCCGCTCCCACAGGGATTGCAGTGTTTTCAGGAACTGCGCTGCACCTGTGGGAGCGGGCTTGACCCGCGATTCGATCTACAGGTCCAGCACCAGCCGGGCCGTGCGCGCCCGCGACACGCACAGCATCATGCTCTGCTGCGAAGCCTTCTCTTCATCGCTCAGGTACTGGTCGAAATGCTCGGCCTCACCCTCCAGAATCATGGTCTCGCAGGTGCCGCACACACCCTCGCGGCACAGGCATTCCACCTTGGCCGCCTTGGATTTCTCGATGGCCTGCAAGATGGTCATGCCTTCCTCCACCTGCAACTCCTGCCCCGAGCGCGCCAGCACCACGGTAAACGCTGCACCGGTCACCGGCGCCGCGGCAAACTGCTCCCAGTGCACGCGCTGCTCGGCAATGCCCAGCGATGCTGCGGTGGCGATCACCGCATCGATCAGCGGCTTGGGCCCGCACACATACACATGCGCCGCGTCATCCAGGCCCGCAAACAGCGTGGCCAGGTCCAGCTTGCGCTCCAGGCTGTCGATGTAGAACTGCGTGTTGGCCGCATGCGGCCCGCTGCTCAGTTCGGCCTGGAACGCGCCATGCTCGGGGCTGCGAAAGGCATAGTGCAGCTCGTAGGCGGTGCTGCCGGCCTCCAGTTCATGCAACTGCGCCAGAAACGGCGTGATGCCGATGCCGCCGGCGATCAGTACGTGCCGGCCCGCGCTCGGGTCCAGTGCGAACAGGTTGTTGGGGCTGGAGATGGTCAGCACGCTGCCCACCTCGACCTGCTGGTGCATGAACGCCGAGCCACCCTTGGACTGCTCTTCAAGGCGCACGCCGATCTGGTAGCTGCGGGTGTCGCGCGGGTCGCTCATCAGTGAGTAGGCGTTGCTGAACTGGCGCCCGTCGGCGCCCTGCATCTGCACGATCACGTGGCTGCCACCGGTAAATGCCGGCATCGGCGCGCCGTCCTCACGGGCCAGGGTGAAGCGCTTGATCAGCGGCGTCGCCTGCTCGACGGCGGTTACCTGCACACTGAACATCTCGTATTTGTTGGCCATGATTCACCTCGACTGCCACTGGCTCACACGGCCAGGCACAGGTACTTGATTTGCAGATAGTCTTCGATGCCGTAGCGCGAGCCTTCGCGGCCCAGGCCCGACTGCTTGACGCCGCCAAACGGCGCCACTTCATTGGAGATCAGCCCGGTATTGATACCGACCATGCCGTACTCCAGTGCCTCGGCCACCTTGAACACCCGGGCGATGTCGCGGCTGTAGAAGTACGCCGCCAGGCCGTACAGGGTGTCGTTGGCCTGGGCAATCACCTCTTCGTCGCTGCGAAAGCGCACGATGGCCGCCACCGGGCCGAAGATCTCGTCCTGCAACAGCTGGGTGCCCGGCGCAATGTTGGCCAGCACCGTGGGTGCGAAGAAGTTGCCGCCCAGCGCATGGGCTTCGCCGCCCAGCAGCAGGTCGGCGCCCTTGGCCACGGCGTCGTCGATCAGGCTGCGCACCTTGGCCACGGCCTTGTCGCTGATCAGCGGGCCGACCTGGCTCGCGGCGCTGGTGCCGTGGCCCACGCCCAGGGCGCGCACGCGCTCCACGAAGCGTTCGGTGAACTGCGCATACACGCTGTCATGCACGTAGAAACGGTTGACGCATACGCAGGTCTGGCCGGCGTTGCGGTACTTGGCTGCCAGCGCGCCTTCGACGGCGGCGTCGATGTCGGCATCGTCGAACACGATGAACGGCGCGTTGCCGCCCAGTTCCAGCGACACCTTCTTGATGCTCTGGGCACACTGGCCCATCAGCAGCCGGCCGATCGGGGTGGAGCCGGTAAAGCTCAGCTTGCGCACGGCCGGGTGCCCGGTGAACTGGGCGCCAATGGCCACCGCATCACCGGTGACCACGCTGAACACCCCGGCCGGGATGCCTGCACGTTCGGCCAGCTCCACCAGCGCCAGGGCGCAGAAGGGGGTTTCGTTGGCTGGCTTGACCACGATGGTGCAGCCGGCGGCCAGGGCCGGGGCCACCTTGCGCGTGATCATCGCCGCCGGGAAGTTCCACGGGGTGATGGCGGTGCACACGCCGATGCCCTGCTTGATCACCAGCAGGCGCTTGTCGTTGGAAGGGCTGGGGATGACATCGCCGTAGACGCGCTTGCCTTCCTCGGCAAACCATTCGATGAACGAGGCCGCGTAGCGGATCTCGCCCAGTGCCTCGTGCAGTGGCTTGCCCTGCTCGAAGGTCATCAGCCGGGCCAGGTCGTCTTCGTGCTGCAGCAGCAGTTCGAACCAGCGGCGCAGCACCTGCGCGCGGTCCTTGGCGGTGCGCTCGCGCCAGCCTTGCAGCGCGGCCTCGGCGGCTTCGATGGCGCGTACCGTCTCGGCGCCGCCCATCAGCGGCACGCTGCCCAGGCGTTCGCCGTTGGCCGGGTCGCAGACCTCGACCTGACGACCGTCGTCGGCATCGCACCAGTGGCCGTTGATGTACGCCTGTTGGCGCAGCAGTGTGGGATCGTTGAGTTTCACGCAAGGCACTCCATGCCGCCCCCGGCGTACCGGGGGCGGGCGTTGTCAGTCGTTGAGGTGGGCGACGGCGATCAGGTTGTGGAAGTGGGCGATGCCGTGCTCGCTCATGCCGCTGCGCTCACGGTCGGCCATGATCCGGCCCTGGCCACGGTAGCCGCGGGACTTGAGGCCCTTCTGCACGCTCTCGACCAGGCGCAGGTCCTCGGGGCGGAACACCTCGCGGTACCAGTCGATGAGTTTCTGCTGCTCTTCGGTGATGTCCTTGTTCAGGAAGTACACGTCGTAGTGCTGCAGGGTGGTTTCGGCGTCGACCGGGAACTCGTAGATCACGGTCATGAAGTTCGCGCCTGGCGGCACGTTGAACATGGTGCACGGCCATGCCCAGAAGCCGGCGAAGGAGGGGTCCTTGACGCTTTCGTCGAACTTGAACGACTGCTCCGACGGCTTGGCCAGGCCATATTGCAGGGTCCAGTTGCCGTAGGTGGTGTGGCTGTACTGGCCGACGTCCACCGAGTCGGAGAAGCCCGGGTGCGCCGGGGCGCAGTGGTAGCACTCCAGGTAGTTGTCGACGATGGACTTCCAGTTGGCCGGGGTATCGCTGACGAAACGTGCTGCCAGGTGCAGGTCGTCGATCACCGCGCAGGCCTGGCGCATGCGTGCCTGCAGGCCGGGCAGCTGGTCTTCGACGCTGCCGGCGTCCATGTCCATGTTGATGAAGATGAAGCCTGCGTACTCTTCCACGCGCAGCTGCACCAGGGTGGAGTTCTGCTTGTCGAAGTTGACCACGTTCTCGCAGTTGCGTGCGTGGGCCAGTTCGCCGTCGAGCTTGAAGGTCCAGGCGTGGTACGGGCAGGTGATCACGTTCTTGGCCTTGCCGCTGCCGCTGAGCAGCTGGTGGCCACGGTGCGGGCACACGTTGTAGAAGGCGCGCAGCACGCTGTCGCGACCACGCACCACGATGATGCTCTCGCCGATGATCTCGCGGGTGATGTAGGCGTTGTTCTCGGCCACTTCGCTGCGATGACCCACGCAGATCCAGCTGCGCGCGAAGATGTTCTCTTTCTCGTGCTCGAACACCGCAGGCTGGGTGTAGAACTTGGCCGGAATGGTGAAGGCCTCGTCTGCGCTGGCGCAGAAATCGGCGGGCAGGCGTTTGAAGTCGTTCATTGCTATCTCCTCACGGGGGCGTCCAGCCAGGCCGGCGCACCGTTGTTCAATTGGCTTTTACTTATTGGTTTACGTGTATCTATTGGTTAACAGAACAGGCAAAAAAAAGGACCGTCAGGCCTGCATCCGTGCAGGTGGGTCGGGGTCAGCGACTCAGCGGGCCGTCGCGGTTACCGGGGCCGCTGCGGGTTGTTCAACGGGTTCAGGCTGTTCGGGCTGCTCGCCGGCCAGGCGCGCGGCCTCTTCCTCGATGCGGTGGGCCGGCACGTGGCCGTAGTCCTGCAGCATCCACTTGAAGAAGCCGTAGATCTTGATCAGCAGGATCACCATGAACGGGATCGCGGTCAGCACCACGGCGGTCTTCATGGTCGACAGCGAGGCCTTGGCGAACAGCATGGCCAGCGGTACCAGGGTCAGCACCACGCACCAGAACAGACGGTGGGTGGGGGTGGGGTCGTCGCCTTCGCGCAGGTTGCGGGTACTGGTGGCCGCCACGGCATAGGCGGCAGCGTCCATGTGCGAGGCGCAGAACACCGCCATGATGAACAGGTACACGCCCAGGAACACCTTGCCCATCGGCAGTGCTGTCAGCAGGGCACTGACCGCCGATTCGCCGCCTTGCTCGCTGAGGATCTTCGGTACGTCGATGGCGCCGTTGATGAACTGGTGCATGCTGTAGCTTTCCAGCGCGCCAAAGAAGAACCAGCAGCCCACGCTGCCACCGGCGAGCAGGGCGAACACCACTTCCTTGAGCTGGCGCCCACGGGACACACGGGTCACGAACATGGCCACGCCCGGGGCATAGGACACCCACCACAGCCAGTAGAACACCGTCCAGTTGCGGGTGAACGCGCCGTCGCCGGCCGGGTCGGTGAACAGGCTCATGCGCACATAGTTCTGCACCATCAGGCCGATGGAGTTGGCGGTGTTGTTGATGGTGAACTGGGTCGGGCCCACCAGCAGCACCACGCCGGCGAACACCAGCGCGCCGATGCACACCATCTTGCTCAGGCGCTGCAGGCCGCCATCGATGCCGATGTAGGAACTGAGCGAGAACAGGATGGCCACTGCACCGATCACCATCAGTTGCACGGTGAAGGTGTCGGGGGTACCGGCCAGGTCATGCAGGCCGCGGGTCAGGGTCGAGGCGGTGAGCGCCAGCGACACGGTCAGCGCGCCCATCATGGTCAGCAGGAAGATCAGGTCCACGGTGCGACCGATCGGGCCGGTGGCCTTGAAGCCGGTCACCGCCTCGACGATCGAGGCCAGGTTCAGGCCGCTCTTCTTGCGCACGTGGAAGTGATAGGCCATGGCCAGCGAGGCCAGGGCATAGATCGACCAGGCGCTGATGCCCCAGTGGAAGAACGAGTAGCTGACGCTGTATTCCAGCGCCTGGCTCGATTGCGCGGCAATGTTCAGACCAGGGGTCTGGTAGTAGTAGGCCCATTCCATCACGCCCCAGTACAAGGTCGAGGACCCCATGCCGGCACAGATGAACATGAACACCCAGGTGGGGGTGGAGTACTCGGGCTTGCCGCTGCCGAAGCGGATGTTGCCGTACTTGCTGAACGCCAGATACAGCACGGCCAGCGAACTGCCGAATACCAGCACCTGGACACTGGTGCCGAAGGTACGGGTGGCAATCTCGAACAACTGGTTGGCGGCCTGTTCGGCCTGGGAGGGAAACACGGCGAGGCCGATCACGGTGAGCAGCACGGCAATCAGGCTCACGGTAATCAGGAACACATCTATCTGTTTTTTATTCTTGTGCGACATCATCGTCTCCTGGACGTTGGCGTTCTTATCTGTACCCGGCAGGCAATCCGGGGGGTAGTGCGGTAAAGCGTCCTCCTTCTGTTAACTATAAGTTAACTACTATCTTTTGGTTAACAGATTCTGCCTAGAATCTTGTGGGCTCGCAAGAGGTGACGGGCCGGATTGTCTGGCAATTCAGACAACCGGCCCGTTGTTTCACCCTTCGATCAGCGCGGTGATGGCCTGGCCGACCTGTTGGGTGGACTTCTGCCCGCCCATGTCGCGGGTGGTGTCGCCGGCGGCGATCACGCGCTCGATGGCGCCAAGGATGTCGTCGTGGGCGGCGCGGTAGCGCGGGTCGGCGCCGTCATTGCCGAGGAACTCCAGCATCAGCGCCCCGGACCAGATCATCGCGATCGGGTTGGCGATGTTCTGGCCGAAGATATCCGGCGCCGAGCCGTGGACCGGTTCGAACAGCGACGGGAACCTGCGCTCGGGGTTGAGGTTGGCCGACGGTGCGATGCCGATGGTGCCGGCGCAGGCCGGGCCCAGGTCGGAGAGGATGTCGCCGAACAGGTTGGAAGCCACCACCACGTCGAAGCGGTCCGGCTGCAGCACGAAGCGTGCGCAGAGGATGTCGATGTGCTGCTTGTCCCAGCTGATCTCGGGGTAGTTGGCGGCCATCGCGGCGGTGCGCTCGTCCCAGTACGGCATGCTCACGGCCATGCCGTTGGACTTGGTGGCCGAGGTCACGTGCTTGCGCTCACGGGTCTGCGCCACGTCGAAGGCATACTTGAGAATGCGGTCGACGCCGCGGCGGGTGAACACCGACTCCTGCAGCACGAACTCGTTTTCGGTGCCTTCGAACATGCGACCGCCCAGCGAGGAGTATTCGCCCTCGGTATTCTCGCGGATCACCACGAAGTCGATGTCGCCCGGCTCGCGACCGGCCAGCGGGCAGGGTACGCCGGGGAACAGGCGCACCGGACGGATGTTCACGTACTGGTCGAAGTCGCGGCGGAACTTGAGCAGCGAGCCCCACAGCGAGATGTGGTCCGGCACCTTGTCGGGCCAGCCGACCGCACCGAAGTACAGCGCATCGAAGCCCTTGAGCTGCTCGAACCAGTCATCGGGCATCATCTTGCCGTGGGCCAGGTAATAGTCGCAGCTGGCCCACTCGAAGAATTCGAACTGGATGTCCAGGCCGTGCTTGCGCGCGGCGGCTTCGACCACGCGGATGCCCTCGGGCAGCACTTCGTTTCCGATACCGTCGCCGGGAATGGCGGCAATCTTGAAGGTCTTGGTCATGGCGGCTCACTCGTTGTTGTTTGGGAACAGGTGAGCGCATGCTATAAGCCATTGGGTCAGAGATAATCTCGCCCAACATGAATTCTTTGTGCACATATCGTGAATAGTCTGCCCAACCTCGAAGACCTCAACATTTTTGTCCAGGTGGCCAAGCGCGCCAGCTTTGCCGCGGTGGCCGAGCAACTGGGCATGTCGGCCGCGTTCATCAGCAAGCGTGTGCGCCTGCTCGAGCAGCAGATGGGCGTGCGCCTGCTGCACCGCACCACGCGGCGGGTGTCGCTGAGCGAGGAGGGCGAGCGGGTCTACCAGTGGGCCTTGCAGATCTTCGAGACGGTGCAGCGCATGGGCGACGACATCAGCACCCAGCACCGCGTGCCGGTGGGCCAGTTGCGTATCGCCAGCAGTCTGGGCCTGGGCCGGCGCTTCGTGGCGCCGGCGCTGTCGGAGCTGGCCGAGCGCTACCCGCAGCTGGATATTCGCCTGGACGTGCACGACCGCCTGGTGGACCTGATCGAGGAGGGGGTAGACCTGGATATCCGCGTGGGCAACGTGATTGCCCCGCACCTGATCGCCAAGCCGCTGGCCCACAACCGGCGCGTGCTGTGCGCCGCACCGGGCTACCTGCAACGGCGCGGCACGCCGCGCCAACTGGCCGAGTTGAGCAGCCATGACTGTTTGGTGATCAAGGAGCGTGACCACCCGTTCGGCGTCTGGCAACTACAGGGGCCGCAGGGCGAGCAGAGCGTGCGGGTGACCGGCGGGCTGTCGACCAACCACGGCGAGGTGGCGCACCAATGGTGCCTGGACGGGCGGGGGATACTGCTGCGTTCGTACTGGGATGTGCACGACAGCCTGGCCGATGGCCGGCTGGTGCCGGTGCTGGAGGACTATCACCAGGCGGCGGACATCTGGGCGGTATACACCTCGCCCCTGGCCAGCTCGGCGAAAGTACGCGTGGCGGTCGAGTTCCTGCGCCAGTACTTCGCCGAGCGCTACAGCCTGCCGGTGCTGGGCTAGCCCTTGGCGGGCACGATCTTCTTGATGGTGCCGTTGGTGATTTCGATCAGCACGTAGTTGTCCTGGATCTTGACCCACTGGCTGTCTTCGTCGGGCTGGCTCAGGCCCTTTTCCTTCCAGCCGCGCAGGGCCATGTCGTCGCGCTTGTAGAGGTCGGGGGCCTTGTCGTGCACCTTCAGCTCGCGGGTCGGGGACTCGGGCGCGACCACGCTGGGCTCGGCGGCCTGGGCCGGGAGCTGGACCAGGGCGACACTGCCGAGCAGGGCAAGGGTGGTGAACAGTTTGCGTGCAGTCATGCGGTACTCCTGATGGCTGGGGCTTGAAGGGTGGGACTGCGCGGTGCTGAAAACATTCAATCGGCTGTATATCTGCGGCGTTGCCTTCGCTGGCAATGCCAGCTCCCACAGGGTTTTGTGAACGCCCGACACGGTTTCTGTGACACAACCCGCACCCCAGAGCCTTCGTCTGAACTTTTTGAAACGCCCGGGGTTCGAAAGGTCGCATTCGACCCCGAGTGCCTTTCACATAAATGGAGACTGAAAGTGATGTCCAAGCGATTCGGCAACCTGCTGCTCAAGACCTCGGCCCTGGCGGTACTGGCCGCCCCCCTGAGTGCGCTGGCCGCAGCCCCCACCGACCCGATTGCAACCTTTGGTGTTCTCGGCGCCTACAACAAGTTCAAGCTCGAAGGCGGCAGCGAGTCCGATACCGACCGCATGGGTGAAGGCGGCCTGTTCTTCAACTTCGGCAACAAGCTCACCGCTGAATCCGGCTTCATCTACCAGGCCGGTGTCGACCTCAAGTACGGCGACCACAACGACACCAAGCTCAAGGAAGGCCAGGCCGACGTGGACCTGGGCTGGCGCGCCGCGATCGATGCGCGCAACTCGGTCGACCTGATCGTGGGCGGCGGCTACAACTGGTCGCGCTACGAGCTGGAATCCAACGGCTACGACATGAAGCTGACCGGTCGCACCCCCTTCGCCAAGGCCGCGCTGGGCTACAACCACCAGTTCGACGACATGACCCTGCGCCTGGAAGCCGGTGCACGCCGTTCGCTGGACAGCAAGGCCAAGCTGCATGTCGAAGACGTGGGCAACGACACCGTCGACCTCAAGGACCGTACCAACCCCTATGCCGAAGTCAGCCTGCTGATGAACCAGAAGGGCTCGATGCCGGTGATGGCCGGCCTGTACTACACCCGCACCGAGTACAAGCTGGACGAAGACTCGGAAGTGGCCGACAACATCAAGCTCAAGCGTGACGAGTTCGGCATCAAGGTCGGCCTTGCGTTCTAAGGGCTAGCGCCCGCGCTTGCGCGACACCACCGCCTCGATGTTCTTGCGCCCGATCAGCCTTGGCTGTTCGGGCGCAGTCATTTCACCCAGCCACTTGTACATCACCAGGCAGTCGACCAGGCCCAGGCGGGCATGCTGGTAGGCCCTGGGCAGGCGCCCGACGGTCTCGAAGCCCAGCGCGTGCCACAGCGCCACGGCCACCTCGTTGCTGGCCACCACCGAGTTGAACTGCATGGCCAGGAAGCCCTCGTTGCGTGCCAGGCGCTGGGAGTGCTCGCACATCAGCCGCGCCACGCCGCGCCCGCGGGCGGCCTCGGCGACCATGTAGCCGCAGTTGCTCACATGGCTGCCGGGGCCTGCGGCATTGGCCTTGAGGTAGTACGCGCCCAGCAACTGGCCCTCGTCCTCGACCACCAGCGTGTGCAGCGGCACCTCCAGCCACAGGTGCCGGGCCTGCTCCAGGCTCAGGTTCGGGTCGTAGGCGTAGGTCTCCCGCGCCGCGATCACGGCCTGAAAGGTGGGCCAGAAGCGGTCGAAATCGGCGGCGGTCATCGGGCGGATCTGCAGCATGGGAATCCTTGGCGGGCGAAGGGGGCGGGTGGGGCGCCATTCTAAGGGATTGCGCCCCGACCGGCGCAATCAACTGAACGCTGGCGCCGGGGTGGGCTCCAAATTCGACCACTGGTTGCGGATACCCAGACATGTCGAAAATCATCACCCAGCCCTTGCCCGTGCAATCGAGCGACGAAGACGACCCGTTGCTGTTCGGCTCGCCCAAGGAGCGCCTGGACTTCTACCGGCGCGAGATCCAGTACGAAACCAGCCTGCTGTCCAACCGGACCAACGCCTACCTCACGGCGCAGTCGTTCCTGGTGATCGCCTTTGCCTCGTCGATGGCCAACCTCAACCCCGAATGGGGCAAGCTGTTCACCCTGGTGGTGCCGTGCCTGATGGCGCTGCTTGGCATCGTCAGCTCGCTCAACGCCTGGCCGGGCATACGCGCGGCCTACCTGATCATCGATCACTGGCACTTCAAGCAGAGCAACCTGCTGCACAGCAAGCCGGCCATGGGCCTGGCCTACGACGAATCGCCGCTGTTCAACGAGCTGGAATCGAGCCACAAGGGCTTTTGCAAGTCGCTGCTGTTCTCCATGCGCACGCCCTGGCTGTTCATCGGCTTCTGGCTGCTGCTGGGCAGCTTCTGCCTGTACATCCAGTTCACCAACCCGGGTGGTTGAGGCCACCGTGCAGGCCGGCTAGAGTGGCGGCTCATGCATTCACAGGGGAAGGGAACCCATGGAGTCGATCACCTTGCGCGCGGCCCGGGCCGGCGATGGGGCAGCGGTATTTGCGGTGACGCACCAGTCGATCACGCAATTGGCGGGTGGGCGCTATTCGGATGAGCAGTTGCGCGGCTGGATGGGCCAGCGAACCCATGAGGATTACGAGCGTTCCATTGCCAAGGGCTCGATGGTGGTGGCATGTCAGGGTGAGACGGTGGTCGGTTTTGTCGACGCTGAACCTGGCGAAGTCACGCGCCTGTTCGTGCTGCAGCAGGCGGCCGGCCAGCAACTGGGCAGCCGCCTGCTGGAGGCGGGCCTGGCCAAGGCCCGGGCGCCGGGCGTGGAGGTGATCAAGGTCGAGTCCACGCTCAATGCCGAGGGCTTCTATCAGCGTCACGGGTTTGTCGCCAAGGGGCGCGACTTCTTCTCCCACGGGGTGGGCGGCGACCCGATCGAGGTGGTGCTGATGGAGCGGCCTGCGCAGCCCTGAGCGCAGGCCCCGGGTCGGGTTACTCCCCGGCCTTGCCCACCGCATCCAGTGCGCGCGCCGAGTACACCAGGGCGGCGCCGGCGTTCATCGCCACGGCCACGCCCAGGGCCTCGGCGATTTCCTCACGGGTGGCGCCTTGCTTGACCGCCTGCGCCGAGTGCACGGCAATGCAGCCGTCGCAGCGGGTGGTCACCGCCACGGCCAGGGAGATCAGCTCGCGGGTCTTTGCGTCCAGGTGGTTGGTCTTGGCCCCGGCGCCGCTGGCGGTCATGTAGCCGTCGACCGTGCCGGGCGAGAGTTGCTTGAGGTCGCCGATACCGGCCATCAGCTGTTTGCGGTAGCCATCCCAGTCCATCATGCTCATCGTCTTCACCTTTTTGTGTTGCGACAAAATGAACAGTGAAGCTAGTTTTTTCGGCACTGGGGCGCCGTTGGTCGATGGTCGGGGTGGGGGCGTACTTTGGTAGGGGCCGTTTTGCCGCAAGGCCGGCCCCCACAGGCTCACGCGCCGCCTGCAGGAGCCGGCCTTACCGGCGAAAGGGCCACCTCAGATATAGATGAACACCAGCAGCAACAGCGCCACCACCGCCCACTTCTCCAGGTAGTAGCGCAGCCGGTTGCGCTTCTTCAGCGCCTTGCCGCGCTCGCGGATCTTGTAGATGCGCGTGAACAGCCGGTTGATCCCGCCGGTCTTGTCGCCCGCATCGTTCGGCGCCGCAGCGGCGGCCATCACCTTGCGGCTGAACCAGCGGTTGAACGCCGTCGCCCAGCGGTACTTCAGCGGTCGCTCCACATCACAGAACAGGATGATGCGGTTGTGCTCGGTGTGGTTGGCCGCGTAGTGGATGTAGGTTTCGTCGAACATCACCGCCTCGCCGTCGCGCCAGTGGTAGTTCTCGCCGTCGACGCAGATATAGCAGGCCTCGTCGTTGGGCGTGTCCAGCCCCAGGTGGTAGCGGTAGGAGCCGGCATACGGGTCACGATGGCGCACAAGTTTGGAGCCCGGCGGCAGGGTGGCGAACATCGCCGCCTTGACCGTGCCGATGCCCTGCAGCAGTTCGGTGGTGCGTGGGCACAGCTTCATGGCCGACGGGTGGCTTTCGCCGTACCACTTCAGGTAGAAGCGCTTCCAGCCGCTCTTGAAGAACGAGTTGAAGCCGACGTCGTCATGGCTCTGCGAACTCTTGATTTCGCCCACGTGCAGCAGTTGCTGGGCTTCGGCACGAATTTCCTGCCAGTTGTCCTGCAGCGGCTTGAGCTCGGGGAAGGCCTCCACCGGCAGGTAAGGCTTGGCCGGCAGCCGGGAGAACAGGTAGAGGAACACGTTGATCGGGGCCAGGAAGCTGGAGTGATCGCCCAGCTGGCGGGTGAGCTTGTGCCGCACGCGCCCGCGCAGGTGCACGTAGGCGATGGAGAAGACAAACAGTAGAACGAGAAAGATTTTCATGGTCGATTAACAGGTCGATGTGGCTATGCGCCATGGCATGAGCAGGCCAGCATAAACAATCAACCGCGTGCTTTGTACATATTGTTACGTTTTGGGGTGCCGACCTTTGGCTAGGTCGGCGGTCGTTCGGCAGGCATCAGGACGGTTGATGGCGCCACACCGGCTGGCCATGGGCATCCAGTGCCCAGTGCGCCAGCCCGGCCTGCAGGCGTACACCGCCTACCCAGCGTTCGGGGGCCGCGTGGTCCAGCCAGTAGGCGTTGCCTGCCAGTACCTGCTGGCCCAGGGCCGTGAGGGTCAGGCTGCGTTGCGGCCAGGGCAGGTGAACGTCCGCTTCGATCAGCAACGGCGTGGGCGCATCGATCAGCGGGCGCATCAGCGCATGGAACATCTGGTCGCCCAGGTACGGCAGTGGCTCGCGCCTGCTCATGAGCTCTGCGAACACCCGGCCGAACGCCAGGCTGCCGGCCTCGGCGACGATGCCCAGGGCCAGGCGCTCGGTCAGCGACAGGCCGTCGGCCAGCCCCGGCAGTTCCTGCAACTGGCGCAGCAATGCCGGCGCCAGCAAGGGCAGTGCCGGGCTTGGCGCATGGGCCAGCTGCGCCCAGGCCAGTGGCGAGGGCGCGCAGTACGCCGCCCAGGCACGACGGGCCAGCGCCAGCGCTGCCTCGTCCAGCCGCCGACGCTGGGGCCACAGCCAGGCCAGCAGGTCCGGCGCGAGCTGGCCGATGCCGATGAAACGCTGCACCCCCGGCACCTGGCTGATCTCGATCAGTTCCAGGCACTCGGGCAACTGCTCGATGCCCGCCAGCACGCGGATCAGGAACAGCTGGTCATAGGCATCCGCCTCGCACCACAGCACGGCGTGCGGGCACCCGTCGAGCTGCGCCAGGGCGGCGTACTCCTCGGCACTGCGCCGCGCCACGTCGGCTTCTGGCATGCCGAACACGCGGCTGATGTAGTCGTTGCGCAGGGCGAGCAACGGTTGCGCCGGCAGTGCCGGTACCGGGCCCATGCACAGCGGGTCGATGAAGGTATGGAAGGCCCCCTTGAAACCGGCCAGGCGCAGGGTATGGGCGATGTCGTTGCCACACCGCCAATGCACGCTGCGGGCTTCGTCGTCGGCTTCGAAGCCGGGGTTGCGTGCGGCAAAGTCGATGGCGTCGACATGCGCCTTGAGCCTTGGCCAGCTGGCAAAGCCCAGCTCCTGCGCGATCAGCCACTGCGCATCGGCCAGGCGTGGGGCGCGGGTGTGGGGCAGGGGCTTGAAGTGCGCCGGCGCAGTGCCGGCCAGCAGGTGCCTGAGCAGGGTCTTGGCGCGTTTGCGCTGGTGTTCGAGGTTGATTCTGCCGTCATGGCAGATGTGCGGGGGCAGGGCGGTGAGCATACGATCTCCTGGGTCGGGCCTTGTCCGCTTGCAGGCCGGGAGTCGTATCGACGAATGAGGCTGTTCTGTACCGGGGCGTGGCCCTTTGCGCGGACGGCAGGCGCGGAGAACGCCAGGGCGTGACTATAGCGAAGCCTGCCGGCAGCGACAACGGGCAACCGGCATGAGCGCACGATGCGGGAGAAATCGTGCCCTCGCCGTGCAGCAGGAGTACCCTGTCGCCTTCGCTCATTCTGGAACCCACTGGGCAAGGACCTTATGCCGATACTCCCTTCCAACAGCGATTTCATGCAACTGGCCCTGATCGAGGGGCGCCGTGCCTTGCCGGCGTGCCGGCCCAACCCGCCGGTGGGCTGCGTGATGGTCCGCGATCACCAGGTGATCAGCCAGGGCCACACCCAGCCGCCGGGGCAGCCCCATGCCGAGGCCATGGCGTTGGCGAAATTGCCGGAAGGGGGCCGGGGTGTGACAGCGTATGTGACCCTGGAGCCCTGTTCGTTCCAGGGGCGCACCCCATCGTGTGCCCTGGCGTTGATCGACAAGGGGGTGGAGCGGGTGTTCGTCGGCATGCTCGACCCGGACCCGCGCAATGCCGGGGCCGGGGTTCGCCTGTTGCGTCAGGCCGGTGTCGAGGTGATCGTCGGGCTGCTGGCCGAAGAGGTCTCCAGGGACCTGCGCACCTACCTGCTGGCCGAGGCCTGAGGCGCCCCACCCACTCCAGCCGCCGGCCTTGCCGGCGAAGGCGCGCCCGCAACCTGGCATGCATAGCCTCATCGCTATGTATTTTTGTATATTGCGAGGGTCTTTCCCCGAAGTGCCATCGCCATGCCCAGCATTCGTCAACGCAACCAGCAGCTGATTCTCGAGGCCGCCAGCGAGGAATTCGCCAGCAAGGGCTACAACGCCGCCCAGACCCGCGACATCGCGGCCCGCGCCGGCGTGCCCAAGGCCAACCTGTACTACTACTTCCAGACCAAGGAAAACCTCTACACCCGGGTGCTGATGGCCTTTCTGGAACCCTTGCTCGCGGCCTCCGCCGTGCTGCGCGCCAGCGATGACCCGCAGGTGGCGCTGCCGGCCTACATCCAGGCGCGCATCCGCATCGTGCGTGACCACCCGTACACCTCCAACGTGTTCAGCAGCGAGCTGCTGCACGGGGCCAAGCAACTGCCCGGGGTGTGCCGCGACCTGCTGCGCGCCGAGGCGCAGCTCAACGTGCACTGCCTGAACAGCTGGATCAAACGCGGCCTGATCGCCCCGGTCGACCCGCAACACCTGATGCTGTTCATCTGGTCGGCCACCCGCACCTACACCAATTTCGGCTGGCGCATGGCCCAGCTCACGGGCGTGCATGCGCCCCAGGGCGACGACTACGCGCTGGCGGCCGCCACCATCACCCGCCTGGTGCTGCAGGGCGCCACGCCTGGCATGCCGGCGCCGCGCCCCATGCGGCCGACCAACTAGAAACAATCCTGCATTTTTTTGTACACGAAACTGTATTAAAGATTTTCACCTCCCCAGCCGAAACAGCGGTGATAGCAAATTGCCAGAACTCACGCTGCACGGGTGACTGGCGCCTCATGCCCGGGGAGGGTGAAGCGCGCGATGAATATAAAAAACAAGCTGGTCCTTGCGTTTGTACTGGTGGCTTTCATCCCGGTGACGGTGGTCGCGGTGGTCAGCGTGATGAACATCCGCACCCAGGCGGTTGAACAGTTCATCGATGGCAGCACCCGGGAAATACGCCAGATCGACGGCAACATGCGCCAGTTCTTCGACGGGATGCAGCAGAACGTCGATCAGATGTCGGCCGATCCTGTATACAGCGCTGTGCAGACGCTCAAGGACTACCGCGCTGCCGACGCCGCCAGCCAGCCCCTGCCAGCGCCGGCCCAGGGGGTGATCGATGCCTTTGCACGCTTTGGCGCCACCCACCCGGCGGCGGCCATCCTGTCCATCGGCCTGGAAGACGGCACCTACGCCAAGTGGCCGGATGACCCGCAACTGGCCAACTACGACCCGCGCCAGCGCCCCTGGTACAAGGCCGCGATGGCCAGCCCCGGCAAGACCGTGCGCACCCCCGCCTACTACTACGACAAGGACGACGTGGCCCTGGTGGGCACCGCCCGGGCCATGCTCGACGGCGCCGGCAAGCCCCGCGGCGTGTTCGTCGTCAGCGTCTCGCTGAAGAACCTCACCGAACTGGTCAAGAGCATCAAGCTGGGTCAAAGCGGCTACGTGATGCTGATCGAGGACGGTGTGGTGCTGGTCGACCCGCGCGACGACGGGCACAGCTTCAAGCCGCTCAAGGACCTGGGCGAGCCCTACGCCAGGCTCGCGGCCACCGAACAGGGGGCTGCCGACGTCGAGATCGACGGGGTTCGCTACATGGCCAACGTATGGACCTCCCCAGGCCTGGGCTGGCGCTTCGTGGGCCTGATCGAGCAGCGCGAAGTGATGGGCGCCGCCACGCGCATGACCTACCTGGCCGGGATCATCGTGGTGGTGCTGGCGATCTTTTTCGCGCTGATCGGCGCCGCGTTCGCCCGGGTGATCGTCAAGCCCATCGGCCAGGTCAGCACGGGCCTGCAGTCGATCGCCGAGGGCGAGGGCGACCTGCGCCGCGACCTGGTTGTGCAGGGCAAGGACGAAACCGCCGAGCTGGCCGGCTGGTTCAACCGGTTTCTGGCGGCCATCCGCCAGTTGATCCAGCGCATCGGCGCAGCCTCCACCAACCTGCACGACGCCTCGCAGGTCAACAGCGAGGTGGCCACCAACATGAACCAGGCGGCTGGGCGCCAGCGTGAAGCGGTGGAGCTGGTTTCCACCGCATTCAACGAAATGGTCGCCACCGCCAACGAGGTGGCCCGCTCGTGCAGCAACGCCGCCGATTCCGCCGAAAGCGGGCATCGCCGGGTGGCCGAAGGCAAGCAGCAGATCGAGCTGACCACCGAGAACGTCAACCGCCTGGGCAACCGCCTGAGCGAGTCGTCCCAGGCCATGGTCGAGCTGGAGGAGGGCAGCCGCAGCATCAACCAGATCCTGGGCACCATTCGCGCCATCGCCGAGCAGACCAACCTGCTGGCGCTCAATGCCGCCATCGAGGCCGCCCGCGCCGGCGACCAGGGCCGCGGCTTTGCCGTGGTGGCGGACGAGGTGCGCGCGCTGGCCAAGCGCACCGCCGACTCCACCGGCGAAATCGACCAGTTGCTCGGTACCCTCGCCAGCAAGACCCAGGAGGTATCGCAGAAGATGCAAAGCTGCCAGGACCTGTCCCGGGCCAGTGTCACCTCCATCGAAAGCGCGCGCGACAGCTTCGAGGGCATCCAGCTGTCGGTCAACGAGATCCGCGACCAGAACCTGCAGATCTCGGCCGCCGCCGAGGAGCAGCACAGTGTGGCCGAGGAGATCAACCGGCATATCCAGCAGATCTACGACGAAGCGCGCCTGGTCGAAAGCCTGGCCAGCTCGGCGCAGGAGGACTCCGGACGGCTGTCCACGCTGTCGGCCGAATTGAACGCACTGGTGGGCCGCTTCAAGTCCTGACCACCGACAACGTTACAATTAATGTCAATGTGATATCATGGCTTCACTGCCGCCGAGTGATCCCGCCGGCAGTGGAGCAAGCACTCATAAAGAACACTGCCCTCCCGCTTCACCGCCTTGCCTGCAGAACCTGACCGCGCCGCCTGTCCCGGCGCGGGTTGTACTTTTGCAGCCACAAGGAACACCCCATGCTTCTGCGCTCCCTCAACATTTCCCTGCGTGCCGGCCTCAGCTTCGCGCTGATTGCCCTGCTGGCGATGGCCCTTGGCGGCCTGTCGCTGCTGGAAATGCGTCGAATGAACGAACAGTCCAACCAGGTCGACCAGAACTGGCTGCCCTCGATTGTCGCGGCCAACGGCGTAGCGCTGACCAGCACCCAGATCCGCACCCTGACCCTGCGCCTGCTGGTACTGCGCGACGGCGACGACCTGCAGGACCTGATCACGCGTCTGCACCAGCTCGAAGCGCAGCTGGACACCCAGGAGGCGACCTATGCCGGGCTGATCACCCTGGCGCAGGAACAGGCCGCGTTCGCCCGCTACCAGCAGGCCAAGACGCGCTACCTTGCCGATCAGCACAAGGTCGTCCAATTACTGCAGCAGGGGCGCAAGGACGACGCCATCGCGCTGGTGGACGCCGGCCCGTACCTGACCAATGCCGACGGCATGCTCACCGACCTGCTCGAAATCATTGCGCTCAACGACAAGGGCGGGGAGCAGGCGGCCCGACGCAGCACCGAGGTATTCCATGGCGCCATCAGCCTGGTGCTGGCGATTCTGGCCGTGGTGCTGGCTTTGACCGTGGCGCTGGCAGTGCTGCTCACGCGCAGCATCGTGCGCCCGCTGGGCGAAGCCGTGGGCATTGCCCAGACCATCGCCGGTGGCGACCTGTGCGACGAGATCAGCATCAGCGGCAAGGATGAGCCGGCGCGTCTGCTGCTGGCGCTGCGCGACATGCAGGGCAGCCTGCGCGGCACGCTGCAGAAAATCGCCAGTTCCTCCAGCCAGCTGGCCTCGGCCGCCGAAGAGCTGCAGGCTGCCACCGACGACTCCAATCGCGCGCTGCAGCAGCAGAACGACGAAGTGGAGCAGGCGGCCACGGCGGTGAACGAGATGACGGCGGCCGTGGAGGAGGTGGCCCGCAACGCCGTGAGCACCTCCGAGGCTTCGCGCCAGACCGACGAGACCGCCCACCACGGCCGCGAGCAGGTGCAGCGCACCGTCGACTCCATCGGCCAGCTTACCGACGACGTGACCCACACCTGCGAGCAGGTCGAGCACCTGGCGGGCGATGTACGCAACATCGGCCAGGTGCTGGAAGTGATCCGCGCGATTGCCGAACAGACCAACCTGCTGGCCCTCAACGCCGCCATCGAGGCGGCCCGGGCCGGGGATGCCGGGCGCGGCTTCGCCGTGGTGGCCGACGAGGTTCGGGCGCTGGCGCACCGCACCCAGCAGTCCACCCAGGAGATCGAGACCATGATCGGGACCATCGAGCAGGGCACCGGCACGGCGGTCACGGCAATGCGCAACAGCAACCAGCGCGCCCACGCCACCCTGGAAGTGGCGCAGCTGTGCGGTCACGCCCTGGACGAGATCACCCAGGCCATCACCGGCATCAACGAGCGCAACCTGGTGATCGCCAGCGCCAGTGAGGAGCAGGCCCAGGTGGCCCGCGAGGTGGACCGCAACCTGGTCAACATCCGTGACCTGTCGATCCAGACCGCGGCCGGTGCACGCCAGAGCAATGCCGCCAGCCAGGCGCTGGCAGGCCTTGCGGTCGACCTCAACCTGCTGGTGACCCAGTTCAAGGTCTAGCAGTAGCCACCATCACGTAGCGCCCCCGGGTCCCCTGCCTTAGACTCAGGGGCTTGAACCCGGGGGACAACCGATGAACGAACCAGTACGCCTTACCCAGTACAGCCACGGCGCCGGCTGTGGCTGCAAGATTTCACCCAAGGTGCTCGAGGTGATCCTCGCCGGCAGCGGCGCGCAGAACCTCGATCCGCGCCTGTGGGTGGGCAACGCCTCGCGCGACGACGCGGCGGTGTATGCCATCGATGACGAGCGCGGCGTGGTCTCGACCACCGACTTCTTCATGCCCATCGTCGACGACCCCTTCGATTTCGGCCGCATTGCGGCCACCAACGCCATCAGCGACATCTACGCCATGGGCGGCGACCCGCTGATGGCCATCGCCATCCTGGGCTGGCCGGTCAACGTGCTGGCCCCGGAGATCGCCCGCGAGGTGATCCGCGGCGGGCGCGCGGTGTGCGATGCGGCCGGCATTCCCCTGGCCGGCGGGCATTCGATCGACGCCCCCGAGCCGATCTTCGGCCTGGCGGTCACCGGCATCGTCGACAAGCGCCACATCAAGCGCAACGACACCGCCACCGTCGGCTGCCAGCTGTACCTGACCAAGCCGCTGGGCATCGGCGTGCTCACCACGGCGGAGAAGAAGGGCCTGCTGCGCGCCGAAGACGTGGGCCTGGCGCGTGACCAGATGTGCACCCTCAACCGTATCGGCAGCCAGATCGCGCGCCTGGAGGGGGTCAAGGCCATGACCGACGTCACCGGCTTCGGCCTGCTCGGGCACCTGGTGGAAATGGCCGATGGCAGCGGCGTGACCGCGCGCCTGGAAGCGGCGCAGGTACCGCGCCTGGCCAGTGTCGAGCACTACATCGAGCAGGGTTGCGTACCCGGTGGCACGCTGCGCAACTTCGACAGCTATGGCGAGCGCATCGGTCCGTTGAGCGAGGCGCACAAGCTGCTGTTGTGCGACCCGCAGACCAGTGGCGGGCTGCTGGTGGCGGTGGCGCCCGAAGGGCAGGCGGCGTTTCTCGAGCTGACGCAGGCACAGGGCCTGGCGCTGACGCCGATCGGCACGCTGGTGGCGCGCGGCACCCATGCGGTCGAGGTGTGTTGATGCACGACGACTGCACCGACTACCGTTCGATCTTTCTCGACGATGTGCCCCTGATGGATGTGCGCGCACCGGTCGAGTTCGACAAGGGCGCGTTCACCCACGCCAGCAATCTGCCGTTGATGAACGACGACGAGCGCCAGCAGGTGGGCACCTGCTACAAGCAGCATGGCCAGCAGGCGGCAATGGTGCTCGGGCACCAGCTGGTGTCCGGGGCGCTGCGCCAGGCCCGTATCCAGGCCTGGGCGCAGTTCGCCCGGGCCAACCCCGATGGCCTGCTGTACTGCTTTCGCGGTGGCCTGCGTTCGCAGATCACCCAGCAGTGGCTGCGCGATGAGGCCGGTATCCGCTACCGGCGCGTAGGCGGGGGCTACAAGGCCTTGCGCACGTTTCTGCTGGAGGTTGGCGACCAGGCCGTGGCGCAGTGCGATTTCGTGCTGCTGGGCGGCATGACCGGCACCGGCAAGACCGAGGCGCTGGCGCAACTGGACAATGCGCTGGACCTGGAGCGGCACGCCAACCACCGTGGCTCCAGCTTCGGCCGGCATGCCACTGCGCAGCCGGCGCAGATCGGTTTTGAAAACACCCTGGCGGTGGACCTGCTGAAAAAGCGCAACGCCGGCATCGAGCAGTTCGTGCTCGAGGACGAGGGGCGCATGATCGGCAGCCGCGCGGTGCCGCTGGGCCTGTACCGGCGCATGCAGCAGGCGCCGCTGGTGTGGCTCGAAGACAGCCTGGAATGCCGCGTGCAACGAATCCTGCAGGACTATGTGATCGACCTGTGCGCCGAGTTCGTGCTGGCCCACGGGCCGGAGCAGGGCTTCGAACACTTTGCCGGGCGGTTGCGCGAGAGCCTGTCGGGCATTGTCCGGCGTCTGGGTGGCGAGCGTTACCAGCGCCTGGCGGCGGCGATGGACGCGGCGTTGCAGGTGCAGCGTGCGAGCGGCGCGGTGGAGCTGCACCGTGCGTGGATCGAGGGCCTGCTGAGCGAGTACTACGACCCGATGTACGCCTACCAGCGCGATGCCAAGGCGGCGCGCATCGAGTTCGCCGGCGATCGGGCCGCGGTGCTGGCCTACCTGCGCGAAAGGCGGCTGTAGGCACCTGTGCCGGTGCTGTGGGGGCGGTGCACGCCGGCCCTAGAGCACCAGCAGCGCAACCAGCCCGCTGAGCACCCCCACCAGCATCGTCAGCAGCGCAACCCACACCAGCACCCGCGTATCGAAGGAGGTGCGCAGCATCAGCAGTGACGGCAGGCTCACGCTGGGCAAGGTCATCAGCAATGCCACCGCCGGCGCGGTGCCCAGCCCCAGGGCCATCAGCGTCTGCACGATCGGGATTTCCGCCGCCGTCGGGATCACGAACAGCGTGCCGACCACCGCCAGCGGTACCAGCCACACCAGCCCTGAACCCATGCCGCCCTCGACATGCGGAAACAGCCACACCCGCGCCGCGCCCAGTACCAGCACGGCCAGCACATAGATCGGGATGGTGGTCCAGAACAGCTGCCACAGGGTTTTCATCCAGCGTGCCAGCAGGCTGCCGGGCACCGGGGTACTGGCCACATTGGCCGCGTCCACCGCGGGTTCGGGCAGTACGTCCGGGCGCGAGATGCGCTGGGCGAACAGCGACACCCCCACCACCAGCACCACACCCGCCACCAGGCGCAGGGCACTGAACTCCCAGCCCAGCACGAAGCCCATGAACACCAGCGTGGCCGGGTTGAGCACCGGGTTGGCGATCCAGAACGCCAGCGCCGCGCCTACCGACACATTCTGCCGACGCAGCCCGGCAGCCACCGGTGCCGCGCAGCAACTGCACATCATGCCCGGCAGGGCGAACAGGCCGCCACGCAGGGTCGAGCCCAGCCCGGCCTTGCCGAACAGGCGTAGCAGCCAGTCGCGCGGTATCAGCACCTGAACCAGCGAGCCGAGGATCACCGCCAGCAGCGCCGCCTTCCAGATGGCCAGGAAGTACACCTGGGCATACGCCAGCGCTGCCGTCAGCGGTGCGTACTGGTGATCGTCCAGGATCGAGGCGCCGATGCTGTGGCTGTCGGCGGCAACAAACGACTTGGCGTAGTAGGGCGACCATTTCACGTAGTACAGGCCGATGGCGGCCACCAGCAGGAACGCCAGCGGTTTGCACCACTGCGTCCAGCCACGGGGGGCGGAAGTAGACAGGCCAGGCATGGTGCAACTCCAGGCGAGGGGGCGTTCAGGCAAGAATAGCCGCTGCGTCGGTGGCGCTCAGCGCGAATAGCCGGTCATTTCCAGGTAGCCACGCCCGGCCGTGCTGCCCTGTACCTTCACCGGGCCTTCCCAGTAGGGAAAGCGGGTGCCCATCCAGGCCTGCGGCACCAGGGCGTCGACCTCGATGTCCAGCTGCCGGTCGGGCACCTGCACCCGCCAGCGCGTGGGCACCTGCGGGCCGTCGACCAGTTGGGTGCGGGCCAGCGGCTCAAGCACGATCTGCGCACCGTTGAGCGCGGTGCTGCTGCCGTCGGCGGCAATCCAGGTGCCTGCCCGGTACGGTTGTGCATCGGCCTGACGTACCTGGAACAGCATCAGCCGCGTGCCGTTGTCCAGGTGCAGCGAAAACCAGTCCCAACCATGCTGGTCGGGGGCCAGCGGCTGGCTGCTCCATTCGCGGTCGAGCCAGGCGTTGCCGGTCACCTCGACGCGCCGGCCCTCGTGCTGTACTTCACCGCGCACGGCATAGAACGGCTGGCTGTAGTAATACGACGCCTGGCCCTGGCCGGACTTCTCGCTGTAGCCCTGATCGCCCTGCAGCACCAGGGGCTGCTGGCTGCTCAGTTGCAGGTCGTAGCTGAAGCCGTTGCCGCCTGCGCGCATCTGCAACTGCTCGATGCCTTGGCCGCCCACCGCCTGCAGCGACCAGTCGTCGATCCAGGCCTTGAACGGTTGCGCCTGCACGTCCGCCTGGCCGACACCGCCACGCGCCAGCGTTTCACTGAACTGATGGCCAAACGGCCCGCTCAACGCCGCGTGCCCCAGCCATACGGCGGGGCTGGCCCAGCCCGGCTGTTCGGCGCCGGGGCGCAGCGCCGAACGGAACAGCGTCCATTGCGCACCCCAGTCGCGGCCCTGTGCATCGCGCAGGTTGGCGGTCACGTACCACCATTCGATGCGATACCCCGCATGGGCGCCGTGGTCACGCGGGAACTGCAACGGTTGGCCGCGCACCACGGTGGCAAAGGCTGCAGCGTCCTGGCCCAGGCCGGCAAAACCGGCGGGTGGCGGTGGCGAGGGGTCGCAGGCGCCCAGCAGCAGGCACAGCAGCAGGACGCCCCAGTGTCTAGGTTCCATCGGCATAGTGCCTCAGCAGTTCGGCGGGCTGGCGGCGGGCCAGTTGCCACAGGGGGCCGGCGGCGGCGAGCAGGGCGGTGAACAGGCCCAGCAGCGCCAGTTGCAGTAGCTGGCCAGGGAACACCTGCAACGGCAGGCGCCAGCCGAACGCCTGCACGTTGACCACCGCCACCAGGCACCAGGCCAGCAGCAGGCCCAGGGGAATTGCCAGCAGCACGGTCAGGCTGGCCAGCAGCAGCGTCTGCCCCAGCGACAGCCAGGCCAGGTGCTGGCGCCTGACGCCCAGTGCCCATAGCGGCGCCAACTGGCCGAGCCGGCTCTGGCCCAGGGTCAAAAGGCTGATCAACAGGGCCACGCCGGCCACGCCCAGGGTCAGGCTGTTGAGTGCGGCGGTGGCGGCGAAGGTGCGCTCGAACACCTCCACCGACCAGCGCCTTAGGGTGCGCTGGTCCACCAGCCGGGTGCCGTCCAGCGCATAGCGTTGCTGCAGCGCGGCCTTGAGCGTCGCCACCTGCTCGCCCGCCACGCGCAGGTTGAGGGTGTTGAGCGTGGCCTCGGGCCAGGTGCGCCGCAGCCAGTCGGCGTTCACCAGCACCTGCCCGCGCGGGTTGCCGTAGTCGGCGTATACGGCCACCACGTCAAGGGGGGCAGCGCCGGGCAAGCTCAGGCGATCGCCCAGGCCCAGCGCCAGGCGCCGTGCCAACTGTTCGCTGAGCATCGCCCCGGCGCCGCTGGCCAACTGGCGCCACGCCTCGCTGCGCTGTTCGAGCAGCGGCCAGTGCTGCGCGTAGGCCGGGTGGTCGATCACCCCCTGCACTTGCACCGGGGCGCCGCCTACGCGCACTTCGGTGCGCCACTGCGCGAGCACGGCGCGCACCCCTGGCTGGGTGGGTAGCCAGGCCGCGATGGCCAGGCCCTGGGCGGTGTCATGCGGGGTCACGTAGAGCTCGGCCGACAGCCGTTGATCGAGCCAGCCCAGAAAGGTCTGGCGGAATCCGGACGTCATGCTGCCCACCCCGACGCTGGCGGCCAGCGCCAGCAGCAACGCCATCAGCGCCAGTGCCAGGGCCGGCAGTTGCTGGCGGCTGTCGGCCACGAACCACTGCGCCAGCGGCCGGTGGCACAGCCGCTGCAACAGCGCCAGGGCGCCATCGAGCAGCAGCGGCAGCATCAGCGCGGCGCCCAGCAGCAAGGCGGCCAGCAGGGTGAAGGCCGCCGGCAGGCTCGCGCCCCAGCGCCAGCACCCCAGGGCCACGGCCAGCAGCAGTAGCGCCAACAGTGCCTGGCGCCGCAGCCAGCGCACCTGCGCCTGGCGCCAGGCCTGGGGCTGTGCCAGCGCCAGCAGCGGCAGGCGCGCGGCGCGCAGCAGGCTGCCGGCACCGGCCAGTGCTGCCCCGAGCAGGCTGATGGCCAGCCCGCTCAGCCACCAGTGCAGCGGCAGGCTCAGGTGCCCGGCCACCTGGGCGCCATACAGGCCGCGCAGGCTTGCGGCCACGTCACCCAGCAGCAGGCTGGCCAGCAGGTAACCGCAGGCCACCCCGGCCAGCCCGGCCAGCAGCGCGAACAGCCCCAGTTCGATGGCCAGGGCAGTCACCAGCGCACGCACACTCACGCCGCAGGCACGTAGGGTGCGCAACAGGCTGCGGCGCTGCTCCAGGGCCAGGCCGATGGCCGCATGCACGATGAACAGCCCCACCAGGAAGGCCAGCAGGCCCAGCGCAGTGAGGTTGAGGTGAAAGCTTTCGGTCAGCCGTTGCAGGTCGTCGGTGTCGCTGGCGGCCTGCACCACCAGTAGCTCGTTCAGGCCCTCGGGCAGCGCGGGCGGGGTGTAGCCGGCGGGTATCAGCAGTCGCGAGAGCTGTTGCGGTGCCTGCAGCAGGCGTTGGGCCTGGCCGATGTCGACCACCATTACCCCCGGGGCCAGCTGCGCCTGTACCTGCAACGGCGGCAGACGCTGACCGTCGCCGCTCAGCGGTTCGGCACCGGGCGCCAGGCCAAGGCGCTGCAGGGTGTCGGGTGCGATCCATGCCTGGCCCGGTGGGCCGATGAAGGCGGCGGGGTCGATGCGTTGGGCGGCCTGGCCGGCGATGGCGCTGCCGGGTGGCAGGCTCAGCGGCTCGATGCCCAGCAGCTTCACGCTGACCGGTTCGGCGCCGGCAAAGCGCAGGCGGCCTTCGAGCACCGGCGACACCGGCCAGCCGGCCCGGCGCAGTTGAATGTAGGCGTGCTGGTCGAAGCGTTCGCCGTGGCGCGGGCTCACCTGCGCCTGCGCTGCGCCGGTCAGCAGCGCGTTGGCCCGCGCGTAGTCGGCGCGGGCCTGCTGGTTGAGCGCCTGGACCCCGGCCCACAGGGTGGTGGCCAGCCACAGCCCGGTGAGGATGCTGGCGCATTGCAGGGGGTGGCGCCGCCAGTGGCTGAGCAGCGCCTGCAGGCACAGGCCGATCATGCGCGTACCCGGCCCAGGTGCAGGGTCAGGCGCTGGTGCAGGCGGGTGGCCAGGTGGGCGCTGTGGGTGACCATCAGCAGGCTGCTGTTGCTTGCCCCGACCAGCTCCAGCAGCAGGTCGAGCACGTTTTCGCTGCTGGCTTCGTCGAGGCTGCCGGTGGGTTCGTCGGCCAGCACCAGCGCGGGGCGCGAGGCCAGTGCGCGGCCGATTGCCAGGCGTTGCTGCTGCCCGCCGGAGAGTTGCTCGGGGTAGCGTTGCAGTAGCGGCGCCAGGCCCAGGCGCTCGGCCAGGTGGGTGACCCAGGCCGGGTCATGGCGGCCGGCCAGGCGCGCCTGGAAGGCCAGGTTGGCGGCCACGTCCAGGCTGCTGATCAGGTTGTATTGCTGGAACACCAGGCCGATGCCTTGTCGGCGCCAGTGGGCGAGCCCGGCTTCGGTGCGGGTGTGTAGCGGTTGGCCGTCGAACAGAATGCGCCCGCTGTCGGGGCGTTCGAGGCCGGCTATCAGGTGCAGCAGCGTGCTCTTGCCGCTGCCGGACTCGCCCATCAGCGCCAGGCTGGTGGCGGCGGGCAGGTGCAGATCGACACCGCGCAGCACCGGCAGGGTGCCTTGGGCGGTGGTGAAGGTCTTGTGCAGGTTTTCGACGATGAGCATGGGTGAAGGGTAGGCCAGGTTGGGGCAGGTGGGTACATCGGGTTGTGCCATGGCGATTCTGCGGGCCAGGGTGGTTTTAAAAATGCAGGAGCCGGCCTTGCCGGCTCCCACATTGGTTGCAACGCACCCAGGCCTGCATGTTCGCAGTTGTCAGCCCTGGTGGCTCGACACCCGATTGCCGCGTCGCCTCTACTTGCGCGCCTCCAGTATCAGGTTGAACGGCGTCTCGCACGCCCGGCGCATGTGGCTGAACCCCGCCTCTTCAAGCACACCCCGAATGCGCGCCTCACCCGCCTGCGCGCCTAGACCCAAACCCACCTCCTGCGACAGTGAATTGGGCGTGCACAGAAACGTCGAGACCGCATAGAACAAACGCCCCACCGGGTTGAGGTTGTCGTCCAGCCGATCATTCGAAAACGGCTCCACCAGCAACAGCGTGCCCCCCGGCTTGAGTGCCTGCCAGGCATGCCGGGCCGCACCCACCGGGTCGCCCAGGTCATGCAGGCAGTCGAAGAAGCACACCAGGTCATAATCGCGGCCAGGGTAGTCCTTGGCGCTGGCCTGGGTGAAGCGCACCCGTTCGGTCAGGCCGCTGTCCCTGGCCCGTTGACCGGCAGTGGCCACCGAGGGCGCGTGGTAGTCGATGCCGTCGAAATGCGAAGCCGCAAAGGCCTCGGCCATGAGCAGCGTCGAGGTGCCAAGACCACACCCGATGTCTGCCACCCGGGCCCCGGCGTGCAACTTGTCCACCACACCCTCCAGTGCCGGCAGCCAGCTGCCGACCAGATGGTTGCGGTAGCCAGGCCGGAACAGGCGCTCGACGCCACCGAACATGCACGCATGATGGTCGCCCCATGCCAGGCCACCGTCGCCGCGCATCGCCGCCACCAGCTTGTCATTGTCGAGCACCATCGAGGCGATGGCCTGGGTGCCGCCAGCAATGTAGGTGGCGGAGTCCTCATGGGCCAGGGCCTGGGCCTGCTGCTCGTCAAGGCTGAAATGTTCGTCGTTGTGCTGCATGTAGCCAGAGGCGGCATGGGCGTTGAGCCATTCGCGAAGCAGGCGGGCATTGCAGCCAGTGCGTGTGGCCAGGGTCTGGGCGGTCACCGGCTGGCCGTCGGCCATGGCCCGGTACAGGCCCAGTTCTTCGCCGAGCATGATGTTGGGCAACATCGCGGCAGCGCCGAGGTCGTTGATAAGGGTATGGATGAAAGGGGTCGATGCAGGTTTGCTCATTGCCACCACTCCATTAGTTGGCATCCTTGAACGCGCAGATAACGTCGCCTATCTGCAGCCATCTGTCCTTGATGGGCAGCCTTTGACTCTAGTTCAGGGGGGCAGCAGGTCAAGGGCGAAGCGTACGTCGCCAGCAGGGGCGGTCAGCCGCGCCGCCCGTAGTAGTTCAGCATCGGTTGCGTGCTCAGGCCATGCACCACGATGCTCAACGCCACCACCGACAGCGTGATGTTCAGGCACTGCGCCGAAAGCGTGCCGCCCAGGCCGTGGCTCAGGGCGTAGAACAGGTAGAACAGGCTGCCGATGCCACGAATGCCGAACCAGCCGACCATCAGCCGCTGGCGCAGGTCGAGCAGGCTGCCCCAAGGCATCAGCAACACGCTCAACGGGCGCACCACGCAGAACAACGCCAGGCCAAAGCCCAGTGCGCGCCAGTCCCAGTGGCTGGCCAGCGCCACGCCGAGCACGGTCACCAGGAACACTTCCATCACCCGCTCCACCAGGCTGCCGAAGGCAAGCATGTCGCCCATCATCACCCCGGCCGCCACCTGGGTGTCTTCGAGGTTGTCCAGGTCGCCATGCACCGCATTCTCCGGCGCGGCTTCCAGGTGCCCGGCCACCGGTTGCGCCAGGTGCTCGGACGGGGTCTGCGAACCGCCGGTGAAGCTCACCTCGGCCTGGCGCAGCCCCAGCCCGGCGGCAAACACCGCCAGAAACCCATAGGCGTGCAGGGTGTCGGCCACCACATACGCCAGTGCAATCAGCGCCAATGCCAGGTAGTCGTTGGGGGTGAGCGTGCTGTCGGCATGGCTGATGCGCAGGGTCAGGGTCAGGCGCCCCAGCAACTTGCCCATCCAGTAGCCCACCAGCAACCCCACCGGCATCGCCCACAGCAGGTCGCGCCACAACCAGGTGAACAGCGCCGAGCCGTCGACGGCCTGGCCCTGCACCAGCAGCAAGCCCAGCAGCACGAAGGGAAAGGCCACGCCGTCGTTGAGCCCGGCCTCGCCCGACAGGCCGAAGCGCAGCGGGTCGTGGTCCTGCGCATCGTTGACCTGCACCAGCGCTGCCAGCACCGGGTCGGTGGGCGCAAGGATGGCGCCGATCAGCAGGGCCGGCGCCCACGCCATGTCACCCAGGTAGTGCAGCACCACGCTGAAGCCACCGATGCTCAGCAGCATCACCGGGCCGGCCAGGCCGAATGCCACCCGCCAGACACGGCTGCGCAGCGGCAGGCGCAACTTCAGGCCACTGATGAACAGCGAGAACAGCAACGCGACTTCGGTCAGGTGCTTGAGCCAGCCGGCGGCGTGGTCCAGGTCCAGGTGCAACAGGCCCAGCCCCAGCGGGCCGATGCCGATGCCCAGCAGCAGGCACACCGCCGAGGTGGTCACCGGCATCCAGCGCAGGTACGACGAGGTCAGGGCCAGGATCAGCAACACGGCGCCGAACACGGCGATCCACAGGGTAAAACTCATCGAAGGCACCGTCGCATGGGGTCGGGCCAACGCTGGCCCCTGAGCATTCGAGGGGCGGGGTGCGGCAGAGGTTCACTGCACGCAGCATCAGGGCGCCGGGCTGTCGACCTGCTGCAGGCTGAAGGTGCCGGTGAACGGGTTGCCCTGCAGCCTGTAGCACTGGCTGTGGTTCTTGCGCAGCCATGCAGTGCCCGCGTCGACCGGGCCGCAGTTGGAGGCGGGCATGGCATCGACGATCAGGGCGTACTCCAGGCCCTCGTCCAGCTGCTGCAGGGCAAACCCCGCACAACAGACCAGGGCCGCGGCAAAGAAGGGTTCGAACGTCGGCACTTTCTGCGCCGGAGCCGGGGCGGCGCCGGGGCGTAGTTTGCCAGCCGCCCTGCGCAGCCACTGGGGCAACAGCAGGTAGACCCCCAGCAGCATCAGCGAGAACGGGATGGAATAGAGCGCCCCATATACCACCGCCGCGTTGTCCAGGTAGTTCACCTCGATGCCAAAGCGCGCATTGAGCATCCGTTGCGCAGACAGCTTGCACAGGTACACCACGACCACGCTGTACAGCAACGACCCTGGCCAGTAGCTGAGAAAGGCGAAGAGGCGCGACAGGTTCAGCAGCGCATAGATGCCGCCGGCCGCCAGCCCGCCGACCAGTATCAGGTTAGCGCCGAGGCTCGGCGGCAGGCGCGCGAAGCCCCACAGCCCGGCCAGCAGCAACAGCAGCTTGAGGGTGTCGCGTACCGGTTTGCTCACGGTCAGTGGCTACCTTCGTTCAAGGCGCCGAGGATCTGGTAGGCCAGCTTCACCCGCGCTTCATTGGGGTAGTTCTTGTTGGCCAGGATCACGATGCCGATCCGCTGCGAGGGCACGAACGCCACGTAGCTGCCAAAGCCGTTGGTGGAGCCGGTCTTGTTGATCCACACCGCCTGCTGCGGGGCCAGCGGGGGTTGCAGCGGCGTGACGTCGAGGGTTTCAAGGGCCATGCGGCTGGCATTGCCGTCGAGCAGGGTCTGCAGTGCGACCGGGTAGGGGTACTGTTCCCAGATCAGGTCCTGGGTCATGGGGCCCACCTGGTAGTAGCCGGTATGGGTGGCGGAAATGGCCTGCTTGAGGGGCGTATCGAGTTTCTCCAGGCCCATGTTCGCCTCGACAAAGCGCAGCATGTCGTCACTGCTGGACTTCACCCCGTAGGCTTCGTCGGCCAGCACCGCAGGGCTCAGCCGGGCGGGGACGTTGTCGCGGGTATAGCCCTGGGCGTACATACGCTGCCAGTTGGCAGGTACCTGCAGATGGGTGTTGTTCAGGCCCAGCGCCGGAAACAGCAGGTCCTGCAGGGCGGACCGGTAGCTCATGTCCAGTTGGCGGGCGCTGATCACCCCGAGCAGGCCGATGCTCGGGTTGGCATAGGTACGCCGGGTGCCTGCCGGGTAGCTCGGGGTCCAGTGCTTGAAGTAGCGCATCAGTTGCCCGTTGTCGTGCACGCTGTCTGGCAACTGCAGCGGGAAGCCGCCGGCGGTGTGGGTCGCCAGGTTCAGCAGGCTGGTGTTTTCCAGGGCCCGGCCGCGCAGTTCGGGCAGGTAGCTGGCCGGGCTGTCGGTCAGCTTCAGCTTGCCGGTGGCCTGGGCATAGGCCGCCAGGGTGACGTTGAAGGTCTTGCTGATCGAGCCCAGTTCGAACAGGGTGTCGCGGTCGACGGCCTGGCCGCTGTCGCGCGAGGCCACACCGAAGTCGTAGTAGTGGTGCTGGCCATTGACTGTCAGGGCCACGGCCATGCCGGGTATCGCGTGCTCCTGCATCACGGCCTGGCTGGCGGCCTCTACCAGGTTGTCGAGGTTGTCAGGCACGGTGGCGGCCCAGGCGGCAGGGCTGGCCAGCAGCAGGCCGCTCAGCAGGTGGTGCGGTTTGAACAGGTTCACGTAATGGGTTTCCGGTGGGTCTGGAGGAATTCGCCCGGTGACAGGCCGAACTGTTTGCCAAAGGCGGCGATAAAGGCCGACAGCGATTCGTAGCCGCAGGCCAGGGCCACGTCGGTGACGCGCTCGCCGCGGCTGAGTGCTGGCAGCGCACTGAGCAGGCGCATGCGCTGGCGCCAGGTGCGAAAGGTCATGCCGGTGTCACGCAGAAACAACCGGCTCAGGGTCTTTTCCGAAACGCCGTACTTCAGGCTCCAGGCTGCCAGCCCGGTGCTGTCCTCGGGGTGTGCCTGCAGGCGCCGGCACAGTGCACGCAGGCGGGTGTCCTGGGGCAGCGGCAGAATCAGGTCTTCCTGCGGGGCGCTGGCCAGCTGGTCGAGCAGCACGGCGACCAGGCGCCCGTCTGCGCCCTCGGTATCGTAGGCCACCGGCAGGCCGCTGAAGGTGCGGATCAGCTCGCGCAGCAAGGCATTCACGCCAATCACCCGGCACTGGGTGCCCGGCCACACGCTGTGCTCGATGTACAGGCTGCGGATGCAGGTGTCGTCGGCGCAGCTGACCTGGTGGGGGGTATGCGCCGGGATCCACACCGCGCGCTGCGGCGGCACCACGTAGCGTCCGGCGCCGGTGTGCACATGCAGCACGCCCTGGGCCGCATACGACAGTTGCCCCCAGGCATGCTTGTGACGAAAGCCCAGGGCGATGTTGGCCAGCGACTGCGCCTGCCCGTACAGCGGGCGCGGCAGTACCTTGAGCTCGCTCAGGGGCGGGATGCGCGGGGCGTGGGGTTGTCCTTTGGGCGACACTCTTGGGGTTCTGTCGTTAGTCGGAAAAGAAAAGAAACCTTACCGTCTGCGCCATCCCAATAACAAGACAGGACGTGACATGAAACACCTGCGGTTGCTGTTCGACAATTTCACCCTGGCCCTGCTCGGCGTGATTGCACTGGCCACCTTGCTGCCCTGCGAGGGCCAGGGCGCGGTGGTGTTTGGCTGGCTGACCAACCTGGCCATCGGGCTGCTGTTCTTTCTGCACGGCGCCAAGCTGTCGCGCGAGGCGGTGGCGGCCGGGGCAGGGCACTGGCGCCTGCACCTGCTGGTTTTTGGCTGCACCTTCGTGATGTTTCCGCTGCTGGGCATGCTGTTCAAGCCGCTGTTCCTGCCGCTGGTGGGCGACGAGCTGTACCTGGGCGTGCTGTACCTGTGCGCGTTGCCGGCCACCGTGCAGTCGGCGATTGCCTTCACCTCGCTGGCGCGGGGCAACATCCCGGCGGCGATCTGCAGCGCGGCGGCCTCCAGCCTGCTGGGCATCGTGCTGACGCCGTTGCTGGTGATGGTGCTGATGGGCGTGCAGGGCGATACCGGGTCCAACCTCGATGCGGTGTTGAAGATCGTGCTGCAACTGCTGGTGCCGTTCGTGGCCGGGCAACTGGCGCGGCGCTGGATCGGCGCCTGGGTGGCGCGCAATGCACGCTGGCTGAAGACCGTCGACCAGGGCTCGATCCTGCTGGTGGTGTACACCGCGTTCAGCGACGCGGTGATCAGCGGGTTGTGGCAGTCGGTGCCGCTGGTGCGGCTGCTGGGGCTGGCGCTGGTGTGCTGCGTGTTGCTGGCGGTGGTGCTGTGGTGCACGCAGTTGCTGGGCAAGCGGCTGGGGTTCAACGTGGAAGACCGCATCACCATCCTGTTTGCCGGCTCCAAGAAGAGCATGGCCACCGGTGTGCCGATGGCCCAGGTGCTGTTTGCCGGGGGGGCGATTGGCGCGATGATTTTGCCGCTGATGCTGTTCCACCAGATCCAGCTGATGGTGTGTGCGGTGCTGGCGCAGCGCTATGCGGCGCGGGAGGAGGTGAGCGCCTGATTCAGGTGCTGTGGTGACCACTTCGCCGGCAAGGCAGGCTCCCGTAGGAGCCGGCCTTGCCGGCGAAGCGGCCTGAGCACTCACCGCAAGGCACGGCGCCTGCGCGAGTAGCACAACCACGCATAGACCCCCGCATTCACCACGAACACCAATGCCCCCAGCCACAGCTGGATGCCTGCCGTCAGCTTGGCCGGGTAGATCAGCGGTATCAGGTAATGCTCCACAAAACTGTCGGGGTAGCCGGTGTCACCCGCCGCTGCACGCAGGCGGTTTTCCCATTCGGTCAGCGGGCAGGGCAGGTGCAGCACCTCCACCAGCACGCCCCAGGTCACGGCCGGCAGGTGCAGCCAGCACAGCCGCGGCCACCTGAGCACCAGCAACCCGCCCAGCATCACGAACACGATGAACGTCAGATGAAACAGTACCAGCCCGTCGGCGGCCAATCGAAAGAACATGGCGTGGTCTCAACCCTGGGCGAAGCTGCGCAGCGTTTCACCTTCCATGCGATAACGCACCCACTCGTCCTGCGGCTGCGCGCCGATGGACTTGTAGAACTGGATGGCCGGTTCGTTCCAGTCCAGCACGCTCCACTCCAGGCGCCCGCAGCCCTTGGCACAGGCCTCCTGCGCCAGGTGGCGCAGCAACGCCTTGCCCGCACCCGTGCCGCGGGCCTGGGGCGTGACGTACAGGTCTTCGAGGTAGATGCCCTGGGTGCCGAGCCAGGTCGAATAACTGAAGAAGTACACCGCAAAGCCGATGGCCTGGCCGTCACGCTCGCAGATCAGCGCCTGGGTGCTGCTGCCTTCGCCGAACAGCGTGCGCTCGATATCGGCGACCGTGGCGATCACCTCGTGGCGGGCACGCTCGTACTCGGCAAGCTCGGTGATGAAGGTGAGGATCTGGCTGGCGTCTTCGACGCGCGCGGGGCGGATATGTACGGGCATGGCGGGGCTTCTGTTCCGGAAATCGAGGAGGGTTATCCTAAGGCAATTGCCCCTCGAGGGCACGGGAAGCCTGGAGGGTGGTGAGGGCTCGCCAAGTGTAGTGCCACAATTGCCCCCAACTGTATCGCAGCGCTGCGCACCGACTTGGTTAGTGTCACTTCACAACAACACACCGCCGGACACCCGCCATGCTCACCTCGCTCAACCTGCTGATGGCCTTCGTGCTGTTCGCCTTCGTCTCCTCGATCACCCCCGGCCCCAACAACACCATGTTGCTGGCCTCCGGCGTGAACTTCGGTGTGCGTCGCACCATTCCACACGCGCTGGGCATCAGTATCGGCTTCATGGTGCTGGTACTGGCGGTGGGCCTTGGCCTGGGCGAGCTGTTCAAGGCCTATCCGCTGGCCTACGGCGTGCTGCGCTACGTGGGCGCCAGCTACCTGCTGTACCTGGCCTGGAAGATCGCCAATTCCGGCCCCATGACCAGCGCCGAACCCGGCACGCGCAAGCCCCTGGGTTTCTGGGGCGCGGCAGCCTTCCAGTGGGTCAACCCCAAGGCCTGGGTCATGGCCATGGGCGCCATCACCACCTATGCACCCAGCCAGGGCTACCTGACCAACGTGATCGTGATCGCCGCGGTGTTCGCCGTGGTCAACCTGCCCAGCGTGTGCGTGTGGGTGATGTTCGGCAGCGCGCTGCGCACCGTGCTGCAGGAACCACGCTGGCTCAAGCTGTTCAATTGGCTGATGGCCGCACTGCTGGTGCTATCGCTGTATCCACTGCTGTTTGTAGAATCCGGTTTTGTGTAACCCCCACAGCGAGTCCCGATGGAACTGATCCCCTGGTCGCATGACTGCGCCGAACACTTCACCCTGCGCGGCTGGCGCTCACCCGCCAGCGGCAAGCCGCTGCTGCATTTCATCCACGGCACCGGGTTCTGCTGCCTGGCCTACCAGCCGCTGCTGGAGCGCCTGGCCGAGCATTTCGACCTGTGGCTGTGCGATGTGCAGGGCCATGGCGACAGCGATCATGGCGGCGCCTTCGTGGGCTGGAACCGCAGCGCCGCGCTGGCGATCGAGGCCTTCCAGGCAGGCCGCGGCGAATACGGGCAGGTGGCGTGCTTTGCCATGGGCCACAGTTTCGGCGGGGTGCTGACCGGCTTGATGCTGGCGCTGCAACCGGGCCTGTTTCAGCGGGCGGTATTGCTTGACCCTGTGGTGTTCAGCCGCTCGATGCTGGGGGTGATGAGCGTGGCGACGCTGTTCGGCATGCACCGTCGCCACGGCCTGGCACGCAAGGCCGCCACCCGGCGCAGCCACTGGCCCGACCGCGAGGCGGCCTACGCCGCGCTGCACGGGCGCGGCATTTTCAAGGGCTGGCACGACGAGGCGCTGCAGGCCTATGTGGACCACGCCATCGGCGACTGCGGCGAAGGGGTAGTGCTCAAGTGCCGGCCTGCGCGCGAAGTGGACGTGTTCAGTTCGTTCCCGCGCGGGCTGTGGGCTGCCCTGGCCCAGGTGCAGACACCCGCACGGGTGCTGCATGGCATCACCACCTATCCCTTCGTACCCGTGTCGCTGGCGCGCTGGGCGCGTCTGAACCCAAGGGTCGAGCTGCGCGAGGTGCCCGGCGGGCACTGCTTCATGCAGGAAGATCCGCAGGCCTGTGCGCACGAGGTGCAAACCTACCTGCTGGCTGATGGCAGGTTGTCCATTTCGCGACGAATACTGGCCCGTACGCTAGCGAACGCCAACCGCTGACCCCCTTAGAGTGCATCCTTGAACAACAACAGGGAGCACGAACATGAACCAGGCGGTCAGCCCCGAACCACCGGTTACCCAAGCCACCGAGCGCGTGCGCGTGATGACGCTGCGCCGCGCCCTGGGCGCAGCCGGCACGCTGGCGGTACTAGGGGTTGCCTTGTATGTGTGGCACAGCGGGCGCTTCAACGAACAGACCGACGATGCCTACGTGCGCGCCGACTGGGCGCCGATCAGTGCGCGGGTGGGGGGCTATGTGGCCCAGGTCAGCGTGGCCGACAATGCCGTGGTCAAGGCCGGCGACCTGCTGGTACAGCTGGACGACCGCGACTATCGCCAGCAGGTGCGCCAGGCCCGTGCGGCGCTGGCCGCCAGTACCGCTTCGGTGCAGGCGCAGCAGGCCGTGCTGGTGACCCTGGCGGCGCAGCTGGAGGGGCAAGGGCAGGCGATTGCCCGTGCCGCCGCCGAGCGCGAGGCGGGCGGTGCCGAGGCGCGGCGCGCCGAACTCGACTGGCAGCGTTACCGCCAGTTGATCGGCATGAACGCGGTGAGTGCCCAGCGTGCCGAACGCGCCAGCACCACACGCACCCAGGCGCAGGCCACGCTCAAGGGCGCGGACGCCGGCTGGGCGATGCAGCGGGCCCGCCACCAGGTGCTGGCCAGCCAGCAGCGCGAGGCCCGAGCCGAACTGGTGCGCCGCGAGGCCGAGCTGGAACAGGCCGAGGCGGCCCTGGCCCTGGCCGAGAACGCCCTGGCCGACACCCAGGTACGGGCGCCCTTCGACGGCGTGGTGGGGCAGCGCAAGGTGCGTGTGCAGCAGTACGTCAGCCCCGGCCTGCCACTGCTGGCAGTGGTACCGGTGGAGCAGGCCTACGTGGTGGCCAACTTCAAGGAAACCCAGCTCGAACACATGCGCCCGGGGCAGCGCGCGACCCTGGAGGTGGACACCTTCGGCCGGCACTGGCAGGGCACGGTCGACAGCGTCTCGCCCGGCTCGGGGGCGGTGTTCGCGCTGTTGCCGCCCGACAACGCCACCGGCAACTTCACCAAGATCGTGCAGCGCTTTGCCGTGCGTATTCACCTCGACCCGGTGGAACCCGGCACGCCGCGGCTGCTGCCGGGCATGTCGGTGATCGCCACCATCGATACGCGCACGGCGCAGGTGCGCGATGAGCACTGAAGACAAGGTATCGCTGCGCGCGTGGGTGGCGGTGATCGGTGGCTTGTTCGGCTGCTTCATGGCGGGCATGAACGTGCACGTCACCAGTGCCGCGCTGCCGGAAATC
Organism: Pseudomonas sp. 8209; assembly: GCF_028682105.1. NCBI lineage: Bacteria > Pseudomonadati > Pseudomonadota > Gammaproteobacteria > Pseudomonadales > Pseudomonadaceae > Pseudomonas > Pseudomonas sp. 8209. The sequence continues at coordinate 92,968 of NZ_JANIAH010000001.1, forward strand.
GAAGGCGCGCTGGGGGCGACGTTCGAGGAAGGCTCGTGGATCTCCACCGCCTACCTGGTGGCGGAAATCACCATGATTCCGCTCACCGCCTGGCTGGTGCAGGTGTTCTCGCTGCGCCGGGTGATGCTGGTGGGCTCGCTGGTGTTCCTGATCAGCTCGGTCAGTTGCGCGCTGGCGCCGAACCTGCAGGCGATGATCGCCATCCGCGTGATCCAGGGCGCTTCGGGGGCGGTGCTGATCCCGCTGTCGATGCAATTGATCATCACCGAGCTGCCGCCGAGCAAGATCGCCCTGGGCATGGCCTTGTTCAGCCTCTCCAACAGCGTGGCCCAGGCCGCCGGGCCGTCGATCGGCGGCTGGCTGACAGACGCCTATTCATGGCGCTGGATCTTCCTGCTGCAACTGCTGCCCGGGGTGGCGCTGCTGGCGGCGGTGGCGTGGTCGATCCCGGCGCAGGCCGGCGACCGCGCCCAGTTGCGCGGCGCCGACTGGCTGGGCATCGCGGCCATGGCGCTGGGGCTGGGCGCGCTGCAGATCGTGCTGGAGGAGGGCGGGCGCGAGGACTGGTTCGATTCGGCGTTCATCGTCACCTTCAGCGTGATTGCCGTGGTGGCGCTGGCGCTGTTCGTGCAGCGCCAGCTGTGGGGCGCGCGGCCCTTCATCAACCTGCGCCTGCTGGCCAGCTACAACTTCGGCGTGGCCAGCCTGGCCATGGCGGTGTTCGGGGCGGCGACCTTCGGGCTGGTGTTTCTGGTGCCCAACTACCTGTCCCAGGTGCAGGGCTACAACGCCCGCGAAATCGGCATCAGCCTGATCGCCTACGGCATGGTGCAGTTGCTGCTGGCGCCGCTGCTGCCGCGCCTGATGCGCTGGCTCAACGCCAAGGTGCTGGTGGCCAGCGGCTTCGCGATCATGGCGCTGGGCTGCTGGCTGGGGGCGCACCTGTCGGCGGACGCGGCGAAGAACGTGATCATCCCCTCCACGGTGGTGCGCGGGCTGGGCCAGCCGCTGATCATGGTGGCGCTGTCGGTGCTGGCGGTGAAAGGGCTGGACAAGGCCCAGGCCGGCTCGGCCTCGGCGCTGATCTCGATGCTGCGCAACCTGGGCGGTGCGGTGGGCACGGCGCTGCTGACGCAGCTGGTGTCGTTGCGCGAACGGTTTCACGGGCAGCGTATCAATGAGAGCCTGACGCTGTTCGATGCACCCGTGCAGCAGCGTCTGCCCGGCGGGGTGCTCGATGCACAGGCCCCGGCGCACCTGCAGGTGCTGGCGCAGCTGGACCAGACGGTGCATCAGCAGGCCTACCTGATGGCGTATTCGGATGCGTTCTATGTGTCGTGCGTGGCGTTGGCGGTGTGTGCGCTGGCGTCGCTGCTGCTGCGCCAGCATGCACGCTGACTAGTCGGCGTCGGGCTGGCCGTAGGCTGGGGTCTTGCCGAAGTAGGCACTGGGCGAGACCCCCAGGGTGCGGCGGAACATGGCGCTGAAGGCGCTGGGGCTGTCGTAGCCCAGGTCCAGCGCCACGTTCAGGATCGAGTGCCCGGCGGCCAGCGCGTCGAGGCTGGCCAGCAGGCGCAGGCGGCGCAGCCACTGGATGAAGCTCAGGCCGGTTTCGCGCTGGAAGGCGCGGGTCAGGGTGCGTGCGTTCAGGCCGCTGTGGGCGGCGGCGCGCTGCAGGCTCCAGGGGCTGGCCGGGTCGTCGCGCAGGGCCTGGCACAGCGCGGCCAGTTGCGGGTCGACCGGCAGCGGCACGTACAGGGCCAGAATTGGCAGCACGCGGATCTCGTCCAGAATCAACTGCATCACCCGCTCGTCACGCCCGCCGGGCGGGTAGTCGGCGGGGATGAGCATGGCGCTGATGATCAGTTGACGCAGCAGCGGCGGGATGTCCACCACGCGGCAGGTCAGCGGCAGGTCGGGGCGCGCGTCGGAGGCGACGAACAGGGTGCGCATGCGGACCTGGCCGGCCATCTTCAGGTCGTGTTCGACGGCGGCGGGCACCCATACGCCGCGCCCTGGCGGAACCACCCAGCAGCCCTGGCTGGAGTTGACCGTGATCACCCCGCTCAGGGCATGGATCAGCTGGGCGCGGTTGTGGCAGTGCGGGGCGATGCGCTCGCCGTGGGGGTAGTTTTCTGCCAGGGGGACAATCGGCTGCATGGCGGTGCGTTGGGATTGAGGGTGGGGGGGCAGTATGCCTGATGATCGGTGGGTGCAGGATCAGCGAATGCTGTGCATTCGATCGCGGGGCAAGCCCGCTCCCACAGGTACAGCGCCTATTCAAAGAGTGCCGCAATCCCCGTGGGAGCGGGCTTGACCCGCGATCTGGCGCATAGCGCCAGCAAACCCTGGCACATCAATCGATCCCGCTCTGGGCAAACTCCTGGGCCAGAAAATCCAGCAGGTGCCGCACCGAAGGCAGCAGCCCGCGCCGTGAGGCAAACACCGCGTGCACCAGCCCGCATTGCGGTGCCCAGTGCGGGGTGGGCTGCACCAGCTCGCCACGGGCAAGCTCGTCGCGGATCACCACCAGTGGCAGGTGCACCACCCCCACGCCCGCCAGCGCCGCCTGGCGCAATACCACCAGGTCGTCGGTCACCAGCCGCGGCGTGTGCCGCAAGCTGGCCGTGGCGCCGTCCGGGCCATTGAGCTGCCATTGATAATCGCGCTGCGGGTTGCCCCAGTGCAGGCTCGGCAAGGCGGCCAGGTCGGCGGGCACGATGGGCCTGGGCAACGACGCCAGCAAGCCGGGCGCGGCCACCAGCAACTGCGTGCTGTTGGCCAGCACCTTCATCACCAGGTCGCTGCTCTCCAGCGGCGGCACCCGCACCCGCAGCGCAATGTCGATGCCTTCCTGGATCAGGTCCACATGGCGGTTGGTGCTCTCGATATGCAGCTGCACCAGCGGGCACTGCACCATGAAGCGCGACAGCATCGGCCCCACCCAGAAATCCAGCAGCGCCGTGGGGCAGCTCAGGCGCACGATGCCCTGGGGCTCGGCACGGTGGCGCTCGATCAGCTCGGCCGCACCCTCGGCCTCCACCAGCATGGCCACGCAATGGCGGTGGTAGGCCTGCCCGATGTCGGTTACCGAAAAATGCCGGGTGGAACGCTGGATCAGGCGCACCCCGAGGCGCTCCTCGAGCCCGGCCACCCGCCGGCTGAGTTTGGACTTGGGCATGTCCAGGGCACGGCCGGCGGCGGCAAAGCCACCGTGCTCGACCACCTGGGCGAAGTAGTACAGGTCGTTGAGGTCTTCCACCACTGTTCTCCAAATGGAACGCTGAGGGCACTTTACGCTATCTACCGCCTTCAGCGTTGCGCCCTTATCGTTGGCTTCATGCACGAGAGGAGGTAGCTCATGAAAAAGATCCAAGGCGTCTACAGCAGCCCGCACCCGCATTGGGTGGGTGACGGCTTCCCGGTACGCAGCCTGTTCACCTACGACAACCTGGCCCAGCACATCAGCCCGTTCCTGCTGCTCGACTACGCCGGGCCCCATGCCTTCACCCCCACCAGCGCCCGTCGCGGCGTCGGCCAGCACCCGCACCGCGGTTTCGAAACGGTGACCATCGTCTACCAGGGCGAACTGGAGCACCGCGACTCCACCGGTGCCGGCGGCCTGATCGGCCCGGGCGATGTGCAGTGGATGACGGCCGCAGGCGGCATCCTGCATGAAGAGTTCCATGCGCCGTCGTTCGCCCGCAGTGGCGGCACCCTGGAGATGGTGCAGTTGTGGGTCAACCTGCCGGCCCGGCACAAGTCTGCCCCTGCCGGCTACCAGACCCTGCTGGCCGCCGACATCCCCAGCGTGGCGCTGCCCGGCGGTGCCGGCAGCCTGCGGGTGATCGCCGGTGACTACCACGGCCATCGCGGCCCGGCGCGCACCTTCACGCCGATGCAGGTGTGGGACATGCAGCTCAAGTCCGGCAAGCCCGTGCGGTTGCCTGCCCAGGCCGGTCACAGCAGCGCCCTGGTGGTGCTGCGCGGCCAGGTCACGGTCAATGGCGAGCGTTCGGTGGGCCCGGCACAACTGGTGCTGCTGGAGCGTGCCGGCGACGAAGTGCTGCTGCAGGCCGACAGCGAGGCGGCGGTGCTGTGGCTCAGCGGCGAGCCGCTGGATGAACCCATCGTCGGCTACGGCCCGTTCGTGATGAACAGCGATGCCGAGATCGAGGCGGCGTTCGCCGATTTTCGCGCCGGGCGCTTCGGCCAGATGACCAATGGCGGCGGCACTGTCACACGCGCCGACTAGGGTCTGTATGCAACTCACGTTTGTCCCAACTCCGGCGCCACGGCGCCGGACCACCCCTGCAAGGAGTATGACCATGAGTGTTCCCTACACCCGTCTGGACAAGAACAACGCCGCCGTGCTGCTGGTCGACCATCAGGCCGGGCTGCTCTCGCTGGTGCGTGACATCGAGCCGGACAAGTTCAAGAACAACGTGCTGGCGCTGGCCGACCTGGCCGAGTACTTCAAGCTGCCCACCATCCTCACCACCAGCTTTGAAAGCGGCCCCAACGGCCCGCTGGTGCCCGAGCTCAAGGCGCAGTTCCCTGACGCGCCGTACATCGCGCGCCCCGGCCAGATCAACGCCTGGGACAACGAGGACTTCGTCAAGGCGGTCAAGGCCACGGGCAAGAAGCAGCTGATCATCGCCGGTGTGGTCACCGAGGTGTGCGTGGCGTTCCCGGCGCTGTCGGCGATTGCCGAAGGCTTCGAGGTGTTCGTGATCACCGACGCCTCCGGCACCTTCAACCCGATCACCCGCGACGCGGCCTGGGACCGCATGTCGTCGGCCGGTGCGCAACTGATGACCTGGTTCGGCGCAGCCTGCGAACTGCACCGCGACTGGCGCAACGATGTCGAAGGGTTGGGCGCGCTGTTCTCCAACCACATCCCCGACTACCGCAACCTGATCACCAGCTACAACACCCTCACCGGCGCCAACCAGTAGCCCGCCTCACTGCGCGTCGCCGCGCCTGCCCCCGGTTTCATCGGCGGGCAGGTCGGTGGCGCGGTCTTCGCCGATCTCCCGGTACTCCTTGAGCAACTGCTTGAGCTGGCTGTTGTCCAGCTGGTCGAGGTTCATCAGCGCGTTGTGCGCCGCCTTGGTCGAGCGCAGCAGTTCGTCGAGCTTGATGTGCAGCACGTCGTTGTCGCGGTTCTGGGTGTTCTGGATGACGAACACCATCAGGAAGGTGACGATGGTGGTCGAGGTGTTGATGATCAGCTGCCAGGTGTCGTTGTAGTCGAACCACGGCCCGGTGACGGCCCAGACCACGATCAGTACCAGTGCGATGAGGAAGGTGCGCGAGCGACCGGCCTGTTTGGCCAGGCCCTGGGCGAAGCGTTCGAATTTCATGGCAGACTCTTGTGTGGGGATCTACTGGGTAGACCCTGCGGCGTTGCCGAAATTCTTTGTAACATCAGGGGAAGACGACATGGGGCAGGACCACGGGGCACCGACGCACCTGGTGCGGGTGATACCCACCGATTACGGCCAGTTCGTGCTGGAGCTGAACAATGGCGAGCACCGCTTGCTCAAGGGCCTGGTGCTGACCCGCGAGCTGGGCTGGAGCGAGCTTGCCAACCCACGCAAGGCGCGCCAGCGAACCTTCAGTGCCACCCAGCTCGGTTGGCCGGGTGGGCGTACGCTGGGGCTCGACTACCTGCTCGCGCAGGCACAGCCGATGAACGAGCGCGAGCTGGGCTGGCAGTCGGTGGACTTCTCCCAGTGCAACCGCGCGCCCACCCCGGAGCACGACACCCACCACGTGTACTTCGTGAGCCTCAAGCCCTTCGACCCGCAGCCATTCGGCCTGGGCGAGTCGATTCACGGCGGCCATGGCGAGCGGGGCGGCATGTTTTCCTTCGACCTGGCCGGGCTTGTGGCGTGGCCCAACTGGCGCGAACACTTCGAGCTGGCCGGCTGTGGCTGGGCCATTGCCCTGGTCGACGCCAACACCACGGATGCGCAGGCATTGCTGGACGTATTGATAGACGCCTGGTGCCAGCGTGAGGCCTGAGCTCAGCCCCGGGGCATCAGGCCCAGGCCATTGAGCAGCAGCGCCGCGACGAACAGGCTGACCCCGAACGCCGTGTGCGCCGCCAGGCTGCGCAGGCGTGCCACCTTGGGGTTGGGGGTGCGACGGGCCAGTACGCCAGCGCCCATGCCCGGCTGCAGAATGAAGAACGGCGCCACCAGTGTGCCGATACCGATCGCCAGCGCCGGCAGCAGGGTAGGGCTATGGGCCCAGCCGATGCCGAAGATCGCCAGCAGCAGCCCGGCGTACAGCACCCCGATCACATAGTGCGTCGCCCAGCCCAGCAGGGCTTCGCCCGGTACGGGCGGCGCCTTGGCGATGCTGTCATGAGTGAACTGACCATGGCGCAGGTGCGCCACCCAGCGCCCGACCATCGGCCAGCTGGGCGTGGGCACCTTCAGCACCCGCTTCTGTGTTTCGGCCCACAGGTCGGCCAGCGCCGTGCCCAGCAGCCCGATCAGGCTGGCACTGGCGATGAAGGGAAGCAGAGGGGACATGGCGTTGCTCCTGAATAAAACATTCAATGAATTGATTGAATGATTGGCGAATGATAGCTTCCTGTCAATGACCGACCTTCCTCAGCAACACTTCATCGATATCGCCGAGCTGGCCCGCACCCTGGGCCATGCGCATCGGCTGCACCTGCTCGAACACATCGCCCAGGGCGAGCGTGCGGTCGAGCGCCTGGCCGAACTGTGCGGGTTGTCCGTGGCCAACACCTCCCAGCACCTGCAGCACCTGCGACGCGCCGGCGTGGTACAGACCCGCCGTGACGGCAAGCGCGTGCTGTACCGCCTGGGTGGTGGGCCGATCCTGGAGGTGCTGGCGGCACTGGGGCAGTTCGCCGAGCACAACCGCCTGGCGGTGCGCGAGCTGCTGGCCGACAGCATGAGTGCTCAGGAGCGCCTGGAGGCGATGTCACGCGACGAACTGGTGCAGCGCCTGCACGAGCAGAGCATCACCCTGCTGGATGTGCGCTCCCACGAGGAATACGCCCTGGGGCACTTGCCGGGGGCGATCAGCATGCCACTGGACGAGCTGCAGCAGCGCCTGGCCGAACTGCCGCAGGGCCAGGAGATCGTTGCCTACTGCCGTGGCCCCTGGTGCGTGCTGTCGAGTACCGCCACCGCGGCCTTGCGCGAGCACGGCTTCAAGGTGCGCCGGCTCGACAGCGGCCTGCCGGACTGGCAGGCGGCAGGGCTGCCGGTGGAGGCCTGAGCCTCTGCGGCGGCCCCTGGCGCTTTCGCGCGCGGGCCTGGCAGCGTTACCATCGACGGTCTGACTTTCCATAAAAACAATCAGGAAGCCTATGAACGCCCAAGCCTTACCCCTGCAAGACCTCGCCGCGCCAGAGGGCGTGTGCTACGGCTGCGGTACCTCGCACCCCAGCGGCCTGCACCTGAAAAGCCACTGGGCCGAGGACGGCAGCCACGTGCTGTGCCGGCACGAACCCGATGCCACCTTCACCGGCTGGCCGGGGCTGGTGTACGGCGGGTTGCTGGCGATGCTGGTGGACTGCCATTCGAACTGGACCGCCATGGCCTGGCACTACCGCGCCGAAGGCCGCGAGCCGGGCAGCCTGCCGCGCATCGACTGCGTCACCGGCAAGCTTTCGCTGACCTACCTCAAGCCCACCCCGATGGGCGTGGAGCTGGTGCTCAAGGCGTGGGTCGAGGGTGAGGTGGGGCGCAAGAGCCGGGTCATCTGCGAAGTCTGGGCCGGCGACGTGCTCACCGTGACGGCCGACTCGGTGTTCGTGCGCGTCGACACCGAACGCCTCAAGCAACAGGCCCACGCGACCGTGTAACCCCGGGGGCGATGGCCTTGGACATGTCCCTGGCCGTCGCCCCAGCCAACTCAGAACGGCATCGCCAGCGTCACCTGGCTGTACAGGTTGGTGCCATTGCCGCCCACCTGATTGCCCCCCGTGTTCTCGTCCTTTTTCGGCTGGTACAGCCCCACCAGCGGGCTGACGATCAGGTGCGGGCTGACTGCCCATTCCACGTACAGGTCCAGCTCGCGGGCACCGAGGTTCAGCGCGTTGCGTGTGTGCAGGGTATCGAAGTCGAAATACAGCGCGCCCAGGGTCAGGTTCTCCAGTGGCTTGGCCACCAGGCCCAGGTGATGCACCCCGGTATTGCTGTTGAACGGCCCCGCGTAGTTGGCCGCCACCTCTCCCTGGAACCAGGTGCCGTAGCCGGTGCTCAGCCCGGTGAACAAGGCATCCCAGCCTTCGGAATAGCGGGTGTAGCGGTAGGTCAGGCTGGGTGCCCAGGGCAGCTCGGCGAAGGTGTAGCCGGCCTCGGCGTACCAGGCCTTTTCCGGGCCGGCCTGCTTGTCCTGCCAGGCGTATTCGAAGGCGAAGCTGGCGTTGTCGATACCGGCGTTGCCTTCGCCGCGCAGGCTGTAGGTGTCCATGCCGTCGCGTTGGCGCTGGAATTCGCTGGCCCATTGCTCGGTGACGCCCAGGCCGTGAATCCAGGTCAGCCCCAGGGTGCCGGCCGCGGTGGTGTAGTCCAGGGAGCCGGCGGCCAGTTCGGTCTCGGCCTGGGCGCGGTTGTCGGACTTGAGCCACAGCACGCTGGCGTGCACGCCACGCTCGCCGCCCAGGCGCAGCACGGCGGTGCGGTCGAAGGCGTGGCGCGCCGCCAGGTAATAGGCGCCGCCACGGTCCAGCGCGCCGTCGGCGGGGCCTTTGCCGAGGTTGGGGCCGTCGTCGTTGATCAGAAAGCCGCGGCCCAGCTTGACCACCTGACGGCCGAACGAGGCATCCACGCCATCCTTGCCCAGCAACGGGAACAGCTCGCCGGAGCGCCAGCCGAGGTAGGCGTCCTCCAGCTTGGTGGTGCGCTCGGTGCCGTCGGTGTTGCCGGCTGCGTCGCCATCGCCCCAGGTGGCGGAACTGACCCAGCTGAGTGCGCCGTAGGCACTGCCGTTGCCGGCCAGGCGCTGGTCGCCGCTGATTCCATACTTGATGAAGCCCTCGCGCCAGGTCGAGCCGCCGGGCGTGGCGTCGTAGTTCTTGCGGCTGTTGAACAGGCCGTACACCGCCAGGATGTCGGCATTCAGGTGGGACTCGTCATCGGCGTAGAGCTCGATGGCCTGGGCTGATGGCTGGGCCAGCAGCGCAGCCAGGCTGAGGGCGGCAAGCAGGTGAGGGTGCAGGTTCATGGTGGTGGGGTCCCCGGGTTGGCGTGAGTGGTGGCCATTTAGGGCGGGGACGGTGGGGGCTGTCTTTGATCTGGCTGCCACATGGATTGATTGTGGGCGCCAAGCGGGTAGGTGCCGGGGTGCTTGCCAGAAGCAGGTTGCTTGGGGCTGTGAGGTTGGCTTCTGCCCGCAGGGTGTGTCAGGCAAACCGTGCGCGCAGGTTTTGCTGCCGCTACGCGCCAGATCGCGGGGCAAGCCCGCTCCCACGGCCTTGCGGCCAGAAGCAGGTTGTTAGGGGCTGTGAGGTTGGCTTCTGCCCGCAGGGCGTGGGAGTTGGCTTGGCCGACGATCGAGCGCGAAGCGGTCGTAAAACCTGAGTGCAGGGTGTGTCAGGCAAACCGGGTGCGCTGGTTTTGCTGCCGCTTTGCGCCAGATCGCGGGGCAAGCCCGCTCCCACGGCCTTGCGGCCAGAAGCAGGTTGTTTGGGGCTGTGAGGTTGGCTTCTGCCCGCAGGGTGTGTCAGGCAAACCGTGCGCGCAGGTTTTGCTGCCGCTTCGCGCCAGATCGCGGGGCAAGCCCGCTCCCACGGCCTTGCGGCCAGAAGCAGGTTGTTTGGGGCTGTGAGGTCGGCTGCTGCCCGCAGGGCGTGGGAGTTGGCTTGGCCGACGATCGAGCGCGAAGCGGTCGTAAAACCTGAGTGCAGGGTGTGTCAGGCAAATCGGGTGCGCTGGTTTTGCTGCCGCTTTGCGCCAGATCGCGGGGCAAGCCCGCTCCCACGGCCTTGCGGCCAGAAGCAGGTTGTTTGGGGCTGTGAGGTTGGCTTCTGCCCGCAGGGTGTGTCAGGCAAACCGTGCGCGCAGGTTTTGCTGCCGCTTCGCGCCAGATCGCGGGGCAAGCCCGCTCCCACGGCCTTGCGGCCAGAAGCAGGTTGTTTGGGGCTGTGAGGTCGGCTGCTGCCCGCAGGGCGTGGGAGTTGGCTTGGCCGACGATCGAGCGCGAAGCGGTCGTAAAACCTGAGTGCAGGGTGTGTCAGGCAAATCGGGTGCGCTGGTTTTGCTGCCGCTTTGCGCCAGATCGCGGGGCAAGCCCGCTCCCACGGCCTTGCGGCCAGAAGCAGGTTGTTTGGGGCTGTGAGGTTGGCTTCTGCCCGCAGGGTGTGTCAGGCAAACCGTGCGCGCAGGTTTTGCTGCCGCTTCGCGCCAGATCGCGGGGCAAGCCCGCTCCCACGGCCTTGCGGCCAGAAGCAGGTTGTTTGGGGCTGTGAGGTCGGCTGCTGCCCGCAGGGCGTGGGAGTTGGCTTGGCCGACGATCGAGCGCGAAGCGGTCGTAAAACCTGAGTGCAGGGTGTGTCAGGCAAATCGGGTGCGCTGGTTTTGCTGCCGCTTTGCGCCAGATCGCGGGGCAAGCCCGCTCCCACGGCCTTGCGGCCAGAAGCAGGTTGTTTGGGGCTGTGAGGTTGGCTTCTGCCCGCAGGGCGTGGGAGTTGGCTTGGCCGACGATCGAGCGCGAAGCGGTCGTAAAACCTGAGTCCAGGGTGTGTCAGGCAAACCGGCTACGGCCAGAAGTGCCCTGGCAGGCTGCAACAAAACCCCAGGCAGCCACGGGCAAGACGCCAGTCAACCGCCAGCGCACAGTGGCGCATAACCACAACAACGGCATTCGAGGTCGCTCATCATGTCGCTCAACCACACCCTCAGCGTGCACCTGAACCGTGGCACGGTCGGGTTCCCCACCGCGCTGGCCAGCACCATCGGCCTGATCATGGCCAGCCCGGTGATCCTCACCGCCACCACCGGTTTCGGCATCGGCGGCGGTGCGTTCGCCGTGGCCATGCTGATCGCCATGCTGATGATGCTCGCCCAGTCGACCACCTTCGCCGAAGCCGCCGCCATCCTGCCCACCACCGGCTCGGTGTACGACTACATCAACTGCGGCATGGGGCGCTTCTTCGCCCTCACCGGCACGCTGTCGGCCTACCTGATCGTGCACGTGTTCGCCGGCACCGCCGAAACCATCCTGGCCGGGGTGATGGCGCTGGTGAACTTCGAACACCTCAACACCCTGGCCGAATCCGCCGGTGGCTCGTGGCTGCTGGGGGTGGGCTTCGTGGTGGTGTTCGGCATCCTCAATGCGTTCGGCATCAGTGTGTTCAGCAAGGCCGAGATCATCCTCACCTTCGGCATGTGGACCACGCTGATGGTGTTCGGCGTGCTCGGCCTGATCGCCGCCCCGGCGGTGCAACTGGACGGCTGGTTCGGCGCGTCGCTGGTGGGCACCGACCTGATCACCGTGCTGTCGCTGGTGGGCATGGCGATGTTCATGTTCGTCGGCTGCGAGTTCGTCACCCCGCTGGCACCCGACCTGCGCCAGTCGGCGCGCACCCTGCCCAGGGCCATGGCGCTGGGGCTGTTCGGCGTGGCCTCGTGCATGTTCATCTATGGCGCGGCGATGAAGCGCCAGGTCGACAACGTGCTGCTCGACGCCGCCAGCGGCACGCACCTGCTGGACACGCCCATGGCCATTCCGCATTTTGCCCAACAGGTGATGGGCGACATCGGCCCGTTGTGGCTGGGCATCGGCTTTCTGTTCGCCGGCGCCGCCACCATCAACACCCTGATGGCCGGGGTGCCGCGCATCCTCTACGGCATGGCGGTGGATGGCGCGTTGCCCCGGGTTTTCACCTACCTGCACCCACGCTTCAAGACGCCCATCGTGTGCATTCTGGTGGCGATGCTGATCCCGTGCCTGCACGCCTGGTGGCTGGGCGGCAACACCGACACCATCCTGCACCTGGTACTGGCGGCGGTGTGTGCCTGGAGCACCGCCTACCTGCTGGTGACGCTGTCGGTGGTGATCCTGCGCATTCGCCGGCCCGACCTGCCACGGGCCTACCGCTCGCCGCTGTTCCCGCTGCCGCAATTGCTGTCGAGCGTCGGCATCGGCCTGGGCATGTGGTTCATCACCCCGCCGGGCATGAACCCGGCCCAGGTGTACGTGCCATTCGCCTGGATGCTCGGCGCCACGGCGGTGTACGCGCTGTTCTGGACCCTGGTGGTGCAGAAGGTCAACCCGTTCAAGCCGGCCTCGGTCGAAGAGGTGCTGGCGCGCGAATTTGCCCACCAACCGGGAGTCGAGCATGGCGCATACCCAGCCCACACTGTGGCAAAGGCTGTTTGACCGCGCGCCCTCGGGCTACCGACCCGGGGTGACGCTGGCGCACCTGCAGCGCAACCTCGGCCTGGCCGGTTGCGAGGTGCTGGGGCCGGGCAGTGCACGCTACGCCCTGGCCGATGGCAGCCTGGCGTTCGAGGTGCGCGAGCGCACCGAGTCGCAGTTGCTGATGCACCTGGTGCTGTGCGAGTTCCGCCTGCAGGTGCCCTGCCCGCAACAGGGCACGGCGCGGCTGGCGTTGCAGCATACCGGTGCACTGCGGCGCAGCGGCCTGCGCTGGCGCCGGCTGCGTGGCGAGCAGTCCTGGCAGGCGCGGCTGGAACAGGCCCTGGCCCACGACCCGGCCCTGCAACAGGCGCTGATGCCACTGGATTTCAAGCGCCTGCACCTGGACCTGGCAGGCGGCTGCTGGACCCTGACCCTGGAGCACATGGGCGGCAGCGAGGTGGTCAACCGCATGCCGGCGTTTCGTCGCTACATCAGCCTGAACCCCGCACAGCGTGACCTGCTGCTGGCCGCATTGAAAGGTCTGGCGCGGCTTGTCGAAGGCCTCTGAACCCGCAGGCTGGCACCAAAACTGCTTCCACCCTGGCGACGACGAACGTGTTGCGTGCATATAGCTAACATGTTAACTATTGCCCAACAAAAACAAGATGCCATCGTGGAGGTACCCATGAGTACTCATCAGCTCGCCGGCACTGCGCTGGACCGCTGGAATGCCGACATGCAGCACATTTGCGGGCATTTCGAGACCGAACTTGCGTTCAATCGCTCGCTGTTCATCGGCGAGATTTCCACCTGGTCACGCGGCGGCCTGGCCCTGGCCAACCTGCGCACCAACGCCGGGCTGATCCGCCGCGACGGCATCAAGCCCGACCGCGACAACGACCAGCACTGCTTTCTGGTCAGCCAGCGCACCGGTTTCTCCCAGGTCACCCAGAACGGCGTCAGTGTGCAGCTGGCACCGGGCGAGATGCTGCTGATGGACGCGGTCGGGGCCTGTGAAATCATGCCGTTCGGCCTGATCGAACACGCCTCGCTGTCGCTCTCGCGCGAGGCGGTGTGCCGGCAGCTGGGGGGCGATGCGCGTACCTTCGGCAAGATCTCCCAGACCAAGGCCTGCGGGCGCATGCTGCATGTGCTGATGGATCAGCTGTGCAAGGAAAGCGCTCCGGGGGAGGGCGAGCTGGCCGAGGGCCAGGCCCTGCACAGTGCATTTCTGTCGCTGCTCGGGTCGGCCCTGGAGGGCGGCGATGACCAGGTGCAGCCGGGCGCGGCGCTGCATGGCGCCAACCTGCGCAGCTATGTGCAGAAGGTGATCGACGAGTCCCTGGGCCAGCCTGGCCTGTCGCCGGTGAACCTGGCCAACCGCCTGAACATTTCGGTGCGCCACCTCTACCGCCTGTTCGAAGAGCAGGGCGACAGCGTGTGCCGCTACATCCAGCGCACGCGCCTGCAACGCAGCGCCGACGACCTGGCCAACCCGATCCTCAAGACCGAGTCGATCACCACCATCGCCTACAAATGGGGCTTCACCGATTCGGCGCACTTCAGCCGCTCGTTCAAGAAACAGTTCGAACGCTCGCCCAAGGACTACCGCTCCCATAGCCTGGCCGGCCCGGCCTGATAAACCACTGGCTTGACCCTGCGGGGCACAGTGTATAGGCTCGCACGCTCTGGCTACCTACCGGACGGTAGGTTAGGCATTCGGCAGCCAGACCTGTGACCTTTTTGTGGATTCGAGCTATGCACACCCCGCAGTCCCCCCACGTGAAATTTGCCGTGTCCCTGGCGCTGATCGGCGCCCTGGGGCCGTCGGCCATCGACATGTACCTGGCCAGCATGCCGAGCATCGCCGCCGAGTACGGCGCGACCTATGCCGGGGTGCAACTGACGCTGACGGTGTTTCTGCTGGCCATGGGCGCCGGTCAATTGCTGTTCGGCCCGCTGGTCGACACCCTGGGCCGGCGCCGGCCGCTGCTGGCCGGGCTGCTGGTGTTCGTGCTCAGTTCGCTGGCCGCGGCCCAGGCGCCCAGCCTCGAAACCCTGCTGGCGGCGCGCTTTGTCCAGGGCCTGGGCAGTGCGCTGACCCTGGTGGTGATCATGAGCATGGTCCGCGATGTGGCCGAAGGGGCGCGCGCCGCGCAGATCTTCGCCCTGCTGATGACCGTCGAGGGCCTGGCGCCGGTGCTCGCACCGGCGGTGGGCGGTTTTGTGGGAGCGCACCTTGGCTGGCGCGCGATCATGTTCACCCTGGCCGGGCTCGGCGTGCTGGTGCTGTTGAACTCGGCCTGGGTGCTCAAGGAAACCCTGGCCGCCGACAAGCGCCAGCCCTGGCAGCCGCGGGACATCCTGCGCACCTACCTGCGCATCGGAAGCGATGGCCAGTTCCTGCGCCCGGCGCTGGCGCTGGCGGCGGTGTTCTTCTTTCTGTTTGCCTACATCGGCGGTGCGGCGTTCGTCTACCAGACCCACTTCGGCCTGTCGGTGCAAGCCTTCGGCACGCTGTTCGGCGCCACCGGGGTGGCAATTCTGCTCGGCGCCATCGCGGCGGGTCGGCTGGTGGCGCGCAAGGGCCTGCTGCGCCTGGCCAAGGCCGGTGCGGGGTGCCTGCTGATCGGTTCCCTGCTGGTGCTGGCAGGGGCCCTGAGCGCGGCGGGGCTGGCCGGCATCGTTGCCGGCATGGCGCTGGCGATGTTCGGCCTGGGCATTCTCGAGGCCACGCTGATGTCGCTGGTGATGTCTTCGCAAAGCCGCGCGCTGGGCTCCACGGCGGCGTTGCTGGGCGCCTTCCAGTTGATCATTTCGTCGTTCGCCACGCCGTTGTCGGGCATCATGGCGCCTTTGGGCGCGGCGCACTGGGCGTCGCTGCTGGTGATTTCGGGTGTTGTCGTGGCGCTGCTGGTGCGCGCCTGCACCCGGCACGCGCCGGTCGAGGCGAGCAGCCTGGCCGCGCATTGATACGGGAGAACCCTGCATGAGAACCCTCACGCCTTCGGCGCAGAAGGTCTGCGCGATCGCGGTCGAGCAGTTTGCCGAGCATGGCTACGATGCCGCCTCGCTCAACGACATCGCGGCGGCGGCCGGCATGCGCAAGCCGTCGCTGTATGCGCACTTCAGCAGCAAGGACGACCTGTTCGAGGCAGTGTTCGAGCGTGCGGTGGAGACCGAGCGGCTGTATGTGGAGCAGTGCTTTGCGCAGTGCGACGACGCGTTGCCGGGGGCCGGCTATGCCCACTGCCTGGGTGAGCGCTATCAGCAGTCGGCGCACCTGCGGTTTCTGCTGCGTACCGCGTTCTTTCCGCCGGCGGCGCTGCGGCCGATCATCTCGGCAGGCTTCGAGGGGTACCTGGCGCGGCTGGGCGAGCTGTTCGAGCAGGCGCTGGCCACGTGCCTGCCGCAGGTGCCGGTGGCGCGGCGGGGGGTGTATGTGGACGCGTACCTGGGGGTGGTGGACAGCCTGAATGTAGAGCTGATCTATGCCGGGCCGCAGGCGTACGCGCGGCGGTTGCGGGCGATGTGGGTGGTGTTCGGGGATGCGCTGGGCGCGGCACCGAGGTGATGCCTTCGCCGGCAAGGCCGGCTCCTACAGGCACCGCGTCATCCCGTAGGAGCCGGCCTTGCCGGCGAAGAGGCCCGTCAGGCCACCGCCAGGTAGTGCTTCACGAAGCTCTCGCTCAGCACCTCCCACAGCACCGGCGTGCCCTTGGTCACGAACCAGCTGTCGCCCACCTTGTACAGCGTGCTCTGCCCGGTGCTTTCATCGGTCAGGCGCACTTGGCCGGTCATCACCGTGGCCTGCTCGTTGAACGGGTAGACCATGCGGAACCTGCCCTGGGTGGTACCGAAGTAGGCGCTGCTGAGCGCGTCGGTCGGCGCGCCGAAGGTCATCTTGCCGAAGGCACGCACCTCGCCTTCGAGAATCTCCGAGCCCAGGTCGGCAACGGTGCCCCAGGCGTCGAGTTCGCCGAGCTGGATGTTGTGCTTGAGTGCAGTCAGGGTCATGGCAGTGTTCCTTGAACAGTGGAAAAAAAGGGGGGTCAGCGCCGGCCATTCCAGTACCCCGACAGCTGGTGCCAGGATTTGCCGGCCGTGAGCAGCAGCGGGCGGATATGGTCCTTGCCGACAATCGTCGGGCGCGGGATCGAACTGACCAGGTCATAGCGGGCCGAGCCTTCGCTCATGCCTTCGGCCAGCACCTTGCAGATGATGTGGCTGGGCGTCACGCCGAACCCGGAGTAGCCCTGCACGTAGAACGCATTGCTGCGCCCGGGCAGGGTGCCGACCTGCGGGAACAGGTTGGGGCTGCAGGCCATCGGGCCACCCCAGGCCAGGTCGATCTTCACGTCCTTCAGGTACGGGAAGATCTTCAACATCAAAGCCCGGTTCCAGGCCTTGAGGTCGCGGGGGATATGCTCCACCAGCGGCGTCGCGGCGCCGAACAGCAGACGGTTCTCGTTGGTCACGCGGTAGTAATCGATCACCGGGCGAATGTCGCTGTAGGCGCCGCGAATCGGGCTGATGCGCCGGATCAGCTCCTCTGGCAGCGGCTCGGTCATCATCTGGAAGGCGTAGGTGTTGATGGTGGAGCGGTGCAGTTCGGGTTCAAGCCTGTTGAGAAAGCTGTCGCAGGCCCACAGCAGCTTGCTGGCACGTACCGAGCCGCGGCCGGTGCGCACGGTGATGCGCTCGCCGTACTGCACCTGCAGCGCCGGGCTGTTCTCGAAGATGCGCACGCCATGCCCGGCCACGGCCTTGGCCTCGCCCAGCAGCAGGTTGAGCGAGTGCACATGCCCGCCGCCCATGTGCAGCAGGGCGCTGCCGTAGGCGTTGGAGCCTATGATCTGGCTGACCTCGCTGCCGCCCAGAAAGCGGATCTCGTGCTGGGAATTCACCGACTTGAAGTCTTTCTCCCAGGCGCGCAGGGTTTTCTCCTGGCGGGCATTGAAGCCCATGTAGCCATAGCCGTGGCAGAAGTCGGCATCGATGGCGTACCGGGCGATGCGCTGCTTGATGATGTCGGCGCCCAGGTCGCTGATCTCGAAGATCTGGCGCAGGCCATCTTCGCCCACGGCTGATTTGATCTTTTCAAGATCGTGGCCGATGCCGGCCATGATCTGCCCGCCGTTGCGCCCGGTGCCGCCAAAGCCCAGGTAGCGGGCCTCGAGCACGACGATGTTGGTGATGCCCTTTTCGGCCAGCTCCAGCGCCGTGTTGATGCCGGAAAACCCGCCGCCGATGATGACCACGTCCGCGTCTTCATCGTGTTCCAGGGTCGGGAAGCTCAGGTTGTATTTCTTGGTTGCCGTGTAGTAGGTCGGCGTTTCGATCGTGATCATGGCGCAGCCTGAAAAGTGGAGGAGCTTTCGAGGCCTATTAGGGGGCTTGGCGGGGTGGCGTGTCTTGATCCTGCGTGCCGCGTGCATTGACCGCGGGTGCCAGCGCTGCGCAGGCGGGTAGGTGGCCGCCGGCTTCTTTGTTAAAGTGTTAACAAATAACCTGATGACCGTAGCCTTCCATGTCCAAACCTCGTGTTTCGCTGACTCTTACCTTGTTGCAAGCCCGCGAGGCGGCAATGAGCTTCTTCCGCCCCTCGCTCAACCAGCATGGCCTGACCGAGCAGCAGTGGCGGGTCATTCGTATCCTCAGCCAGCAGGGCGAGCTGGAAATCTACCGGCTGGCCGAACAGGCGTGCATCCTCAAGCCGAGCATGACCGGTGTGCTGGTGCGCATGGAGGCGGCGGGGCTGGTGTGCCGGCGCAAGGCCGAGCAGGACCAGCGGCGGGTGCTGGTCAAGCTGGCGGACAAGGGCGTGGCGTGTTTCGACTCGATGAGCCAGAGCATGGAGGCCAACTACCAGCAGCTGCAGGACCAGTTCGGTGAACAGAAGCTGCAGCAGTTGCTGGGGTTGCTGGAAGAACTGAAGCAAGTACGGCGCTAACTCATTCGCCGGCAAGGCCGGCTCCTGCAGACACCGCAGCCTGTGTAGGAGCCGGCCTTGCCGGCGAAGAGGCCCGTCAGATCAATACACCCCGCCAGCCTTGTCGACAGGTGCCGCCTCACCCTTGAACTTGCCCACCAACCCCTGCAACCCGCGCATCAGCACCGTGGTATCCACCCCCACCGCCACGAACGCCGCGCCCAGTTCGATGTAGCGGCGCGCCAGCGCTTCATCGGCGCTGAGAATCCCGGCCGCCTTGCCCGCACGCTGAATCCGCACGATCGCGTCTTCGATTGCCGCCTGCACGTCAGGGTGCCCCGGATTGCCCCGGTGCCCCATCGACGCACTCAGGTCGGCCGGGCCGATGAACACCCCGTCCACCCCCTCCACGGCCGCAATCCGGTCCAGCTGCGCCAGCCCCTCGACGCTCTCGATCTGCACCAGCAGGCACATCTGCGCATCGGCCTGGTCCAGGTAGCCGGGGATGCTGTTCCAGCGCGACGCCCGCGCCAGTGCACTGCCCACCCCGCGCACGCCCAGCGGCGGGTAGCGCATGGCGCGCACCAGCTCGCCGGCCTGGGCCGCGCTTTCCACCATCGGCACCAGCAGCGTCTGCACACCGATGTCCAGCACCTGCTTGATCAGCGCGGTGTCGCCGATCACCGGGCGGATGATCGCCTCGCCAGGGTAGGGCGTCACCGCCTGCAGCTGCGCGAGCATGCCGCGCAGGTCGTTGGGCGCATGCTCGCCATCGATCAGCAGCCAGTCGAAGCCGGCATTGGCCGCCAGCTCCGCGCAATATGCGCTGGCCAGCCCCAGCCACAGGCCGATCTGCGGCTCGCCACTGGCCAGGCGTTGTTTGAAACGGTTCACAGGCAGGTGCATGGCAGTCTCCGAAGGTCAGACAAAACGGCAGGCGATGGAACCGAGCATGTCGTAGTCGACATGGAAGGTATCGCCGGGGTTGGCGGCCACCGGCCGGGTGAACGAACCGCCCAGGATCACCTGGCCGGCCTCCAGCGCCACGTCATACGGCGCCAGCTTGTTGGCCAGCCACGCCACGCCCTTGGCCGGGTGGTTGAGCACCGCCGCCGACACCCCGGATTCCTCGATCACGCCGTTGCGGTACAGCACCGCCGGCACCTTGCGCAGGTCGATGTCGCCCGGGCGCACCGCGCGTCCACCCATCACCACCCCGGCATTGGCGGCGTTGTCGGAGATGGTGTCGAACACCTTGCGCGTGGCGCCACTGTGCGGGTCCACCTGCTGGATGCGCGCATCGATGATCTCCAGCGCCGGGATCACCCATTCGGTGGCATCCAGTACATCGAACAGGGTCACATTGGGCCCCTTGAGGGGCTTGCCGAGGATGAACGCCAGCTCCACCTCCACCCGCGGCACGATGAAGCGTTCGAAGGGGATGTCGCTGCCTTCGTCGAAAAACATGTCGTCGAGCAGCGCGCCGAAGTCCGGCTCGGTGATGTTGGACGACACCTGCATGGCGCGCGAGGTCAGGCCGATCTTGTGCCCGACCAGCTTGCGCCCGTCCTTGATCTTCTGCGCCACCCAGGCGCGCTGGATGGCGTAGGCGTCCTCGATGCCGATGGCCGGGTGGTCGAGGGAAAACTGGCGCACCTGCTCGCGGTTGCGCTCGGCGCGGTCGAGCTGGGCGGCGGCTTGAAGGATCTGGCTAGGGTCGAGCATGTTCGGCATCTCTTACTGGGGGTTGACGATGGCAGCCCGGGTGCGCAGCACCAGCAGGCCACCCAGGGCGATGAACAGGGCCAGCACGTACAGCGCAAGGCTGGCGCTGTGGGTGGTGTCGCGCATCCAGCCGATCAGGTAGGGCGCAAGGAACGAGGCGATGCTGCCGAACGAGCTGATCAGCGCGATACCGGCCGCCTGCGTGGTGTTGGACAGAAACGCCGGCGGCAGCTGCCAGAACATCGGCAGGGCGGCGCTGGCGCCCATGCCGGCGACGATCAGGCCGCCCAGCACCATCAGCGGGTTGCCCGGGGCCAGCCCGGCCACGGCGATGCCGAGTGCCGACATCAGCAGCGGCACGCACAGGTGCCAGCGCCGCTCGCGCTGGCGGTCGGACGAGCGCCCGCAGGCGATCATGAACAGGCAGCCGGCCAGGTAGGGGATGGCGCTGAGCAGGCCCACGCGGCCGTCGCTACCGATACCGGCGCCGTGGATCAGGGTCGGCATCCAGAAGGCCAGGGTGTTGACCGCCAGCATCACCGCGAAGTACACCGCCACCAGCAGCCATACCTGACGGTTGCGCAGGATGCCGCCGAACGAGGTGATCGACTTGCGTTGCTCTTCGCTGGCCAACTGCTCGCGCAGGTGCTGCTTCTGGCCGGCGTCCAGCCAGCTGACGTGCTCGAAGCTGTCGGGCAGGCGCTTGAGCACCACCAGGCCCAGCAGCATCACCGGGGCCCCTTCGATCAGGAACATCCACTGCCAGCCGCGCAGGCCGGCGGCGTCGTGAAACAGTTCCAGGATGCCGCCCGACAGCGGCCCGCCGATCACCCCGGCCATCGGCACGGCAATCGCGAACAGCGCGGTGATCTGGCCACGGCGCCGGGCCGGGTACCAGCGGTTGAGGTACACCAGGATGCCGGGGAAGAACCCGGCCTCGGCCACGCCCAGCAGAAAGCGCAGCACGTAGAAGCCCGAGGCCGACTCGACCCACAGCATGCCGGTGGACAGCGCACCCCACACGATCATCAGGGTGGCGATCCAGCGCCGCGGGCCGACCCGGTCCAGGGCCATGTTGCTGGGTACGCCGAACAGCGCGTAGGCGATGAAGAACAGGCCGGCACCGAAGCCGTACACCGTGTCGCTGAAGTGCAGGTCGCTGCTCATCTGCATCTTGGCGAAGCCGATGTTGATGCGGTCCAGGTGGGCAAACAGGTAGCAGACCAGCAGCAGCGGCATCAGCCGCCAGGTGACGGTGCCGTGGGTGGAGTCGTGCTGGGCAAGGCTGGCCGATGCGGCGGTATTGGCTGTGCTCATGATCTTGTTCTTTTTGGTCAGAGGGCCGATGGGGGAGCGCAGGGCCGGGTTCAGCCCGGCTGCTGCTGGTTCAGAAACGCGTGCACGTTGTTCTGCTTGAAGTTCAGTTGCGGGTGCAGCTCGATCATTTCGAACGACAGGGCCAGCAGGCGCTGGCTCTGCAGGTCGGCAAAGTGCTCGGTGATCACCGCGAACAGGGCCTTGGCCACCTGTTCGCGGGTGGCCAGGTCGCGCCCGTGGCCGACCTTGAGGGTCATGTGCACGAAGGCGTAGTCGTGCTGCCCGTCGGCCATGCGCCAGGTGTCCAGGCGCACCGCCCGGCTGCGGATGCCGCCCAGCGGGAACACGCCCGTGGCGCCCAGGCAGTGGTGAACCTTTTCGAACAGGCCGGGCAGGTCGGCCTGGGCTTGGAGGTTGTCGGTGTACTCGGCGATGAAGTGGGGCATCCTGGGCTCCTTGGCGCGGTCAGACGGGGAAGATGGCGTTGATCTGGCCGGTGCCGGAGCTGCCGAACGGCTCGGTCAGCACCTCCACCGGCCTGTCGTAGTCGGCGCCGCCAAGCAGGCCCAGCAGCATCGCGGTGTCGTGCATGCCACCTTCGCCGTAGCAGTGGCTGGCGTAGTCGGGCAGCATCGCGCAGAACTCCCTGAAGCGGCCCTGCTTCCACAGTTCCACCACGCGCAGGTCCATCTGCTTGTCGAATTCGCGGGTCCAGTTGTGGATGTTGGCCTCGGCGTTGCGGTCGTCCGAGAAGCGGTGCGAGAGCGAGCCGGAGGCCAGCACCAGCACCTTGCGGTCGCTCTTCTCGATGGCCCGGCGCACGGCGGCGCCGAACGTGAAGCTGTCTTCCAGGCGGTGCCAGGCGCACCAGGCGGCGATGGACACCACTTTGAGTCTGTCGGCGGCGGGCACGTCCATGTGCATGTAGCGCATCGGTACCAGGGTGCCGTATTCCAGCTCCAGGCTCGGGATGTTGTGGGCCAGGGTGCGCACGTCGGCGGCATTGGCCTCCTGTGCGATCAGCTCGCCCAGTGCCGGCAGGCCGGGGTACTCGAAGTCCATGTTCTTGATGAAGTGCGGCAGTTCGTTGCTGGTGTAGGTGCCCTTGAAGTGCTCGCCGCAGTTGATGTGGTAGCCGCTGTTGACCAGCCAGTGCACATCGAACACCACGGCGGTGTCGGCGCCCAGTTCGCGGGCGCGGCGGCCGATCTCCTTGTGGCCGGCGATGGCGGCCTCGCGGCAACCGTGGTGCTTGCCGGGCAGTTCGGACAGGTACATCGAGGGGACGTGGCAGACTTTGGCTGCGAGGACGACTTCGCCCATGGTGGGGTACTCCTGGATCTGTTGTTCTTGTGGTGGGTCAGGGCGGGTGCTTTCGCCGGCAAGGCCGGCTCCTACAGGGGTTGTGCCGTCTGTAGGAGCCGGCCTTGCCGGCGAAGCCCTCAGAGGCCCCAGCGCGGAATGGCGTGGCTGCCCATCGACACGCACACGTTCTTGATCTCGGCAAACACCTCGAAGCTGTACTGGCCACCTTCGCGGCCGGTACCGGAACCCTTCACCCCGCCGAACGGCTGGCGCAGGTCACGCACGTTCTGGCTGTTGATGAACACCATGCCGGCCTCGATGCCATGGGCCAGGCGATGCGCCTTGCCGATGTTCTGGGTCCAGATGTACGAGGCCAGCCCGTACTCGGTGTCGTTGGCCAGCTTCAGTGCCTCGGCCTCGTCCTTGAACGGGATCAGGCACACCACCGGGCCGAAGATCTCCTCCTGGGCGATGCGCATGCTGTTGCTGACGTCGGCAAATACCGTGGGCTGGATGAACTGCCCGCGCGCCAGGTGCGCCGGCAGGTTGGCCGGGCGCTCCAGGCCACCGGCCAGCAGGGTGGCGCCTTCCTCGATGCCGATGCGGATATAGCCGGTCACCTTGTCGTAGTGGGCCTGGGTGATCATCGAGCCGACCTGGGTCCTGGGGTCTTGCGGGTCGCCCACGATCAGGCGCCTGGCCCGCGCCGCGAACTCGGCCACGAACTGCGGGTAAACGCTCTCTTGAATGAAGATGCGGCTGCCGGCGGTGCAGCGCTCGCCGTTGAGCGAGAAGATGGTGAACAGCGCAGCGTCCAGCGCGCGCTCGAGGTCGGCGTCCTCGAAGATCAGCACCGGCGACTTGCCGCCCAGTTCCATCGAGTACTTCTTCAGGCCCGCGGTCTGCATGATCTTCTTGCCGGTGGCGGTGCCGCCGGTGAACGAGATGGCGCGTACGTCCGGGTGACGCACCAGGGCATCGCCTGCGGTGGCGCCGTAGCCCTGGATCACGTTGAGCACGCCGTTGGGGATGCCGGCCTCGACCGCCAGGCGGCCCAGTTCGTTGGCGGTCAGCGGCGACAGTTCGCTCATTTTCAGCACCGCCGTGTTGCCCAGGGCCAGGCAGGGCGCGGTCTTCCAGGTGGCGGTCATGAACGGCACGTTCCACGGCGACACCAGCGCACACACGCCGACCGGCTGGTACAGGGTGTAGTTGAGCATCTGGTCGTCGACCGGGTAGGTGTGGCCATCCATGCGCGTGCACACTTCGGCGAAGAAGTCGAAGTTGTGCGAGGCCCGCGGGATCAGCACGTTCTTGGTCTGGTGAATCGGCAGGCCGGTATCCAGGGTTTCCAGCTCGGCCAGCCGGGGCACGTTCTGCTCGATCAGCTCGCCCAGCCTGCGCATCAGCCGCGCCCGCTCCCTGGCCGGGGTGCCGGCCCATTTGGGGAACGCCTCCCGGGCTGCTGCAACTGCCTGGGCGACTTCTTCGGCGCCGCCGCTGGCGACTTCGCCGATGGCCTCGCCGGTGGCCGGGTTGTAGTTGACGAAGACGTCCTTGCTTTCGACCTCACGGCCATTGATCCAGTGCTTGATCATCGGGTTCATGCCTCTTGCGGGTTCAGGGCGAAGAACTCGGCTTCGCTGACAATGCGGTTGACCAGGCGGCCGACACCTTCCACTTCCACCACCACTTCATCACCCGGCACCACGTCGGCCAGGCCTTCGGGGGTGCCGGTGGCGATCATGTCGCCCGGTTGCAGGGTCATGAAGCTGGACAGGTATTCGATCAGGTAGGGGATGTCGAAGATCATGTCGCGGGTGCTGCCCTGCTGCTTGAGCTCACCGTTGATCCAGGTGCGCAGGGTGAGGTTGGACGCATCCGGCACATCGGCCACATCGACCATCCACGGGCCCACCGGGGTGGTGGCGTCGCGGTTCTTCACCCGCAGGTTGGGGCGGTAGTAGTTCTCCAGGTAGTCGCGGATCGCGTAGTCGTTGCACACCGTGTAGCCGGCCAGGTATTGCAGCGCGTCCTCGCGCCTGACGTTGCGCGCCGGCTTGCCGATCACCGCCACCAGCTCGCACTCGTAGTGCATGTACTTGACGTTGTCCGGGCGCCAGGTGACCTGGTTGTGGCCGGTGTAGGTACCGGGCGACTTGACGAAGGCCAGCGGCTCGGTGGGTGCGGCAAAGGCCAGTTCGGCGGCGTGGTCGGCGTAGTTCAGGCCCAGCGCGAACATGCTGCCGGTGGCCGGCGGCAACCACTGCACCTCGTGCTCGGCGAGCAGGCGGCCATCGGCCAGGCGCACGTTGTTGCCATCTTCCACGGTCACGGCGTGGTCCTGGCCCTGGTAACGGATACGGGCGTGTTTCATCAGCGTTGCTCCTGTTCGGCCACGATCGGGTTGGCCAGGCGGCCCAGGCCGCTGATCCGGACCTCGACCTGATCGCCTGGCAGCACGTCCACGCGGCCTTCGGGGGTGCCGGTAATCAGCACGTCGCCTGCGTGCAGGGTCATGAACTCGCTGATCTCGGCGATCAGCTGCGGGATGTTGCGCACCAGGTTGGCGGTGCTGTTGTGCTGGCGCAGTTCGCCATTGACGAACAGCTCGATGGCCAGCTGATGCGGGTCGGCCACCTGCGCGGTCGGCACCAGCTCAGGGCCGAGTACGCAGAAACCATCGCGGCACTTGGCCTTGACCGCCGGGCGGTAGTAGCTGTCTTCGGGCAGGCTGAACTCGTTGACGATGGTGTAGCCGGCCACGTGCTCCAGGGCCTGTTCGACGCTCACGCGGCTGGCGCGCTTGCCGATCACCACGCCCAGCGCCGGGCCCGGCTGCAGGCGTTCGACACCTTGCGGGTACACCACCGGGGCGGCATGGCGGTTGCGCGTGTTGGGGGTCTTGATGAACAGCACCGGCTTGACCGGGGGCTTCTGGTACGGCGCCTGTTCGAATTCGGCGAGACGCTGGTTCAGCAACCCCTGGTAGTTCAGCGCAACGCCGAACAGGGTGCCGGTGGCAACGTCGTGCAGGGCACGGCTCATGCTCTTCTCCTGGCAAGGGCAGGGCGGCAAGCACCCTGCGGGACAAATCGTTAATGTGTTAACGTTATAATTAAGATGTTAACGAAAGGCAAGCGGCGCGTGTCAGGCGTTAAGCTGCCGGCAGAACAGGAACACAGCAGGAAACCCCGTCATGAACGAACGCACGCCGATTCCCAACATCAACATCGGGCAGGTCTACGACCAGCGGTACAGCGATGCCGAGGTGCATTACGACAAGCTCGGCAACCTGGCCGGCTTTTTCGGCCGCAACATGCCGGTGCACCGCCACGACCGCTACTTTCAGGTGCATTACGTCAAGAGCGGCACGGTGCGGGTGTACCTGGACGACCAGCAGTACGTGGAGTCGGGGCCGATGTTCTTCCTTACCCCGCCGACCATCCCGCACTCGTTCGTCACCGAGCCCGACGCCGATGGCCACGTGCTGACCGTGCGCCAGCAACTGGTATGGCAACTGCTCGAAGCCGACCCTGCGCTGGCGCCTGGGCCGCAGGTGGCGCCGGCGTGCGTGGCGCTGAGCGGGCTGGAGGGACGGTTTGCCGACGAGGCGCGGCGCCTGGTGCTGCTGTTCGACGAGCTGCACCGCGAGATCAATGCCGCGCAGGTGGGCCGTGGCCCGGCGCTGGACAGCCTGACCCGGCTGATCATGCTCAGCCTGCTGCGCCTGTGCGCGCGCTCGCTGCCGGCGCGCCAGACCCGGCATGAGGACCTGCAGGTGTTCCACCGCTTCAACGAGCTGATCGAGGCGCATTACCTGGAGCACTGGCCGCTGTCGCGCTATGCGCTGGGGGTAGGGGTGACCGAGGCGCGGCTCAATGACGTGTGCCGGCGTATCGCCGACCTGCCGTCCAAGCGCCTGATCCTGGAGCGCCTGATGCAGGAAGCCAAGCGCCTGCTGCTGTTCACCGGCAGTTCGGCCAACGAGATCTGTTACAGCCTGGGCTTCAAGGACCCGGCGTACTTCAGCCGGTTTTTCCTGCGCTATGCGCAGGTGACGCCGGGCGAGTACCGCCAACGGCAGGCGGGCGTGCGCTGACATGGCATTTTTCCGTTTTTGTTGTTAGGCGCGGCAAGCGCCGCTGCCGCCATGATGGCGGTAGCGGTGCAACGGAAAAATGCCTTTTACAGGGGTGCGCTTGTACTTTTCAGAGCGCTCAGGCGGCGTTGTTCAACCACAGGTTTTCAAAACGCCAGGTGCTGAACAACGTCTGCTCCGGCGCCGCGCCGCCGACCTTGCGTGAAAACGCATCGAGCAGGTTGGCGTAGCCCCAGATCAGCAGGCCGCCCTTGTCGTACTGGATCTGCTGCGCCTGGTGAACCAGTGCGGTGCGCCTGGCCAGGTCCGGCTGGGCCATGGCCTGCAGAAACAGCTGGGTGAACTGCGGGTCGTCGAAGTGGGTCTTGTTGGCCACCGCGAACGGCGCGTCGGTGTGCATGGCGCTGGCCAGGAACGGCGCGCCGATGGTGCCGCCGGTGCTCAGCAGCCACTGGTCCTGCTGCGGGCCGTTGAAGGTGGCGCTGTCCACCTGGCGCACATCGAGGGTCACGCCGATGCGCCTGGCCTGCTCGGCCAGCACCAGCGCCGAGGCCAGCGCCGGCCCGGCGGTGGTCACCAGTTCCACCCGCAGGTGTTCCTGGCCAGCCTCGCGCAGCAGTTGCGCGGCGCGCTGCGGGTCATGGGCACGCGGGGGCAGGGCGTGGTTGAAGGTGGGGTCGAACGGGGCGTACAGGTCGTTGGCCACGCGGCCCTGGCCGTTGAGGGCGCGGCGCACCAGCTCGTCGCGGTCGGCCAGCAGGCGCAGTGCCTCGCGCACCCGCGGGTCGTTGAATGGCGGCTTGCTGGTGTTCATTTCGAACGACAGCCAGTTGCCGCTGATCGACGTCACCAGGTTCAGCCGCGGGTCGCGCTCGAGCACCTGCAACTGCTCGCTGGGCATGCCGTTGGCCATGTCGATCTGCCCGGCACGCAGCGCGGCCAGGCGCGAGACCTGGTCCTTGAAGTCGATGATCTCCAGTTCATCGGCATACGGCCTGCCGGCCTTGTAGTAGTTCTCGAAGCGGCTGAACACCGAGCGCTGGCCGGGGGTGAAACTCTTGAACCGGTAGGGCCCGGCGCCGACCGGGTTGGTGACCGGGTGATAGTCCACCGGCACGATGCCGCCGAAATTCACCCAGGTTTCCGGCAGTGGCAGGAAGCTGCGGCCGTCCTTGAAACTCAGGCGCACCGTGCGGTTGTCGAGCTTGACCAGGTTGTCGCGGTCCACCCAGTGCAGCAAGGCGGCGTAGGGCGAAGCCAGCTGCGGGTCGGTGAGGCGGCGGATCGAGAAGATCAGGTCGTCGGCATCGATGGTCTTGGCGTTGTGGAATTCCAGGCCCTGGCGCAGGCGCAGGGTCCAGCTGCGCGCGTCGCTGCTGGCCTCGGCGAACTCGGCCAGGGCCAGGCGCGGCTGCATCTGCTCGTCCCATTCCCACAGTTTGCTGTATAGCGCAAAGCCGCGCACGATGCCGCTGCCGATGGGCTTGTGGGCGTCGAGGTTGCCGGTCTGGCCGCCGTCCAGGATGCCCAGGCGCAGGCGCCCGCCGTGCCGCGGCTGGGCAACCCCGGCGGCGGGAGCGGGGGCGTCATCCGGGCCGCAGCCGCTGAGCAGGCTGGTGCCCAGCAGCAGGCCGCCGCCCATGGCCAGGCCCTGGCCGATGAACTGGCGCCGGCTGTAGTGGTTGGGGTTCATGGCTCAGGCTCCTGCCGCGCGCAACTGCGCGGCGGCCTGCACGGGCCGGCTCAGCGCCTGCCGTTCACCGCGAAAGTGCGGCAGGACGTGCTCGCCCAGGCGGTAGGCTTCTTCCAAGTGCGGGTAGCCGGCCAGGAAGAACAGGTCGATGCCCAGCGCGTTGTACTCGCGAATGCGCGCCACCACGTTGGCGTAGCTGCCCACCAGCGCCAGGCCCGGCGGGATGCCGATGTGGCTGAAGCCCGACCACACGTTGGGGTAGATGAAGAAATCGTCGAAGCCACGCTCGTCGTGCTCGGGCCGGTAGTCCTCCTCGTAGCTGAGCTTGCGCGCGGTACGCAGCCCTTCGTGGGCCGCCTTGGCCTTGGCGGCCCCCCTGGCCACGCCCTCGTCGAAAAAGCGCTTGGCTTCGGCCAGCGCCAGTGCCTCGGTCTCGCGGGCGATCACGTCGATCGACAGGCCGAAGCGGATGTCGCTGCGGCCGAACGTGAGCGCACGCTGGCGGATGTCGGCGATCAGCGCGGCGATCTCGTCGGGGTGCTCGGCGCGCATCAGATAGAAGTCGGCATGCTTTGCAGCGAACTCGCGGGCGGCAATCGACGAGCCGGCCGTGCAGATCAGCGGCAGCTCGGCCTTTTTCTGCGGCCCGCGCAGGCCGCCGCCTTCGGCCTTGTAGAAGCGCCCGTCGTAGTGGAAGTGCTCCGAGTGCCAGTAGCCCTTGACCACATCCATGAACTCGGTGGCGCGGGCGTAGCGCTCGTCGTGCTCGGCCAGGTCGCCGACCTGGCGCTGGAGGGCGTCCGAGCCGCCGTTGATGATGTTCCACACCAGCCGGTTGCCGCTGGCGCGCTGGTAGGTGGCGGCCTGCTGCACCGCCACCCACGGGGTGTAGTGGTAGGGCTGGAACGCGGTGACGAACTTCAGCGTGCGGGTTTCGCGGGCCAGCAGCGAGCACACCGTCCAGGGCTCTTCGCCGGACGGCGCATTGACCATCAGCGCACCGCCGAAGCCGTTGATTTCGGCGGCCCGGGCAATCTGCCCCAGGTAGTCGATGTAGGTGAAGTGGTCACCGACCGCAAACCCCGACACCGCGCCGGTGCTGGCGCCGCCGGCATGCCAGTCGCCGCGGTTGCGCGGGTCGCCGGGCAGGAACTGGGTTTCACCGTGCAGCGGCAGGCGGGTAAAGAATTCGATGCTCATGGGCAGGCTCCTGGCTTATTGCACGCTGGGGTTGCAGATAGGGGTGACGGGCTGGTCGCTGAACACCTTGCGCGCGAAGGGCAGCGAGTCCTTGAGCGAGGCATTGACCGTCTCGCTGTGGCCCAGGCCCTTGTACAGGTGGCCCTCGACCACCGAGCCGGCAGCGCAGGCGTCCTTCATCAGGCTGACCTGGGTGACGGCAGCGGGGGTCTTGTCCTCGGCGCCGGTGCCGATGAAGATCGGCTGCGCAAGCTTGAGCGTCGGGTAGGAGACCTGCGCCAGCCACGGCTTGAGTTGTGCGCCGTCGTTGGCCTTGCGCGTGTTGGCCGGGGTCAGCCCGGTGCCGATCACATCGGCGGTGAGCGACGCCAGGCAGGTGGTGCGAGCCTGTTCGAACAGTGGCAGGGCCTTGTCGGTGTAGAAGTCGCGCGGGTCGATGCTCGGGTCGTACTGCTGCGCGGCCAGCAGGGTGTAGAAACCGTAGGCCAGTGACGCGTCGACCTTGTTCGGGTCCTGCTCACCCACGTTGCTGGCGCCCACGGTGTAGATCACCCCGGTACCGACGCTGCCCTTCAGGCCCAGGTCCGGAGCGTAGGTGGGGGCATAGGCGGCAGAGGCGAAGGCCCCGGCGCCGCCCTGGGACTGGCCGACCACCAGCACCTTGTTGGCCAGTCCCGGCACCCCGCTGACCACGGCGCGGGCCGCATCGAGGATGCCGTAGGCGGCCATGCGGTTGTTCAGCAGCGGGTGGCCGCCGGGCACGCCCAGGCCCTGGTAGTCGGTGGCGACGATGGCATAGCCCTCGTTCAGCCAGCGCGCCAGGTACTGCACGTCGCGGTACGAGCGGCCCGACCAGGACGGCGCGCAGATGTCGGCCACGCCGACGGTGCCATGCCCCCAGGTGACCACCGGCCAGCCGCCGGCCGGGGCCTTGCCCTGGGGAATGAACAGCGCGCCGGAGACCGCGATCGGGGTCTTGCCGTCGATGCCGTCGGTGGAGCTGTAGAGAATGCGCAGCTGGCTGGCCGCACCGGGCAGGCTGAGGGTCTGCTCCAGCGGCTCGCTGCGCAGCAACCTGCCGGGGGTGGCCGGGATCGCCTGTTCCCAGTGGTAGAACGCCGAAACGCGCCCGTCGCCCTGCAGCGGGTCGGGCGTGGGGGCGTAGGTGTCGGCGGCCATGGCGGCGCAGGAGAGGGCGAGCAGGCTCAGGCCGAAGGCCACGGAGTGCGGGAATTTCATCAGGGGCTTCCTTGGGCAAAACAACGATGCCGGGTGCAGAGCGAAAGCCGTGCCAGATGCTGAAATGTTCACACAACTTGCTGAATAAAAAGGGTTTTCCTGGTTTTATCCAGTCGCTGCCCAGCACCGCGCTGCTGATTCGCAAGCAACCCCCAGGGCCGGATTGCTGCTGTGGCAGCAGTGCCTCAGCAGGTGGTTTCTGATAGGTGAAATTGGAATATACAAAGATGAATTAATAATTATTTGTTCTAATTTGTTTCGTGCACTATGGGCCGGCGCTATCAATGCCAGGAATGCACCATGTCGCTGATTACCCATCCCCATGCCCGGGAACTGACCAAATCCGTTCGTGCCACCGTGCTGGTGTTCAAGGACCCTCGCTCCCAGGAACTGCTGGCCCGTATCGAGCGCCTGGCGCCGAGTGAGGCCAACACCCTGATCATCGGCGAGACCGGCACCGGCAAGGAACTGGTGGCGCGGCATATCCACCAGTTGAGCCGGCGCGGTCGCGAACCGTTCGTGGCAGTGAACTGCGGCGCCTTTGCCGAAACCCTGGTGGAGAGCGAGTTGTTCGGCCATGAAAAGGGCGCATTCACCGGGGCCACCAACAGCAAGGCGGGCTGGTTCGAGGCGGCCAATGGCGGCACGCTGTTTCTCGACGAGATCGGCGACCTGCCGCTGAACATGCAGGTCAAGCTGCTGCGCGTGCTGCAGGAGCGCGAAGTGGTGCGGCTGGGGTCGCGCACGCCGATCCCGATCAACGTGCGCCTGGTGGCGGCCACCAACGTCAACCTGGCCGATGCGGTGGTGGCGGGGCACTTTCGCGAAGACCTGTTCTACCGCCTGCACGTGGCGACCATCCGCCTGCCGCCGCTGCGCGAGCGCCCCGGCGACATCCTGCCGCTGGCCGAGTTCTTTCTCGAGGAGCATTGCCAGCGCCTGGGCTACAGCCGCGCCAGCCTGAGCCTGGAGAGCGAGCGCAAGCTGCTGGGGCACAGCTGGCCAGGCAACATCCGCGAGCTGGAAAATGCCATTCACCATGCCTTGCTGGTGTGCCGCCAGCAGGTGGTGCAGCCGGCCGACCTGCACCTGGTGGACATGCGCTCGGTGGGTATCCGCCAGGAGGAGAGCGCCCAGCCGCTGCGCCTGCAGACGCCCGAGGCGCCGAGCCTGGAGGCGGCGCTGACGGCGCTGTTCGAGCAGAACGTAGAGGATTTGTACGAGCATATCGAAGAGACGGTGTTTCGCACCGCGTACCGCTATTGCCACGGCAACCAGCTGCAGACCGGGCGCCTGCTCAACATCAGCCGCAACATCGTGCGGGCGCGGCTGGAGAAGATCGGCGAGCTCAAGCGTAGCGATACTGTCGGCCTGTAAGGGCCCTTCGCGGGTCCACAGGTTGTGCACCGACTTGAGGGGTTGTGAACGTTCTGTGGGAGCGGGCTTGACCCGCGATACAGGCGCCACCGGGTCAACTGATCCGCATTAATCCCCCCAACCTGAATCTGTAACCCAGTACACCTCGAAGCCATAGTAGCGGCCTCCCTGATGAGGTCCGACCATGTATCACTACGACGAATACGATCGTGCACTGGTGTTCGAGCGCGTAGCCCAGTTCCGCGACCAGGTGCAGCGCTTCACTGCCGGTGAACTGAGCGAAGAAGAATTCCTGCCACTGCGCCTGCAAAATGGCCTGTACCTGCAAAAGCATGCCTACATGCTGCGCGTGGCCATCCCCTACGGCACCCTCGGCGCCCGCCAGATGCGCACCCTGGCCAGCATCGCGCGCGACTACGACCGCGGCTACGGCCACTTCACCACGCGCCAGAACATCCAGTTCAACTGGGTCGAGCTGGCCCAGGTGCCGGATATCCTGCAGCGCCTGGCCGAGGTCGACATGCATGCGATCCAGACCTCTGGCAACTGCGTGCGCAACATCACCACCGAGGCCTTCGCCGGCGTCGCCGCCGACGAGATCATCGACCCGCGCCCGCTGGCCGAGATCCTGCGCCAGTGGTCGACCATCAACCCCGAGTTCCTGTTCCTGCCGCGCAAGTTCAAGATCGCCATCTGTTCGGCCCGCCAGGACCGCGCAGCGATCATGATGCACGACATCGGCCTGTACCTTTACCGCGACGGGCGCCAGCAGATGCGCCTGCGGGTGATGGTCGGCGGCGGCCTGGGGCGCACGCCGATCCTGGGCCTGCAGATCCGCGAGGGCCTGCCGTGGGAGCACCTGCTGTCGTACGTCGAGGCCATCCTGCGGGTGTACAACCGCCATGGCCGGCGCGACAACAAGTACAAGGCGCGCATCAAGATCCTGGTCAAGGCACTGGGCATCGAGGCCTTTGCCCGTGAAGTCGAACAGGAATGGCAACACATCAAGGACGGCCCGGCGCAGCTCACCGAAGCCGAGTTCCAGCGGGTAGCCGAAGGCTTCGCGCCGCCACGCTACGCCGCGCAGCCCGACGGCGACCTGGACTACGGCACCCACCTGGCCATGGACCGCTCCTTCGCCCGCTGGGTCTCGCGCAACGTGCAGCCGCACAAGGTGGCCGGCTATGCCAGCGTGGTGCTGTCGACCAAGCCCGGCCCGGCGGCGCCCCCCGGCGACCTCACCGCCGAGCAGATGGACAACGTGGCCGACTGGTCGGAGCACTTCGGTTTCGGTGAAATCCGCATCGCCCACGAGCAGAACCTGATCCTGCCCGATGTCCGCAAGGCCGACCTGTACCCGCTGTGGCGTCTGGCCTGCGAGCAGGGCCTGGGCACCGCCAACATCGGCCTGCTGACCGATATCATCGCCTGCCCGGGTGGCGACTTCTGCGCGCTGGCCAACGCCAAGTCGATCCCCATCGCCCAGGCCATCCAGAGCCGCTTCGACGACCTCGACTACCTGCACGACCTGGGCGAGCTGAGCCTGAACATCTCGGGCTGCATCAACGCCTGTGGCCACCACCACATCGGCAACATCGGCATCCTGGGCGTCGACAAGAACGGCAGCGAGTGGTACCAGGTGACCCTGGGCGGGGCGCAGGGCAAGGCCAGCGCACTGGGCAAGGTGATCGGCCCGTCGTTCAGCGCCGCCGAGATCCCCCGCGTGATCGAGCAGATCGTGGCCACCTACTGCGCCTACCGCGAACTCGACGAGCCCTTCGTCGACACCGTGGCGCGGGTGGGGCTGGAGCCGTTCAAGGAGCGCGTCTATGCCAGGCAGCCGGAGGTGTCCACATGCGCAATGTGATCGCGATACGCCAAGGGCAGGCGCAGCTTGTGGAGGGCGACAGCTGGCAGTTGCTGCGCGAGCAGGAGGCGCCGCTGCCGACGGGCGCGCTGATTTTGCCGCTGCACCGCTGGCTGGCGCAGCCCAGTGGTTATCACGGGCTGTGGCTGGGGCCGGATGACGATGTCGAGTCGCTGCAGCTGTGGCTGGGCGTGCTGCCGCTGATCGCCATCGACTTCCCCTCGTTTCGCGATGGCCGTGGCTACAGCCAGGCCTACCTGCTGCGCACGCGGCTGGGCTGGCAGGGCGAATTGCGTGCTGTCGGCGATGTGCTGCGCGACCAGCTGAGCCACATGCGCCAGTGCGGTTTCGACAGTTTTGCCGTGCGCGAGGACAAGTCGGCAGCCGACGCGCTCAAGGGCCTGCAGGGCATGAGCGTGCTCTACGGGCGTTCGGTGATCGAGCCCAGGCCGCTGTTTCGGCGACGTTGAGTGCGTAGGGTGCTGTCGCGCCGGTGATGGAACGGGCTACCATGCAGGTTCGCCCGTTGGACAGGATGTTGCAGCATGCTTTTCAGTACCCGTACTGCCCGGCCGGCCGATGCTGAAGCCCTCAGCGACATCGCCAGCCAGACCTTCGCCCTGGCAAGCCCCGCCGATTCGTCGGCCAAGGCGCTTGCCGCCTATATCCGAGGCCATCTTCAGCCCGAACACTTCTGCCTGCACCTGATCAGCCGCGCCAAGCAATTGCGCGTGCTGGAGCATGACGGCGTGGTGGTGGGCTACACCCTGATCGACAAGGCGGCGCAGGCGCTGGGTATCGAGGCGGCCGACGGCCTGCCGGAACTGAGCCGCTGCTACGTACTGCCCGAGCACCATGGCCAGGGCGCGGCCCAGCGCCTGCTCGAGGACACCCTGGCCCAGGTGGGCGGGGCGATCCGCCTGACGGTCAACGAACACAACAGCCGGGCGATCCGCTTTTACCAACGCAATGGCTTCCGCCAGGTGGGCGAGGCCATTTTTGTCTGCGGGCCGGAACGTCACCGTGACTGGGTGATGGTGCGCGCCTGCGCCACTGCCGAACCAGAGGCTGCCGATGACTGATCTTTCTGCCTACCCCATCACCCGCAAATGGCCTGCCCGCCACCCCGAGCGCCTGCAACTGTATTCGCTGCCCACGCCCAACGGGGTGAAGGTGTCGATCATGCTCGAAGAGACGGGCCTGGCCTACGAGGCGCACAAGGTGGACTTTGCCACCGAGGATCAACTGAGCGCCGAGTTCATCTCGCTCAGTGCCAACAACAAGATCCCCGCGATCCTCGACCCGCACGGGCCGGGGGGCAAGCCGCTGGGGCTGTTCGAGTCGGGGGCGATCCTGCTGTACCTGGCCGAGAAGACCGGCCAACTGCTGCCTGAAGACCCGGCTGCGCGCTACGAGACGATCCAGTGGCTGATGTTCCAGATGGGCGGCATCGGCCCGATGTTCGGCCAGGTGGGCTTCTTCAACAAGTTCGCCGGCAAGGCCTATGAAGACAAGCGCCCGCTGCAGCGCTACGTGGACGAGGCGCGGCGCCTGCTGGGCGTGCTGGACCGGCGCCTGCACGGGCGCGACTGGATCATGGGCGAGTACGGCATCGCGGACATCGCCACGCTGCCGTGGGTGCGCAACCTGATCGGTTTCTACGAAGCGGGGGATCTGGTGCGGATCGAAGAGTTCGTCGAGGTTCGCCGCGTGCTGGAGGCGTTTCTGGCGCGGCCGGCGGTGCAGCGTGGCTTGCTGATTCCGGGTTGACCGGGTTGTGCTGCGTTCAGCGCGGGCCTGGCCCGCGCTGAACGCAGCGCCGTCTCAGTGGCTCTGGCGCCACGTCACCTCGGTGATTCCGTACCGCTCGGCCAGTGGCTTGCTGACCTTCTTCACCTTCTCGCGCCCATAGCGCGGAATATGCCCCACCCCGGCGTCACAGCTGGCCCAGTGCCAGGCTTCGGCGTTGTCCATCGCCTCGGCACGAATCACGAAGGACTTCTGTTTGCCGTGCAATTGATAGTCGATGACGAAGAGTTTTGCGTTGTTCATGGTTCCCTGAAAATCCTTTCAACGTGGTGACCGATGCGTGTTCACTCATACCGCCTAACTAAGTACCTTCCAGCCACCAAATAATTCAGTCTGATTGTTCGACATCAGTGTTCGGCGCTGACGGTGAGGTGGCGGGCATCGGTGTCGAACACTACCTGTTCCAGCCGGTGGGCCATGCCGCAGGCCAGCGAATCGTAGGCAGGGATCACCCGTTCCTCGGCCGACAGGCAGTGGATGATGTCCAGTTTGCGCTCGGCATGGGCGGTCTCCAGTTCGAAGATCCGCGCATAGCGCTCCAGGTCGTTGTTCAGGCTCGACAGGTATTCACGCAGGCGCGAGTGGTCCACCGCGCTCTGGCTGAAGTGCCAGGTCATGGGGTGGATCAGAAACCGCGAGTGGGGCACGGCCAGGCGTTCGCTGGCGGCCAGGTACATCACGATGCCCATGGATTCGATGTTGCCCGCATTCACCGCGCTGACCGGCACCGGCAGCGACTTGAGAAAGCTGTAGATCGAGAACCCCAGGTGGGTGCTGCCGCCGATGGTCGATAGGTTGAGCAGCAGGGCGCTGGCCCCTTCGTCGATCGCCTGCAGGCAACGGTCGCGAAAGCGCTCGGTGGTGCCCTGATCGATCGGGCAGTGAAAGTGGATGACGTACTGCTTCATCAAGAGTCCTCAAGACCGACGCACCCTCGGTGCGCCGGTCGCTCGAGCGTCAGCTACGACCACCACCACTTGGTTTGCGGGTGTCAGACTTGGTGGCGTCAGGCTTCTTGTTGCCCTGGCTGCCAGCGCCGCCTCCGGAGGCCTGCCCACCTTTTTTGCCGGCTTCCGACGCCTTGTTCTTGTCGTTGGCAAAGTTTCCCGAGTTTTCTTTCTTGTCCATGATGCTGATCCTCATGTCATTGGGATGCGAAGCCTTGTGGACCTCACATAGGTGTGGAGATAGGCCACGGGGCAAAGTTTTAAAATCTTTGCGTGCATGAGACGAACGGTAAGCCCGCACGACTTTTTCATCCGCTTGGCGGGGCTGTGGAACTTTGCAGCGCAGCGCCCATTCCCTTGCATATCGACTGCAAGGGGCAGCCAAGAGGACAACGGCCATGACCGTGATGAACGCAACCCGCCCGACTGCCGACCTGGCGCAGGTTCAGGCCGGCGACCTGCTCAACCGCTACCAGGCGCTGCTGCGCGGTGACCTGGTGGGCAGTGCCGCCTGGCTGGCCGAGCAACTGCTGCGCACCCAGGGTCTGCAGGACGACCTGCCGGCAACCCCGGGCGAACTGGACGCGTGGACCGACCGGCGCACCGCCGCAATTGCCGGCGAGTACGCCGAATACCTGGCCGGGCGCAAGGCCGGCGCGCCCCGGCGCTATTTCAGCACTCGCGCCCACGCGCTGTACTTTCTGCACCATGTGGCCCCCACCAAGGCGGTGGACGGCGCCTGGCTGCACGGTCTGCTGCGACACTGGGCCGACCCGCGCTATCACGGGCTGATCCGTATCTACCTCGAAGAGCTGGGCGATGGCGACCCGGCCTGCAACCATGTGCTGATCTATCGCCGCCTGCTGGCCGAGGCCGGTTGCCACGAGCCGGTGCCGCTGCCCGACGAGCGTTACCTGCAAGGCTGCCTGCAGCTGGCGCTGGGGGCCAACAGCGACATGTTCCTGCCCGAGGTGATCGGCTACAACCTGGGCTATGAGCAGCTGCCGTTGCACCTGCTGATCAGCGCCTACGAGCTCGACGAACTGGGCCTGGATGCCCAGTACTTTCGCCTGCACGTCACCATCGACAACGCCAGCAGCGGCCATGCACGCAAGGCCGTGCAGGCCCTGCAGCAGTTGCGCCCGGAGCAGGACGACGGGCGTTTCTACCAGCGCGTGGCCGCCGGCTACCGGCTCAACGACCTGGGCCAGGGCTCGGCGGCGATCATCGCAGGCTTTGACCTGGAGACCGAGGTGGTGGCGCTGCTCGAACGCAAACGCGCCTTCGGCCAGCACATGCATTCGGATTACTGCCGCTTCCAGGGGCGCACCGTCAATCAATGGCTGGCCGAGCCGGGCAGCATGCCGGGCTTTCTTGGCGTGCTGGAACAGAAGGGCTGGATCAGGCGCGGGCAGGACCCACAGCTCAGCCGCTTCTGGCAGGTGATCGAGGGGCCGGGCGCGGCGATGTTCGGGGTGTTCAGCGTGTATGAAAAGCAGCTGCTGCATGACTGGATTGCCGGCGACTGGCAGCCGGCCGGCAACCCCGAGCGTACCCAGGGCAGCGCCCTGCAACCCTCGATGCCTTCGGACGAAACCGCGCTCGACATCGAGCTGCAGGCGCTGCCCGCACAGTGCCGTATCGAACGCCTGATCGACGCCATGGCCGGCAACCGCCATGCACTGCCGCGCGGCCTGCAGGCCACGCGGATGTACCGCCAGCTCACCGGCCTAAACTGAAGGAGTGCACCATGCTGCTGAACACCTGCCAGCCTGAAGCGGACAAGGCCCTGCTGCAACTGGGCCGGCGCCTGCAGGCCGACGGCTACCGCTTCACCTGCGTCACCCCGCTGACCCAGCAGCGCAACAACGAGCGCCAGAGCGCGGCGCGGGCGCGCACCCTGCGCGACATTTTCGGCTGGAACCGTCCGTTCACCGCTTCGCTGCTGTCGGCCGACGAACTGGCGCAGATGCG
This sequence comes from Pseudomonas sp. 8209, assembly GCF_028682105.1. NCBI lineage: Bacteria > Pseudomonadati > Pseudomonadota > Gammaproteobacteria > Pseudomonadales > Pseudomonadaceae > Pseudomonas > Pseudomonas sp. 8209. Next base: position 131,812 of record NZ_JANIAH010000001.1, read on the forward strand.
CGTGGCACAGATTCTCGACGAAGACGGCGACTGCTGGCGCAGCCGGGTGCGCTGGTCGAGCCTGGAGGACCTGCTGTTCGTGCATTCGGGCTTTCCCACCACGCAGGCTGATGCGGTGTTCTTCGGGCCCGACAGCTATCGCTTCGCACACTTCATCGCCAGCCACCTGCAGGGCCGCTTCAGCGAAATCAACCACGCGGTGGATATCGGCTGCGGGGCCGGGGTAGGGGCGATACTGATCGGCCGTGCACGCCGGCACGCCCAGGTCACCGCGCTGGACATCAACCCCGACGCCCTGCGCCTGAGCGCGATCAACGTGGCCCTGGCCGGGCTGGCCAATGTGTCGGTGGCGCACAGCGATGTACTGCAGGGCATTACCGGCAACTTCGACCTGATCGTCGCCAACCCGCCGTACATGCTCGATGCCGGCCGCCGCGCCTATCGGCACGGTGGCGGCAGCCTGGGCGCCGACCTGTCGCTGCGCATCGTCAACGAGGCAATCGGGCGCCTGAGCCAGGGCGGCACGCTGCTGCTGTACACCGGGGTGGCGATGGTCGACGGGCACGACCCGTTCCTTGCCGCCATCCGTGCCCAGCTCACCGCCCCGCAATGGTCGTGGCACTACCAGGAGCTGGACCCTGACGTGTTTGGCGAGCAACTGCTCGAACCTGGCTACGAGCAGGTCGAGCGCATTGCAGCGGTGGGGCTGACGGTGACGCGCAACGGCTGAACATGCCGGTGCGGTTTCATTGCCCCGGTCAATCAGATGCCGGGGGCTGTATTGGAGTTTTCGATTTGAATGTCGGGCCCGGGGGGCCCTTACTAGTGGTTACACCTGAGACATCGAGGGTTGCATCATGCCAATGAACGGAGTGTGTGATCTGGAACTGCGTCGCCTGATAGAAGGCGCCTTTCTGCCATGGCGCTGTGAAGTGGCGTGCAGCGACGGATTGGCGCTGACCATCCACCTGCCGGCCGATGCCGAGTATGCCGAGCTTACGGTCACGGGTATCCAGCTGAGCGCCTTGCCCGACGTGCGGGCCATCGCGGACCTGGTGGGTCAGATCCGCGAAGAGCGCCGCACCATGGGCCTGCAGCCGCGCAGGCTGTACCGCGCCTGACCCCCATGCGCCCGGCTAGCCCAGGCCGGCCGGGCGCAGGTATTCCGGTTGCAGGGTGTTGAACCAGAACAGGATCATCGACACCAGGATGGTCACCTGCACCAGCAACCCCACCCCCCACACGCTGGCCGAGTACAGCAGGCCGTCTTCCTTGCGGATGCGCATGAAGGTCGGCAGACCGGTGAACAGCAGAAAGGTCGCGTACACCGTGGCCGCGCCCAGTATCGTGACCGCCAGCCAACGGCTCGGGTACAGCCCGGCCAGCCCGGCTACGAAATACGGTGTGGCGGTGTAGGCGGCAAAGCCGATGCACTGGTTGAGGGTGGGGCGTGCATCGAAGGTACGCGACATCCAGCGGATGAATGCCCCCATCAGCACCGTGCCCGCCATGATCGCCAGAAACAGCAGGATGCACAGCTGCAACGCGCTGCTGGCACTCAGGCGCACGTTCTCGTTTTCGGCCAGGCTCCAGCCCACCGAGGTGATCCCGATGAACAGGCATACGGTGGGGATCAGTGCCAGCAACAGCAGGTGTGACAGGTAGTGACGCGGGTGGGCTTCCTCGTCGTGGCGAATATCGGCCCACGCCGAGTTGGGTTGGGTGAACAGCTTGACCAGGTGGCTTGTCATGGCGGTCTCCGGTACCGGGGCGAAAGGGCCCCTCGTGTTCTGTGGAGGTCACAAAGCGGCCAGGGTTTCATCGGCTTTGCCGCAAGCGGACCAACTGCCTTGAACCATTGCGCGCGCCGGCCGGTCACTTCTTGCAGGGGCGCCAAACGGCGCTACCGATGACGACCATCACCTTCAGGAGTCAAGACCATGGACCAACAGACCTGTGCCTGCCCGGACTGCAACTGCAAGGTCGGCGACAACCCCGTGCAACGCGAAGGCAAGTCTTATTGCTGTCAGGCCTGCGCCGATCATCACCCGGCCGGCAAACCCTGTTCTGCCAGTGGCTGCGGCTGCGCCAGGCAGGCCCCCACGCACTGAGGCACTGAACCGTACCGGAGGATCCCGATGTCGACGCCAAAACCCAGCAACCAGTACAGCATGCGCAACCCGCTGACCCAGTACCCGCAACCGCCGTTTCCGGCCCAGGGCCAGTCGGCGCCTGGGCTGGACAGCGGCATGCAACCCAAGCCGGACCACGGTGAGCACAGCTACCAGGGCTTTGGCCGGCTCCAGGGGCGCAAGGCGCTGATCACGGGCGCCGACTCCGGGATCGGCCGTGCGGTGGCCATCGCCTTTGCCCGCGAGGGTGCGGACATCGTGCTCAACTACCTGCCCATCGAGCACAGCGATGCCAAGGAAGTCATCCAGTTGATCGAGGCCGAGGGCCGGCGTGCCATCGCCTTGCCGGGCGACCTCAAGGACGAGGCCTTTTGCCGCGAACTGGTCAGCCAGGCCCACGACCAGTTGGGCGGGCTGGACATCCTGGTCAACGTGGCAGGCAAGCAGGTGGCGCGCAAGCAGGTGGGCCAGGTCAGCAGCGAACAGTTCGACGCCACCATGAAGACCAACGTGTACGCGCTGTTCTGGCTGTGCCAGGCGGCCGTGCCGCTGATGCCGGCCGGGGCCACCATCATCAACACCGCATCGATCCAGTCGTACCAGCCGTCGGCGACCCTGCTCGACTACGCCACCACCAAGGCGGCGATCGTGGCCTTTACCAAGGCCCTGGCCAAGCAGGTGATCGAGCGCGGCATCCGTGTCAACGCGGTGGCACCGGGGCCGATCTGGACGGTGCTGCAGCCCAGCGGCGGGCAGCCGCCGGAGAAGATCCCCGACTTCGGCGGGCACACGCCGATGAAGCGCCCCGGCCAGCCGGCCGAGTGTGCGCCGTTGTACGTGCTGCTGGCGTCGCAGGAATCCAGTTACATCACCGGTGAAGTGTTTGGCGTGACCGGTGGCAACCCATTGCCTTAGGCGAGGAGACGAGCATGGCCAGCAGGGCGATCTGGAAGGGCGCGATCAGTTTCGGGCTGGTGCATATCCCGGTGTCGCTGACCACGGCGGTCAGCAGCGACCGTGTCGATTTCGACTGGCTCGACAAGCGCAGCATGGACCCGGTGGGCTACAAGCGGGTGAACAAGGTCACCGGCAAGGAGATCGACAAAGAGCATATCGTCAAGGGCGTAGCGTTCGAGAAGGGCCGCTATGTGGTGATCAGCGAGGACGAGATCCGCAAGGCGCGGCCCGAGGCCACCCAGACCATCGATATCTTCTCGTTCGTGGGCAGTGACGAGATCCCGCTGCAGCACTTCGACACGCCGTACTACCTGGCGCCGGACAAGCGCGGTGGCAAGGTCTACGCGCTGCTGCGCCAGACCCTGGAGAGCACTGGCAAGGTGGCGCTGGCCAAGGTGGTGCTGCACACCCAGCAGCACCTGGCGCTGCTGCGCCCGCTGGAGGACGCCCTGGTGATGATCACCCTGCGCTGGCCCGATGAGGTCCGCGGGCTCGAAGGGCTGGAGCTGGACAAGAGCGTGAGCGCGGCCACGGTGGACAAGAAGGAGCTGCAGATGGCCAAGCGTCTGGTGGAGGACATGGCCGGGCACTGGACGCCGCAGGAGTACCACAACGACTTCAAGGACACCATCATGGCGCTGGTGGAGGAGAAGGCCAGTCAGGGCAAGATCGCCACCGTGGAGGCGCCCGAAGACCAGGCAGCAGGCAAGGGGGCGGACATCATCGACCTCACCGAGCTGCTCAAGCGCAGCCTGGGTGGGGGCAAGAAGGCGCCGGCCAGGAAGGCAGCGGCCAAGAAGGCCGCACCTTAGCGGTAGGAGCCGGCGTTGCCGGCGAAGGCCACACTGCGGGCTGTCGGGCTTCTGCGGTGTTCGCTTCGCCAGCAAGGCTGGCTCCTACACAGGCTGCGGCGTTACCGCGGTCTCCTGCAAATGCAGCCACTTGCCCTGCCCATCGAACACCACCGTCGACCAGCGCAGCGTGGTCTGGCCGCTGTCATCCTGCTGATGCTCGCGATAGGTCACCACCCCCGGCGCCACGTCGTGCATCTCATCGATCTCGATGCGCAGGCCAGGCCGTGAGCCATAGGCCTGGGCAAAAAAACTCTCCAGCTGCGCCTTGTCGAGCACCGTGCCCTTGAGCGTGAACATCGAGAACCCCTCGGCAAAGCGCTCCAGCAACGGCGGCCGTGCCTCGCCGGCCAGCCACTGGCGGATCTGCACATGCGCCTCCAGCACCTCTTCAAACCCCGCATTACGCTCTGGCATTGCACTCACTCCACAGGTTGAACAAACAGGGCCCCGGCGCCCGGCAGGCGCAGCACCCAGGGCAAGGGCAGCAAAGTCAGCGCGGCGCCCAGCGCCAGCGCTTGCGCGTAGGCTGTAGGCTCCGGCAATCGCCAGTCGAGCACTGCGCCGAGCAACGCCACCCCGAAAAAGAAACTCAACTGCCGGTTCAGGCTCCACAACGCACTGGCCGCGCCCATGGCCGCCTCGGGGATCGCCACGAACGCCGCCGTCTGCGCGGTGCTGCTGCACAGGCTGCTGCCCAGGCCCAGCAACGCATACAGCAGCACCAGCCAACCGGGGTGGGCGACCAGCCAGGGGCTGGCCAACGCCAGCACCGCCAGGCTTTGAATGCCCATGCCGGCCAGCAGCAGCGGGCGTGGGCCCAGTGCGTTGAAGCGCCACCGGCTCAGGGCGATCGCCGCCAGCGCACCGGCGGCCCACGGCAGCATCAGTCCGCCGGTGGCAGTGGCGCTCAGGCCAAGCGTGCCTTGCAGGTACAGCGCCGCCACCAGGTTGATCCCCATGAACACGCCCGGTACGCACAGGTAGATGAGCATGGCGGTGTGCAGCAGTGGCTGGCGCAACAGGCGCAGGTCCAGGGCCGGCCGTGCGCTGGGCTGGGGCCGACCGCCGGGCAGCCAGGCCAGCACCAGCGCGGCGCACGCCAGGGTGGGCGCAAGCAGGGCGAAGAACACCCAGCGCCAGTCGCCCTGGTCGGCCATCAGCCCGCCCAGCGCCGGCGACAGCGCCGGCACCAGCAGGGCCACCATCATCACCCGCGAGGTGAGGCCGGCGCGCTCGCTGGCGGGGCAGGCGCGGTAGGCCAGCGCCTGGCCCACCGGGATCAGCAAGCCGCCACCCAGGCCCTGCAGCAGGCGCCAGCCGATCAGTGCCTCGATGCTCCGGGCCGAGCCTGCCAGGGCACAGCCCAGGCCGAACAGGGCCAGCGACAGCAGCAGAGTGGCGCGCTCGCCGATGCGCTGCGCCAGCCCGTTACCCAGCGGGATGATCAGGGTCAGGCCGAGCATGTAGGCGTTGCCGACCCAGCCCAGCTGCGTGACCGAGGCGCCGAGCTGGCGCTGCAGGGCGGGGTAGGCGCTGTTGAGCACGAACAGGTTGAGCAGGTCGAGGGCAAAACCCATCAGGAAGATCAGGCTGACTTTGCTGCGAAAAGGCATGACGGGGCGCCGCTGGAGAACGATGGGCGCAGTGTAGGGCGGTGCTGATGATTGAATAAGCCCCGCAATACTGCCAGATTGGTCGAATTATTTTGACAATCAAGGGGCCTTTGCATGGTCAGCCTGGACCGTTTCGAGCTGTTTTGCACCGTGGTGGAGGCGGGGTCGTTCACGGCGGCGGCCACACGCCTGTGCCAGACCCGCGCCGCGGTCAGCTTCGGTATCAAGCAGCTGGAGGCGCAGCTGGGCGTGACCCTGCTGATCCGCACCACGCGCCGGGTGGCGTTGACCGATGCCGGCGAGGGCTTCTACCGTCAGTGCCTGCTGGTGCTGGAGCAGGCGCGGTTGGCCATCGAGCAGGCGCGTGCCGAGCATGGCGGGTTGCAGGGCAGCCTGCGGGTCACCTCCACGGTGGAGTACGGTTTGCGCGTGGTGGCGCCGGCCTTGCAGCTGTTCATGCGCGAGCACCCGTTGCTCAACGTGCGGCTGGAAACCCACACCAGCCATGCGGACCTGGTTCAGGAGCGCTTCGACGTGGCCATCCGGTTGGGTCAGGCGCAGGATTCAGGCTACCGCGGGGTGTGCCTGGAGACCTATGCAGTGCACCTGGTGATGGCGCCGGGCGTGGGCGTGCCAGGGGCGACGCTTGCCCAGGTGAACGCCTTGCCCAGGCTGGTGCATGGGCGTTTCGAGCGCCAGGCCGGTTGGGCGTTGCTCGATCAGTGGGGGGAAGCGGCGGTGTACGAGCCTTCGGGCCGGGCGGTGATGGTGGCAGACAATGCCTCGATCCTGCGTTCGTTCGCCTTGCAGGGGCTGGGCGTGGCGCTGCTGCCGGCCTGGTTGATCGAGGACGACCTGCGTACCGGGCGCCTGCTGGATGCATTGCCGGGGTATCGCTTTGTCGAGCAGAGCGTGTATGCACTGTACCCGGCCAGCAACCACGTGCCGCGCAAGGTGCGGGCCTGGATCGATTTTCTCAAGGGGTATGTGAACGGCATGTAGGCGCCGGCGTTGCCGGCGAAGGGGCGCGCTGCGTTGGCCGGTGTTTCGCGGTGTCCGGTTCGCCAGCCAGGCTGGCTCCTACAGCGCAGCACCCGGTGTCGCTTCCAGGCCCTTGTCCAGCTTCAGCAGCTCCAGCAACCGTCTGGCGTCATAGGGCGCGCGCACCTTGATGTCGTTGTCGAAGTAGCAGTACACATCGCGATGCGCCGCCTTCGGCGCCGTACTCGCCGCATCGATCAACCGCGCATCCCCAGGCTGCGCTCCGCGTTTCCACGCCTGGATACGCTTTTGCCAGCCGCGCAAGGCCGCCTGCGAATACCCGCTGCTGTACAGCGCCACATCCCCATGCAGGCGCATGTACACGAAGTCGCTGGTCAGGTCCTCCACATGCGGCCACTTCTTCGCCGTGTCGGCCACCACCAGCGCTACCCGGTACTTGCGCAGCAACGCCACGAACGCCGGGTCCAGAAAGCTCTCGTGACGCACCTCCACTGCATGGCGCACCACCTGCCGGTCGGCGCCCTCCAGGTAACCCGGGCGCTGCATCCGCTCGGCACACTGCGCGGCCAGGGCCTTGGCCTGCTTGCCGGTGTGCGGCAGGCGCGCCAGAAACGCATCGAACAACCCCTCGTCAAAACGCATGTTGGGCGGGAACTGCCACAAGGTCGGCCCCAGCTTGCTGCCCAGCGCCAGGGGGCCGGAGGCATAGAAGTTGGCCAGCGGTTCGTCGATCTCGCGCAGGCGCTTCACGTGGGTGATGAAGCGCGGCGCCTTGACGCTGAACACGAAGCCTGGCGGCGTTTCGGCCGCCCAGCCGGCGAAACGCTCGGGACGTTGCAGCGCATAGAAGGTGCCGTTGATCTCGATGCTGTTGACCGCCCGCGAGGCGAAGTGCAGCTCGTCCTTCTGGCGCAGGCCCTCGGGGTAGAAGTCGCCCCGCCACGGCACATAGCGCCAGCCCGAGATGCCGATATGCACCTGCGCCGCGCCACGGCTCACGGGGTAGCCGCCAGCGTGGTGAGGAAGTCGCCGAAGCCGCCCCGCGCCCGGCAGTCGCCACGGCTGCTGGTGGACACGCTGTTGCGTGCCGTCCACACGATGCGCGCGCCGCTCAGCTCAAGGTCGCTGATCAGTTGCACGTCTTCGTCCAGCGGCACGGGCCGGAACCCGCCGACCCGCTGGTAGGCCCTGGCGCAGATGCCCAGGTTGGCGCCATGGATGTGCCGGTGGTCCTCGCGGGCCTGGTAGTGGGCCAGGTAACGCGCCTGCAACGCCGCATCCTGGTGCGCCTGCCATTGCTCCACGTGCACCGTGCCGCACACGGCGTCGGCGGCGCAGTCCAGCTGGCACACCAGCCAGTCGGCCGGCACGCAGCTGTCGGCGTCGGTGCAGGCCAGCCAGCGCGCGCCGCGCTCGAGCATCCAGCTGGCGCCGGCACGCCGGGCGTAGCCCACGTTGCGCGCAGTGACCTGCAGGGTGTGCACGCCGTGCGCCAGGGCAATGGCTTGGCTGGCATCGCTGCACTGGTCGAGCACCACCACGATCTCTACGCGCTCGCCAAGGGCCTCGGCCTGCGCCGCCGCCTGCCCGAGGGCGCGCAGGCAGGCCGGCAGGTACTGTTCTTCGTTATGCGCGGGGACGATCACGCCGATCATAGGCAAGGCTCCTGCAGGTCAATGGCACACGGCTGGCAACACCAGTATTCGAGCAGGAAGTCGGCTTCTTCGTGGCGCACGGCGCGGTACAGCGGCAGGCGCTGATCGAGCAGGGCGTGTACCTGGCGGCCATCCTGCGGGCAGCCGTCGATGGGGTGCAGCCAGTGGCAGGCCAGCAGCGCACCGCCAGGGCTCAGGCTGGCCACGGCCTGTTCGATCACCTGCAGCCACTGCGCGGGGTCGAGGTAGTAGCCGATCTCGCTGAGCACGATCAGGTCGAACTCGCCCCCCGGCCAGTCGCCGGGCAGGTGGCCCTGGCTCACACTGGCCTGGGGGCAGGCTGCCAGGCGCCGGCGCGCAAGCTCCACGGCAGTGGCATTGAGGTCCTGGCACAGCAGGGCCTCGGCGCGCTCGGCCAGCGCTGCACTGAGCTCGCCGTTGGCGCAGGCGGGCTCGAAGATGCGCGTGTAGTACTGGCGCGGCAGGCAGGCCAGGGTCAGGTCGCGCTTGCGCTTCTCGTACCAGCGGGTCCGAAAGGCCCAGGGGTCTTCATCGTGCTCGAACAGCTGTTCGAAATACTGCGGCGATACGCTCATGGAAACACCCGTCATAGAAACAGCAGTTCGAAAGGTTGCAGAAGGCGTTGCAGGGTGGTCTGGCTCAACACCGGTGGCTGCTCGCCATCGGCATGGAGCTGGCTGGCATGCGCGGCGATGGCGGCGCGCTTGCGCGCAAGTTGCTGCGGGCTGAGCGCCAGCTTGCGCGCACGGCGCCACGGCAGGCGCGGGTCGTCCGGCCGGGCCCAGTGCCAGGCCCAGATCGGCACCTCGATCAGTTGCGCGCCCACGGTCTGCGCCGCCTGTGCGCTGGCACGGCCCACGGCCTCGTGGTCGCAGTGGCCGTCCAGGCGCCAGGTGCTCAGCACCCGGTCGTCGGGGCGCAGGCAACGCACCAGCGCATGGGCCAGCTGCGCTTCGTGCGCGGCCACGCCACTGTCGGCCAGGTGCAGGCGCTGCCAGGCCACCCGGTCGACGTCCAGCCCCAGCGCGGCCAGGGCTGCGCGGCTTTCCAGGGGGCGCTGCACGCGCAGGCGCTCGCCTGGCCAGGCGAGCGAGCCGGGGTGGCTGCCTTCGCCATCGGTCACCGACACCAGCAGCAACGCCTGCTCACGGCCGCAGAAGGTCGACAGCAGGCCACCGCAACCGAGCACCTCGTCATCCGGGTGGGGCGCCACCACCACCAGGCGCGCACCGGGGGGCAGCAGCTCATCGGCCTGCACCGTGGCGACCTGGGCCAGGGCGCTGGACGCCTGCCACAGCGACAATGGCGTGCCACTGCCGGCTGCCTTGATCGGGTTGTCGACGCTCATAGCTGCCACCCGCCGGCTTCACGCCCGGCCAGTTGCCGGCCCAGTTCGGCCAGGTCGCGCTCGGCGTGGCTCTGGCGCAGGAACACCGGCAGGTCGGCGCTGAGCCGGGCGAAGTGGCTGTTGCGGCAGAACGGGGTGGCACCCAGGGCGCGGCCCACGTGGGTCAGCACCAGGGTGGCGGCGTATTCGACCTGGGCACGCACCCGGCGTACGGCGAACTGGGCATCGGCCTGGGGCTGTGCGTCGATCTGTGCGGCGCACTCGCGCAGGGCTGCAGCGGCGCCGCACAGGGCAGCGTCCACCGCGCCCAGGTGGGCGTCGGCGTGGGGGTCGGGGCGTGGCTGGCGGCAGTGTTCGCGCAAGTAGTCGGCCAGGGCCTCGGCGGCGCCGTACCAGCAGGCGGCGATGCCGGCGCCGCCGTGCCAGAAGCCGGGGCGACTAAGGTACTGGCCAGGGCCACCCACCAGGTGCGCCGGGGTGTGTTCCAGTTCCAGCTCGACGCTGGCGGTAATGCCCATGCCCACCGCTTGCCAGCCGTCTGCCACCCGGTGCAGACCCGTCTCGGCAAGGTCCAGCGCCACCAGTTGCGGCTGTTCGTCTTCGTCCCAGGCGGTGAGCAGGCCTTGGTCGATCTGCAGCGCGCCGGAGCACCAGGCCTTGCGCCCCTGCAGGTACACCCGCTGGTTGTCGCGAGCCACGATGCGCACCCGTGCGCTGGGCGGCTCGGCCGCCCACACGCCCCATATCCCGTTGCCGGCCAGGTGCGCCCCGGCGCATTCGGCGAGTATCGCCAGGGCATCGGTATGCCCTTCATACAGCTTGGCCAGGGCCAGGTCGGCGCCAGCCACCCGCGCCAGGGTCTGCCAGCGCTGCAGCGTCTGGCCCTGGCCGGGCAACGGCAGGCGTTCCAGGCCGGCTGCCTGCAGGGCCTGCATCAGTTCGAGCAGCTGGCTGTCCAGGTTCAGCGGTTGCGGGCGCTCGGCGAACTGGCGCAGCAGGGTGTCCAGGCGGCCCAGGTCGAAGGTTTGAACAATGCTCATGAGGCGGACTCCTTGGGGCACGCAGCGTGGGTCGAGGTATTCTTTTTCAGGCCGCGCAGGTTCATGGCGCACAGGCAGAACTGCAGCACGATCAATGCCCAGGCCTCGGTCTGCCAGCCCCACACCACCCACAGCAGGTTGCTGGCCATGAAGCAGCAGAAGCCGATGCGCCGCCGACGCGGCTGACGCGAGCCGATCCACCAGGCTGCCACCAGGGTGAGCAGCATGGCCGGCCACTGCAGCAGGTCGATCCAGTCCAGGCCCTTCATGCCACGCCCATGCGCTTGCGCAGCGCCACGGTGAGCGACTGGCGGGTCTTGTCGTAGTCGGCCCAGGGGTCGTCGCCATTGGCCAGGCGCTCGCCCAGGTTGCGCAGGTTCCACTGGTTGGCGCCCTTGAGTTCGGTGAGCTCTTCGCGGCGGATCGGTACCGACACCGGCAGCCCTTCGCGGGCGCGCAGCGAATAGGCGCACACGGTAGTGGCGCCACGGGCGTTGCGCAGGTAATCGATGAAGATGCGCCCCACGCGGTTCTTAGGCCCCGAAACGGCGGACAGCCGGTCGGGGAACAACCCGGCCATGTGGGTGACGATGGCATGGCTGAACGCCTTGACTTCGTCCCAGCCGGCACGCCGGGTCAGCGGCACCACCACGTGCATGCCCTTGCCGCCACTGGTTTTCAGAAACGCCTGCAGGCCCAGTTCGTCGAGCAGTGCCAGGGTCAGCTGGGTCGCTTCGACCATGGCCTTCCAGGGCAATGCCGGGTCGGGGTCGAGGTCGAGCACGAAACGGTCGGGTTTGTCGAAGTCCCTGGCGGTGGCGTTCCAGGTGTGCAGTTCCAGGGTGTTCATCTGTACCGCGCCCAGCAGGGTGTCGGCGCGGTCGATGATCATCACTGCCTGGCCGGCCTCGGCCTTGTCGTGACTCTCCAGGCCCGGGATGTTCAGCTGGGCGGCATTCTTCTGGAAGAACAGCTCGCCGCTCAGGCCCTCCGGTGCGCGCACCAGCGCCACGGGGCGACGCTTGAGGTGCGGCAGGATCCATTCGGCGACCTGGGCGTAGTACTCGGCCACCTGGCGTTTGTCGGTGCCGCTGCTGGCGTCGATCACCCGGTCGGGGTGGGTGATGCGCAGGGTGTTGTCGGAGGCTTTGCGGGTAGGCGCTTTCACGGGTTTCTCCAGGCCGATGGCGCGGGCCGGCTTGTCTTCGCGCAGGCCATGGAACACCGAATGGCGTACCACCCCTTCGCGGGTCATCTGGGCGTAGGCCACCTCGGCCAGCAGCTGCGGCCTGAGCCAGTGCACGCCGCGGGCTTCGGCGCCGGTGGGTGGGTTGGCGACCGCGGGCTTTTTCACCTCGAGCGGGGTGAGGCGCTGGAGCAGGCTCTGCAGGGTGGCGGTATTGAAGCCGGTGCCGACCTTGCCGGCGTAGCGCAGCTGGCCGCTGTCGGCGTCGTGCACCCCCAGCAGCAGGGCGCCGAAGGCGGCGCGGCTGCCCTTGGGTTCGGTGAAGCCGACGATCACGAATTCCTGGCGCTGCTTGCACTTGAGCTTGATCCAGTCGTGACTGCGCCGCGATACATAGAGGCTGTCGGCACGTTTGCCGATCAGGCCCTCCATCTGCATCTGGCAGGCGCTGGCCAGCAGGGACTCGGGGGCTTCGTCGAAGTCGGCACTCAAACGCAGGCGTTGTTCGTCGGCCGGTTCAAGCACGGCCGCCAGGGCGGCGCGCCGCTCCTGCAACGGGCATTGGCGCAGGTCCATGCCATTGAGGTAGGGCAGGTCGAACAGGTAGTAGACGATATTGGCATCGGTGTCGCTGTCGAAGGCGTTCTGCAGGGCCTGGAAGTCGGCGATACCCTCGGCGTTGGCCACCACCACTTCGCCATCCAGCCAGGCCGAGCTCAGCCCCAGGCCGGCCAGGGCCTTGGCCTGCAGCGGCATGCGCGTGGTCCAGTCGTGGCCGTTGCGGGTGAACAGGCGCACGTCGTCGCCGTCGATGCGCGCCAGGATGCGGTAGCCGTCGAACTTGACCTCGTAGCGCCAGTCGCCTTGCGGCGGGGTTTCCACCAGGGTGGCCAGTTGCGGCGTGAGGGCGGCGGGCAGGGTGGCCTTCCTGGCCGCACTCAGTGTGCCGGCCCTGGCTGGGCGGCGAGGCGGGGGTGCGGCCTTGGGCTTGTCCTTGTCCTTGTCTTTGCGCTTGCCCTTGGTGCGGGGGATCAGGCTGCGCTCGCTGAGCACGCTGTCGGGCTGGGCCTGCAGCACGTCGTAGTCGGCCTCGGCGCGGGCAGCCTCGTCGTCGGACTTGACCAGCATCCACTGTTCCTTCTTGCCGCCAAGGCGGGTGCGAAACAGATGCCAGGTGCCGTTCAGCTTTTCGCCCTGCAGGCGAAAGCGCAGCTTGCCGCTGGCATAGCCCTGGGCCGGGTCGCCCTCGGGCAGCCACACGCCGCGGTCCCACACGATCACTTCGCCCGCACCGTAATGGCCTGCGGGGATGCTGCCCTCGAAGCTGGCGTAGTCCAGCGGGTGGTCTTCGACGTGGACGGCCAGGCGCTTGACCTTGGGGTCCAGTGACGGGCCCTTGGGGATGGCCCAGCTCTTGAGGGTGCCGTTCAGCTCCAGGCGAAAGTCGTAATGCAGGTGGCTGGCGTCGTGCTTCTGGATGCAGAACTGCAATGCCTGCGCGCGCGCACCGCGGCGGGCCTTGCCGGCCGGCTCCGGGGTGGCGTCGAAGTTGCGCTTGCGCTGGTATTCCTGCAGTGGCTTGGCCATTGCCGTGCTCCATCGTTCATACAAACCCTATGAAGTGGGAGGGGCGCAGACCGGCGGGAGTTCAATCGGGTTGACCGGCCTTGCGCAGGGTCAGGTTGATGCGGCGGGCGCCCAGCAGTGGGTGCTCGCCGTCCTTGAGCGGGTTGACCCCGTGAAAGCGCAGGCGATCCTCGCCGCCCCAGACCATCACGTCGCCGTGCTGCAGGCCGACCTTGCGGGTGGGCTCGCTGCGGGTGTGCCCGCCGAACAGGAACACCGCCGGCAGGCCCAGCGAGATCGACACGATGGGCTGGCTGAAGTCGCGTTCGTTGCGGTCCTGGTGCAGGGTCAGGCGGTTGCCGGGCTGGTAGTGGTTGATCAGGCAGGCGTCGGGCCTGAAATGGGCGAAGCCGGCGGCCTCTGCGGCGGCAGCGGCCAGCTCGGCGAGCAGCGTGGGCAGGGCAGGCCAGGGCTTGCCGGTGAGCGGGTCGAAGGGGCTGTAGCGGTAGCCCAGGCGGTCGCTGACCCAGCCCAGTGGCCCGCAATTGGTGACCGCCACCTCGATGGTGCGCCCGCCGGGGGTGAGCTGGTTGCGAAACGGTGCGGCGCGCAGCACCGTGCGCAGGGCCGGCAGCAGGGGCTCGACGAGGTCCAGGGCAAAGCCTGGCAGCAGCAGCGTCTGCTTGCCGATCCATTCGGGGGCGCCGAGGGCGGGTGGGCCGAACAGGTCGAGTTCGGGTTGTTTCATGCAAGGATCTCCAGTGACGCCTTCGCCGGCAACGCCGGCGCCTGCAGGCGACGCAAACCGGGCAGGAGCCGGCGTTGCCGGCGCAGGGGCCGGTGACTATGCTTGGGCCTCATGGAGCCCATCATACCGCTGCGCCAACCCTGCCCACCCGGTGCCTGCATCTGCGAGCGCGAACGCCTGCTCGAAACGCCGGGCGCCGACCTGCGCATTCTGCGCCTGACCCGCCAGGAAGAAAACCGCCTGCTCCAACGCCTGGAAAACCTGCAGAGCCTGCCCGACCTCGAACACCTGCAGCGCCGCCTGTTCGATCAGCTCGGCATCCAGGTGCACATCGCCCCCGGCCCCAATGAAGTGCGCACCATGCGCGGTATCCGTATCGAGGTCGAGGGCCCGCCAGGGTTGTGCCGCAAGACCCGCCAGAGCATACCGGCGGCCATCCGCCGCGCCCTCGAAAAACGTCCCGAGATCGCCTACCGGCTGCTCGACGCCCATGACCTGTTTGGCCAGCAGTAACCATCGCAGGGCGTTTCCTACGCCGTGACCACGCCAATGCACAACATTGGCTCGCAACCTGCATTGCCCCAGGCATCGATAGCTGATCGATTGGTCAGACACCGGCCTTGCCGTGTCGCCACTCCATTGCCCAGGGCCGCCGTGCATGACGCTAGCTCAACGATTTATCCCCGCGCCGGTTGATCCGGCCGGCTGGAACGCCGAACTGAACCTGCGCTTCGCCGCAGGTCAGGGGCGGACCCGAATTGGTGCACGCCAGCATTTCGGCCCACTTCTGGTGCAGCGCCCGTTCTACCCCGAAGGCGACCCCTGCCATGTGTATGTGCTGCACCCCCCGGGCGGGGTGGTGGGGGGGGATCGCCTGGCCCTGAACCTGCACCTGGAGCCGGGCAGCCATGCGCTGCTGACCATGCCCGGTGCCACCAAGTTCTACCGCAGCGCCGGGCCCACCTCGGTGCTGCGCCAGCGCTTTCACCTGGCCGAGGGCAGCACCCTGGAGTGGCTGCCCCAGGACAGCATCTGCTTCCCCGGCGCGCGGGTATCGCTGCACAGCCATTTCAGCCTGGCCCCCGGCGCGCGCCTGCTGGCCTGGGAAACCCTGTGCCTGGGCCGCCCGGTAATGGGCGAGGCCTTCAGCCATGGCGCCGTGGACAGCCGGCTGCAGGTGGACATGCCCGACGACCCCGGCCTGCACGAGCGCCTGCGCCTGCAGGGTGGGCACCTGCACAAGCTGGGCGGCCACCCGCTGCTGGCCACCTTCTGCGCCGCCCCGGCCAACGAGCAACTGCTTGAACAGGTACGCGAACTGATCCACCCGCTGCCGGTGCCCGCCGGCGCCACGCTGCTTGGCCAGCTGCTGGTGGTGCGCCTGCTCGACCACGACAACCAACGCCTGCAATCCACCCTGCAGCGGCTGTGGCGCGCCCTGCGACCGACCGTCGTCGGCTTGCCGCCATGCCCGCCGCGCATCTGGGCCACTTGAGAGACCGCACCATGGAGCTGACCCCGAGAGAGAAAGACAAACTGCTGCTGTTCACCGCCGCGTTGCTCGCCGAGCGCCGCCTGGCCCGTGGGCTGAAGCTCAACTACCCCGAGGCGGTGGCGCTGATCAGTGCCAGCGTGATGGAAGGTGCCCGCGACGGGCGCACGGTGGCCGAGCTGATGAGCCTGGGCCGCGAAGTGCTGGGGCGTGACCAGGTGATGGAAGGTGTCAGCGAGATGATCCACGACGTGCAGGTGGAAGCGACCTTTCCCGACGGGACCAAGCTGGTCACCGTCCACGACCCTATCGTCTGACCTGCCCAGGAGCAGCCCATGATTCCCGGAGAAATCCAGGTCGCCGACGGCGACATCGAACTCAACGCCGGTCGCGCCACGATCAGCGTCAGCGTGGCCAACCATGGCGATCGGCCGATCCAGGTCGGCTCGCACTATCACTTCTACGAGGTCAACGCCTTTCTGGTGTTCGAGCGCGAGGCTACCCGCGGCTTTCGCCTGGACATCGCCGCCGGCACTGCCGTGCGCTTCGAACCGGGCCAGGCGCGCACCGTCAACCTGGTGGCCTATGCCGGCAAGCGCGAGGTGTATGGCTTCCAGGGCCGGGTGATGGGCAAGCTGGAGGCCGTGGCATGAGCCGTATTTCCCGGCGTGCCTATGCCGACATGTTCGGCCCCACCGTGGGTGACCGCGTGCGGCTGGCCGACACCGAGCTGTGGGTGGAGGTCGAGCAGGACTTCACGGTCTACGGTGAAGAGGTCAAGTTCGGCGGCGGCAAGGTGATCCGCGACGGCATGGGCCAGGGCCAGATGCTGGCCGCCGAGGCCATGGACCTGGTGCTGACCAACGCCCTGATCATCGACCACTGGGGCATCGTCAAGGCCGATATCGGCGTGAAGAACGGGCGCATCTTCGGCATCGGCAAGGCCGGCAACCCCGACGTGCAGCCCGGCGTGACCCTGGCGGTGGGGCCGGGCACCGAGGTGATCGCCGCCGAGGGCAAGATCGTCACCGCCGGCGGCATCGACTCGCACATTCACTTCATCTGCCCGCAGCAGGTCGACGAGGCGCTGGTGTCGGGCATCACCACCTTCATCGGCGGCGGCACCGGGCCGGCCACCGGCACCAATGCCACCACCTGTACTTCGGGCACCTGGTACCTGGCGCGCATGCTCCAGGCCGCCGACGAACTGCCGATCAACATCGGCCTGCTGGGCAAGGGCAATGCCTCGCAACCCCAGGCCCTGCGCGAGCAGATCGAGGCCGGGGCGGTGGGGCTCAAGCTGCACGAAGACTGGGGCTCGACCCCGGCGGCCATCGATTGTTGCCTGGGCGTGGCCGAGGCGATGGACGTGCAGGTGGCGCTGCACAGCGACACCCTCAACGAGAGCGGCTGCATCGAAGACACCCTGGCCGCCATCGGCGACCGCACCATCCACACCTTCCATACCGAGGGTGCGGGCGGCGGGCATGCGCCGGACATCATCCGTGCGGCGGGCTACGCCAACGTGCTGCCGTCCTCCACCAACCCGACCCTGCCGTACACCGTCAACACCGTGGACGAGCACCTGGACATGCTGATGGTGTGCCACCACCTGGACACCAGCATCCCCGAGGACGTGGCCTTCGCCGAGTCGCGCATCCGCCGCGAGACGATTGCCGCCGAAGACATCCTGCACGACATCGGCGCGTTCTCGATGACCTCGTCAGACTCCCAGGCCATGGGCCGGGTGGGCGAGGTGGTGCTGCGCACCTGGCAGGTGGCGCACCAGATGAAACTGCGCCGCGGCCCGTTGGCGCCTGACACCGCGCGCAGCGACAACTTCCGGGTCAAGCGCTACATCGCCAAGTACACCATCAACCCGGCGCTGACCCATGGCATCGCCCATGAAGTCGGTTCGCTGGAGGCCGGCAAGCTGGCCGACCTGGTGCTGTGGTCGCCGGCGTTCTTCGGGGTCAAGCCCGCACTGGTGCTCAAGGGCGGGATGATCGTGATGGCGCCGATGGGCGACATCAACGGCTCGATCCCGACGCCGCAGCCGGTGCACTACCGGCCGATGTTCGGCGCCCTGGGCCAGGCGCGCAACGCCACGCGCATGACGTTCCTGTCCCAGGCCGCGGTGGAGCGTGGCGTTCACCATGAACTGCGTCTGCGCAGCCTGATCGGCGTGGCCCGGGGCTGTCGCACGGTGCGCAAGGCCGACATGCTGCACAACGGGCTGATGCCCACCATCGAAGTGGATTCACAAACCTATGAGGTACGCGCCGACGGCGAGCTGCTGGTGTGCGAGCCGGCCAGCGTGCTGCCGATGGCGCAGCGTTATTTTCTGTTTTGAGGAGCGAGCATGATCCTGTTGACGCAACGCCTGAACCAGGCCGCACACATCGGCGCCACTGCCACCCTGAGCCTGGATACGCGCATCAAGAGCCGCGTGCGCATCACCCTGGATGACGGGCGCGAGGCCGGGCTGATGCTCGAACGCGGCCAGCTGATTCGCGGCGGCGAGCTGCTGGCCGACGCCCAGGGGCGTGAGGTGATTCGCGTGCTGGCGGCGCCGGAGCAGGTTTCGACGGTGCGCTGCGCCGACCCGCTGGCGCTGGCCCGCGCCGCCTATCACCTGGGCAATCGGCATGTGCCGTTGCAGATCGAGCGCGATTTCGTGCGGTACCAGCACGACCATGTGCTGGACGACATGGTGCGTGGCTTCGGCCTTGAGGTGACGGTGGAGCAGGCGCCGTTCGAGCCCGAGGCCGGCGCCTACCAGAGCGCGCCGCACAGCCACAGCCACAACGATCACCCCTTTGTTCGCGTGCCTGGCCACGCCCACTGATTTCGACATGGAGTTGCACGATGAAAAAGACCCTCGCGTTTGCCTTGCTGCTGATCGCCGTCCCTGCGTTCGCCCACCCCGGCCACGACAGCAACCCCCTGCAGGACGGGTTGCTGCACCCGCTCACCGGGCTTGACCACCTGCTGATGCTGCTGGGCACCGGGGTGCTGGCCGCCCTGACCGGGCGCACCCTGGCGCTGCCGCTGGCCACGCTGGCGGCGATGTTCGGCGGCGCGCTGATGGGCCATCTGTTCGGGGGCGTGATCGGCATGGAGAGCATGATCATCGGCTCGCTGCTGGTGGCCGCCGCGGCGCTGCTGCTGCCCAGCCGCCAGGTGCTGCTGGCGCTGGTCATGCCGGTGTTCGCGCTGTTTCACGGCTGGGCCCACGGCGTCGAAGCCAGCCCGGGCGCGTTCTGGGTGTTCAGCGCAGGCTTTGTCGCGGTCAGCGGCCTGTTGCTGCTGGCAGGCTATGGCGCCGGACGCCTGTTGCGCCGTCACCCTGGGCTGCAGAAGGCCTGTGGCGGCGGCCTGCTGGCCGGTGCCGCCCTGGTGCTGGCCGGCTGATGAGCGCCAACCTGCAGTTGCTGCGCCTGCTGCAACTGGTCAGCGCCAACCTGCCGGTGGGGGGCTTCACCTATTCCCAGGGGTTGGAGTGGGCGGTGGAGGCGGGCTGGGTGACCGGGGCCGACGGCTTTGGCGCCTGGCAGCGCGAGCAGTTGCACGACACCCTCGGCCACCTCGACTGGCCGCTGCTGCAACGGCTGTACAGCGCGTGCCGCGCGCAAGATGCCGATGCGTTCGCCCACTGGAGCAGCTTTCTGCTGGCCAACCGCGAAACCGCCGAGCTGCGCCTGGAGGAACGCCAGCGCGGCAAGGCCCTGGCGCGCCTGCTCGATGGCTGGCAGCTGTGTCAGGCGCCGGCCTGGCGCAGCAGCGTCGAGCTGAGCCAGCTGGGCGGCATGGCCTGGCTGGCCGTGCACTGGCAGATCCCGCTGCGTGAGCTGGCCCTGGGGCATGGCTTTGCCTGGCTGGAAGGGGCGGTGATGGCTGGGGTCAAGCTGGTGCCGTTCGGTCAGCAGGCAGCCCAGACCCTGCTGCGCGAGTTGTGCGAGGAGCTGCCTGCGGTACTGGAGTGGGCGCTGGACGTACCTGATGAACACCTGGGCGGCGGCCTGCCGTTGCTGGCGATTGCCTCTGCCCGCCATGAAACCCAATACACCCGATTGTTCCGATCCTGAGGAAACTGCCATGCAAAGCTACCAGCAACCCCTGCGCGTCGGTGTCGGCGGCCCGGTCGGCTCCGGCAAGACCGCGCTGCTCGAAGCGCTGTGCAAGGCCATGCGCGATGACTACCAGATCGCCGTGGTCACCAACGACATCTACACCAAGGAAGACCAGCGCATCCTTACCGAAGCCGGCGCGCTCGAACCCGAGCGCATCGTCGGCGTGGAGACCGGCGGCTGCCCGCATACCGCGATCCGTGAAGATGCCTCGATGAACCTGGCGGCGGTGGAGGATCTGGCGCGCAAGTTCGGCAACCTGGAAGTGATCTTCGTCGAGAGTGGCGGTGACAACCTGAGTGCCACCTTCAGCCCGGAGCTGGCCGACCTGACGATCTACGTGATCGACGTGGCCGAAGGCGAGAAGATCCCGCGCAAGGGCGGGCCGGGGATCACCAAGTCGGATTTTCTGGTGATCAACAAGATCGACCTGGCGCCCTATGTGGGTGCGTCGCTGGAGGTGATGGAAAAGGACACCCGGCGCATGCGGCCCGAGCGGCCGTGGACGTTCAGCAACCTGAAGACGGGGCAGGGTTTGCAGGCGGTGATCGGGTTCATTGTCGAGCGGGGGATGTTGAAACCGGTTTCGGTGTGAATGCCTATCGCGGGTCAAGCCCGCTCCCACAAGGACGGCGCCAGCTCCTGTGGGAGCGGGCTTGACCCGCGATGGCATCGATGCGGTGCCTGCGCATTGCACATTGCCCACATCGCTGTATACAGTGTGCGCACCAAGGGGAGCCCCGGCAACGGGCTGAGAAACCGCTGGCATCTGCAGCGCGGTGACCCTTCGAACCTGATCCGGATCATGCCGGCGAAGGGATGGGATCTAGCGCCTGCCTTCTTTGCCGGTCTCACTGCGAGGCCGCTCCATGACTGCCCCACGTTTCACCGAACACCTGCGCAAACAAAGCGAACCCACCTGGTCGGCCGCCGTCGGCCACCGTTTCGTCACCCAGCTGTGCGACGGCAGCCTGCCGGACCCGGTGATGGTGCGTTACCTCGTGCAAGACCATCGCTTCATCGACAGCTTCCTGACCCTGCTCGGCGCGGCCATTGCCACCGCCGACACCTTCGATGCGCGCCTGCGCCTGGCGCGTTTCGCCGGCATGATCGCCAGCGATGAAAACACCTATTTCCTGCGCGCCTTTGAGGCACTGGGCGTGAGCGAGGCGCAACGCACCGCGCCGGCCGACGCACAGCCCACGGCCGGCTTCAAGGCGATCATGCGCCAGGCGGCGGCCACCCGATCCTATGCGGCGGTGCTGGCGGTGCTCAACGTGGCCGAGGGCCTGTACCTGGACTGGGCGCTCAAGGCGCCCAGGCCGCTGCCGGACAACTTCGTGCACGCCGAGTGGATCACCTTGCACGACAACCCGGCCTTCGCCGACTTCGTCGCGTTCCTGGGCGCCGAACTCGACCGCGTGGGCCCGCAGGAAGAGGCGCTGAGCACCGATTTCTTCTTGCGTGCCGTGGCGCTGGAGCTTGAGTTTTTCGATGCCGTGTACCCACAGGGGGAGTGAAGGATGGATATTTTCGACCGTTTGAAAGCTGCTGCACCGACCGAGTGGGCCAGTTACGTGGACCACAGCTTCGTGCGCCAGATGGGCCAGGGCAGCTTGCCCGAAACGGCGTTTCGTACCTACCTGGTGCAGGATTACCTGTTCCTGATCCAGTTCGCGCGGGCCTGGGCGCTGGCCGCGTACAAGAGCCGCCGGCCTTCGGACATTCGTGCCGCCCAGGCGGGGCTTGCGGCGATTCTGGACGAGACCGACCTGCATGTACGCCTGTGCGCGCGCTGGGGCTTGTCCAAGGCTGACATCGAGGCCGCGCCGGAGCACCAGGCCACCGTGGCCTATACGCGCTTCGTGCTCGATTGCGGCGCGGCGGGCGACTTGCTGGACCTGCATGTGGCGCTGTCGCCCTGTGTGATCGGCTACGCCGAGATCGGCCGGGCGCTGAGCCCCGACGGGGTGGCGGCGCTGGGTGATCATCCGTACCGCGAGTGGATTGGCGAGTATGCCGGGGAGGGGTATCAGGGCGTGGCTGCTGCAGCGCGCCTGCACCTGGACGAACTGGCGGCGCGCAGCATGACCGAGCAGCGCTTCACCGAGCTGGTGGCGATCTTTGCCCAGGCGTCGCGGCTGGAGGCGGATTTCTGGCAGATGGGGTTGGCGGCGCGGTAGAACGGCGTGGCGCAACGGCGCTCCCGGCACCGAGCGCCGCTCGCGCGGCGCTTCGCCGGCATCCCATCGCGGTGACATTGCCCCTTATCAGCTAAGGTTGCCTGCTTACGCATGATAAGGACCCATCATGAACGACCTGCACCCGCAGCCCCTGCTGGCCACCTTGCTGCTGCTCGGCAGCCTGCCCGCCCTTGCGGCCTTGCCCGGCGCCCCGGCCTATATCGATGACAGCGGCTACCCCGAGGCCGCCAAGCAACGCATTCTGCCGGCAATGTTCGAGCAGACCCTCACCAGTACCCGCTATATCGCGCCCGCCGGCAACCCCCTGATCACCGTCGCCGAAGCCACCGGCTTTGCCGACACCAGCACCTACGCGCAAACCCGCGATTACCTTCAGCAACTGGCATCCGCCGCCAATGGCGCCATCGTGCTCAGCGAGCTGCCGGAGAAAAGCGCCGAGGGCCACCCGATGCTGCTGGTGGTGGCCTCGCTGGAGGCCGACAAGTCACCCGCCGCGCTCAAGCGTTCGGGCAAGCCGACGCTCTTTATCGAGGCCGGTATCCACCCCGGCGAGTCCAACGGCAAGGACGCGATGTTCATGCTGCTGCGCGACATGACCACCGGCAGCAAGCCGCTGGCCGGCCTGCTGCAGAAGGTCAACATCCTGTTCATCCCCAGTGTCAACGTGGACGGCGATATCCGCCGCAGCGCCTATGGCCGAATCAACCAGAACGGCCCCCGCCAGAGTGGCTGGCGCGTGAACGGGCGCAACCTCAACCTGAACCGCGATTTCACCAAGCTCGACAGCGCCGAGATCCGCAACGTGGCCTGGGTGTTCAACACCTACGAGCTGAGCTTCTTCGCCGACACCCACTCCACCGATGGCGCGATGTACCCCTACGACAGCTCGTATTGCCATAACGGCAATGGCTGGTCGCCGGCCAGCAGCGCGTGGATGGACACGGTGATGCGTGCGCCGGTGTACCAGGCGCTGGAGGGCGAGGGGCATGTGGTGCACGAGTGCATCAGCATGAACGACAACCAGGACCCGACCCAGGGCTACTACCCGTACCGCACCGACCTGGCGCGCTTCTCCAACCAGTACGGCGATATCCGCAACGTGCCGTCGATTCTGATCGAGCAGCATGCACTGCACCCGTACCAGACCCAGGTGCTGGGCAACTACGTGATGCTCAAGACGATGTTCCAGGTGATCGGCGAACAGGCCGCTTCGCTGCAGCAGGCCATTGCCAGTGACCGTGCCCGGCTCGCGGCCCAGCGCGAGGTGGTGCTGACATGGAAGCCGGGCAAGGAGGAGCAGGTGGACTTCAAGGTGGGCGACTACCGCTACGAACAGTCGCCGATCACCGGTGCCAGGACGATCGTGTGGGGCAACGTGCCCAAGCCGCTGACGGTGCCGGTCACTGGCAACACCGAGCCCGACCTGGTGGTCAAGCGCCCACGCCAGTACGTGGTGCCGGCGCAGTGGGCCGAGGTGATCGCGCGGCTCAAGGCGCATGGCATCCGCATGCGCACCCTCGAGCAGCCCACGGCGATGGCGGTGACGCTGTACCGCATGGATGAGGTGAAGGTGGCCGGTGGCTTCGAGCCGGACCGTGCGGCAGCCAACGAGATTCCGGGCTATGAAGGGCATCTGCTGGTCAGTGGCGTGGCCAACCCGCTGGAGCGTATGCAGACCTTTGCGGCGGGTTCGGTGCTGATCGACGTCGACCAGCCGCTGGGTGTGCTGGCGATCAATCTGTTGCACCCGCAAAGCCCCGACTCGTTCTGGGCCTGGGGTTTCTTCAACGCGACCCTGGTGGCGGCGGAGGAGCCAGAGGAATACGTGATGGAGCCGATGGCGCGCAAGATGCTGGCCGAGAGCCCGGCACTCAAGGCCGAGTTCGAGGCCCGCCTCAAGGACGACAAGGCCTTCGCCGACAGCCCGAGTGCGCGCCTGCACTGGTTTTACCAGCGCACGCCCTTCTATGACGTGAATGCATTCGTGTACCCGGTGGGGGCCGTGTACTGAGTTAAAGGAAGCGCCAGCCGTGCCGATGCAGGTGTGGGCCACCGCGACCATTGCGGTGGCGTTGCCTTGTCAGGACGTCCATGAAGACCAGCCTTACCCTTGCCATCACCCTGCTGTACGCCTCGCTGGCGTGTGCCCAGGACATGAGCCAGCAGATTGCACAGCCGCTCAAGTACGCAAGCCTTGAAGAAATGAACCTTGGCGAGTTCGTGCAACAGAGCCGCTATGCGTCGACCTTGAGCGCGCTGCGCATGGACTCCGAAGCCGGTGATGCCAATGCCACGCTGGACCTGCTGGAGGCACTGACCGGCAACAAGGACCTCAAGCCCCAGGACCTCGACGCGGTCAAGCAACTGCTGGAAATCGCCGCCGTGCAGAAAGCCGACGGTGCCAGGTTGCAAGCAATGACGGCCCGCTACAGTGCACTCAAGACCCAGGGTGTGGCGGTGTCGACAACGCCTGCACGGCCAGCGCTGACCCTCGACTACAGCGGCGACTCGCTGGACGACATCTCTGGCGTGAAAGGCTGTGGCGATGCGCAGACGGCGCAGACCACGGCGTGCTTCGCGGCGTTCAACAAGGCGTTGAAGGCCGATTACACGGCGCTCAAGCAGTACAACCTGGCCCTGGGCTGGTCGGCGCAGCGGTTTCAGCCAGATGCCCTGCAAGCCAAGGCAAGCAAGGCCTGCGGGCGCTTCGACTACTGTCCGACCACCACCTTGTACGTGATGAACCAGACGTTGCTGCACGAAACCAACGAAGTCCGCTTCCCCAAGACCTACGAGCAGGCGGTGTATCAATTGCTCACTGTGCCGGTGGCCACTGTGCAGCGCACGCAAAAGGCCAACTATGAAAAGGCAGTGCAGGCCAACTTCGAGCAGGCCCGCCAGCAACGCTATGCCTACCGCGAACGCGCCGGTCAGTCGGCGGACGCCCTGGTCATCTACGCGTTGCGCATGGATGCGGTGATTCTCGAGCGGCCCAACTGCACCGCGTTTGCCAACCAGGCCTATGAAATGGCCTTCAACGTCCACAACAGGGTCGTTGCCGAGAGCGAGCTGGACCGCATCAACCGCTCGATCGTGCAGACGCAGTGCACGCTGCGCTAGGGGCCATCAGCTCGAAGCGGGCAGGGCCGCCACCGCATCGACTTCGATCTGCATGCCGTCCAGTGCCAGGCGCGGCACGGGTATCAGGGTGCAGGTCGGTTTGCTGAGCTGGCCCCAGGCGGCGTTGGCAGCCGCCACCCACAGCGCCAGCCTGGCTTCGCTATGGTCCACGATCAGCAGGGTCAGCTTGAATACATCGGCCAGGCTCGCACCTCTGGATTCCAGCGCGGTGCGCAGGTTGAGCAGTGCCTGGCGCGCCTGTTCGGCAAAGTCGGGCGACAGCGTACCGGCAGGGTCTTCACCCCCCTGGCCGGCGATGTACAGCAGCTTGGCGGCGGTGCTGACCTCGGCCACGTGTGAATAGGCATTGGCGCTGGGGTCGTACAGGCCTTCGGGGTTGGACAACACAAATACAGCGGGTTGGCTGGTGCTCATGGGGCGACTCCACTCAAGGGAGGCGCAAGGGTAAAACCTCAAGTTAGGTTGAGGTCAAGCACCTGTTTTCAAGGGCGCCGCACGTTCTTCAGTAGTGTTTGAGAAATAGGCGCTGCGAAGGCACCGGCCCCTTGATCAGTCGGATCAGGTCGCTGGCCTGCAAGGTGAACGGCTTCGAATAGTAGTAGCCCACAAAGAAGCCGGACGCCTTCATGGTGCATGGCAGTACCGGCTTTCTTGCCAGCATGTCGAGGGCCGCTGCGTCGCTCAGGTCGCGGTACTGGTCTTTTTTCTGAAAGCTCAGTTTCGAGGTGAACAGGCCATCACGGGGCGGTCGGTCATCGCGTTCGATCTCACCGATCAGCGAATACGTCATGCGGTGGTCATAGGCGAGGTTCTCATCCTCGGTGATCGAGCATTCGATGCGCGTGCCCAACTGGCTGGTCTTGCCCCGGAAGGCGTCGAGCACATCCACATCTGCCGCGAAGGTCAGGGTGTACACACTGTGGTTGCTGTCGAGCTGCTTTTGCAGGGAAATCGGTTCGACCGTGGCCTTGGCGCGCGGGATGAACAGTGAACAGGCACTGAGCTGGGCAGCCAGCAGGCCAAGTACGATCAGTGGAAGCAGGCGCATGTGTCATCCATGGGGGCGGGAGGGCGCCTTGATACACCAGTTGGTCACGCTGCGCCAGCGGTTCACGAGGCATCGCACAAAGCGCCGTGACACTTGCCGCAGAGTGCCTGCTAGGGCATCCTGCGCGCCCGCCACACTCATGGAAGAAGGGCGCATGCCTGTGTTTCACCGCTTCGCCCTCGGCTTCACGCTGGCCGCCGGTGCACTGTTGAGCAGTGGCTGCGTCAAGGACCACGGCATCGACCCGTTGCCCCTGCGCTTTGTGTCGTTCAGCGACAACCCGTACCGCTACGACCTGCGTTTTCAGGCCGACGAAGACCTGCTCAGCCTGTTCGAACGCCACACCGGCAATGGCCAGATCAGCGAGCGGCTGGTGTGCGCGCTGGACGGCGACGAGAACTTCGACCTCGAGCACGTCATCACCTACAACCTGTCCGGCTCGCCCGAGTTCGAAAGCCGCGCGCCCGATGGCAGTTTCAACTACCTGGCGCAGATGAGCTTCGACAAGACCCTGCCGAGCCGCTCCAGCAGCACTGAACTGACCCGCGAAACCATCCAGCGCCTGCTCGAGAACAGAACCACAATCCCGTGCAAGCTGTACATCACCGCGTTCCCGTATCACGCGTACTTTTCACTGGTGATGCGCATCCCGGTTTCGGTGCTGCTGGCCGAAGTGAACAAGCACGACTACAGCCCGTACATACCACCTTTTGTGTGGGCCGCGCCGACGCTGGACGACGCCACGCCGCTGGCACCCTTCGCCAGGCAGGTCGAGGCGCCGCTCTACAGTGCACGCCTGCCCATCACCGACAGCGAAACCGGCAGGCCGCTGCCACGCGTGGCCTACGTGATCCAGCGCAAGGACGGGTATCTGGAATACGGCACCAGCGATGCCGAGGGCTACACCCACGAGGTGATCTCGCTGACCCGGGAAACCATCAAGCTTTACCTGGTGGACTAGGGGTATCATCCCCGGCTGAATTTGCCCTACTGCGCTAGAGGAACCCCACGGTTTGCCTGATTCACTGCACGCATCGCTCCACAACCCCCTGCTGCAATACCTCGCCCGACTGGCCCCGTCGAGCCAGTTGACCATGAAGTACATCCTGCAGGACGCCGCCGACCGTCTGGACTTCGAGGACATCGACATCAAGGAGGTGCCCTGGCACTTGCTCGAACCGGGGCATGTCACTGCGCTGGTGGCGGCGTTGCGCGCCGACGGCTATGCGCCCAACACCACGTCGCTGTACGTCAACGCGATTCGCGGGGTGATGAACGAAGCCTGGCGCCTGGGCCTGATCAGCCAGGACCAGCTGCTGCGCATGCGCACGGTCAAGGCCGCCCAGGGCACGCGCCTGCCGGTGGGGCGCAACCTCAAGCGCACGCTGATCCGCGAACTGATGGAGGCCTGCGCTGCCGACCCGCGCCCGCAGGGGCTGCGCGACGCGGCGGTGATCGCCTTGCTGTACGGCACCGGCATGCGCAAGAGCGAGTCGGTCAACCTCGACCTCAAGCAGATCGACTTTGCCGAGCGCAGCCTGCAGGTGCTGGGCAAGGGCAACAAGCAGCTGATCAAGTACGCCCCGGTGTGGGCCTTCGACAAGCTCAATGCCTGGCTGGAGTTTCGCCGCTCGCAGCTGCCCGAGGGCCAGGCCGACGATACCTTCCTGTTCAACCGCATCCGCCGCGGCAGCCATATCACCCGCGAGCGCATCACCAAGCACGCGATCTACTACATCGCCCGCCAACGCGGTACCCAGGTGGGCGTGAAGATCATGCCCCACGATTTTCGCCGTTCGTTCATCACCCGGGTGATCGAGGAGCACGACCTGTCGATAGCGCAGAAGCTGGCGCATCACAGCAACATCCAGACCACGGCCAACTACGACATGCGCGACGACAACGAGCGGCGCCGCGCGGTGGACCGCTTCGACTGCTAGCTACCGGCGGGCCAGGCCCGGGTGTTGATTCGGCTGGGCCGGGCTGGCCATTGCCAGCTGCTGCCGGCACGGCGCAACCATAGCCCGCTGCCGCTGGGCAGCAGGCTGGGGGTGCCCAGCCGTGGCAGGACCTGTACGTCAGCCGCGTAGGCGTTGACCTGGGAGCCCCTGTGCAGATGATCGACACTGAACGTCCCGGAGTGTGCGCGGACTTCACCGCTCGGGGTTTCGACGATCAGCGGGCGCGGGTCGCTGCTGGCCTGCACCAGCACTTCGCCGTCGTGCAGCACCAGGCGTCGTTGCTGCGCGGTGAAGCGGATGTCCACATGGGTGGCGTGGTTGAGCGCAAGCTGGCTGCCATCGCTCAATTGCAGCAGGCGTGTCTGGGCCGGCCCGGTGCGTTCATCGGCCATCAATTGGCGCCATGGCACGATGTTCTGCGCCAGGTAGGCGCTGCCAAGGATTGCCAACAGGCAAGCGCCAAGGCGTTTCAGGCGAGGGTCAGACACGGGGAGCCCCAGGTGGAAGAGGCTGGGGATGATAGGGGCAGCAGGGGCGGCACTCAAGCGGTTGCAGTGCTTGGGCCTTCGCCGGCAAGGCCGGCTCCTACAGGGTGTGTATTGCCGGTAGGAGCCAGCTTGCGGGCGCAGCGGTCAGCTGCCAGCCGGGCCGCTGACACCGCCGCTGTTGTTGCTTTCGGAGCCTTCGTGGCCATTTCTCTCGGAACCGGTGCCCTCGGGCATCTGCCCACGGGTGTCATCGGTGTTCATGCCGCCCTGGCGGCCGTCGTCGTTGCCCTGGGTACGTGGGTCGGTGCCGTTGGGCATGGACGGCTCGTTGGACGGGGCCGGTACATCCACCCCGGCCCCAGGAAGGGTGGAGTTGGGCACGCCGTTGCCGGGGGCAGGGTTGGTCGGGCCGGTACCTGCGGCCAGGGCCACGGTGGCCTGGGCGCCCAGCAGCGCGGCGAACAGCAGAGCGGTGATCGGGGTGCGGGTCATGGTCGAACTCCTTTCATGTGGGCTACCTGACATTGGTCCGTCGTCATGCGCCGAGGGTGCGGCGTGAGCGACGGACGGTCTAGTCGCGACCCCGCATGAAGAAGCCCGCCACGTACTTGCGGAAGGTGTCCAGGCCTTTGAAATCGGCAAAGCGCCTGAAGTTTTCCGTTTCGGGCTCCGGGCCCAGCGGCTGTTCGGTCAGCGACACGGACAGCACCCGGTCCTGGTCGGAGCTGAGCACCAGTTCGTCCATCACCCGACCGCCGATCACCGGCCGGCGCATCACCACCTTCACACCCTTGCCGGCCATCCAGTCGATCAGCGAGACGAGCATCTTCAGCGGTTCGCGCTCTTCGTCGCGGTACACCGGGAACAGGTGAGCGCGCGACAGCACCGGCACGCTGGCCACATGGATCAGTTCGTAGAAGTGGCTGCCGGCGGTGGCGGGGGAATAGATGGCCAGCGCCAGCAGCGGGCCGGGGGTGCGGCTACCGCCCCACAGCAGGTGGTGGCCCTGGAAGTCGAACCCGTCTTCGCTGCGTTCGGTGAGCACCTTGCGCGCCTTGATCTGGCTGACGCAGTCCAGCAGCAGGCCATGGCGCCGATGTGTGCCGAACACCGTGGCGTCGCGCAGACGTGCCTTGAGCATCATCATGTGCTTCATGTCCAGGCGGGTTTCCAGGTAGTTGCTGGCGGGCACGCGGTCGATCAGCGGGTAGCGGGTGGCGACGCTGCGCAGCTCGGCGAACTGGGCGGTCAGGTCCTTTTTGAGGTGGGTGGCATAGACGTTCAGGCCGCTGGCTTCGATCAGGGTCAGCAGCAGCGAGAGCAGGCGATGCTGTTCGCGCCTGTCGCCGCTGCCGTTGCCGTTGCCGTCGCCGCTGCCGGCAGCGGCACGCTGGAAATCACCGATCAGGCGCAACGGCGCGTCCGGTGCCAGCCAGGCCGCCGGCGGGGTGTCGGCCTCGTTGTGGCTGGCGTCGGTGTCGCGTTCGTCCTTGGTGAAGGCACAGCCCGGCGCATGTTCGGCGGTGCCGGGGTTGTTCTTGAGAAACAGCGTGCCGGTGCTGCCGTTGAGGTTGACGTTGAGTACCGGCATGCTTTTGGGCTGGCAGTCACAGGCCAGCCACTGCCCGGCGGCGCGTACCTTCATCAGCAACTGGTTGGCCTGCAGCAGCCGCGGGCCCTCCAGGGCGCCCAGCACGAACCCGCGCAGCAGTTCCTCTTCGGCGGGGGTAAGGGTGCGCACCAGCGCGGCGTTTTTCTCGATGATTCGCATGGACGATCCTGGCCAGCCTTCCTGTGCCTGCCACCTTAATTCAAAGCCCTGCACGCGACCATCGCCGCGTGCAGGTGGCGTTCATTGCGGGCTGAACATTTTTGCCGCGCGGGCGCGGATTTCCTCGACCGACACGTCTTCGACGTGGGTGGCGACGAACCAGAGGTTGCCGAAAGGGTCCTTGAGGGTGCCGCTGCGGTCGCCGTAGAACTGGTTCTGCACGGCGTTGACCTGGGTGGCGCCGGCCTTCAGCGCCTGGGCGAAGGTAGCGTCGACATCTTCGACGTACAGGTGCAGGCCGATGGCGCTGCCCTGCAGGGATTGGCTGCTGGTGAGCCCGCCGGCCTGGTCGCAGGGGTCGGCCAGCATCAGCGAGGAATCGCCGATTTTCAGCTCGGCATGGCCGATACGCCCATCGGGGGCGTCGAGGCGGAACATTTCGGTGGCGCCAAAGGCGGCCTTGTAGAAGTCGATGGCCCTGGCAGCGTCCTTGATGCCCAGGTAGGGGGTGATGCTGTGCTGACCGTCGGGGATGGGTTGGGTGGCCATTTTTTCCTCCATTGGTACGCAAAAAGTGTGTTGCCTACACGGGCCCTATCGCGGGTCAAGCCCGCTCCCACGTGTTCATCACTGCCTTTGTGGGAGCGGGCTTGACCCGCGATAGGTGCGCCGCGATCCAAGCCTATGCTTGTACCGTTTTGCCCACCACGCAATCAGAAGATGTAGTCAGTCGTCAGGAAACTCGACTCGCGGTTGCGAATGATCTGGCTGATCAGCTGTTTGTTGGCCTCCTGGAACTTGGTGGCCACCAGGGTGCGGATCGAGAACACGCGCAATGCGTCATGCACCGACAGGGTGCCTTCGGCCGAGTTCTTGCGCCCGTTGAAGGGGTAGGTGTCCGGCCCGCGCTGGCACTGGGCGTTGAGGTTGATGCGCCCGACCTGGTTGGCGAAGGTGTCGACCAGCCGGCCCACGGTGGCCGAATCGGTGCCGAAAATGCTCAACTGCTGACCGAAATCCGAATCCAGCACGTAGTCGATCACTGTCTGCAGGTCGCGGTAGGGCACCACCGGGATCACCGGCCCGAACTGCTCTTCGTGGTACACGCGCATCTGTGGGTTCACCGGGTACAGCAGCGCCGGGTAGAAGAACGAACCGCGGCTCTGGCCGCCGCCCTGGTTGATCACCTTGGCACCGTGGGCTACTGCATCGGTTACCAGGCCGCCCAGGTAGTCGACCTTGCCTGCTTCGGGCAACGGGGTCAGGCTGACGCCCGGGTCCCATGGCATGCCGGGCTTGAGGTCGGCCAGCTTGCGCTGGAACTTGTCGAGAAAGGCGTCCACCACCTGCTCGTGCACGAACAGGATCTTCAGCGCCGTGCAGCGCTGGCCGTTGAACGAGAGGGCGCCGGTGACCGCCTCGTTGACCGCGTTGTCCAGGTCGACCTCGGGCAGCACGATGCCCGGGTTCTTGGCGTCCAGCCCCAGCGCGGCGCGCAGGCGGTGCGGGCGCGGGTGAAGCTTCTTCAGGTCGCTGGCGGCCTTGTTGGTGCCGATGAAGGCGAACACGTCGACCTTGCCGCTGGCCATCAGCGCGCTGACGGTCTCGCGGCCACGCCCGTAGATGACATTGATCACCCCGGCCGGGAAGCTGTCGCGAAACGCCTCCAGCAAAGGGCGAATCAGCAGCACGCCGAACTTGGCCGGCTTGAACACCACGGTGTTGCCCATGATCAGCGCCGGGATCAAGGTGGTGAAGGTCTCGTTGAGCGGGTAGTTGTAGGGGCCCATGCACAGCGCCACGCCCAGGGGCGCGCGACGGATCTGGCCGAGGGTGTCCTGCTCCAGTTCGAAGCGACTGGAGCGCCGGTCGAGTTCCTTGAGGGCGCCGATGGTCTCGACGATGTAGTCGCAGGTGCGGTCGAACTCCTTCTCGGAGTCCTTGAGGTTCTTGCCGATTTCCCACATCAGCCACTTGACCACCACCGCGCGCTGCTCGCGCATGCGGGCCAGGAACGCCTCCACATGCTGGATGCGCTCGGCCACGCGCATGTTCGGCCACACGCCGCGGCCCTTGTCGTAGGCACGCACGGCGGCGTCCAGGGCGGTGAGGGCGGTATCGGCGTCCAGCAGCGGGGCGCTGCCGAGTATCACCTGCTGCTCACCGTCGTCGGTCTTGAGCCACACCGGGCTGCGCACCGTGGCCAGCGGGCCTTCCCAGCGGTGCAGCTGCCCATCCACCAGGTAGTCGCGCTGCTCGAGCGGGTCGCCCAGGCGATAGGCCTCGGGAATATCCGTGGCAGCGGGAAACAGCGAGTCCAGACGATCCATGACGCAATACCTCTTTTCCATGGTGAATGAAACGGTTCAGCCGAGCATAACGCCGGCCCCGGCACAAAAGCCAGCCTGGCCCGGGTGCGCTCCGGGCCGGCGCCCGCCTGTCAGTCGATGGTGCCTCGCGCCACTCCCTCGGTCAGGGTTCTGCGCAGGTCGACGAGGCGTTGTTCGTACACCTGCCGCAAGCGCTGCGCCTCCACCAGCAGTTCACCTTCGCTCAGCGTTTCGGCTGCCTGCTCCAGGCTGTCGTCCAGCGCTGCCCGCGAGGCGGCGAACTGTGCGGCGAAGCGTTCGCGCAAGTGGTGCTCCCATGCAGGGTAGACCGGTTCCTCTTCATGGTTCATGGCCAGTACTTCGTCCAGGCCGTGGGAGGTGGTCGGGTCAACCGCCAGCAGCAGGTTGCGCTGCTGTTCTATCCAGGCTTCGCCCGGCAGCGGCATCACATCGACCAGTGCGTCGATGATCACCGGCTCGTCGGCACGCGCCGCCTGGGCCAGGTCCAGGCCCGGCAGCCGGGTGATACGTTTGAGCGCCCACTGGTAGAGCGTCGCGTAGCTGTCTTCGGACATGTTGAACGAAAGGCTCAGCACGCCGAAGCCGAGCTTTCTGAGACGCACGTGGTTGACGATGGTCGCCAGCAAGGTGCGCGAGCGGGTTGCCAGGTCCGGGATGGCCAGGGCCTGTGACACCTCGCCCAACTGTTCGAGGTCGAGCAGGGTGCCGCCTGTGCGGGCGAGAATCTGCTCACGCAGGGGCGCATTGGCGTCCATCCAGGTCAGCAGGCGCCACAGGCGGCGCCGGTAGGTCAGTGGGGCGACGATGTAGGGCGGGCTGTCGAACATGGCACGCAGGTCCCGGAAGAACCCCGACGGCAGGCTCTGCTGCAGTCGTTGCCAGCTGGCCCGCTGTTGTGGCGTGGCGTCGTCGAGCAGTTCGTTGTAATCGATCTCGGCCACCAGCAGGTCGATACGGTGGGTGGTGTAGTAGGCATCGGCCGCCTGCAGGGCAGCATCGCTCAGCGGATTGTGTTCCAGGCGCAGCGCCCGGGCCAGCGGAGGTGAGAGGGTGGCGGTCGGTGGCAGCTCCTGCAGCTGGTTGCCGGACAGGTCCACCAGGTTCGGCGCGTCCAGCTGATCGAGCCCTGCCGGATAGGTCGCCAGGCTGCAGTTGTACAGGTCCACGCCCTGCAGCCGGTTCAGGCGGGCGAAGTCGGGCGGGGTTGCCAGCGGGTTGTTCGCCAGGCTCAGGTCGCGCAACTGCGGGTAACCTTCGAGGGCGTGCTGCAGGTGCTCGTCCCAGACCAGGCGGTTGTTGGCCAGGTCCAGCACGCTGAGCCGATCACCCAGCCCGGTGGGCAGGCTGGTGAGTTCGCAGCCGTTCAGGCTGACGCGCTGCAGCTGGGTGAAGTGGCGCAGGAAGGCGTCAGGCAGCCGGGTCAGGGAGTTCTGCTCCAGTGACAGCTCATTCACGTGATCGAAGTTGGCCTCCAGCGCAGGGAAGCTTTCCAGGTCGCCGTCGGTCAGGTCCAGGTAGTCCAGGTTCAGCTGAACGGTGGTTTCGCCATCGGCGACCTCGCGCACCGACAGGCGCTGCCAGGCGGCGATGATTTCTTCCCGCGCCGATTGCCGGGCTGTACTGGGCAGGGCCCACAGGGTCAACGCGCTTTTCAGGCGTTGCAGGGTTTGTTCGAGCGTGCGCAACCGCGCCTGGGCCGGAATCTCGCTGGCCTCCCAGGCCGCCATTGTGGCACGCGCCTCTTCGCCGCTGGCATGCGGGTAGAGCGTGCGGTAGCGGGCCTCCTGTGAGGAGCTGGCAGGCGACACCGGCGGGTAGCCGGGGCGGTCACTGCCGCCCAGCAGGCGTGCTTCGCTGGCCCAGCCGCGGACCTCGCCGGACCACAGCCAGGTGGCAAGTTCGCCGCGGGGGCGTTCGAGCATCGACAGCACGCGTTGCTGCAGCGCCGCCCTGGTGTCCAGGCCCAGCACCTGGCGATAGCGGGGAGCGATGCTGTCATGCAGGGCCGCGAACAGGTCGTCGCCGGGCGCGTGCAGCGGGAGGTCGTCCTTGAAGGTCTGGTAGCCTTCTGCACCGTGCACCAGAACCCTGCGCTGCGCCTGGGTGGCACGACCCACGCGCTGCAGCAGAGGGCCGCGCGGGCCACCACTGCGTGCTTCCAGCACGACCGAGGTGTCCCAGCCGGGGGCGTGCTCCAGGCACAACAGCGCCAGGCGCGTGCTTTGCGGCGTTGCCAGGGCTGGCCAATACAGGCCTTCGGTCGCGCGTACCAGGGGAACACGGGCGGCCAGCGTGGCGGCCTCTTCCAGCAATTTAGTGGGGATGGCTGCCGGTGGCACCCAGCGTGCCAGCCGGGCCGGGCCGACAGTGTCCAGCAGGCTGCGGGCCAGCACCGGGCTCAACCCGGGCAAGCGTGCGCACAGGGCCGTGATGTGCGGCTGCGGGGGCACCAGGGCCAGGTAACGCTGCTCGAACAGGGCCTTGCCGACGCTGCCCGTGACGTTTTCGGCGCGCAGTTGCCGGGCGATCCTGAGCCGTTGCAGCGTATCGGCCAGCAAGGGTGGCAGGCCCAGATTGGCGGCGTGCAACCGACGCAGCGCGTCTTCGCGGGTGCCGCTGACCTGGCAGGCCTGTTCGAGTTCTGCATCGCTCAGGCCTTGCGCAAGCGGGCCCAGACGGCGCAGCAGGGTGGCTCGCGACCAGCTCAGCGGCTGTTCATGCACGCTGCGCCAGGCACCCTGGCCGTTGTGCTCCAGTGCGGGGCGATAGGCGTCTTCACGCTCGGGGTGGCGCAGTTGCCATTGCTGCTGGTGCGCATCGAACTGCTGCTCGTACAGGTCGGCGCCGAGCCTGATGTAGTGCCGGTCCGCGTGCCGGTACTGGCCCTGGTCGTTGGCTGTCACCTCGGCGTGCAGCGACGTGTCCAGCCGGTAGGGTGCCAGGTCGGGCAGGTACAGGCGCGTACTGCCATCGGGCAGTGGCACTTCGATCAACGCATCGACCAGCGCTGGCGCTGCCTTGATCGCCAGCACCGAACCGGCCAGCATGCCGGCAGTGATCGCCACCGACTGCAGGTGCGCCATGGCGCCCTCGACGTCGCCGTCCTGCCAGTCCTCCACGCCTTCATACACCTCCTTGATCAGCTGTACCGCAGTGACCGCCAGCATGACCGGGCCCAGCGCCGGCACGAACATCGCCGCGGCATTGAGCACGTTCAGCGCGCGTGTCTCCCATTGTTCCAGGCGGGCCTTGCGCGCTTTCTCGTCGGCTTCAGCGGTGGGCACCATGAGTACCCGTGCTTCATCCTTCAGGCGTTGCAGGTGGCGGTCCTGCAGCACGCCGAACAGCTCGCCGGCAACCGGGGCAAGGCTCAGGTACAGGCTGTCCTGCTCCTGCGAGTGCCACGGTCCGTCCTTGTCGACCACCTGCCGGGCCAGGTTGTGTCCGAGCACATCGAACAGGTGTTGCTGCTGTTGCAGCGGTACGTAGCGCTGAAACAGTCTGCGAAACCCGGGGTGGTTGAGGCGCCCTTTGAGGTAGCGCTCCAGCGCCGGCATCGACGCATGCTCGGTGAGGGCATCGTCCGGGTCGCCGGGCAGGTACAGCAGCAGGCTGTCTGCCTGCTGCTCAGATGCCAGGGCAAACAGCAGGATGTCGTGCAACGGTACGCCGCTCATGCTCAGCAGGCTCGCCTGCACTGGCGGGGCCTCGGCGCCTGCTGCGGCGGGCGCGTCCAGCAGCGCCAGCAACCGGCGGCAGGCGGTTGGCCCGATGCGCTGGCGCGCTTTCGCCACGGTGACCTCCAGGCGCAGCAACTGGCGATTGGCATCGATCGAGTCGCGACGCACCCTGTCTTGCGTGGCAGGTGTTTCGAACACTGCCTGCAGGTGCTGCTGGTAGCGGGCGCCCAGGTCCAGTTCGCGGCACAGGCGGGCGAACACGGCGGGTGACAGGCGATGGCGGGTATAGCGGTAGGCAAGCCCGGCGTCAGTCAGGTCGAGGTGGAAATGGCCTTGCAGGGTGATCGCACTCTTGCCGAGGAAAGTCACGTCGTCACCGAAGTTCTGCAGCGCTGCCTGCAGCAGGCTCTGCTTCTGGTAGGTGGTACGTGTGGCGAGCTGCCAGAGGTCGGCCTCTTCGTGAAACTGCACCAGGTCGGTGGTGTGCAGGTTCAGGGTTTCGCCAAGTTCGGCGTCAAGGCGCGCCTGCAGCAGCGGCTCGGCAAATGCCAGCAACCCCTGGAAGGCCTTGAGGGTGCCTGCCAGTGTCTGGCTGGCCCGCCGATAGCGACGCCTGGCTGCGCGCACGGCGTCACGCTGATCGGGCAGGCCGTTGGCCAGCCAGTCCGGTTCGGCATCGGGGATGACATGGGTCAGGGCCAGATGGCGCCGAAGGTCTTCGGCGTCCTGGGCGCTGGTGTGTTTCAGCCAGGTGGGCAGGCGCTGGACGATGAACGGTGAGTGGGGAATACGTGAAGGGGAGGTAGGCATGGTCGTGCTCCGGTCCGTGGACCGACAGCACAACCGATCAGCCGGGCGAAGCGGTGGTAGTTATCTGTTGGAGGCAGTGTCCAGGGTGCTCTGGCGCGCCTCGCGCAGCGACGCGTAGCCGACCCTGGGCACGCCCGCCAGGCGCTGGTCGAGCAAGGCCTGCAAGGACTCGCCACTGCCCAGGTAGGCATCGCCGAAGTCGTGGCTGCCCAGGGCACTGGGGTGCGCCACCACTTCGAGCACGCCATGGCGTGGGGCCAGGCCGTCACGCAGGTCGACCGGGGTACACACATGGTCGGCGGTCAGCCTGGCCAGCTGGCGCAGGCGCTGGTTGAGCAACGTCTTGAACAGGCGTTTTGCCGGGCCGATGTTGTGCCCCACATTGCGGGCCAGGCGTATCGGCACCCCTTCGCGGGCGGCGAAGCGGGCGACGATTTCGCCGATGGGCCACAGGTTGTGCACGTGCTGGTGGGAGTCCAGGTGGCTGGGGGTCAGCCCATGGTCCAGGCAGCGCTGCCATTGCGCGGCCAGTTCCTCGTGCACCGCCTGGCGGGCCGCGCGCCCCAGCCACAGGCGCTTGCGCGACAGGCCCAGGTCGAACTCGCCCTCGGCATTGCAGAACTGCGCCAGCGCGCGGATCGGCTCGCTCAGCGGGCGCCCGTAGGTCAGGTTGAAATGCAGGCCCACGCGCCCGCGCAGGGCCGGTTGCTGGGCCAGCGCGCAGGCGGCCTTGAATGCCGGCATGCTGGCCATGGCGGTGGCCGAACTGATCAGGCCGCACTGGAACGCGCGCAGGATCACCGCGTTGGTGTGTTCGTTGAGGCCAAAATCGTCAGCGTTGACTATGACTTGGGACGGCATCCGGGCGCTCCTGTGCTGTGGGTGTGGCAGTGGGGGTAGTGGCAGGTGCCGGCACGGGCTGCTGTTGGCGGCGTTTGATCCAGGGCTTGATGCGTTGCCACAGGCGCAGCGCCATGCCCAGGCACAGGCCCGACGGGCGCCAGCTGTAGAAACTGTGGCGCAGGTGCTCGACCTGGCCGGTCATGCGCTCATGCAGCTGGTGGCTGGAGTTCTCCAGGCTCACCCTTGAAGCGTCGATCCACGTCCAGCCTTCGTCCAGCCCCCAGTCGATCCATTCCTGCAGCAGCACCCGGCCGCTGCCAAGGTCGGCATACTGCGGCACGAAGGCGAGGTTGTAGTCGTACAGGCGGCCCCGTTCGAGCAGGCCCAGGCGGTAGCTGATGCAGCGCCCGTCCAGTTCCAGCACCACCAGGCGCAGACGGCCATCGGCCGCCAGCGCGGTGAAGGCCTGGAACATCCATTGGCGCTGTGCGGGAACCGAGAAGATGCCGACCCCGTCGTCGCCTTTCCAGCTCACGGCCTCGACCGCGCTGACGGCTTCCAGCCAGGAAGCTGCGTTGGCGGTATCGGGGGTTACTCGGCGCACCTGTGCCCCGCAGGCGGCGATGCGCTTGCGCGCGCGGCGCAACTTGTAGCGCGGGTCGCCACTGACTTCCTGGCGGTCGGTCTCGCTTATCTGGTGCACCGGCGCACGGCAGGCGGTGCGCTGTTCGTGGGTGGAACTGCGGCGTGCCCACTGCTGCAGCCAGGGCGAATCGCCCGTTACTTCGTTGAGTTGCAGCAGGGCATGGGGCAGGCGCGTGCGAATGGCTGCCAGTACCTGGCCGGCGGCACTGGTCGGCAGGTCGATGAGCAGGCCGATGCGGTCGCTCATGGGGTAGCCCAGGTGGTGCAGCACGGCAAAGTCCAGCGGCCCGTGGCGCTCAAGGGTGCGGACCAACGGCAGGCACAGCACCAGGCGTCCTTGTGCATGCCCCAGCAGTACCTGCAGGTGCTGGCTGGCCGGCAAGGCAGCCTCGGCGGCGCGCAGCCAGGCCAGGCTGTTGAATGGGGTGGCATCGGGCAGCCGCTCGCGCAACTGCTCGTAGGCGTCGGCGGGGAAGCCGTCGGCACGCAACGAGGCGTGCCAGGTAAAGGTCAGGGTCATCGGTTCAGGACACCGTGGCAGTAGTGCTGCGCGGCGCCGGTTTGCGCAAGGCATCCAGGCGCGAGCCGCTGTAGCGCGTTTCGCGGAAGAATTTCCAGCGACCGAACAGGCAGTACACGTGCATCACACGGCCCTGCTCGACGTAGCCCATGCGCAGGTGCAGCTTGAGCGCCGGAATGTTGTGGGTCTCGCACACGTCGACCACCTTGTCGCAGCCCTGTTCGGCCATGGCGCGCCACAGGGCCAGTTGCAGGTCGACCGACAGCGACGTACCCCAGTACTGGCGCGCCAGTTCACCGCCGAACTCGAAGAACTCGCCCGGCTCGACCGGGAACCAGCAGCCATAGTAATGACGGTCGTGGTAGTGACGCGGGCTGCCCCAGATGAACGCCACCACGTGGCTGTCTTCGTCCAGGAACATCAGCCCGGTATGCCCTTCGGCGGCCAGTTCACGCATGGTTTCGACTCGGTCGCCGAAGTGCTTGGCAAAGCCTTGCACGTTGTGCACCGTGATGCGCTCCACGCGTAGTGGCGCATAGGGCTTGAGGG
Source organism: Pseudomonas sp. 8209 (assembly GCF_028682105.1). Classification (NCBI taxonomy): domain Bacteria; kingdom Pseudomonadati; phylum Pseudomonadota; class Gammaproteobacteria; order Pseudomonadales; family Pseudomonadaceae; genus Pseudomonas; species Pseudomonas sp. 8209. The sequence goes on from NZ_JANIAH010000001.1 coordinate 171,567, forward strand.
TATGCGGCGGCACCGGGCTGACCAGGTCGCGCTCCATCCACAGCAGCTCCCAGTGAAAGAACACGTAGCGCTTGTACGCGCTGCGAAGGGTGGCGCGCAGGCCTTTCTGGTGTACGCGCTGGCTGAACTTGCTGACGATATTCATGGTGGCTCCCGTATCCGGCAGGGGAAGAGATCTTCGGCACTGTGTTCATGAGGCGCTCCATCGCAGGGCAAACAGGGTCTGCCCGGGCAGTTCGAAACGTACCTGGCCGTGCTGGCAATCCAGTGCCGCGGCGCGTGGCTGGTTGTCTGGCCCGAACAGGGTGAGCGTGGCAGCGGCCTGCGGGCATCGGCTGGCCGGGGTGGCGAAGCTGACGTGTTGCAGGCGTTCGCCCTTGTTGACGCCCAGCAGGCTGCGCTGTGCGCCGCGTGCCATGGCCAGTGCATCGACCTCGAAGGCGTCGTTGTCCAGGTGCAGCACCTGGTCGAGCCAGTGCTGGGCGATGAACTGCTGGGCCAGGCCCACCGGCTTGAGTTCGAAGCGGTTGTTGCCCAGCACCTTGACCATGCCTTTGGGCCACTCGGGCTCGTCGGCGATGTGGAACCAGTTGAGCATGTCCAGCAGTCCGTCCTGGGAGGCATTGATGACCACCGAGGCCCACCATACGCCGGCATAGTGGGTGTTCTGCTCGTACAGGCTCAGGGTCGAGCCACTGGACAGGTTGGTCTGGTCGAGCAGCAGCGCCTTGCGCGGGCGACCGTTGGCGTCCAGCCCCACCAGTTCGGCGGCGCGGCGTACCGAGTCGCGGTAGGTGCGGGTGGCGAGCAGGTCGCGGACCATCCACTCGTGCCAGGCCATGGCGTCGATCTGCGGTTCGAATTCCTTGAGCAGGCGCCGTGCCCAGTCCAGGCCGACGCGCTGCGCCGCATCGCCGCGCAACGGGCCGTTGACCAGCCGCGAGCTGGCCGGCATGGCGATGCGCACGCCGGCTTCATGGGCGCCGGGGTAGGCGCGCACACGCTGGGCCATGGCCGCGAAGAAGGTGCGGTAGGTGGCGTAGTCGGCGTAGTTGAGGTTGGGTTCGTCGGCAAAGGCGATGTAATGCAGGCCCTTGCCGCCCAGGGCGACGCTGGTGGCCAGCCAGTCGTCCAGCGCGCCATCGTTGGCGCGGCTGCGCATCAGGTCGGACTTGCGCCCGGTGGCGGCCATCAGGGTGATGTCGTGGTGAATGCCGAAGCGCTCCTGGTACAGCTGGCGAAACGGCAGTTCGTAGCGCGGCTTGCGTGCCAGCACGTCGGCAAAGGTGTAGTAGCCGGCGGCCTGCAGTTGCAGCGCATCGATCACCGCATGGCTGGACGGTGGCGGCATCACGTAGGGCAGGTTGTTGCCTAGCCTGGGCGTGGGGCCCAGTACCTTGGCACTGCTGCGCAGGCTTACCTGGCCGTCGCGGTGCACCAGTGGGGCGAGGTCCTGGGGGCGCAGGGCGAACAGGTTGGCGCTGCCGTCCAGCCAGAAGGCAACCTTGCCGGTGCCTTCGAAGTTCAGGCGCCATGTCTGGTCCTGGGCGCTTGCGGGCAGATTCACCTGATCGAACTGCCAATAGGCCCGGTGTTCGAGCAGCGCCAGCTTGAGGCGCTTGCCATCGTCCACGCGCTCCAGGGTCAGGTTGCGCACACCGTCGTGATACTTGCCGGCAAGCACCGCCGTTTCACCGGCTTTCACGCGAAAGTACAGGGTGGTGGCGCGGTCCGGTTCGAGGCTGAAGTGCACCTTGGCGGGGGCGAACTGGGCGCCGGTGGTATCGTCGTATTCGAGGCGGTAGCGCCTGAAACTGTAGCCGGGGATGGCCACCTGGTAGGTGCCGGTGCCGGCGGTAAGTGGCCAGCTCAGCTGGCCGCGGCCTTCATGGGGGGCAATGATGCGTTGCGCATCGAGCTTGCCGGTGGCGTCGAGCAGGTACACCTGTTCCTGGTTGGCATCGGCCTGCCAGGCCGGCACCCAGCTCAGTTGCAGCGGGGCGCTGCGCTGCGGCGCCAGGTACAGGCTGCCGTCGCGAATGTCCGGCCAGCGCAGGGTGGCGGCGTGGGCAGTGGCGGCCAGCAGCAGGCCGGGTAACAACATCCATGTACGTTTCATACCGTTCTCCGTTGCAGCATCTGGCGCAAAGGCAACAGATCGCCAGGCAACACAAACAAGGTCCGCAGCAACGGTACGCCGCTCAGCCTGCAGTACAGCACGAGCATGGCCACCGTCACCCCAAGGTAGGCGATGGAGGAGGCCAGGGCTGCACCCGCGATGCCAAAACGGGGAATCAGGACCACGTTGAGAATCAGGTTTGCCGCCGCGCCCACCCCCATCATCAGCGAGACCGCGCCGGGGCGATTCTTGCCCAGCAGGTCCAGGCGCAGGATGCTTGCGTAGCACAGGCCGAACAAGCCGGGAAGCAGTGCCAGCAGGGCCGGGTAGGCCGGCTGGTAGGCCGCGCCGAACAGGGTGACGATCAGCCATTCGCCCACCAGGGCCATGCTCAGGCAGGCCCCCAGCATCACGGTGGCAGTCAGGCGCAGGGCCAGCGGGGTGAGCTTGTCCATGCCGGCATCCTGCTGCAGCAGGCGCTTCATCAGCGGGGTGGTGACGGCCTCGGGGATGATCAGCAGCAGTTCGGCGGCGGCGCTGGCCATGGCGTAGTGCCCCAGGGCGGCGCTGCCCAGGAAGGCACTGATGAACAGGTAGTCCGAGCGCAGGATGACCTGCTGGAACAGCACGTCCGGGTGGCTGCGCGCACTGTAGGCCAGCAGCTCGCGCTGCCCGCCGCGGTTCCAGCACAGCGTGATGTCGTGCTGGCGGCCCAGCCACACCAGGCCCAGCAGCGCGACCAGCCCCAGGCCCAGCAGCCAGCTGATCAGCGCGGCCTCCAGCGCGGCGTGCTGCCACATCCAGAACATGCCCACGAACAGCAGCAGCGGCACCAGCGATTCGGTCAGGCGCAGTGCGTTGAATGCGCCCACCCCGCCGGTGGCGTTGTGCAGGGTGAGCAGGCCGCTCTTGAGCACCGTCAGCGGCACCGCCAGCAGCAACAGCCAGGCCAGCAGGCCCAGTTGCAGGGTCACTTCCAGTTCAGTGCCGAATTCGCGCATCAGCGCCACGCAGATCAGGGTCAGCACCCCGGCCAGCAGGCACCCGTAGATCAGCACCTGGCTCAGCAGCAGGCCCATCGAGCGTTGCTGCGCCGCCTGATAGCCCACCGCGGTGTTCAGCCCGCCGCTGGTGGCGGCACTGATCAGGTCGGGCAGGGTGCTGAGCAGGGCGAACAGGCCGCGCTCGCTGGGCCCCAGGATGCGCGCCAGCAGCACGTTGCGCGCCAGGCGCAGGGCGATCATCGCCAGGCGTGTGCCCATGCTCAGCAGCAGGTGGCGCAGGTAGTTGCCACGACTCATGAGCGGCCTCCGCGGCTGATGCGCCAGGCCAGCAGCGAGGGGCGGCTGGCGTTGCGTTGGCTCACGCCGATGCGCGGCAACGCCAGTGGGTCGTCATGACCCTGGCAGATCCCGGCGCGGGTGCTCAGGGCGAAGGGGTAGCGATGGGCGGCCAGGCGAGCGCGTACCCGGGCGTCATGGTCGCCGTTGGGGTAGCAGTACACCGGCAGCGGCTGCTGGCAGCCTTGCTGCAGGGCGTGGTGGCTGCGGCTGAGTTCTTCATCCAGGCGCTGGTTGTCCAGCCCCGGCAGCAGCGCGTGACTGGCCCCGTGCGGGCCGAAGCTGATCAGCCCGGAGCCTTCCAGTTCGCGTACCTGCTGCCAGTCCAGGGCCTGGGGCAGGGATTCGGCCGGGCAGGCGTCTGTCAGTTGGTGCAGGGCGGCCGGGCTCAGGGTTTTGAGGCTTTGCAGGTAGCCGGCGAGCGCCTGGCTGCGGGCGTTGGGCCGCTGGTTCATGAAGTAGGCAGCCGGCAGCGGCCGGCCGATCTTGCGCAACGCTTCGATCAGGGTGTGGCGCGGGCCTTCGCCATGGCTGCCCCACAGGGTTTCGCCCAGGCTCTCCCACCAGAAGCGCTGGCGGCTGCCGATGTAGTCGGTGGACAGGAAGATGCTGGCCGGTACCTGGTACTGCTGCAGCAACGGGAACGCATTGAGCGCGTTGTCGCGCCAGCCGTCGTCGAAGGTCAGGGCAACCTTGGGGCGGCTGTCGCCCCTGGGCTGCTGATGGTCCTTGAGCAGGTCCATCAGGTGCACGCAATCGAAGTGCTGGCGCAGCCAGCGCAGCAGGCGCTCGAAGGCCTGCGGGCCCACGCACAGTTCGTTGCGATGGGGCAGGGCCGCGCTGGCGTCGTCGGCCAGCACCCGGTGCAGCATCAGGATGACCCCGGCGCCGCGCAGCTGGCTGCGGCCCTTCGGGGAGTGCAGGTACAACCAACCGCTGGCGCGCTTGAGACTGGTCTTGATCGGCATGAAGGCACTCATCGGGTCTGGTCGGGGTTCCATTGGTTGTAGCTGTGCCCGCGCAGGAACTGCCACAGGCCCACGCTCATGCCGGCCAGGGTCACCAGCACGAAGGCGGCCAGGCGAAACGGCTTGGGCAGGCGGTGGCCCTTGTCCAGCAGGCCGACCACGGCGATGGCATAACCCAGCAGCTGGGCGGCCAGGGTCAGGCGATAGAAACCGTGGCCGTCAAGCAGCCACAGGTTGGCCAGCAGCAGGGGCACCAGCAGCACGGGGGCCAGGCGGCGTACCAGCTTGTGGCTGATCAGGGCGATGGAGTAGAGCCCGTGGCGCAGCGGGTTGAGCAGTTCGCGCCGGGCCGCCAGGCTGATCAGCCCGCCGACGGTGACGCGCTGGCGGCGGCTGAACTGGCGCTCGGCCTCGTCCACGCCGTAGTCCAGCACCCTGGCCTGGTCGACGTAGACCACGCGCTTGTGTGCCACCGGGGCGCAGGTATTGATGAAGAAGTCGTCGTTGACCCGGTCCGGGATCGGCTGGTACAGCTCGCGGCGCAGGGCCTGCAGCGCACCGTCGGCCGATACCGTGCAGCCGGTGCGGCTTTCTACCCGGCGCAGCCAGGCTTCGTAGTGGCGGTACAGGCTCTCGCCCAGGCTCAGGCCCTTGCCCGCCACCGGGATGGTCATGTTGCCCACGGTGCCGCCCACCTCGGGGTCGGCAAAGGGCGCGAGCAGTGCGGCAAAGGTGCCCTCCACCCAGTGCACGTCGGCATCGGTGAACACCAGAATGTCGCCGCTGCAGTGCTCGACGGCGGCATTGAGCACGCGGTTCTTGCCCATCCGTGGCAGGTCCAGCACCAGGATGCGCGGGTCGTCGAAGGTGCGCGCCAGGGCCACGGTCTGGTCACTGGAGCCGTCGCTGGCCACCACGATCTGCAGGCTGGCGAGCGGACAGTCCTGCTCCAGCAGGTTGCGCAGCTTGTTTTCGATGTTGCGCGCCTCGTTGTGCGCGGCAACCACCACGCTGACCCGTTGCGGCGGCAGCGGCGGCGGGGTGTGCCGCGGGAACAACGGCCCCACCAGTGTGAGCAGCAGCGGGTAGCCCAGCCAGGCATAGAAAGGCAACAGCAGGCAAAGCCAGAAAATGAACTCAGCCACGTGCGGGCCTCCTTGCGTTCCAGTTGAACAGGCTGAGCACGAAGGCCGCTCCAGCCAGGTGCAGGCGAACCCAGTGCAGGCCCCACAGTTGCAGGGTGAACACCGGGTCGCGGTGTTTGAGACTCTGGCGCAGGCTCAGCGCCAGCGCCGGCAGGCTGGTGAAGAACAGCAGCAGCATTGCCAGATGCGGAAACCCGTCGAGCAGCGCGGACAATGCCAGCGCATCGAGCACCCAGGCCCCGAGGGACAGCAACGGGAAGCGCAGCAGGCGCAGGCTCGCGCCATTGCTGCGCAGCAGTTGCAGGTTGCTGCCCTGGCGCCACAGCTCCTTGCCCAGCCATTCGCTCCAGCTGCCCTCGTAGCCCCAGTGCAGCACCACCGGTGCGCGCAGGGCCAACAGGCGGGCACCGGCCTGGCCCAGGCGCCAGGTGAAGTCCTTGTCTTCGCCGGTGCGCAGGGTTTCGTTGAAACCGCCCACCCGGTCGAACCAGTCGCGGCGCATCAGCAGGTTGGGGGTGGGCAGCCATTGCATGCTGTGCAGCGCCGGCCGGCCGGCGCGCAGTGTGCGTCGCTGCCAGGCGCGGGCGAACCAGGGCGCCTGGCGCGGGGTGTCGCAGTCCAGCGCGAATACATCGCCACGGCCCTGGGCGTGCAGGTCCAGCAGTAGGCTCAGCCACTGCTCCGGCACCTCGATGTCGGCATCCAGAAACGCCACCCATTCCCCGGAGCTGGCCTGCACGCCCCGGTTGCGCAAGGCGCCGATGGTCAGCCCCGGCAGGTCGAGCACCTTGGCGCTGAGGTTACGGGCAATCTGCGGGCCATCGTCGCTGGAGCCGTTGTCCACCACGATCAGCTCGCAGTCCAGGCCGGCAAGGTCGGCGGCCCGACGCGCCGAGTGAAGGGTGCGGGCAATATGGCGTGCCTCGTTGAACATCGGCATCACGATACTGATCTTCATCCGGCCACCTGCACGGGGCGCGCCTGTTCGGCCTTGAGGCGCAGCACGCTGGAAAGCGCCAGCAGAATCCACAGGTATTTGTGGTTCGGCGCACTGAGGAACATCAGGAACAGGCCGATGGCAAGCATGCTGGTGGACAGGTGCGTGAGCATGTCGGCCTGCCCCTGATCACCCTTTTGCAGCCACAGGCGCCGTGCATGCCAGAGGTTGTACAGGGCCAGCATGACCATGCCGACGAATGCCAGGCCCGCCGGTACGCCGACTTCGCTGAAGATTTCCAGGTAGGTGTTGTGGGCACGGCGGTACAGGTCGCCGACCTTGCGGTTGGCCGAGAACGCCTTGGCGTAGCCGGTGGTGGCGTATTCCAGCGGGAAGGTGCCGGGGCCGGTGCCCAGCAGCGGATGTTCGCGGATCATCTTGCTGCCCACCACGATGTAGGACGAACGCCGGCCCAGGGAGTCGTCCTTGTAGGCATTGACCCCGGACTTGAGCAAGGCCAGCGACTGGATACGCTCGATGTAGCTGGCCGGCATCACCGCGACCGCCACAGGCAGCACGATGGCCAGGCCGAGCATGGCGAAGCCCAGGTGACGCGGGCGCAGGTGCGTGAGTTTTTCGCGGTAGTGCACCAGGCCGATCACCAGGCTGATGGCCAGCACCACCAGCCCGGAACGTGAGTTGGTCTTGGTCATGCCGGCCAGCAACAGCACCACGCAGGCCAGCCAGAACAGCCGCTGCAGGCGGTTGGGGCTGCTGAACACCAGCCACAGGGCCATGGGCACCGCGATGGCGATGAGCATGGCGAACACGTTGGGGTCTTCGAGCAGGCCCGAGGCGCGGCCTTCGTCCTGGTACTTGGCCGAGAACATCGCCATGGCACAGGTGACGCCCACGCTCAGGGTCACCAGGCGGTACATCATCGGCAGGTTGAGTTCGCGTCCGATCAGCAGGGTGAGCACGAACAGCACCAGGCCCACCGCCAGTTCGCGAAAGTGCCCCATGGACATCTCGCTGCTTTCACTGGCCAGAAAGCTCAGCAGGTAAAGCGCCATAAAGGCCAGCAGCAGGCGCCACATGGAGCTGCGCAGGCGTTCGCCCGGCAGTTGCCCCACGGCCAGTTGCAGCAGCAGCACCATGGCCAGCGCGGCGCCGATGAATTTCGAGGCGGTCAGCTCGCTGTCCTTGAACAGGCCCTCCAGCGGCACCAGGGTGATGATGGCCAGCAGGCCCCACGCCGGGCGGCGGTACAGCACCAGCACGCCCGCCAGGCCGATCACCGCGCCGGGGGCCAGGAACGGGTAGGGGCTGGCCAGCAGTACCACGCTGACGATCGCCAGCAGGCCGATCAGGGACAGGGGAATGATCATGCGCAGGTCTCCTTGGCCGCACCTGCCGTGCCGCGATAGACCTGGGCCCAGCGTTGCGCCAGCGTCGGCAGGTGATAACGTTCACGTTGGGTGCGTCGTGCCTGGGCGATCAGCTCGCCGGCCTGGGCCGGGTCGAGCATCAGCGCTTCGAGCTGGGCGGCCAGTTCGTCCACCGCCAGGGGCGGTGCCAGCAGCCCGCTGCGCCCGTGCTCGATCACGTCGGGGATGCCGCCGACACCAAAGGCCACCACCGGCACGCCATCCTGCATGGCTTCGAGCAGGATCATCGGGGTGCCTTCGGTGCGCGAGCTGATCACCAGCGCATCCAGGCGCGCCATCCATTGGCGCATGTCTTCCTGAAAGCCTGGCAGGCGGATGCGCTCGTGCAGCCCGGCGGCATCGACGCGGGCCTGCAGGGCTTCGCGTTCCGGGCCGTCGCCGAGCATCACCGCGTCCAGATGCGGGTGGCGCTGGCACAGCGGGATCAGCGTATCGAGGAACAGGTCAGGGCCCTTTTCGCTGCTCAGGCGCCCCACGTAGCCGGCCAGCCAGCGTTCGTGGCCGTGGGCATGGGCGGGCAGGGCGCCAGCATCCGGCAGGCCGTTGGGGATGACATCGAGCTTGCGCTGCGCCACGCCGGCACGCAGGTGGATCCGGCGGATGCTCTCGGCCACGCACACCACCTTGCCGATGGTGGCGGTGCGGCACAGTTGCAGGCTCAGCCAGGTGTACAGCCGCTGCTTGCGGCTGCTGGGGGTGAAGCCGTGCTGGGTGGCGACCATCGGCAGGCGCCACAGGGTGGCGCCCACCCAGCCGAACAGCATGCCCTTGAAGTTGTGGCTGTTGATCAGCGGCTGCTGGCTGCGGTACTGGTCCAGCGCCCGCAACACCTCGCCCAGCCCGTTGCAGGTGCGACAGTCCACGCCGGCGGCGGCAAACCGCGCCACCAGCGTCTGCGGCGCGCCCAGAAACAGCACCACGTGCTGTCCCGGGGTGGCCTGGCAGTGGTCCAGCAACATCCGTTCGGCGCCATAGAAGCCGCCACTGCCCAGCAGGTGGATGATCGGCCGCTGCGGGCTCATGGCTGCGTTCAATTGCGCACCCAGTGCACCAGCCGTGGCAGCGACCAGCCCTTGTGCGGGTTGTGCGTTTCCGGGGTCTGGTCGTTGATCACCAGCAGTACCGGCAAGCCCAGCTGCTGGGTGATCTGCGCGGGGTGCTTGAAGCGATGGTCGAAGAACTCGCGCACGTACACCAGGGCGATGCCCAGCAGCAGGCCGGTGAGCATGCCGAACGGAATGATCAGCATCGGCTTGGGAAAGGCCGGCTCGGCGGGCTCATAGGGCGCACTGAGAATCCGTGCGTTGGACACGTCACCCGACAGCAGGCGCTCGCCACGGGCTTCTTCGTAGCGCTGGGTGTAGGTGAAGAACGCCTTGTGCAGGGCATCGATCTCGGTGTCCAGCTGACGCGCCTTGCTCTGGGTTTCCTGCAACTGGTGCACGCGGCTCTTGTAGTCGGCGATGCGCTGGGTTTTCTGCGCGATCACGTTCTGCACCACGGCCAGGTCCTTCTCGCGCTCCTGGATACGGTTGGCGACGATCTTGAGAAACTGCTGGCGGGTCTTGGCGATCTGCTCGCGCTGCAGCAGCATCTGCTCGCTGCCGGGCTGGAACACTGCCAGGTCGCTGACGTAGGTCAGTACCTGGGTGGTCAGCTGCTCGCCCAGTTGCTTGATCTCGCGGTCCTCGAAGGCCACGTTGTCGACGGTCTGGGTGAAGGTGAAGGGGAAGGCGAAGTCGCGCATGTTGGCGTTGCTGGCCGCAGCCAGGCTGGTCTTGAGGTATTCCAGCCACTGCTGGCTCTGCAGCAGGCGATCGCGGTACTGGTTGAGTGCCTGTTCCTCGGTGTTGATGGCATTGAGGCGGAAGGTGATCTCTTCCTTGGGGTCGGACGAGCCGATGCCTTCGAGCATGCCCAGGCGCTTGCTTTCCAGGTCATCCATGCGCACCTGGTACTGCATCTTCTTCTGCTCGTAGAACTCCTGCGGCAGTTCGTTGGACTGCAGGTTCTGGCGGTTGCGCAGGTAGTTGTCGAGCAGACGGCTGACGAACAGCGTACCGACCTTGGGGTCGGGGAAGCTGTAGGTGATCGATACCACGTTGGAGCCGGGCAGGGTCTCGATCTTCAGGTCCTTGATCGCGTCGTCGGTCAGGGTGTCGAGCTGGGTATCGCGTACCGGGTCGACCTCCAGCCCGAACAGGCTGCGCACCGGGTTGACCACATACTCGCGCAGCGGGTTGACGATCAGGCTGCGGATCGGCCCGAACACCAGGCGCTGCAGCAGGCCGGGGGGCACGTCATACAGGCCCTCGTCGCGCAGCTGGGTGATGGTCTGGCGGATCAGCGTGGGTGAACGCAGGATATTGCTCTCGGTCTCCATGTCGGCCAGCGAAGGCGGAATGAACTTGTCTGTCTCCTGGGCCAGGGCGGTGTTGGTATCGCTCTGGGAGAGCTTTTTCGACTGTACGATCACTTCGGCCGTGATGTCGAAGCTCTGCTTGAGCACCAGCGGCAGCAACAGGGCAATCACTGCGAACACCAGGAATACCCGCTTCACCAACTGACGGTTGGCGAAGAGGATCCTGAAGAATTCATGCAGGTAGTTTTCTTTGGTAGTCATGCGCGTGCACCTGCCTGGGTTTAGTTATCGCTGTCTTTGTTGTCGACGCGGTAGGAGAAGCTGAAGCCCACCCCCTGGAACAGCACCACGTCGGCCAGTTGCCGGGCCAGTTCGCCGGCGCTGGCCAGCTTGGTCTTGGGCACGTAGAGCATGTCGTCGGGCTGCAGGTAGGCCACCTGCGCGGCGCTGGCGTCCAGGGCCTTGTCGACGTTGTAGGGCACGGCCTGCACCTGGTTGCCGTTGCGCCGCATGATCACCACCGAGTCGAGCCGGGCCTTGAGGCTGGGCCCGCGGGCCAGGGTCAGGGCTTCGAGCACCGATACCGGGCGCCGGATCGGATAGGCGCCGGGCTGGGCCACCTCACCGAGCACATAGATCTCGTTGACCGCAGTGGACTTGAGCATCACGTCCACCGTCATGCGCCCGGGCAGGTCGGCGTAGCGCTTGTTGAGGAAGGTCTGCAGCTGGGTGACGGTCATGCCCTGCAGCGGCACCGCGCCCACCTCCGGAAAGCTGGCCTGGCCGTCGGTGCCCACGGTGATCTCGCGGCTCATGCCGGTGGCGGGGTGGTTGAGGGCGCTCTTGAGGTTCTGTTCGTTGGTCAGCGGGCTGATCACCTGCACGGTCATCTGGTCGCGGTTGGGCTGGAACAGGCGCTTGTTGCGGTAGGCCTGCTGGATGGCCTGGCGCGCTTCGTCCGGGGTCATCCCGGCGACGTTCACCGAGGTGTTGGCCCGTGGCAGTTCGATGGTGCCATCGGGCAGCACCAGCTGGTTGCCGTTGAGCGAGCTGGCCGCAAGGAAGCCCAGGCCGACGGTGTCACCGGGCTGGATGCGATAGGCCTGCGAGCCGCTGGTGCTGATATGGAAGATCACATCGAGCACGTCCCCCGGGCGCAGCGCCTGCTCGCCGCGTGGCAGCTCGGTGTCCTGGGCGTTGGCCGCGTTGGCAGTCATGATCTGCACCGGCATCTGGCGTGGCTCCTGGCTGGTGCAGGCTGCCAGAGGCAGCAGCGCCAGCAGGGCGAACAGTTTCACATTCATAGCGTCATCCTTAGCCTGGCTGCTCAGAGATTGTTGTAAAGCCATTTGGGCATGTAGTAGCGGCGTCGGTTGAACACGCTGCCGATCAGCTTGGCGCCGGCCTGGGTCAGGCGCTGGGCGGCGGCCTGGGCGACCTCCCAGCGGGTGTCCTCGGCGGTGACCACCAGGATCACGCCATCGACCAGGGTGCCGATCACCAGGCTGTCGACGCTGGAGTACACCGCCTCGCCGTCGATGACCACGAAGCGGTAGTGCGCGCTGAGCTGGCTCAGCAGGGCACGCAGGCGGTCCGGGTTGAGGCGTTCGTTGCCACGCCGGTACTGGCCGCACGGCAACATGTCGAAAGGCTGGTCTGACACCCGCACCAGGCAGTCCTGCAGCACGGGCGGGGTGTCCTGCTCGAACAGCAGGTCGCGAAAGCCGGGCAGCTTCTGCAGGCCCATCTGCTGGGTCAGGCTGTTGCTGGTAGGGCTGCTGTCCACCAGCAGTACCGGTCCGCCGCTCATCAGCGTCAGCTGCTTGGCGAAGGCCAGCGCACTGGTGCTGGTACCGCTGCCGGTATTGGCCGCGGTCAGCAGCAGCACGCGCTGCTCCTGGTCCAGCACGGTGGACGTCAGGTTGGTTTCGCTGGGGGTGGCGATGGTCAGACTTCTCGAAGTAGAACCGTCCATTCAACTTGCTCCGTGGCCGCTGAAGACTTTGAAGGGGGTCTTGAGCAGGATCTTCAGGTCCAGGCTCAAGCTCTGTTCGGCGATGTAACTCAGGTCAAGCTCGACCCGCTGGTCGAAGTCGATGTTGCTGCGCCCCGAGATCTGCCACAGGCCGGTCATGCCGGGGTAGATGCTCAGGCGCGCCAGGTGGCTGTCCTTGTAGCGATAGGCGTTGAAGGAGGTTGGGCGAGGGCCCACCAGGCGCATTTCGCCGCGGATCACGTTGAACAGGTTGGGCAGCTCGTCCAGGCTGCTGCGCCGCAGGAAGCTGCCGATGCGGGTTACGCGCGGGTCCTTGTCGATCTTGAAGTCGATGGCGTCGGCGCCGTGCTTGTTCAGGTGGCGCACCGACTCCTTGAGGTCCTCGGCGTTGGCGACCATGGTGCGGAACTTGTACATGCCGAAGCTGCGCCCGCGGTAGCCGGTGCGCTGCTGCACGAAGAACACCGGGCCGGGGCTGCTCAGCTTGACCAGCACGGCCAGCACCAGCAGCAGCGGTGAAATCAACAGCACGATCATCAGCGCGCCGATGAACGACAGCACGCGGTTGGTGCGCGACAGCGTCCACGGCCGCCCGCCGGCGCGCCCGGTCATCCAGCCACGGCCCTGCATGTGAATCGCCGCATCGATGCGCATGCGGTGATTGGGGTCCATGCGTTTGTCCTGGCGCAGGGCCTGGGTTTCAGCACTTTTCTGTTGGCCTGTCATACCACCCTCCGTTGATGCTCGGGCGCGGCAACCGGCGTTTGCCCGATGGACCGCACAGCGTCGTCGGGCGTGTGCGCGTAATAATCGACGAACCAGGCGACGAAGCGGCGCAGCCCTTCGTCCAGCGAGATGCACGGGGTGAAGCCGGTGGCCTGGGCCAGGGCACTGGCATCGGCGCAGGTGTCCAGCACGTCACCGGGCTGCAGGGGCAGCAACTCGACCTGGGCGGTGCGCTGCAGGTGTTTTTCCAGCAGCGCCACGTAGTCGGTCAGGGCCACCGGCCGTTGCCCGCCGATGTTGTAGATGCGCCAGGGCGCGTGGCTGCTGGCCGGGTCGCTGGCCAGGCGGTCCCAGGCCGGGTCGCTGACCGGGGCCAGCGGGATCAGGCGCACCAGGCTTTCGACGATGTCGTCGATGTAGGTGAAGTCGCGCTGGTGCTGGCCGTAGTTGAACAGCTTGAGCGGGTGGCCCTGGCTGATGGCCTGGGCGAACTGGATGGGCGACATGTCCGGGCGCCCCCAGGGGCCGTACACGGTGAAAAAGCGCAGCCCGGTGGTGGGGATGGCGAACAGGTGGCTGTAGCTGTGGGCCATCAGTTCGTTGGCCTTCTTGCTCGCGGCGTACAGCGACAGCGGATGGTCCACTGCGTCCTGCACGGCATAGGGTGTGCGCTGGTTGCTGCCGTACACCGAGCTTGAGGAGGCATACAGCAGGTGCTGCACCGGATGGCGGCGGCAGGCCTCGAGCATGTTGAGGAAACCCACCAGGTTGCTGTCCACGTAGGCGCGCGGGTTGTCCAGCGAATAGCGCACCCCGGCCTGGGCGGCCAGGTGGATCACCACCTCGGGGGCGAACTCGGTGAACAGCGCCTCGATGCCTGGGCCGTCGGCCAGGTCCAGGCGGCGCAGGTCGAAATCGCCGGCCTGGGCCTGGACCCAGCGCACGCGGTCTTGCTTGAGCGCGGGGTCGTAGTAGTCGTTGAAGTTGTCCAGGCCCACGACCTGATGGCCGTCGCGCAACAGGCGCAGTGTGCAGTGTGCGCCGACGAAGCCGGCCGCACCGGTGACCAGTATTCTCATGGCGCCGATACCTGCGGTTGTACCTGGCGCAGGCCGATGCCGCTGTAGGTCAGGCCGAAGGTTGCCACCTGTTCGGGGCTGTAGAGGTTGCGTCCGTCGATGATCAGGCGTTGGCGCAGCTTTTGCGCCAGCAGGTTGAAATCCACCACGCGGAAGGTCTTCCACTCGGTGCAGATCACCAGCGCATCGGCATCCTCCAGGGTGTCGTCACGGGTGGCGCACAGTTGCAGGTCGTCGCGGTAGCCATACAGGCGCCGGCATTCGGCCATGGCTTCGGGGTCGAAGGCGCGCACCGTGGCGCCCTCGGCCCACAGCGCCTCCATCAGGTAGCGGCTGGGGGCTTCGCGCATGTCGTCGGTATTGGGTTTGAAGGCCAGGCCCCACAGGGCGATGGATTTGCCCTTCAGGCTGCCGGGGAAGCTGCGCTTGAGCTTGCTGAACAGGATCTGGCGCTGGCTGTCGTTGATTTCGCTCACGCTCTGCAGCAGGCGCAGCGGCATGCCGCTGTGTTCGGCGGTATGCAGCAGCGCACGCAGGTCCTTGGGGAAGCACGACCCGCCAAAGCCACAGCCCGGGTAGATGAAGTGATAGCCGATGCGTGGGTCCGAGCCGATGCCCTTGCGCACCGATTCGATGTCGGCACCGAGGAACTCGCTGAGGTTGGCCAGTTCGTTCATGAAGCTGATGCGCGTGGCGAGCATGGCGTTGGCCGCGTACTTGGTCAGCTCGGCGCTGCGGTTGTCCATGAACATGAGCTTTTCATGATTGCGGCAGAACGGCGCGTACAGCTCGGACAACTGCTGCTGGGCTTGGTCATCGGCGGTACCGACGATGATCCGATCCGGGCGCATGCAGTCGGCCAGGGCGCTGCCTTCCTTGAGAAACTCGGGGTTGGAGACCACCCGCACCTGCAGTTGATGCTTGCCCAGCCGGTCGAGCTCCTCGCGGGCGAGCGCGGCCACCTTGTCGGCGGTGCCCACCGGCACGGTGGACTTGATGATCAGGGTGCGGTGCGCCGCCATCAGGCCGGCGATCTGCCGGGTGACGCCCAGCACGTGGGAAAGGTCGGCCGAGCCGTCTTCGTCCGGTGGGGTGCCGACTGCAATGAAGATCAGCTCGGCGTGGGCGACGGCATCGCTGGCCTGGGTACTGAACGACAGCCGACCTTCCTTGATGTTTTCCTCGAGCATGCCCGACAGGCCAGGCTCATGAATAGGTGGGACACCTTGTCGCAACTGACTGATTTTATGGGCGTCTACATCGACACAAAGTACCCGGTGACCTACGTCAGCCAAAGCGGCAGCTTGCACAAGTCCGACATAACCGGTGCCAAATACGCTCACATCCATGCTGGCGTGCCTCGTATGGAGTAATGAAAGTGAAACAGCGGGTGTGAATTCGGTATAGACCAGCTGAGCCGGTTTGTGTCAAACCTATGGCATGTATCTGTAGAGTTACAGGTGGTAGGAGTTCCACTGTTTTGCCATCAACCCTTTTCCAATCCGTACCTTAGCGTCGAAATGGGCTGGCACTTGGCCGGTTGTCAATGCGATGAACGGTCGTAGCCCGCGTAAAACGTGGCTCGTGGAATGTGGGTTGTTTCGCGAATGCATCAGATTCCCGCTTGAAAAACGTCATAATCGGCGCCCTGCATTTCGTCATTTTTTTGACAAACTGTGGTTTGCGCTTTGTCGGCATCCTGCTACCGTGTGGGAAACCTCAGTGGGCTGGGGGGAAACATTTCTGGCGGGGAAGTCATGCGCGTTTACATCAAGGGACTGTTGCTGCTGGTCTACCTTCTGAGTTTCCATGCGTACTACCTCGAGCGTCTCGAGGCGATCGGGCTGGGGGTGGCACTGGTGTTGTATGCCGGTGTGTTCGTGCTGCTGGTGGCTGCCCTGTGGCTGTGCGCGAACATACGCCAGGGCCTGGTGCGCTGGCTGTTTGCAGTGGGGTTCTGTGCCAGCGCGGTGTTTTTCGACGCCTATACGCGCATAACCGCCGAATACCTCACCTACAGCGCCTTCGTTTCGATGGTGTATTCGGGTGGGTTCATCGGCGAGGCGCTTGAGCAGTACCACAGCGTGATCCTGGGGGTCGCGGCCAAGGGGCTGCTGTTGCTGCTGGGGCTGGGCCTGCGCCCGGACCCGGTGCAGCGGCTGCCCGGCACCCTGGCGTGGGCCGCACCGCTGCTGGGTCTGGCGCTGTTGACCGGCATCCTGTTCGTGCGTGCCGGCGAGGGCGCACGCGGCCTGCCGGTGATGTACACGCCGCTGGCCTACCTGAACCTGTTCCTCTACGAATCGCTGCACGACAGCGTGGGCCCGCGCCAGCCAGTGACACTGGCGCGCAGCGGCCCGCCATTGGCGCGCGATATCGTGCTGATCATCGACGAGAGCGTTTCGGGCAACTACCTGGACCTCAATACCCCCAACGGGGTCACCAGCAACCTCACCCACCCCCAGCCGGGTGCCAGCATCTTCAACTACGGCTATGCCGCCTCCATCGCCAATTGCAGCGCCGACACCAACGTCACGCTGCGCTACGGCGGCACCCGCAGCGATTACCTGCGCATCAACTCGACCCTGCCGTCGATCTGGCAGTACGCCAAACAGGCCGGGCTTGGCACCGTCTACATCGACAGCCAGCGCACCGGCGGCAACCTGCAGAACCTGATGGATGCCACCGAAAAGCGCGACATCGACCAGTTCATCCAGTTCGACACCACCCCGGTGCGCGACCGCGACATGGCCGCACTGCAAAAGCTCGTGGAGCTGCTGGGCGACGGCAAGCCGCAACTGATCGTGATCAACAAGGTGGGGGTGCATTTTCCGGTGCACGACAAGTACCCGGATGCGTTCATGACCTACACGCCGGCGTTGCCGCGGGGCCACTATGCCGACATCGCCGATACCGGTCAGCGCGATGGGTTCAGTGGTACCCCACAGGACTGGGTGCTGTACCGCAACTCGTACAAGAACAGCGTGCTGTGGAGCGTGGGCGAATTCTTCAAGCGCCTGTTTGCCCAGGCCGACCTGAGCCAGGCGGTGATCATCTACACCTCCGACCATGGCCAGGACCTGCATGAACGCGGCAACCCGGGGCTCAACACCCACTGTGGCGAGAACCCGGTTGAGGAAGAGGGCCTGGTGCCGCTGGTGGTGATCCAGGGCCAGGGCCTGAAGACCCTGGACTGGCAGGCGCAACTGGCGACCAACAAGGACCGCTCAAGCCACTACAACATCTTCCCCACGCTGCTGCAGTTGCTGGGGTATGACGCCGCGGCGGTCGAGCCGATCTACGGACACGCACTCAACGTGCCGACCAACGATCCGTTCAGTTTCAACTACCGCTTCAATGCACGCCTTGGCGCCAAGCCCGAGTTCAAGCATATCGACCTGGACGTGGTGGTCACGCCGGGGCCGCAGGGCATGCCGGTGGGTACGGCCCAGTGAGCTGACCGGCCCGATGCCTCAGGAACCGGAGGCCGGGCACCCGGCCCGGGTGTCATCGGCCGCCTGGGCTATCAGCCCTGCAAGACGCGCCACGTTGCGTTGCTGGGCTGCCACCAGCTCGGCAATCCCGGTGCCCGCCGCACTGCGTACCAGGCTGTGGCAGCGCAGGGCGGGGCGGTTGGCATCGCCGCCCAGCGTACGCAGGCGCCAGCGCGCCTCCAGCAGGGCGTATTGCCCGGGTACCGAGTCGAAGCGCTGCACCTCCAGGCGCAGGCCCAGGGTGCGCGGTGCATTGCTGTTGAGCTGGCCACTCAAGGCGCTGCGCAGTTCATCCACCAGGCTGGCGCCCCACCATTCACTGTCGAGCACCGCCAGGCCGCTGTCGCCCTGGCGCACGACGATCTGCTCGCGGTCGACCTGGGGCGGCACGCTGATGGACTCTATGCGTACGTCTACCGCACGGGTCGCCCCGGCCTGTAGCTGCGCAGGCACCAGGGTGTGGTAGTGCACCGGCTCGCTGCGACAGGCCGCCAGCAACAGCGCGATGCCAAGCAGCGAAGGTTTGAGCAGATAGGTCATGGGGCGGGCTCCAGTGCTCATTGGCGCGAGGAAGGTTGCAAGGCATCGGCAGGGGCATTGTCGGGCCGCCCGCGCAGCAGCGACTCGGGGTTGCGCTTGAGGTAGTCGGCCAGCTCGCGCATCGAGCGGGTCATGCGGCCCAGGTCGTCCAGGGTCTGCGACAGCTGCTCGCGCTGTGGCGAGTCGTCGGCCAGGGTCGCATTGGCACTCTTGAGCGTGGTGCTCATGTCCTGCAGGGTGCCCTCGATGCCGGGCAGGGTCTTGCCGTTGAACTGCTTGAGCGCCTTGCGCAGCTCCACCAGGTTGGCGTCAAGGTTGCCGGCGATGCGTTCGATGGGCAGCTTGTTGATCTTCTCGACCATGGCCTGGAACTGCTCCTGCAGTTGCTCCAGGCTGCTGGGGATGGTCGGGATGGTGATGGGGCGCGCGCTCGGGTCGAAGGTCACCTTGGGCGCCTTGGGGTAGAAATCCAGGGCGATGTACAACTGCCCGGTCAACAGGTTGCCGCTGCGGGCCTGGGCGCGCAGGCCGTTGTCGATGAAGGTGCCCATCAGGCGGACGCCGGCCTGTTCATCGTCAGGGTTGTGATTGAGCACCTTGAGCATCTTGGTATGCGCCTGGCCCAGGCGTTGCGGGTAGATCACGATGCCCACATTCACCGGAAAAGTGCGGGTCTTGGCGTCGAAGTCGAGGTTGATGGCGACTACCCGGCCGAATTCCATGCCCAGGAACTCCACCGGTGCGCCCACCTTGAGCCCGCGCAGCGACTGGTCGAAGCGCAGCGCCAGGTACTGCGCCTTGCCCGCCGGCGGGGCGAGGGCGGCGGGGCGGTCGTCGAACAGCTCGAAGGTCTTGTCCTCGGCTGCCGGCTGGTCGTCGGGGCTGTAGTCCGGGGCCCTGAAGGCCACGCCGCCGACCATCAGCGACGACAGCGACTCGGTGCGCAGGGCAAAGCCGTTGGCACCCACCTCGACATCCACGCCGCTGGCGTTCCAGAACCGCGTGTTGTCGGTGACGAAGGCATCGTTGGGGGCGTGCACGAACACTTCGACATTGACCCCTTTGCCGTTGGCGTCCAGCGCGTACGACACCACCTGGCCGACCTGGATCTTGCGGTAGTACACCGGCGAGCCGACGCCCAGCGAGCCGAGGTCGGAGGCATGCAGGTTGAAGCGCTTGCCGGGTTCGCCGTAAGTGATTGGCGGTGGTGTCTCCAGGCCGGTGAAGGTCTTGGCGCGGGTGTCCGACTGCCCGGCATCGGCGCCGATGAAGTCACCGGAGAACAGCGTGTCGATACCCGTTACGCCGCCCGCACCGATGCGCGGGCGCACCACCCAGAACAGCGAGTCCTGGCGGGTGAAGTTCTCGGCCTGCTTGACCAGCTTGATGGTGGCGGTGACGCTCTTCTGGTCCTGGCTGAGCTCCACTTCGCTGACCTGGCCGATCACCACGTTGCGGTACTTCACTGCTGTCTTGTTGGCCTCCAGCCCCTGTCCGGTCTTGAAGGTGACCTGGATACTGGGGCCTTCCTGCAGCCAGTTGTGCACCACCAGCGAGATGCCCACCAGCACTGCCACGATCGGCACGATCCACACCAGCGACACGCTGAAGCGCCGGGTCTGCACCGCCGGGCGAGCCGGTTGTGCCGCGCTGTGGTTGCTGTCTTCACTCATGCGCGGGTTCCTTGCCGTTGGGCGGTTGCCAGATCAGGCGGGGGTCGAAGCTCATGGCCGCGAGCATGGTGAACACCACTACCATGCCGAAAAAGAGAATGCCCAGGCGCGGCTCGATGTCGCCCAGGGCCTGGAACTTGACCAGCGCGGCAACCAGCGCCACCACGATCACATCGAGCATCGACCAGTAGCCGATCAGCTCGACGAAGCGGAACAGCTTCGAACGCTGGCGCTGGGCCCAGGTACTGCCGCGCTGCACCGTCACCAGCAGCAGGCCCAGGGCCACGAACTTGGTGGCCGGCACCGCGATGCTGGCGATGAAGATGATCAGTGCGATGTCCCATGAGCCATGGGACCAGAACTCGAGCACGCCACTCATGATGGTGCTGTCGTCGCCGGCACCGAACAGCTTGGTGTTCATCACCGGCAGCAGGTTGGCCGGGATGTAGAACACCAGGGCGGCGATCAGGTACGCCCAGGTTCGGGTCAGCGACTCGGGCTTGCGCTCATGCAGCGGCGCTGCGCAGCGAGGGCACTGGGTGGGGTGGTCGCGGTTGTCGCAGGCCAGCCCGCAGGCATGGCACAGCACCAGGCCCAGCTCGCTGGCCAGCGGCGGCGCGTTCAAGACAGGTACACCCACAGGTCGCGGATATCGCGCCCGGCCAGGCGTATCATCAGCAGGCTCAGGGCGGCCAGGGCGATCAACCCCAGGCCTGGCAGCACATCGAGCAGCCCGGCCAGCTTGAACACCGCCACCATCGACCCCAGCAGGCACACCTCCAGCATGCTCCACGGGCGCAGGGTTTCCAGCCAGCGCATGCACAGGCTGAAGGCCGGCGAGCGGCGTCGGCCCAGGGCATGCACCAGCACCCACAGCAGCAGCAACAGCTGGAACATCGGCGCGATGATGATCGCGATGGCGGCCACCAGGGCGATGAAGGTGATCGGCCCGGTGGCCAGGGCGCGCACCGAGTCCCATAACGTGGCGCTGTTGTGCAGGCCTTGCAGGCTGATGCTCATCACCGGGTAGAAGTTGGCGAACATCCACAGGATCGCTGCAGTGAGGCTCAGCGCCAGGCGCTGCTGTACATCCAGGCCGTTATGGCGCTGCAGCACGGCGCCGCAACGCAGGCATAGCGCTTTCTGGTGTTTGGCGAGCTCGACCCGTTCATACACGCAGTCGCAGTGTTCGCAGATGATCAACCGATCGGTGCTGGCCACGCTTGGCACTCGCAACAGGGACTAGCTCAATATAGAAGCGCATGGCAATTGAGCAAATCGGCGCCGTTGGGCCATGGTCTATGCTTGACCCTTTGACCCCTTCCAACGCCGCTTTGCAGGAGGCCTGCGCATGCCTACGCGTCGCCGTTTTCTCGCCACCAGTGCTGCCCTGGCCGCTGGCCTGGGGCTGCTGCTGAGCCGCCCGCACGCCCTGGCGCAGCCCCACACGGCGCTGCTCGAGCGCAAGGTGCCGTCCACCGGCGAGGCCTTGCCGGTGATCGGCGCCGGCACCTCGGGCAGTTTCGAGGTGACGGCGGGTTCCCCCGAGTACCAGCAGCTCAAAGCGGTGCTGCAGGTGTTCTTCGACGGTGGCGGCCGGGTCATCGATACCTCGCCCAACTATGGCGGCGCCGACGCGATACTGGGCCAGTTGCTGGAGGAGGGCGGTTGGCGCGAGCGCACCTTCCTGGCCACCAAGATCGCCGCCGACAGCCAGGCTGCGGCGCAGGCGCAATGGGCCCAGACGCTGCGCAGCCTGCGCACCGACAAGGTCGATCTGCTGCAGGTGCACAACCTGCGCGACTGGCAGCGCCAACTGCCCTACGCCCGTGAACTCAAGGCCCAGGGCAAGACCCGTTACGTGGGCGTTACCCATTACACCGATGGCGGGCTGGACGAACTGGAGCGCATCCTGCGCCGCGAGCCGCTGGACTTCATCCAGATCCACTATTCGGTGAATGCGCCTGGCGCCGCGCGCACGGTGCTGCCGCTGGCGCAGGACAAGGGCGTGGCGGTACTGATCAACCGCGCCTTCGACGATGGCAGGCTGTTTGCCAGGGTCAAGGGCCAGCCGTTGCCGGGCTGGGCCAGCGAAGCCGGCATCGGCAGCTGGGCGCAGCTGTTTCTCAAATTTGCCCTCAGTCACCCGGCAGTGACGACCGTGATCCCGGCCACCAGCCGCCCGGACCGTCAACGCGACCAGCTCAAGGCCGGCAGTGGCGCGTTGCTCGACACGGCCCGGCAGCAGGCGCTGATCAAGATGTTCGGCTGATGCGCCTGCTGGGCCGGCTGTTCACCTTTCACGACGACGAAACCCCGGCGGTGGTGGGCGGCCTTGCGCTGTTCTTCCTGCTGTTCGCCGGCTATTTCATGCTGCGACCGGTACGCGAGACCATGGGGGTGGCCGGCGGCGTCGACAACCTGCAATGGCTGTTCACCGGCACTTTCATCGTCACCTTGCTGGCATTGCCGCTGTTCGGCTGGGTGGTGGCGCGGGCCCGTCGGCGCAGGATCCTGCCCTGGACCTACGGCTTTCTGGCAAGCAACCTGCTGGCCTTCGCCCTGGTGTTCGCGGTGCAGCCCGACAACCTGTGGGTGGCCCGGGCGTTCTACATCTGGCTGTCGGTGTTCAACCTGCTGAGCATCTCGCTGGCCTGGAGCGTACTGGCCGACCTGTTCAGCAACGAGCAGGCCAAGCGCCTGTTCGGGTTGCTCGCAGCCGGTGCGAGCCTGGGCGGGCTGGTGGGGCCGATACTGGGTACCCTGCTGGTGGGCGTGGTCGGGCATGCCGGGCTGGTGTTGCTGGCCACGCTGTTTCTGCTGGGCAGCATCGGCGCGGCAACCTACCTGCAGCGCTGGCGCGACCGTGCGCCCTTGCCGGCGGAGGCCGAACACCCGCGCTCCCGGCCGCTGGGCGGCAACCCGTTCGCCGGGGCCGGCGAGGTGCTGCGCTCGCCCTACCTCTTGATGCTGGCGCTGTTCGTGGTGCTGCTGGCCAGCATCAGTACCTTCCTGTACTTCGAGCAGGCGCGGCTGGTGGCACAGACCTTTACCGATCGCACCCGCCAGACCCAGGTGTTCGGCCTGATCGACACCGTGGTGCAGGCGCTGGCGATCCTCACCCAGTTGTTTTTCACAGGGCGCATCGCGCGGCGCATGGGGGTGGGCGTGTTGCTGGTGGCGGTGCCGCTGGTGATGGTGGCCGGCTTCCTGTGGCTGGCCCTGGCCCCGGTGTTTGCGGTGTTCGTGGTGGTGATGGTGGTGCGCCGTGCGGGGGAGTATGCGCTGGTGCGGCCGGGGCGCGAGATGCTGTACACCGTGCTGCCGGCCGAGCAGAAGTACCGCGCCAAGAACTTCATCGACACGGTGGTCTATCGCGGTGGCGATGCGCTCAGTGGCTGGGTCAAGCGCGGGCTGGATGTGCTGGGTGAGCACCCGCAACTGGCGATGCTGATCGGGGCGGGGATTGCGCTGGGGTGGGCGGCTACCGGGGGCTGGCTGGGCAGACGGCAGCGGCGATTGGAGCAACGCAATTGAACGGTGTTGGCTTGCTTCGCCGGCAAGGCCGGCTCCTACAGGGGGTTGCGCCGTTCACAGAACCCCGTAGCAGCCGGCCTTGCCGTGCAGTCAGTCGAGCACTGCCACCGGTTCCGGGTTGCGGCTCACCCACCAGCCAAACCCGGCGGCGGTAAAGAACATGATCAGGCTGTACAGCGCCGCCGGAATGGCCATGGTCGAGTTGTTGAGCAGGGTCGGGCTCAGCGCCAGTGCAATCGCCAGCGTACCGTTGTGGATGCCGATCTCCATGCCGATGGCGATGGCCTGGCGCTTCGGAATCTTCAGCATCCGCGGCACATAGTAGCCCAGCCCCAGACTCACCAGGTTGAACAACAGCGCGGCTGCGCCTACCAGGGGCGCGTACTCGACCACGGTGGCCCAGTCTTTCATCAGCGCCAGCATCACCGTGCCGGCCAGGAACAGCGCCGCCACCAGCTTCATCGGCTTCTCCATGCGCGCCGCGAAGGCCGGGGTCAGGCGCCGCACCAGCATGCCCAGCGCCACCGGCACCAGCACGATGGCAAACACCTGCAGCACCTTGGCGAACTGCAGCGGGATGGCCTGGTCGGCGCTCATGAAGTAGCTCAGCGACAGGTTGACCAGCAGCGGCATGGTCAGGATCGCGATCAGCGAGTTCACCGCCGTCAGCGTGATGTTGAGCGCCACGTCACCGTGCGCCAGGTGGCTGAACAGGTTGGCGGTGGTGCCGCCGGGCGAGGCCGCCAGCAGCATCAGGCCGACCGCCAGGGCCGGTGCCAGGCCAAAACCGTTGGCAATCAGAAAGCAGATGAAGGGCAGCAGCAGGATCTGGCACACCAGGCCGATGACCACCGGCTTGGGGTATTTCACCACCCGGGCGAAGTCGGCCAGGGTCAGCGAAAGCCCCAGGCCGAACATGATGATGCCCAGCGCAACGGGCAGGAAGGCGGTCAGCAATGGCGAAGCGGTCATGGCAGCAACTCGCAGAAAAGAGGTGTCGGCATTCTAGGCCACCAGATCGCCATGTGCTGCTGGGGAGGCCCCGTAGATACAAGTCTTTACGAAAAGGTGCGCAGCGTGCACCGGGGAGGTTGCGCGCACCGTTATGGGGCAAATGCATGCACCGCTCGGGTCGCCCGCCGCGCTCAAGGGGCGTGGCAGAGCGATTCCCGGGCGTTGGGCACAGCCCTTGCTAAAGTCTGTTGAAAGGCCCGGGTACTGGAAGACAGCAGCCAATTAGAAGAAGCCGTTACGAACACGGCGAGGAGTGGGGTATGTCCGGAGCTTTTTTTGACGAAATGTATGCCGCAGGGGGCCAGTGTCGCCCGCATTACCGCGAGTTTGCCCGCTGGCTGGCGGACACGCCGCTGGAACTGCTGGCGCAACGCCGCCGCGAAGCCGACCTGCTGTTCCACCGCGCAGGCATCACCTTCACGCTCTACGGTGACGAGCAGGGCACCGAACGCCTGATCCCGTTCGACATCATTCCGCGCAGCATCAAGGCCAGCGAATGGCAGGTGATCGAGCGTGGCTGCATCCAGCGGGTGCAGGCACTGAACATGTTCCTGGCCGATATCTACCATGAACAGCGCATCCTCAAGGCCGGCATCATCCCGGCCGAGCAGGTGCTGGCCAACGAGGGCTACCAGGTGGCCATGCGTGGCCTGGGGCTGCACCGGGGCCTCTATGCGCATATCGCGGGGGTGGATCTGGTGCGCGATGGCGACGGCAGCTACTACGTGCTCGAGGACAACCTGCGCACCCCCAGCGGCGTGAGCTACATGCTCGAAGACCGCAAGATGATGATGCGCCTGTTCCCCGAGCTGTTCGCCGCCCAGCGCATCGCGCCCATCGACCATTACCCCAACCTGCTGCTCGACACGCTCAGGAGCGCCAGCCCGCTGGACAACCCCACGGTGGTGGTGCTGACCCCGGGGCGCTTCAACAGTGCGTACTTCGAGCATGCGTTCCTGGCCCGCGAAATGGGGGTGGAACTGGTGGAAGGCGCCGACCTGTTCGTGCGTGACGACCGCGTGTTCATGCGCACCACCTGCGGCCCGCAGCCGGTGGACGTGATCTACCGCCGGCTGGATGACGCCTTCCTCGACCCGCTGACCTTCAACCCCGAGTCGATGCTCGGGGTGCCCGGCCTGATTGCCGCCTACCGCCTGGGCAACGTGGTGCTGGCCAATGCGGTCGGCACCGGTGTGGCGGACGACAAGTCGATCTACCCCTACGTGGGCGAGATGATCCGCTTCTACCTGGACGAAGCGCCGATTCTGAAGAACGTGCCCACCTGGCAGTGCCGCAAGCCGGCCGAGCTGTCCCATGTGCTGGCCAACCTGGAGCACCTGGTGGTCAAGGAAACCCAGGGCTCCGGGGGCTACGGCATGCTGGTGGGGCCGGCGTCGACGGCAGCGCAGATCGAAGCATTCCGCCTGCGCCTCAAGGCCCGGCCGCAGGACTACATCGCCCAGCCCACCTTGTGCCTGTCCACCTGCCCGACCTTTGTCGAAAGCGGCATTGCCCCGCGCCATATCGACCTGCGCCCGTTCGTGCTGTCGGGCAGCCAGACCCGCCTGGTGCCCGGCGGCCTCACGCGGGTGGCGCTGCGCGAAGGCTCGCTGGTGGTCAACTCGTCGCAGGGCGGCGGTACCAAGGACACCTGGGTGGTGGAGGACTGAACCATGCTTTCAAGAACCGCTGCAGACCTCTACTGGATGTCGCGTTACCTGGAGCGCGCGGAAAACCTCGCGCGCATGCTCGAAGTGAGCTATTCGCTGTCGCTGATGCCCCAGGCCGGGCGCAGCGACGGCCACGCGGAGCTGGCCATGTCGCTGCTGGCGGCCGGCACGCTGGAAGACTACAAGGCCCGCCACGGCGCGCTCGACACCGAGCACATGCTGCACTTCTTTGCCTTGGACGAGGCCAACCCCGGCAGCATCTACTGCTGCCTGCGTGCGGCGCGCAGCAATGCCCACGCCGTGCGCGGGCGCATCACCGCCGACATGTGGGAGAACATCAATGCCACCTGGCTGGAGATGCGCGCCATTGCCGGCAACGGCCTGGGCCGCTACGGTATCAGCCAGTTCTGCGAATGGGTGCGGGAGCGTTCGCACCTGTTTCGCGGGGCCACCTCGGGCACCATCATGCGCAACGAGGCCTATGGCTTCATTCGCCTGGGCACCTTCATAGAGCGCGCCGACAACACCTTGCGTCTGCTGGATGCGCGCTACGAGATGTTTGGCGAGGAGTCGGAGGAGGTCAGCGACAAGTCGGCCCGTGGCTACTACCAGTGGAGCGCCTTGCTGCGCGCCCTGTCGTCGTTCGAGGCTTTCAACGAGATCTACCGCAACGCACCGAACGCCGAGCAGGTTTCGGAAATGCTGCTGTTGCGCGCCGAGGTGCCGCGCTCGCTGCATGCCTGCATCCAGGAGCTGGACCTTGAACTGTCCAACCTGCCCGGCATCAACGGCCGCCCGGCGCAGCGCCTGGCCGCCGGCCTCAACGCTCGCCTGCGCTACACCGGCATCGACGAGATCCTCGATGCAGGCCTGCACGCCTGGCTGATCGAGTTCATCGATCAGGTACGCGACCTGGGCCAGGCCATTCACGACGCCTACCTGGAGGTGGTATGAAACTGTCCATTCGCCACGACACCACCTACAGCTATGCCAACGAGGTGTGCACCAGCATCCAGTTCCTGCGCCTCACGCCCCAGGACAGCGAGCGCCAGCGGGTCATCGACTGGCAGGTGGACATGCCGCGCAAGGTGCGCAGCCAGCTCGACCCCTATGGCAACGTGCTGCATGTACTGACCCTGGACGAGCCCCACGGCGAGATCGTGCTGTGCGCCCACGGCCAGGTGGAGATCGACCCCACCCGCGAGGTGGAGCCGGACCTGCAGTCGCCGCTGCCGTTTCTGCGCAGCAGCCCGCTGACCGCCGCCGACGAGGCGCTGCTGGCGTTTGCCGCGCAGCATTGCGGCGAGCGGCGCGACAGGGCGGCGCTGATCGAGCTGATGAATGCGCTGGCCGAGCACATGCCCTACAGCCCCGGCGCGACCGAGGTGGGCACTACCGCGGCCGAGTCGTTCGCCAGGCAGGCGGGGGTTTGCCAGGACCATACCCATGCGTTTCTGGCCTGTGTGCGCAGCCTGGGTATCCCGGCGCGCTATGTGTCGGGCTACCTGTGCACCGAGGACGCCACGCACCTGGCCAGCCATGCCTGGGCCGAAGCCTGGCTGGGGGAGGGCTGGTACAGTTTCGATATCACCAATCGGCTGGCCAGGCCCGAGCGCCACCTGAAGCTGGCGGTGGGGCTGGATTACCTGGATGCGTGCCCGGTGCGCGGAATGCGCCGGGGCGGGGGGATGGAGCACATGCTGGCCAAGGTGCAGGTGGAACTGATGGTGCAGGTGCAGTAGCCAGGCGATGCAAGGTGTCGACGCCATCGCGGGTCAAGCCCGCTCCCACAGGGGCCACGGCAATCCTGTGGGAGCGGGCTTGACCCGCGACGAGGCGCTGCAGATCGAGGGTCAGGCGCGCTCGATGGCCAACGCCACACCCTGCCCACCACCGATGCACAGGGTCGCCAGGCCCTTCTTCGCATCACGCTTGATCATCTCGTGCAGCAACGACACCAGCACCCGGCAACCCGAGGCACCGATCGGGTGGCCCAGGGCAATCGCGCCGCCGTTGACGTTGACCTTGCTCGCGTCCCAGCCCAGCTCCTGGCCCACCGACAACGCCTGGGCCGCGAAGGCTTCGTTGGCTTCGATCAGGTCCAGCTGATCCAGCGACCAGTCGGCCTTCTGCAGGCAGCGACGGGTCGCGCTGACCGGGCCGATACCCATGATCGCCGGGTCCACGCCCGCATTGGCATAGGCCGCAATGCGCGCCAGTACCGGCAGGCCCAGGGCCTTGGCCTTGGCCGCGCTCATCAGCAGCACCGCCGCTGCGCCGTCGTTGAGGCTCGAGGCGTTGCCCGCCGTCACGCTGCCGTCCTTCTTGAACGCCGGCTTGAGCTTGGCCAGCGACTCGGCGGTGGTGCCGGCGCGGGGCTGTTCGTCGGTGGCGAACACCAGCGGCTCACCCTTGCGCTGCGGGATCTGGATCGGGGTGATCTCGTCGGCAAAGCGGCCGGCCTCGATGGCCGCGCAGGTCTTTTGCTGCGAGGCGGCGGCAAAGGCGTCCTGGGCCTCACGGGTGATGGCGTACTTGTCCACCAGGTTCTCGGCGGTGATGCCCATGTGGTAGTCGTTGAAGGCATCCCACAGGCCGTCGCTGATCATGCTGTCGATCATGCTGGCATGGCCCATGCGCAGGCCGGTGCGCGCGGCAGGCAGCACGTAGGGGGCCAGGCTCATGTTCTCCATGCCGCCGGCGATGATCACCTCGGCGTCGCCACAGCGGATTGCCTGGGCGCCCAGGTGCAGGGCCTTGAGGCCCGAGCCGCAGACCTTGTTCAGGGTCAGGGCCGGTACCGCATGGGGCAGGCCGGCCTTGATCGCGGCCTGGCGCGCCGGGTTCTGGCCGCTGCCGGCGGTGAGCACCTGGCCCAGAATCACCTCATCCACTTCGCTGCCGGCCAGCCCGGTCTGCTCCAGCAGGCGGCGGATCACCGCTGCGCCCAGCTCCGGGGCCGGGATGGCGGCCAGCGAACCCTGGAAACTGCCGATGGCGGTACGAGTGGCCGCGACAATGACGACGTCTTGCATGGAATGTTCTCCTTGTTAGTGGTCCAGTGGCGTGAGTGTTGCGCCATTACATATATTTGTTAAGTTGATTTTTGAGATGGATTGATCGATAAACCTCAACAATTCCCCGTTTTGCCGGAGTCAGCATGACCGTCAAGCAGCTGCGTGCCTTCTGGGCAGTGGCCCAGAGCCTGAGTTTTGCGGTGGCCTGCGAGCGTCTGCACCTGTCGCAGTCGGCACTGAGCCTGACCATCAAGTCGCTGGAGGAGGGCCTGGGCGGGCGGCTGTTCACGCGCACCACGCGCAACGTCACGCTGACCCCGGAAGGCGAATCGCTGCTGCCCCTGGCGCGCCGCCTGCTTGCCGACTGGGACAATGCCGAGGACGAGATCCGCCAGCGCTTCACCCTGCAGCGCGGGCGCGTGACCATTGCGGCGATGCCGTCGTTCGCCGGCAACCTGCTGCCGCCCATCCTGAAGAACTTTCGCACCCGCTACCCGAACATCGGGGTCACGGTAAACGACGTGATCAACGAACAGGTACTGGAGATGGTGCGTGACCGCCAGGTGGAGCTGGGGGTGGCGTTCGAGCCGTTCGAAGGCTCATCGCTGGTGTTCTCGCCCCTGTACGTCGACCGGTTCACTGCCGTGGTGCCGCTGGATTCGCCCCTGGCCGTGCTGGATGAAATCGACTGGCAGACCTTGCTGCAGCAGCCGTTCATTACCTTGCAACGGCCCTCGAACGTGCGCGTGATGCTCGAAGAGCACCTCAAGGCGCGCGGCATGAAGCTGGCGGTGGAGTTCGAGAGCCATCAACTGGTGACAGTGGGTCGCATGGTGGCCAGCGGGCTTGGGGTCAGCGCGGTGCCGGCCCTGTGCGCCGGCCAGATGCACGAGCTGGGTGCGCGCTGCATCACCCTGCGCGACCCGGTGGAACGTGCCATCGGGGTGCTGAGCAAGCCGGGCCACGAACTGTCGGCTGCGGCCCAGGCGTTGTTCGACAGCCTGCATGAACAGCAGGCCGAGGCCAGGCGCTAGACGGCGGCGAGCAGGCTGCGCAGGGGCACCTTGTTCTTCATCACCGGCGACTTGATCACGATGTAGCTGAAGTACTTCTCGATGCCGATGTTCTGGTCGAGGATGGTTTCCATCAGCTCCTGGTAATGCTGGATGCTGCTGGTCAGAAAGCGCACCAGGTAGTCATAGCCACCGCTGATCAGGTGGCATTCGAGCACTTCGTCGATGTTGCGGATGCTCGATTCGAATTTCTGAAAGTCGGAGCGTTTGTGGTCGCTCAGTGTGACTTCGGTGAAGATGGTTACCGAGTTGGCGAACTTGGCCAGGTTCAGGTGGGCTTCGTAGCCGCTGATATAGCCTGCCGCCTCGAGTCGCTTGACCCGTTGCAGGCACGGGCTGGGCGACAGCCCCACGGCTTCGGCCAGGCTGACGTTGGTCATGCGGCCGTCTTTCTGCAACTGGACCAGGATGTTGATATCGATCCGATCGAGCTTGGTTGCCGCTTCCATTCCTGACTCCTGAAATGCGGGATGACAAAAA
Source organism: Pseudomonas sp. 8209 (assembly GCF_028682105.1). Classification (NCBI taxonomy): domain Bacteria; kingdom Pseudomonadati; phylum Pseudomonadota; class Gammaproteobacteria; order Pseudomonadales; family Pseudomonadaceae; genus Pseudomonas; species Pseudomonas sp. 8209. Next base: position 202,185 of record NZ_JANIAH010000001.1, read on the forward strand.
AACACACTTTCACCCACGGGGCCGTCGCTGGCAAGGCCGCTCCCGGCGGGAGCCGGCATTGCCAGCGAAGGTGACGCCGCAGAGGGGCGGATTACGCCGTAGCGCGGGTCAACGCCTGGTCGAGCATGCGCAGCGCTTCGGAGATCTGCGCCTCGGTGGTCACCAGCGGTGCCAGGAAGCGCACCACGTTGCGGTACACGCCGCACTTGATCACCAGCAGGCCGGCTTCACGGGCCTGGTCGATGATGGCCTGGGCCAGGTTCGCGTCCGGGGTCTGCGCGGCGTCGTCGGCCACGATCTCGATGGCCTGCATGAAGCCCAGGCCACGCACGTCGCCGATGCACGGGTAGCGGTTCTGCAGGGCCAGCAGGCCTTCACGCAGTTGCACTGCACGCTGCTCGCCCTGGGCCAGCAGGTCTTCTTCCTCGAACAGGTCCATCACCGCCAGTGCAGCCGCGCAGGCCACGGCGTTGCCGCCGTAGGTGCCGCCCAGGCCGCCCGGGGTCGGCGCGTCCATGATCTCGGCACGCCCCACCACACCCGACAGCGGCATGCCGCCGGCCAGGCTCTTGGCCACGGTCACCAGGTCAGGCTGGATGCCCGAGTGCTGGAAGCCGAACGGCTTGCCGGTACGCCCGAAGCCTGCCTGGATCTCGTCCAGGATCAGCACGATGCCGTGGCGCGTGCAGCGTTCGCGCAGGGCACGCAGGAAGGCATCGGGGGCACGCAGGAAGCCGCCATCGCCTTGCACCGGCTCGATCAGGATGGCCGCCACGCGGTCGGGGGCCACGTCGGTGGCGAACAGGTGGTCGAGTTCGGCCAGGGCGTCGTCACTGCTCACGCCGCGGTATTCGTTGGGGTAGGTGGCGTGGTAGATCTCGGCCGGGAACGGGCCGAAGTTCTGCTTGTACGGCTGGCTCATGCCGGTCAGGGTGACGCCCAGCAGGGTGCGCCCGTGGAAGCCGCCGCGGAACGAGATCACCGCCGGGCGGTTGGTGTAGCCACGGGCGATCTTGATGGCGTTCTCCACCGCTTCGGCGCCGGAGGTGAACAGCACGCTCTTGTAGGCTTCGCCGCCACCGACCATGGCGTTCAGGCGCGCTGCCACGTCGATGTACGACGCATAGGCCACCACCTGGAAGCTGGCATGGGAGATCTCGCCCACCTGGCGGCGCACGGCCTCGACCACACGCGGGTGGTTGTGGCCGACGTTGAGCACGCCGATGCCGCCGACGAAGTCCAGGTAGCGCTTGCCGTCCACGTCCCACAGCTCCGAACCCTGGGCGTGGCTGACCACGATCGGGTGGGCGGTGGCGATGCCGCGGGGTACGTGCTGCTCGCGCAGGGCCAGCAGGCGTTGATTTTCAGTCAGTGCAGAATTCATGGTGCAGCTCCATTAACTAACGATGGTGTCAGGGGTTCGGGAACGCAGGTATTCAGTCGAGGCCGCCCATGTGCCAGGCCTTGATTTCGAGGAACTCGTCCAGGCCGTACTTGGAGCCTTCACGGCCGGTACCGGACTGTTTCATGCCGCCGAACGGGGCCACTTCCATGGAGATGATCCCGGTGTTCAGGCCGACCATGCCGAACTCCAGGCGCTCGCCCACACGCCAGGCGCGGCGCATGTCCTGGGTGAAGTAGTAGGCGCCCAGGCCGAACGGGGTAGCGTTGGCGATGGCCAGGGCCTCGGCTTCGTCCTTGAAACGGAACAGCGGGGCAACCGGGCCGAAGGTCTCTTCGGTGGCCAGCAGCATGTCGGTGGTGGCGTCCAGCAGCACGGTCGGCTGCACGAACAGGCCGGTGTCGTCAGGCATGCCGCCAATCGAGATGCTGGCGCCTTTTTCCACCGCATCGCCGATGTGGCTGGCGACTTTTGCGACGGCGGCGGCGTTGATCAGCGGGCCGATGGTCACGTTCTCGCCCAGGCCATCACCCACCTTCAGCTCGGCCACCGCAGCCCGCAGGCGCTCGGCGAAGCGGTCGTAGATGCCGTCCTGCACCAGAATGCGGTTGGCGCACACGCAGGTCTGCCCGGCGTTGCGGAACTTGCTCAGCATCACCCCGGCAATCGCCAGGTCGAGGTCGGCGTCGTCGAACACGATGAACGGCGCGTTGCCACCCAGCTCCAGGCTCAGGCGCTTGAGGGTGTCGGCGCACTGGCTCATCAGCAGCTTGCCGATGCGCGTGGAGCCGGTGAACGACAACTTGCGCACGGCCTGGTTGGCGGTCACTTCGCTGCCGATGCCGGCAGGCAGGCCGGTGAGCACGTTGAACACCCCGGCCGGGATGCCAGCACGATCTGCCAGTACCGCCAGGGCCAGGGCCGACAGCGGGGTCATCTCGGAGGGCTTGACCAGCACGGTGCAGCCTGCGGCCAGGGCCGGCGCGCATTTGCGCGTGATCATCGCGTTGGGGAAGTTCCACGGGGTGATGGCCGCCACCACGCCGATCGGCTGCTTGAGCACCAGGATGCGGCGGTCGTTGGTGGGCGCGGGGATGGTGTCGCCGTAGATGCGACGGGCCTCTTCGGCAAACCATTTGACGAAGCTGGCGCCGTAGCCGATTTCGCCGCGCGACTCGCTCAGGGGCTTGCCTTGTTCGGCGGTCATGATCAGCGCCAGGTCTTCCTGGTTTTCCAGGATCAGGCTGTACCAGGCTTCCAGGTGACGTGCGCGGGTGGCGGCGGGGACTTCGCGCCAGCTTTCGAAACGGGCCTGGGCGGCCTCGATGGCGCGTCGCGTCTCGGCGGCGCCGAGGGCCGGGACCCGGGCGATTTCGCTGCCGTCGGCGGGGTTGATCACGGCAATCGTTTCGCCGTTGTCGGCATCGATCCAGCTGCCATTGACGTAAGCGCGTTCGACAAGCAGCGAGGGGTCACGCAGTGTGCTTTTCAACATGGAGAGGGTGCCTTCTACGGGTCCGGTGAATGGCACGATTGTAAGAACAGGCACGCAGTGACCGATGCCGAGATGGCCGCTTGGGCCAGGCATAAATGCCGTATTGAGGGGGTTGGCAGCACACTATGCTGCGGGGGTGGTCGAGGTGTCTCCAGCGCCGGTCAAGCCCGCTCCCGCAAGGCCACTGACGGCCTGCTGGAGCGGGCATGGCCCGCCACCGGGCGGTACAGGCAGCAGATTGTTTGTCAGGCGTCGTTCTGCAGGCGGTACATCTCGGTCGCCACCTGCAGCTGAAAGCGCGCCTGCGGGTTCTCCATCGACAGCTGCAGCAGCTCTTCGATGCGCTCCACGCGGTAGCGTAATGTGCTGATGTGGATGTCCAGGCAGCGGGCGCTGCTGGCCAGCTGAAAGCCTTCGCTGGCCAGGGTGCACAGGGTTTCCATGAGCATGGCGCCGTTCTTGTGCCGGGTCAGCGGGGTCACCAGGCGCTCCAGCAGCATGCGCCGTGCATCGTCGTCGCCCATCAGCGCCCGCGGAAACAGCACTTCGTCAAACCCATGCAGCTTGCCCGGGCGCAGCAGCGGCAGCAGGGTGGCCACATCCCCGGCGCCCTGGGCCATGCCTGCCACGCCCCGGTGCACGCGGCTGGCGGCCATGGCGCCGCCGTCCAGTCGAATATGCTTCCAGATCGACTCGGGCACCACATCGGCCGGCACGATCAGGCTGATCTGGTTCAACGACACCGACAGCAGGGGCGCGATTCCCAACCCCTGCATGATCTCGGTGATGCGCTCGGCCTGCTCCTTGCGCCGCTGGAAGCCCTCGCGGCTGAGGGGAATCGGTTCGTCCAGCAACACCAGGCACACGCGGTAGTCGCGGGTATGACACCAGCCGGACACCAGCGCACGTTCGATGGCGCGCGGCGTTTCGGGGAACTTGCCTTCCAGTAGCCCTGCCACCAGGGCATGGCCGAGGCGGTTTTCCTGGTCCAGCAATTCGCGTTGATGGGACAGCTGCAGGGCGGCGATCAGCGCAGCATGTTCCACTGCGCGGCAGTGCAGCTCCTCGAAGCTGTCCCGCTGGCCCTTGAGCCACACCACGCCGACCCGCTCGCCCTGCAGGCGGATGGGGCAGCCCAGGCGAAACGCGCCGGCATCGGCGTCCAGCTCCAGCACCTGCGGCTCGACCCCCTGCAGCAGGTTGGCCTGCTCGTTCAGGTGGCGCATCACGGCAAGCTCCACGGCGTCATTGGCCGGCTCGCTGGCCCCCAGCACACTGCCGGAGCTGGCCACGATCAGCGCCGGCAGTTCCAGGGCGCTGGTGAGGGCGCTGGCCAGGCTCTGCAGGTTGTCGGCCTCGATGGCAGCGCGGGTGAGCATGCGGTGGATAAGGTCGGAGCGACGGATGATGCGGGTCTGGAAGTTGATGATCTGTTCGAGAACCTGCTGGGTGATGTCGCTGAAGGCGACTTCCCAGGGCAGTTCCAGCAAGGGAAAACAGCAGCGGTCGGCCTCTTCGATGGCCGCCTGGGGGAAGTGTTCGTGAAAGTGCGGGACTGCCATCACGACCCCGGCCAGGCCCAGCTCGGCCAGGCGGCGAACCATGTCACGGCATTTTTGCGGGTCTTGCGGCCAGTTGTAGCCGGTGGTCAGCAGCAGGTCGCCCTTTTTCAGCCAGTTGAAGATGTCGGGGTGATCGACGATATGCACCCACGCCAGGTCGCGGTCCAGGCATTGCCTGCCCGCGACCACGGTGGCCTGGCTGAGGGAGGTCTGTTCCAGGGCTGTGGCGAGTTTCATGTGCAATCCACGATCCAGACACGATAGAGGATCGCAGTCTAGCGGACTGGACATGGCTGCGGGGAGGGCCCTGGACAGGAGAATAGAACCTGTGCGCTGATCATCCATGAGGCGCACAGGGAGGGGAAATCAGGACTTGCTAGCCCAGGCGTTGAACTTCTGTTCAAGCGTTTCTGCGTTCTCGAGCCAGAACTCGACGTTTACCCGCAGTGCATTCTTCTGGTTCTCTGCCGCGGTGGGCAGGTCGTCAGCCAGCGACTTGTCGAGCATTTCGGCGGCCTTGGTGTTGGACGGGCCGTAGGCCATCTGCTCGGTGTAGAGCTTCTGCTGCTCAGGCTGCATGGCGAACTTGATGAAGTCGTAGGCCTTGTCCAGGTTCTTGGTGCCGCGCGGGATGGCCCACTCGTCGAACTGGTACAGGTTCTGGTTCCAGACGATCTTCAGGTTGCTGCCGCTCTGCTGTGCAGCGTGGATGCGGCCGTTGTACGAGGACGCCATCACCACATCGCCAGCCACCAGGTACTGCGGCGGCTGTGCACCGGCTTCCCACCACTGGATGTACGGCTTGATCTCGTCCAGTTTCTTGAAGGCGCGGTCCACACCTTCTTTGGTGCTGAGCAGCTTGTAGACTTCGGCAGGCGGCACGCCGTCGGCCATCAGGGCGAATTCCAGCGAGCCGCGGGCAGATTTGCGCAGGCTGCGCTTGCCCGGGAATTTCTTCACGTCCCAGAAGTCGGCCCAGCCGGTAGGGGCGACTTTCAGTTTGTCGGCGTTGTAGGCCAGCACGTTGGACCACACGAAGATACCGACGCCACAGCCGTCGTCACTCTTGGTGCCTTCGATCCAGTCGCCCGGCGTGCCGAGGCGTTCGTAGTCGAGTTTTTCGAACAGACCTTCTTCACAGCCACGGGCACGGTCGGTGTCTTCGGTATCGAGCACGTCCCAGGTCACGGTCTTGGTGTCGTTCATGGCGATGAGCTTGGAGATTTCACCGTTCCACTCGCCAGCGATCACCTGGGTCTTGGTCTTTTCTTCGTAGGGCTTGTAGAACGCGGTGACCTGCGCGGCCTTGCTCGCGCCACCATAGGAGATCACCGTGAGCTTGTCGGCAAAGGCACTGTTGGCCAGCATCAGGCCACCGAGCACGGTGAGGGTGAAGAGTTTTTTCGACATTCGAACGCTCCAATCAAGACTGTTATTTCGAGTTATGTTTGGCAGTTGCAAGCGGGCGCAAAATAGATGAAAGGTGCTGATTTTTATAGTGGCAAGGTGCCTGCTGTGTTTGAGAGTGAGTTGAGGCTAATGGATAAGCGCTGCCATGGGTATCTATTAAACGCAGGATAAGCCTATTTTTTTATCCTGCGCTTTATAGGAAGGTGCTTCGTACTTTAGTGGCGATCGAACCATACGGTCTGCGCGTTGCAGAACTCGCGAACGCCGAAGTGCGAGAGTTCGCGGCCAAAGCCGCTCTTCTTCACCCCACCGAAGGTCACGCGCGGATCACTGGCGCTGTAGCCGTTGATGAACACGCCGCCGCACTCCAGTTCGTCGGCCAGTTGTCGGGCCAGTGCCGCATCGCGGGTGTACACGGTCGAGGTCAGGCCGAATTCGCTGTCGTTGGCCAGCTGCAGGGCGTGGCGCGCATCCCGGGCAGTGATGATCGAGGCCACCGGGCCGAACAGCTCCTGGCGGAACGAGGTCATCTGGTCGGTGACGTCGGCCAGTACCGTGGGCGCGTAGTAGTTGCCCGGGCCTTCGACCTTGTGCCCGCCCAGCAGCAGCGTGGCGCCTTCGGCCAGGGTGGCCTGGACCTGCTGGTCGAGCTCGTCGCGCAGGTCATGACGCGCCATCGGCCCCAGGTAGGTGTCGGCCAGCAACGGGTCGCCCATCACCAGCGCGCGGGTTTTCTCGACGAACTTGCGGGTGAATGCCTCGACCACGCCGGCTTCGACGATCAGCCGCTTGGCTGCCGCGCACACCTGGCCGGTGTTCTGGTAGCGGCCGATCACGGCAGCCTGCACGGCGGCATCCAGGTCGGCATCGTTCAACACGATGAACGGGTCGGAGCCGCCCAGTTCCAGTACGCATTTTTTCAGCGCGGCACCGGCCTGGGCACCGATGGCGGCACCGGCACGCACACTGCCGGTAAGGGTCACGGCGACGATGCGCGGGTCGACGATGGCCCTGGATACGCCCTCAGGCGTCACGTTGAGCACCTCGAACACGCCTTCGGGGAATTCGGCCTGCTGGAACGCATCGCGCAGCAGGTAGGCCGAGCCCATCACATTGGGCGCGTGCTTGAGCACGTAGGTGTTGCCGGCGATCAGCGCGGGTACCGCACCGCGCAGCACTTGCCACAGCGGGAAGTTCCACGGCATCACCGCCAGGATCGGGCCCAGTGGGCGGTATTCGATGTGGGCCTTGGCGTCGGGTACCTGGGTTGGCTCGGGGGCCAGCATGGCCGGCCCGTTCTCGGCGTACCACTCGCACAGCTGGGCGCACTTTTCCACTTCGCCGCGGGCCTGGGCCGCAGGCTTGCCCATTTCCAGGGTAATCATCTGCGCCATGGCCTGGGCGTTGTCGCGCAGCACACCGGCCAGTTTCACCAGCAGGGCCGAGCGGGTAGCCAGCGGGGTACGCCGCCAGCCGGCAAACCCGGCAGCGGCGCGGCCCAGGGCGGCGTCCATCAGTGCGTCGGTTTCATAGGCGTAGTGGCCGATGCGTTCACCGGTGGCCGGGTTGATCGAGAGGGCATGGGTGTGGCTGGTTATGTCGGTCATGGCGGGCGTTCCTGTCGGAAGGGAAACAGGGGCCCAGCGTAATGCCGTGCTAATCTTTCGAAAACTGAATAATAAAAACGGTTTCTTTCACGTTTGGAGAATGTTTTTGGACCTGGTACAGCTTGAGATCTTCACCGCCGTGGCCGAGCACGGCAGCATCAGCGCAGCCGCCCAGCACATCCACCGCGTGCCGTCGAACCTGACCACGCGGATCAAGCAGCTGGAAGCCGACCTGGGGGTGGAGCTGTTCATTCGTGAAAAGCTGCGCCTGCGCCTCTCGCCGGCCGGCTGGACCTTCCTGGAGTACGCCAAGCGCATCCTGGCCTTGGTGGAGGAGGCCCGCCTGACCGTGGCGGGGGAGGAACCCCAGGGGGCGTTCTCGCTGGGCTCGCTGGAAAGTACCGCAGCGGTGCGCATCCCCGCGTTGCTGGCGGCCTACAACCAGCAGTACGCCAAGGTCGAGCTGGACCTCTCCACCGGGCCGTCGGGCACCATGATCGAGGGCGTGCTGTCGGGACGCCTGGCGGCGGCCTTCGTCGACGGCCCGGTGCTGCACCCCTCGCTGGAGGGCGTGCCGGTGTTCGAGGAGGAGATGGTAATCATCGCGCCGCTCAACCATGCGCCGATCCACCGTGGCCAGGACGTCAACGGGCAGAGCATCTATGCGTTCCGGGCCAACTGTTCGTACCGCCATCATTTCGAGCGCTGGTTCACCCAGGATGCCGCCGTGCCGGGCAAGATCTTCGAACTGGAGAGCTACCACGGCATGCTCGCCTGCGTGAGCGCAGGGGCGGGGCTGGCGCTGATGCCACGCAGCATGCTCGAGAGCATGCCGGGGTGCGCCACGGTCAGCGTGTGGCCGATGTCGCAACGTTTTCGCTACCTGCGCACCTGGCTGGTATGGCGCAGCGGCACGGTGTCGCGCAGCCTGGCGATGTTCGTGAAACTGCTGGAGGAGCGGGGCGCGGTGCTCCAATAGTGCGGCGTGGCGCCACTGCGGTCTGGCGGTTATCGCACTTTTTGCGTTTTTTCGGCTCTATTCATCGCCAGGCCGCGTCGATCCCCAACGCGGCCCGTGAATTCAGACCCCGGTGCCGATGGTTTATCCGCTTTGCGTTCCACCCCAGCGCGTGCTGCGCCGGCTGTTGCTGGCGGGCACGCTGATGGCCTGCGCCGCTGGCTGTACCCAGCAGCAGGGGCGCGATATCGCCACCCAGCTGGGCAACGGCCGGCCCCAGGAACTGTTCCAGACCAGCGTCGATCGCATGGCCACGCTGTCGATGCAGGACAACCTGCAGAGCCTGTACCTGTTGATGAGCAAGCTGTACCTGCGCAACCCCAACCAGTGGCGCGAATCGGGCTTTCTCGATGCTGCCAGTGCCGAGCGGCAGATCCGCCAGGCCATCGAGCAGCGCCAGGCCTTGCCGCAGCTGGGCGAGCGCCGCGACCTGGCGGCACTGAGCTATGCCCTGAGCCCGGAGTTCAGGGGCGATCGCGTTGGCGCGTTCATCTACGCCATCGGCAGCATGCTGGTGACCGCCCATGGCGGGCGTACCGAATTCTTCATCACCGACACCATCGACCCGCAGTTCGTCAGCAACGCAGCGCGCAACATCGAGAAGGCCACCTGGCTGCTGAGCCAGCGCCAGGATGCCAATGGCGTGCTGTTGCTGTTCTCCAACGAAATCTCCGAGGCGGGCAGCAACCTGAGCTTTGCCGTGGAGTTCGGCAAGATCGTCGCGCGCCTGGACCTGCTGACCCAGATGCTCGACGAGCGCTACCGGCGCATCGGCCTGAACTATGCGCAGAGCCTGTTGCTGATGAACTTTCTGCCGGTGCAGTGAGGTGTCTGCCTGGCGCCTTTGGGCGCAGATTCACTGAACCATCGCGGCGTCGCCTGACCTAACGCAATACCATTCGGGAGATGACGCATGCAAAACAACGGTTATATCTGGATCACATTGGCGGTAATCCTGGCCCTGGTGGAACTGTGGGCCATCAAGAGCATCATCGGCAGCAAGAGCAAGGCCGACCGCAAGATGTTGTGGATCGTGCTGGTGGTGTTCGTGCCGCTGGTCGGCCTGATCGTGTGGGGCGTGGCGGGGCCCAAGGCGATCAACAACAACGCGGCCTCTCGCAACGGCTGACTCAACGGCGCAAATTGAGCTTCGGATTGCTGGCTGACATGGCCATTTGACACCCCTCCATTCGCCATCTAGCGTTGAGCGCGAAATTGCGCATTCGCGCAGACCCCACTGGCAAGGAGGCTAGACGGCCATGATCAGCCCGGCATCGATCAAATCCATTCGTGTGCACCCAGGGCTCGGCGTTGCCCGTGTCGGCAACGCCGATGGCGATGAGGAGTACGTGCTCGCCGCGCAGGTGCCAGGGGCACTGGCCAGCAGCGCCGACGGGCAATTTCGCGATGCCAGGGGCCAGGTGCGGCGCCAGGCTGTGCGCTTTCGCCTCTATGCCGAACTGCACGACGGCACCGTACAGGAGCTGAGCCTGGACGACGGCGTGCAGATCGAATGGACCGTGGAAGTCGCCAACCTCAAGGCCGGCTGGTACGCCTTCGAAAATGCCATGGACCTGCCCGGCCAGTACGCCATCGCCGAAAAACGACGCAACCCGCACGTGACCGGCGCGCAGCGCCAGGCCCTGGACATCCGCCCCGGCCCCAGGACCATCAGCGGCCGCCGCCAGCAAGGCAAGCCCTTTCATTTCGACACCGGCACCTTCCACGGCAAACCCGTGTACCTGGGCGAACTGCGCACCGACGAGGCCGGGCGCCTGATCGCCCTCGGCGGGCACGGCCACAGCGCACCGCGGGTGGACAAGACCCCACCGACAACCTTCGCCAACAACGACGACTGGCACGACGACGTGTCGGACGGCCCGGTGTACGCACGGGTGACGTTCAACAACGGCCAGCGCCTGGATGCCGAGCCCGGCTACCTGGTGGTGACGCCCCCCAACTACGCGCCAGGGCTGTTTGGCGTGGTCACCATGGAAGAGGTGGTGCGCGACCTGTTCGTGCGCCAGGGTCAGCTGCCGGCCGAACCGGGCTGTTCGTTCACCCGCGATATCTGGCCGATCTTCGAGCGCATGACCCACATGCAGTGGACCAACCAGGGCCTGTTCATGCTCAGCGGCCACGGTTCGCCACTCGATACCCAGAACCCCGACGTGGTGGCCCGGCTGGCCGACCCCGGTGAGGCCAGTGCGGACTTTCGGCGCAAGGTCTTCGCGCTGTTTCGCGACCCCGCCAGCACCGCCGAGTTCGCCCCGGCGCTGTTGCCCCTGTACGGCGACTATTACGGCGACTATGACCTCGACCCCCAGCCGCCATCCGCGGTCGGGCTCGCGGTCACCCCGCTGATGTACCAGGCCTTGAGCCAGTGGGCGCAAGGCGAATTCGTCGCCGACTGGCAGGGCGCGCCGGTACCGGAAGACTTCGATACGCTCGAACCGCGCGCCCAGGCCCAGGCGCTGGACCGCGCCGGCCTGCATGAATGCCTGGGCGGCCCGTTCCACCCGGGCATCGAACTGACCTGGTTCATGCGCGTGCCCAGCGTGTGGCGCAGCCCTTATCGCCTGGCGGTACTGCCCCAGGGGCAGGCGGTGCGCCAGGATTTCGGTGACGAACTCACGCCACAGGTGTGCCTGGCACCCCAGGGCCCGCTGGACGGCGTGGGCCCGGGTTCGCTGACCCGCGCGCTGGGCGTGCCGTGGCAGACCGACGAGGCCTCGTGCCTGTCGGATGCCGAGTACGAGCCCAGTACCTACCTGTCGTTCCCCAGCTACTGGGGGGCCCGCGTGCCCAACCAGGTACTGAGCAGCGAGGCGTGGGAGCGTGTGGGCGCAAGACGTACCACGCCAGCGCAGCAGCTCAAGCACTTTTCCTACCGCGAGGACTGGCTGCGCGACCTGAAGGGCAGCTACTTCACGCGCATCAACCTGATGGTGAGCCACTGGTGGGAGTTGGGCATTCTGCTGGCCCACGACGCCACCCCCGAGGCGACCGCACTGGGGTTGCCGGCGCGGGCCTGGATCGAAAGCGGGCGGCCCGAGCGGGTCACCGGCTCCAATGCCAAGCTCGACCTGCTGGCGGTGATCGAGGCCCTGGATTCGCCGCCACCGTTGCTGGGCGAGACCGAACTGGAGCCGCCCAGGCAGAAGGTACCGCCACGTCGTCGGCTGCGCAGGGACGAGATTTGAACCCCGTGCACGACGTGCTGGTGGTGGGCGCCGGGCCGGCCGGCACGGCGCTGGCCATCCGCCTGGTGCAGGCCGGGTTGCAGGTGGGGCTGGTGGAGCGTGAACCCGAGGCTGCGCTGCGCCCCGGCGAGTGCCTGTCCCCCGAGGCGTTGCCTGCACTTGCCGCACTGGGGCACGCCGACCTGCTCGACGACAGCACCGTGGCGCGACGCTGCTGCGGCGTGCAGTCGATCTGGCTGACCAGCGAGCCGGTATTTCGCGACTACTTCTGCGAGCGCGCCGCCCATGGCGCGTTCCTGGAACGACGGGTGTTCGACGCCCGGCTGCGGGAAAGGGCGGCGGCGCTTGGGATCAACCGTGAAGACGATGTGCGGGTGACCCATGCCGATTTTGCCGACGACAGCATTACCCTGGGCGGTCGGCGAGGTGAACACCCCTGGCGCGGGCAGGCACGTTTCGTGGTGGATGCCACCGGCAAGGCCAGTTGCATCGCCCGGCTCGGCGGGGCACGGCGCCAGCGCCTGAGTCGCCAGGTGGCCGTCGCGGCGCGCCTGCCGCGAGGTGGCTCGGAACTGGCCGACACCGAGTGGCTGCTGATCGAGGCGGATGCCCAGGGCTGGTGGTCCGGGGCCACCACCGCCAGCGGCCAGCGTCACCTGGTGCGCTTCTTTCCCGGCGGTGACGGTCAGCGCACCGCGCCGCAGTTGGCCGAGCAACTGCAGCGCACGCGCCTGATGCAGCGCTATGCAGGTGCCGACGAACTGGCCGCAGCGCAGGTTCAGGTGCTGGATGCCGGCTGTAGTGCATTGCAGCGCTGTGCATCGGCGCACTGGCTGGCAGTGGGCGAGGCGGCCATCGCCTTCGACCCGGTGTCGTCCCAGGGGCTGACCCACGCCCTGGGTGCCACCGACCTGGCTGCCCGCGCCATCCTGGCCAGGTTGCAGCAGGGCCGTCTGGACCTGCTGCACCAGTACGACCGGCACACCCGTATCACCCTGGGGCATTCGCTCAAGGGCCTGGCGCGGCACTACGCGCAGTGCCAGCCGTTGATGGCGGCGGGCTGAGGGCAGGGCGCCGGCGTTCCGGATTGCGGAATAAATTCCTCATCTGCAATACTGGCGCCGAATCCCTTCACTGGAACACCCTCTCCATGACGTATCGCCTGCAGGCTGACGCCGTGACGCTTCGCTACGACCAGCGCACGATCTCCACGGACCTTTCGGTGGCTATCACCGAAGGGTCCTTTACCGTCATCGTCGGCCCCAATGCCTGTGGCAAATCCACCTTGCTGCGGGCCTTGTCGCGCCTGCTGGTGCCTTCGAGCGGCACGGTGCTGCTCGATCAGGTCGATATTCACACGCTCGCGGCCAAGGACGTGGCCCGGCGGCTCGGCCTGCTGCCCCAGAGCGCGGTTGCGCCCGACGGCATCACCGTGGCCGACCTGGTGGCCCGCGGGCGCTACCCGCACCAGTCGTTCCTGCGCCAATGGTCGCAGGCCGACGAACAGGCCGTGACCGCAGCCATGCAGGCGGCGCAGGTCAGCGAGCTGTCCGAGCGCCTGCTGCAGGAGTTGTCCGGCGGCCAGCGCCAGCGGGTATGGATCGCCATGGTGCTGGCGCAGCAGACGCCGGTACTGCTGCTCGACGAGCCCACCACCTACCTCGATATCGCGCACCAGATCGAACTGCTGGAACTGCTGGCCGAGCTCAATCGCCAGGGCCGCACCATCGTTGCGGTGCTGCATGACCTCAACCAGGCGTGCCGCTATGCCTCGCACCTGATCGCCATGAAGGCCGGCGCCATCGTCGCCCAGGGCGACCCGGCGCGCATCTTCACCGAGGCCCTGGTGCAGGAGGTGTTCGGCGTGGCCTCGATGATCATCGCCGACCCGGTCAGCGGCACGCCGCTGCTGGTGCCCTTGTCGCGCGAGCGGGCGGTGGTGTCAGGCGCCTTGCCACGGCAGGCCGCCGGTTGACTGGTTGACCCGGCTGGCCGCCCGGAACAGCGCATCGCGGTCTTCGGGCGTCTTGAGCTGACCCAGGTCGGTCACCGTGGTCACCACACACACGATCTCGCCCTGGGCGTCGAACACCGGCGCGGCCTGCCCGGTGACATTCGACAGCAGGTGGCTGGTCTTCTCGGCCCAGCGGCTGCTGCGCACCTCGTCCAGCACAGCCTTGGCCGGCGCCGTGCCGCGAAAGTGCGCCGGTTGCAGCTTGCGCGCCGCATCGATGGTGGCCTTGGGCAGGAAGGCCTGGAACACCAGCCCGCAGGCGGTGTTGTCGATGGGCAGCACGTCGCCCAGGGCCAGCGGGTTGATCGAGAAGAACGCGCTGCGGTACCAGCGCACCAGCGTCGGGCCACGGTCGGTCCAGATCGCCACGCCGCCGCTGGCCGCATGCTGGTGGGCCAGCGCCTTCATGTGCTGCGCGGCGATCTCCACTGCATCCACCCGCTTGAGCGCACCGATACCGATGCTCAGCGCCGCCGGGCCCAGGTCGTACAGGCTGCTGGCCGGGTCCTGCCTGGCCAGGCCCTCCTTGACCAGACTCTGCAGGTAGCGGTGCGCGGTGGACGCGCCGGTCTGGGTGCGCCGCGCCACTTCCCCCAGGGCCAGTTCGTGCTCGGCGCTGGCCAGTACGTTGAGAAAGCGGGCGGCGATGGCGACGGACTGAATGGTGCCCGAACGTTTTTCGCCCGGCGCGTGCGGGGCGTCATCCGCAGCTGGAATGGTTTTTTTCAACGGGCCTCTCCTCATCGCCGGCTGGCGGCTGGTCCTCATCAGGCATCAAGTGCGCGCCGCTTGTGCGCGGCGTCGGTGCGCATGATACCGACTTTTCCGAGCGCTGGCCGGGCCCCTGGATTTACCACATTGCAGAATGAATTCTCTATTGAGGAACGAAGTGGCCACATGATACCTTTCGCACAAACGATTATGATTATCATTTGGAGCGTATCTTGAAGGCCTATTCACCCCTTGAACTCACCTGCGGTTTCAGCGTGCTGACCCTGGCGACCGTGCTCGGCATGGCGCCCGCGATGGCCGATGATGCCGTTGCTGCCCCGCGCAAAGGCGCAGTCACCTTCGAACCGATCATGATCACCGGGGAAAAGCTCGAGCGTGACCTGAAGAACACCGCCTCCTCGGTGTCGGTCAAGACTGCCCGCGACATCGAGCGCCAGAACACCGGCAACGCCAGCGTGCATGAAGTGCTCAATGACGTGCCCAACGTGATCTACACCGACTCGGTAGGCGCGCCGATCATCCGCGGCCAGGACACCCAGGGCCCGAACAACGGGCAGAACCAGTTCTGGGGCGGCACCGTGCCACGGGCCACCATCAACCTGGACGGCCACTACCTGAACTACAACGAGATGTTCTTCGGCGCCACCTCGGTGTGGGACGTGGACAGCATCGAGGTGTTCCGCGGCCCGCAGACCACCTCGCAAGGCGCCAACGCCATCGCCGGCGCGATCATCGTCAACACCAAGGACCCGACCTTCACCCCCGAGGCCGCCTACCAGGCCGAGATCGGCAACTACAACGCCAAGCGCACCTCCATCGCGCTGTCCGGGCCGCTGATGGGTACCGACCTGGCCGGGCGCCTGGCAGTGGACTACTCGGCGCGCGATACCTTCATCGACTACACCAACCCCAACTTCCAGAAGGGCAAGACCGACCACGACTTCAGCGCGCTCACCACCCGCGCCAAGCTGCTATGGCTGCCCACCGACATCCAGGGGCTGGAGGCCAAGTTCACCTTCTCGCACAACGAGAGCAACCGCCCCACCCAGGAAGCCGCTTCGGCGCCGTACCACAAGCTCGACCACACCACCACGACCATGCCCAGCTGGGAGCAGAGCACCAACACCAGCGTGCTGGACGTGAGCTACGACTTCGACAACGGCCTCAAGCTGATCAACCAGGCGCAGTATTCGTTGTCCAGCGTGCAGCGCTACACCGGCATCCCGGGGCAGGGCGACGCCGACATCAAGCAGAAGAACCTGTCCAACGAAACCCGCCTGGTGTTCGGTGACCAGCACAGCGTGCTCAGCGGCGCCACCGGCCTCTACGTGGCGCGCACCAGGACCGACGAAACCCTCAACCTGGCCGGGCTGTCGGCGTTCGACGACACCAAGGAAAACCTCGGCCTCTTCGGCGAGCTGAACTACCGCCTGAGCGACCTGTGGACCCTGAGCACGGGCCTGCGCTTCCAGCAGGACCGTATCGAGCGCGACGGCAACTCGGTGCTGGCGCCCACTGCGCTGGACTACCAGAAGACCTTCACCGCCGTGCTGCCCAAGGTATCGCTGGCCTACGCCGCGACCCCGGACTGGACCGTGGGCGCGATGGTCAGCCGCGGCTACAACCCGGGCGGTGTCTCGCTCAACCTGTCGACGCGCCAATGGCAGTACTTCAAGGAAGAGTCGGTGTGGAACTACGAGCTGTTCACCCGCGCCAGCCTGTTCGATGACCGCCTGCGCCTGAGCGGCAACCTGTTCTACATGGACATGAAGGATTCGCAGTACAACATTCCGGTGGTGATCTCCACCGGGATCAGCCAGTCCTACACCATCAATGCCGAGAAGGCCCACGCCTACGGCATGGAACTGAGCGCCGACTACCAGCTGCTCGACAGCCTGACCCTCAAGGCCAGCGCCGGCACCCTGCGCACGCGCATCGACCGCATCACCAGCAACGACAGCTACCAGGCCAACGAGTTTGCCAAGTCGCCCGGCTACACCCTGAGCTTCGGGCCCAGCTGGGACGTGACCGACAAGCTCAACCTGTCGGCCCAGGTGCGGCATATCGACGGCTACTACTCCGACACGGCCAACAACTCGTCGTATTCGGTCGACTCCTACACCCTGACCGATGCCCGCGCCAGCTACCAGTTCACCCCGGCGGTGGAACTGTACGGCTACGTCAAGAACGTGTTCGACGACCGCTCGGCCACCTACCTGCAGCAGAACCGCGGCATCGGCGGCACCGAGGCGAGCATGACCACGCCACGCATGTTCGGCGTGGGCGTCAAGGGCTCGTTCTGAATCAACCCACTGTCAACGGCGGCCCTGGGGCCGCCGTACTCGATCACTTGCACCCGGAGCTTTGATGACCTCGCCCAAGCGACTCCATATCGGCCTTTCACTGGCCCCCACCTGGCTCAGCGGCGACGCCTGGCGGCGCGCCGACAGCAACGTCGAGGGCCTGTTCACCAGTGCCTTTGCCATCGATCTGGCGCAGCGCGCCGAAGCGGCGCACCTGGACTTCGTGTTCCGCCCCGACGTCAGCTGCCTGCCGGTGGAAATGCTCGAAAGCGGCCCTGGCTTCACCAGCCTCGACCCCACCATCCTGCTGGCCGCCGTGGCCCAGCAGACCTCGCACATCGGCCTGGTGTCGACGGTGTCGACCACCTTCTATCCGCCGTATGTGGTGGCGCGCCAGCTGCAGTCGCTGAACTGGATCAGCAACGGGCGCGTGGGCTGGAACATCGTCACCGCCTTGCAGGGGCACGAGAACTTCGGCCTTGAGCAGATGCCCGACGCCGACGAGCGCTATGCGCGGGCGGCCGAGTTCACCGAGCTGGTGCACCAGCTGTGGGGCAGCTTCCCGTTCGAGGCGCTGACCATCGACCGTGCCAATGGCTGCTATGCCGACACCACCCAGGTGCGCCCGGTCAACCATGAGGGCACCTACCTCAAGGTCAAGGGCCCGCTGAACCTGCCAGCCTTCCCCGGCACGCGCATTCCGCTGATCCAGGCCGGTGCCTCGGAGTCGGGGCGGGATTTCGCCGCCTCGGTGGCCGACCTGGTGTTCGCACCCACGCCCGACAAGGAAGCGGCGCTTGAACTGCGCCGTGACCTGGGCCGGCGCGCCGAACGCCACGGCCGCTCGGCGCAGGCGATCCGCCTGCTGCCGGGCCTGAGCCTGTACCTGGCCGACACCCGCGAGCAGGCCCGGGCGGTGTTCATGCAAACCCACGGGCGCATGAACCGCGCGCGCAAGCTGGCCTCGATCAAGGAAATGACCGGGCTGGACCTGGCCGACTGGCCCCTCGACCGCCCGGTGACCCGCGCCGACCTGCCGGTGGTTGCGCCGGACGCCTCCAGCCGTACCCACAGCAGCCTGCTGCGCCGCCTGATCGAGCGCGAGTCGCTGAGCATCGACCAGCTGCTGCTGCGCCCCGAGGTGATTTCGGCGGCGCACTGGCAGGTGGTCGGCACCGTCGACGATGCCTTCGAGCAGATCGCGGACTGGGCTGCCAGTGGCGCCATCGACGGCTTCATTGCCGCGCCCGGTGGCTCGGTCGAGTCGCTGAACCTGTTTCTCGACCAGTTGATGCCACGCCTGGTGCAGGCCGGCCTGTTCCGCAAGGGCTACAGCGGCTCGACCTTCGCCCACCACCTTGACGAGCAGGGCTAGACGATGAAAAAGATTGTGGTGGCCGTGCTGGCCATCGTCGCTGTGGCCAGCGTCGCCCTGTGGCTGGCCCGGCAGCCCGCCGAGCTTGCGGACGAGGCGCCGACGGCGTCGGCGCAGGCCTCGCCCAAGCGCATCGTGTCCACCTCGCCGAGCGTGACCGGCATCCTGCTGGCCATGGACGCGCCGTTGGTGGCCAGTGCCGCGACCACGCCCAGCCGCATCTCCGATGCCAAGGGCTTCTTCACCCAGTGGGCCGAGGTGGCCGACCAGCGCGGTGTGCAGGTGCTGTACAAGAACCTGGTGTTCGACCTCGAAGCGGTGGTCGGGCAGGCACCC
Organism: Pseudomonas sp. 8209; assembly: GCF_028682105.1. Taxonomy (NCBI): domain Bacteria; kingdom Pseudomonadati; phylum Pseudomonadota; class Gammaproteobacteria; order Pseudomonadales; family Pseudomonadaceae; genus Pseudomonas; species Pseudomonas sp. 8209. The sequence goes on from NZ_JANIAH010000001.1 coordinate 220,642, forward strand.
GACCTGCTGGTGGTGTCGGCCACCGGGGCCGACAGTGTGCTGCCCCACCAGGCCGAGCTGCAGGCCCAGGGTATCGACACGGTGGTGGTCAACTACGCCAACCACAGCTGGCAGGAGCTGGCGCGCCAACTGGGGCAGGCCAGCGGCCTGCAGGCCCAGGCCGAGGCGGCCATCGAGCGCTTCGACGCCTACGCCGCGCAGGTTGCAGCGCGCATCACTCCACCTGCCGGCGCGGTCAGCGTGGTGGGTTACAACCTGGGTGGCAGCTATTCGGTAGCGCGCCTGGACAGCCCCCATGCGCAGCTGCTGGCAGCTCTCGGGTTCGCAGTGGCCGGCTTGCCGCAAGGGTTGCAAGGGCAGGTCAAGCGCAGCTCCGACGTGGACTTCATCTCCCGTGAAAACCTCTCGGCGGCCATCACCGGCGACACGGTGTTCCTGCTGGGCGGCAGCGACGCCGACGTGCAGGCGTTTCTCGCCGACCCGGTGCTGGCCAACCTGCCGGCAGTGGTGCACAAGCGGGTGTATGCACTGGGCCCCAGTTCGTTTCGCATCGACTACTACTCCGGGCGCGAGATGATCGACGCCGTGGCGCGGGCGTACCCCTGAGCCATGGTGCGATCAAGACGTTGTCAGGGCCTGCTGCTGGGGCTGCTGTTGCTGGTCGTGGCGGTGCTGGCGAGCCTGGTGGTGGGGTCGCGCAGCATCGGCGTGGCCCAGGTATTCGAGGCGCTGTCGGCCTACGACCGGCTCGATGACCAGCACCTGATCGTGCGCGAACTGCGGGTGCCGCGCACGCTGGTGGCGATACTGGCCGGGCTGGCGCTGGGCCTGGCCGGTGCGATCATGCAGGCGGTGACCCGCAATCCGCTGGCCGAACCGGGCCTGCTGGGCATCAACGCCGGGGCCGGGGTAGGGGTGATCGTCGGTGTGGCCGTGCTGGGCCTGAGCAGCATGAGCGGCTACGTGTGGTGCGCCTTCGTCGGCGCCGGGCTGGCCGGGGTGGCCGTGTTCATGCTGGGCCGTGCCCAGGAGACCGGCACCAACCCGGTGCGCCTGGTGCTGGCCGGCGCCGGTCTGTCGGTGATGCTGGCCTCGGTCACCGGCATCATCATCCTCAATGCGCCGGCGCAGGTGTTCGACCAGTTTCGCCACTGGGCATCGGGCTCGCTGGAAAAGAGCGGCTTCGAGGCGGTGGGGGTGCTGGCGATGGCCGTGGTGCCGGGCGCTGTCACGGTGCTGGCGCTGGCCGGCAGCCTCAATGCCATGGCCCTGGGCAAGGACCTGGGCCTGGCGCTGGGGGTGAACGTGCGCCTCACCTGGCTGCTGGCCTGCCTGGCAGTGATGCTGCTGGCCGGCGCTGCCACCGCCGCTGCCGGGCCGATCGGCTTTGTGGGGCTGGTGGCGCCGCACCTGGCGCGCCTGCTGGTGGGCCCGGACTACCGCTGGATCCTGCCGTACTCGGCACTGTTTGCCGGCGTGCTGCTGCTGGGGGCCGATGTGCTGGGCCGGGTCGTGGCGGCGCCGGCGGAAGTGGCGGCGGGTATCGTCGCGCTGCTGATCGGCGGGCCGTTCTTTATCGCGCTGGTGCGCACATTCCGGTTGAGCAAGCTATGAACACTACCGCTACACGGGTCGTCCGCCTGGCCGCCCTGTCGTTTCGCTGGCAGCCCCGGGGGGTGCTGGTGTGTGCCGTGCTGGTGCTGCTGGCCCTGGGGCTGGGGGTGCTGCTGCTGGGCATCGGCACCTTGCCGTTGACGCCGGGCCAGGTGCTGGCCAGCCTGCTGGGGGCAGGGCCGAGCCCGACCACCGAGCGCATCGTGCTGCGCGTGCGCCTGCCCCGGGTGCTCACCGCGCTGTGCGTGGGCGCTGCATTGGGCATGGCCGGCTCGATCTTCCAGTCCATCTCGCGCAACGCGCTGGGCTCGCCCGACATCATCGGCTTCACCACCGGGGCGGCGAGCGGGGCGATCGTGCAGATCATCCTGTTCGATGCCGGCCCGCTGGGGGCGTCGCTGGCGGCGGTGATCGCCGGCGTGGGCACCGCTGCGCTGGTGTTCGTGCTGTCGATGAAGGGCCGCACCACCGGCGGCTATCGCCTGGTGCTGGTGGGCATCGGGGTGGGCGCGATGCTCTCGGGGCTCAACACCGTGCTGCTGGTGATGGGCAACCTCGACCAGGCCATGTCGGCGCAGATCTGGCTGGCCGGCTCGCTCAACACCCGCACCTGGTCGCATGTGCTGCCGGCGGCGCTGGGCCTGCTGCTGGTGGTGCCGGTGGCGGTGTACCACGCACGGCGCCTGAACATCCTCGAACTGGGTGACGACAGCGCCGCCCAGCTGGGTGTGGCGGTGGAGCGTACCCGCTTGCTGATGGTGATGGCGGCGGTGGGCCTGACCGCGATCGCCACCGCGGCGGCCGGCCCGATCAGTTTCATCGCCCTGGCCGCGCCGCAGCTGGCACGGCGCCTGACCACCTCGGCGCAGGTGCCGCTGGTGAGCGCAGCGCTGATGGGGGCGGTACTGCTGTTGGCCGCCGACCTGCTCAGCCAGCGTTTTGTGGCCAACCTCAACCTGCCCATCGGCCTGACCACCGGCCTGCTGGGCGGGGTGTACCTGCTGTGGCTGCTGGCGCGCAATCGGCGTGCCTGAAAGGAGGACGACACGTCGCGATTCATCACCTTTACGTAAACGTAACCTTGTGCCACTCTGCCGATCAGGTTGTCGGCGCCTGCGGGTGACGGCCCTGCAAATCTCAAGCACACTCCCTTGAGTTACATTGCCTTAAGTGCACAACGTTCGACGGGCGCTGGAGTAAGCGATGGCACGCACCATTCTAATAAAAAACGCCGCTGACCCTTTGCAGGAGTCACGCCAGGCACGCATGAAACTGGTCCATGACGGGGAGTTGCCGCTGGGCATGTTGCGCGACGAGATCGATGCCTCGTGGCGGCGCAGCCTCGGCCATGGCCTGAGTTGCCTCGAAGGCGAGCGGCACGAGCTGGCCGCCCCGCAGCGCGGTGAACTCAAGCGCCTGCTGGAAAGCAACCGGCTGCTGATCGATGCCGCCACGCCAGAGCTGGAGTACCTGGTGTCGCGCCAGGGCAAGGGCGGCATCATCATCCTCGGCGACGCCCAGGCCAACGTGCTGGCCATCGAGGGCAACACCGAGCCACTGCGCCAGACCGGGTTGCGCGACCTGCACCCGGGCAGTTGCTGGAGCGAGTCGGTGCGCGGCACCAATGCCATCGGCACCGCCGTGGTGGAAGGGCGCCCCACGCTGATCAACTGCGGCGAACACTACCTGGACCGCCTGAGCCCGTTCTCCTGCACCTCGGTACCGCTGCGCGACCCGCGCGGCGAGATCATCGGGGTGCTCGACCTCACCCGCGAAGGCGTCATGGCCCAGCCCCAGGACAATCTCTCGACGCTGCTGCTGGCGGCCGGCAACATCGAAAGCCGCATGTTCGGCCTGTGCTACCCCGAGCAACTGGTGGTGGCCTTCCACAACCGCCCGCAGTACCTGGGCAGCGCCTGGCACGGCCTGCTTGCCCTGAGCCTGGACGGCGAGGTGCTGGCCGCCAACGACCAGGCCTGCGCCTTGCTGCAGGTATCGCGCGCCGCCCTGGTGGGGCGCAGCTGCAGCGACTTGATCGGCGAACGCTCCAGCGCCTTCATCAGCCGGGTATGGCAGGGCGGCATCAGCAGCGTGCAGACCGCCAAGGGCGAGTTCTACTTCCGCTCCCAGCACCTGCCGCGCCAGCCCGTGATTGCCGCGACACCTGCACCCGCTGCCCCGGTGGCCGCGCAGAAGAGCGTCGACCTCGAGGCCCTGGCCGGGCGCGACAGCAGCCTTGCGCGCACCTTGCGCATGGCCCTGCAGGGCCTGAAGAACGAACTGCCGGTGCTGCTGCTGGGCGAAACCGGCACCGGCAAGGAAGTGGTAGCGCGCGCCCTGCACCAGGCCAGCCCGCGTGCCGGCAAGCCGTTCGTGGCGGTCAACTGTGCGGCCATACCCGAGGGGCTGATCGAGTCCGAACTGTTCGGCTACCGCGAAGGGGCCTTCACCGGCTCGCGCCGTGGCGGCATGGTCGGGCGCCTGATGCAGGCCCACGGCGGCACCCTGTTTCTCGACGAGGTGGGCGACATGCCGCTGGCCCTGCAGGCACGCCTGCTGCGGGTATTGCAGGAGCGCCGGGTGGCGCCGCTGGGCGCCGGCGAAGAGCAGGACATCGACGTGGCGGTGATCTGCGCCACCCACCGCGACCTCAAGCGCCACGTGCTTGAGCAGCAGTTTCGCGAAGACCTCTACTACCGAATCAACGGCGTGAGTCTGCGCCTGCCGGCACTGCGCGAGCGCGACGACCTGGGCACCCTGATCGACAGCCTGCTGCACAAGTTCGGCGCCCACGGCGTGCGCCTGAGCAAGGAGCTGGCCGCGTTGCTGAACAACTACGACTGGCCCGGCAACATCCGCCAGCTGGAGATGGTGCTGCGCTCGGCGGTGGCCATGCGCGAGCCGGGCGAGCCACTGCTGGGCCTGGAACACCTGACCGACTGCCTGCTTGAAGACCTCAGGGGCAGCACCCAGCAGCCGGGCAGCATCCGCGAAAACGAGGAGGAGCTGATCCGTGGCGCCCTGGCGCGTCATCACGGCAACATCACCGCGGCAGCCGATGCCCTGGGCATCAGCCGCGCCACGCTGTACCGCAAGATCAAGCAGCTGCGCAGTTGAACCGCCTGGGTCGAGTGCTGCTGCGCCTGGTCAATACCGACGACCCGCAGCTGATGCGCCGGGCGCTGGCCTGGCTGTACGGCTTCGTGCGGCCCCACGGGCGGGCGATCGGCGTGCTGCTGGGGTTGTCGCTGGGCGCCTCGCTGCTGGTGCTGGCCCAGCCCTGGCTGGTCAAGACCCTGATCGACGAGGGCCTGCTGGCCAAGGACTTCGAGGTGCTGTGGCACATGGCGGCGATCATGGTTGGCGTGGGGCTGGCGAGCACCGTGCTGTCGGGGGTCAACCGCTACCTGCACACGCGCCTGTCGGGGCGCATCCTGTTCGCCCTGCGCGACGACCTGTATGGCCACCTGCAGCAGCTGTCGCCCAGCTTCTACGGGCGCAAGCGGCTGGGCGACATCCTTTCGCGGCTCGATGGCGACGTCGCGGAAATCCAGCGTTTTGCGGTGGATTCGCTGTTTTCGGCGGTTTCCAGCCTGATCGGCCTGGTGGGCGCAGTGAGCCTGATGCTGATGCTGTCGTGGCAGCTGACCCTGCTGCTGGCGGTGCTGATTCCCATCGAGGTGCTGTGGCTGCGCTGGATGCGGCGCAAGGTCGAGCGCGAGGTGCGCCAGCTGCGCGAACGCTCGGCCGATGTCTCGTCGTTTCTGGTCGAGACCCTGCCGGCGATGAAGTTCATCCAGGCCGCGGGCCAGCAGCAGCGCGAAGCCGGGCGCCTGGGGCGACTGGGCCAGGGCTACATGGGGCAACTGCTCAAGGTGCAGGTGACCGAGTTCCTGACCCAGGCGGTGCCGGGCACCCTGACCTCGCTGTGCCGCGCCGCGGCGTTTCTGGTGGGCGGCTATTGGGTGATCCAGGGCACCTGGCAACTGGGCGCGCTGATCGCCTTTTCCACTTATCTGGGCATGGCGGTGGGGCCGGTGCAGAGCCTGTTGGGCCTGTACGTGGCGGTCCAGCGCATGGCCGTGAGCCTGGGCCGGGTGATGGAGTTGCAGCAGGAGCCGGTCAGCGTGACCCAGCCGGCCGCGCCGCAGCCGATGCGTGACGGCGGCGGCGAGCTGCGCCTTGAAGGAGTGTGCTTTGCCCATGAGCAGCGTCGTGGCGCGGTGCTGCAGGATGCCCGGGTGTGCATCGGCGCCGGGCTCAAGGTTGCCATCAGCGGCGCTTCGGGGGTTGGCAAGTCGACCCTGATCGACCTGCTGCAACGCTTCTACGACCCGGACCAGGGGCGCATCCTGCTCGACGGCCAGGACCTGCGCGACCTCGATCTGCTGGCACTGCGCCGGCGCATTGCGGTGGTCAGCCAGGACATCGTGCTGTTTCGCGGCACCCTGGCGCAGAACCTGGCCTACTGCCGGCCCGACGCGAGCCGTGCAGAACTGGAACAGGTGGTGGGCCTGGCGCGCCTGGACAGCCTGGTGCACAGCCTGCCCCTGGGCCTGGACGGGCCGCTGGGTGAACGTGGGCAGCAGTTGTCCGGTGGGCAGAAACAACGCATCGCGATTGCCCGCGCCCTGTTGCAGCAGCCATCGATCCTGGTGCTCGACGAAGCCACCTCGGCGGTCGACGAGGCCACCGAGCGCGAGGTGATCGCGGCCATCGACCAGCTGTTCGCCGGGCGCACGCGCATCCTGATCAGCCACCGGCCGTCCACCCTGGACGGCGCGGACCTTCACCTGCACCTCGAGGACGGGCAACTGCGCTGTGTACAGCCGCAGCCCGTGCGGCATGGGCACTAGCCTGCGTGTCGGGGTGATCGACAGCGGGTGCTCGGCGCATCAGGCCGGGCCTATCGCCGGTGGCCGGCGTTTCTGGCTGGAGCACGGCGAGTTGCGCGAGGGGCAGGTGCAGGCCGATGTCCTGGGGCATGGCAGCCGGGTACTCGACTGCCTGCTGGCCCAGGGCGGTGCCGGCGAGGTGCTGGTGGCGCAGGTGTTCGACCGCCACTGGCAGACCTCGGCATTGCAGGTGGCGGCGGCGCTGCTGTGGCTGGTGGAGCAGGGCGCGATGCTGGTCAACCTGAGCCTGGGCCTGCAGCAGGACCGCAATGTACTGCGTGCGGCCTGCGCCGTGGCCGTCGAGGCCGGGGTGCTGCTGTGCGCATCGAGCCCGGCGCGCGGTGCGCCGGTGTACCCGGCGCGTTATCCGGGGGTGATTCGGGTAACCGGCGATGCCCGCTGCGCGCCGGGCCAATGGTCGTGGCTCGACACGCCCCAGGCCGATTTCGGCGCTGCGGTCGATCCGGCTAGCGGCGTGGCGGGGGCGAGCCTGGCCAGTGCGGCGCTGTGCGGCCAGGTGCGCGCACTGTTGACGGCGCAGCCGAACGCGGGTCGCGAACAGGTACTGGCCCATCTGCGCCAACAGGCCGCCTTCATTGGCGCAGAACGCCGTGGGGGCGTGCATGGCTGAGCCGCGCATCCTGATACTGGGCGCCGGGCCCGCAGGCGCGGCGTGCGCCATGGGGTTGCAGCGCCTGGGCTACACGGTCGAGCTGGTGTGTGACTGGCGCCGGTTCGAGGCGGTGGAGGGTGTGTCCCAACGGGTGCTCGACGGCCTGCGCCATGCCGGCCTAGGCAGCGCACTGGAACAGGCAGCCATGCCCGCGCGCCGCCAGGTGCACTGGAATGGCCAGCAGCAATGGCTGAACCAGGAATGCCTGCTGGACCGCCGCCGTTTCGATGCCGCCCTGCGCGATGACCTGCGCCGGGCCGGCGTGGGCTTGATCGAAGCACGGGTGAGCAAGCTGCACAGCACGGCGCACGCGCACCAGGTGCAGCTTAACGATGGCCGGGTGCTGCATGCCGATTTTCTGGTGGAGGCACGCGGGCGCCAGGCCCCGTTGACGGCGAGCCGCCTGCGCGGCCCCGAAAGTGTCAGCCTGCTCAGTGTGTGGCAGGGCGCGCCGGCCGAGCCGGTGTCGGCGGTGCAGAGCCTGGCCGACGGCTGGGCCTGGATGGCGCGCCTGGCCGATGGCCGCTGCTATTGGCAGATCAGCCTGGACAGCAGCGCCGGCGGTCTGCCGGGCAAGGCGCACCTGCCTGAGTACTGTGCCCGGCGTCGGGGCGAATCGGCACTGGTGGCCGAGGTATTCGGCGCGGCGGCCGGGCAGGCGGTGCCGGTGCATGCGCGCAGCAGCACGGCGATCCTGGCAGGCGCATGCGCGGGGCACAACTGGCTGCGCATCGGCGACGCCGCCATGGCGGTGGACCCGCTGTCGGGCAACGGCATCTTCCAGTCGCTTTCCTCGGCCCTGCAGGCGCCCGCAGTGATCAACACCCTGCTGCGCCGCCCCGGGCAGCAGGCGCTGGCCCTGCGCTTTCATCAGGAACGTATCGAGCAGCTGTTCCTGCGCTTCGCCCGCATTGGCCGGGATTTCTATGCCCAGGAGGCAGACAAGGCCGGGCAAGCGTTCTGGGGCCCGCGCCAGGTGTGGCCGGATGCGCAACCACTGCACCTGGCCGGGGACTTCCGCCAATGGCAGGTGCAGCAGCGCCCGGTGGTGAGCCACGGCTTCATCGAACAGGCCGAGGTGGTGGTGGGGCCCGACCAGCCGCTGGGTATCTGGCACCTCGACGGCGTGCCGCTGGCCCCGTTGGTACGTGGGGTTCAGGCCGGTCAGCCATTGCAGTGGCTGCTGCACGGCAGGCCGGCGCCGGAACAGGCCAGGCTGCGCGGCTGGCTGGCCGCGCAGGGGTATCCAGTGTGACACCTCAGAAAAAGGTGCCCACCAGCAGTTGCAGGTAGGTGCTGGTGTCGCTGCTGCCCAGCTGCAGGCCGCCGTTGTCGGCACTGCGATCAGGCTTGTAGAAACCCAGCAGCGGGCTGATCAGCAGGTGCTCGTTGACCATCCACTCCACGTACAGGTCCAGCTCGCGGCCACCCAGGTTGCCACGCGCCTTGTCCAGGGTATCGAAGTCGAAGTACAGCGCGCCAAGGGTCAGGTTCTCCCGTGGCGTGGCCTTGAGGCCCACGTGATGCACCTGGCTGTTGCTGTTGAACGGGCCGGCATAGTTGGCCGCGACCTCGCCCTGGAACCAGGTGCCGTAGCCGCGGCTGGCCCCGTAGAACAGCGGGTCGAAGGCATTCGAGAAGCGGCTGTAGCGGTAGGTGGCGGTCGGGCTCCAGGGCACCTCGGAGAAGGTCCAGGCGCCTTCCAGGTACCAGGCGTTCTCGCGCCCGCTGCGCTTGTCCTGGGTCACGTATTCGGCGGCCACCTCCAGGTCCTTGACCCCCAGGCTGCCGCGCCCACGCAGGCTGACAGTATCCATGCCATCGCGCTCCTGCAGGCCCAGGATCGACGCATAGCGCCGGTCGACATCCAGGCCGCGAATCCATGAAATGCCCAGGGTGCCGGCTTCGCCCACCTGTTCTAGGTTGGCGATGGCAAGCTCGGTATCGGCCTGGTAATGGTTGTCCGACTTCAGCCACATCAGGTCGCCGCGCAGGCCCTCGCTGCCGCCCAGGCGCAGTACGGCCGTGCGGTCGAAGGCCTTGCGCGCGGCCAGGTAATAGGCGCCGCCGCGGTTGAAGTTCGCGCCCAGGTCGACCTTGCCAAGGTTGACCGGATCACCCTGGATCAGAAAGCCGTCGCCCAGGGTCAGCGTCTGGCGGCCGGCGGAAACGTCCACGCCGTCCTTGCCCAGCGCCGGGAACAGGTCGCCGGAGCGCCAGCCCAGGTAGGCATCCTCGACGCCGGTGCGCCGTTCGCTGCCCAGGGTCAGGCCGGCGGCGTCGCCGTCGCCCCAGGTACCGGAGCTGACCAGGTTGAACGCGCCGTAGGCCGTGCCCGCGGCGCCCAGTGCCTGGCTCGCACTCAGCCCATACTTGATATAGCCCTCGCGCCAGGCACTGCTGCCGGGCTGACGGTTGCCGCCCACCGCGTAGCTTTCGTCACTGTGAAATACGCCGAACAGGGCCTCGAGGTCGGCGTTCAGCACGCGGCCCTCGTTGTTGTACAGCTCGTGGGCCTGGGCGCTGCAGGCCATGAGGGCAAGCGTCAGCGCCAAGGGCGTGCGGGCGGCTCGAATCATCGGTGTGCTCCTTTCTTGTTGTTATCGAAGGTGTGCAGCGAGCTGCACCGGCCCAAGCAACTACTGCGCCATGCCTGCACGACGCGTGCAACCCGATGAAATGTCGGCGATTTGTCTCCCAGCCCGGCGAGATCGAGGCGGGCCGTACTGTCTCAGCCGCCCATCGACTGTCTCAGAACGGCACACACGCACGCACTCCCAGGATGCCTTGAAACCGGCCAAGCTGCTGTTCTGGCAGGTGAAACCTGGCCTGGCGCAGTACTTGTATGGCCGCTTGCACAACAACAAGAAGGAGTGGGCGTCGTGAGCGATCTGCGATGGGATACGTGCTGGCCACCGGCCCTGGGGCTGCTGCTGTGCTGCGCGCTGCTGTGGTGGCTGCCCCAGGTGGGCAACCTGCTGCTGGTGCTGATTGCCGGGCTGGTGGTACTGGGCGCCGTGCGCGCCCGGCTGCGCCAGATACTCTGGCGGCTGGCGCTGGTGGGGCTGTGTGCGGCGTGCCTGAGCCTGGTGATGCACCTGCTGGCCGACCATTTCCAGCTGCGCTACATCTGGCTGTACAGCAGCGCCACGCTGCCGGCCTACCTCAAGGTCGCCAACCTGTGGGGCGGCGATGAAGGCACCGTGCTGCTGCTGGCAACCCTGTGCATGGGCATCGGCGTGCGCAATGCCGCGCTGCCGGGCTGGGCCGGGCGCGCCAATGCGCTGGTGGCGGCCTGGTACACCCTCACTGCCGCCGGGTTGGGGCCGTTCACGGCAACGCCGGCCGACTGGCTGGCGGCCCAGGCGAGCCAGGGCATGAACGCACACCTGCAGACGATCTGGATGGCGTTTCACGCGCCGCTGATTATCGCCGCCTATGCCTGGGCCATCGCCCCGGCCGGTGCTGCGCTGGATGCACTGGCACGTACCGGCGACGCCTACGGTGCGCTGGCATGTACCTACGGCAGGCGCGCCTGGCTGGTACTGACCGCCGGCATCGGCATGGGCATGGTGTGGGCGCTCGAAGACTTCACCTTCGGCCAGCTATGGCACTGGGACCCGGTGCAGACAGCCGCCTTCGCGGTGTGGGCGATGCTCGGCGCGGTACTGCACGGGGCACGGCGCTGGCGGCCGCAGGGCCGCCACTGGCGCGCGCTGCCGCTGTTCAGCCTGCTGACTGCCGCGCTGGCCTGCATCGCCATGTCGGTGACGCGCAGCGAGGTGCTGGCCAGTTCACACCGCTATATCGGTACCACTTCATGGCTGGGGCACCTGGCGCTGGCGGGGGGCATCCTCGGCCTGATGCTGTGGTTTACCTGGCGAGCGTTCAGGCGGCCGGCGGCGAAGGCCCGCCCAGTGCGCCGGTCGGCTTCGGACTGGGGGCTGGACCTGTCGATGTGGCTGTTCGCCGTGGCCGCATTGCTGGCGGTGGGCCAACTGCTCGGCGCTCATGTCGGTCAGTGGCTGGCGCTGGAGAAGGCCTCGGAGCTCAAGCCGTTCTTCGAGACCCTGGCCGTGTGGGCCAGTGCCGAGGAGCTGGCCGGTCTGCGCCGGGCCTTCGATCACTGGGACGTGGACGGCCATGCCCTGGGCAAGTGGCTGATGCCCGTCATCGGCTTGCTCGGGCTGCTCGGCGGGTGGGTGTTCCTGCGGCGCAGCCTGCCGGCGCGCTATGCCGGCCTGATTACCCTGGGCATGGCGCTGTGGGTAGCGCTGACGGCCTGGCGCGGTGCCTGGCTGACCTCGCGCTACACCGGCGAAGGGGTGCTGTCCCAGCGCATCGTGCAGGTGCTGCCGTGGCTGGATGCGGCCCTGCTGGCCGGAATGTTCCTGCTGCTGGCGTGCCTGGCCTGGGGCATGCGGGTACTGTGGCGCAGCCGCCGGCTCGGCACCCTGCGTCATACGGCGCCGTTGGCGCTGATTCACGGTGGGGCGATGGTGGCGCTGGCCGGTGGCCTGCTGGCCACGGCACTCAATACCTACATGCCCATCAATATTGCCCCGGCTTCATCACCGCAGGCGTGGCACCGGGTGGCCGATCAGTTGCAGGTGCGCGTGCTGCCGGTAAGCAGCCAGCAGAACTTCTCGGGCTACCAGGCGGTGGCGCAGGTGCAGTTGCGCAGCGACGACCAGGTCATCGCCGGGCACGCGCTGTTCCAGGACCGGCGCGCATTGCCGCCGGCCTATCAGGGCCCGGTGCGACAGCTGTGCGAAATCCTCGACTACCGTTATGCACGCCATGTGGGCGACCCGGGCTATGTGCTGCACCCCTTCATCGTGCGCGGCTGGGCCCAGGACCTGCAGGTATGGGTACCGGCCTCGCCACGCCTGATGACGGCCGCCGGCACGCTGGACGGTGGCGACGCGATCCAGGGGGTGATCGTGGTACGGCGCTATCCGTTCGTGTCGCTGGTGTGGCTGGGGTTGCTGGCGATGGTGCTGGGTATGCTGGTGCTGCCGGGCCAGGCTCACCCGGCCAGGCAGTGGTCTCAGCTGTCTCAGAGTTAGACAGTCATCGCGAAATTGCACGCCCGGGCAGCGCTTGAATCAATGTTGTTTATCATGAGTATCCAGTAACTAGTTGTTAAACAAGGAATTGATTTTGTTGGCATGCACTCTGCTTGGTGTGAGTCAGATGTGCAGTACAGCCCCTCGCCGGGCGCGGACGATTTATAAAAACAATACCGTGGAGGCCTGACCTTGAAGACAACACGACTCTGGCATTACCTGAGTGCCGGCACCCTGGCCATGCTGGCCTGTGCTGTTCTGCCCCCCGCCGTGGCCGAAGATGGCAAGGCGATTCTCAATGCCAAGTGCATGGCCTGCCATACCCCCGAGGGCAACGACGCCCTGAGCCGCATCAGCCACCAGCGCAAGACACCCGAAGGCTGGCTGATGAGCATTGCGCGCATGCAGTTGATGTACGGCGTGAAGATCAGCGATGAAGACCGTCGCTCGGTGGTCAAGTACCTGGCCGACAGGCAGGGGCTGGCACCCAGCGAAACCGATGGCATGCGCTACGCGATGGAGCGGCGCCTGAACACCGTGGAGAAGTTCGACGAACCCCTCAACCAGATGTGTGCCCGCTGTCACTCCGGCGCGCGGGTGGCGCTGCAGCGTCGGCCGCTGCAGGAATGGGAACGCCTGGTGGAGTTCCACCTGGGGCGCTGGCCGTCGCTGGAATACCAGATGATGTCCCGCGACCGCGACTGGCTGGGGTTGGCGCGCAACGAAGTGGCGCCCCAGCTGGCCAAGGACTACCCGCTTGAGAGTCAGGCCTGGAGCGACTGGCAGAAGAGCAAGCCGGGCGCCGACGCACTGCCGGGGCAGTGGAGCTTCAGCGGCCACATGATGACCAGGGGCGATGTGCGCGGCGTGATGAGCGTGACCCACGACAGCGGCGACACCTTCAACATCGAGGTCAAGGGTCAGTATGCCGACGGCACGCCGTTCAATGGCAGCGGCTCGGCCATCGTATACAACGGCTACGAATGGCGCGGCAACCTGAAGATCGGCGATGTGCGCATGCATCAGGTATTCGCGGCCCTGAACGGCGAGATGAAAGGGCGCATGTTCGAGACCGAGCACGACGAGCGCGGCCTGGACTTCAGCGCGGCCAGGCAGGACAGCCCCCGCCTGCTGGCGGTACAGCCGGCGTTCATCCGCGCCGGCAACGAGGCCGAGCTGACCCTGGTGGGCAGCGGCCTGTCCGGCACCCCGGACCTGGGCGCAGGCGTTGAGGTGGTCAAGGTGCTGGAAAGCACCCCGCAGCTGTTGCGGGTCAAGGTCAAGGCGGCAGCCGATGCCGCGCCGGGGCTGCGCAACGTGGCCCTGGGTGCGCTCAAGGGCGTGGACCTTGCGGTGTACACCGAGGTCGCCGAGGTCAAGGTGGTGCCGGCGTATTCGGTGGCGCGCATCGGCGAGAACGGCGGCACCACGCCCAAGGTGCAGGGCCGCTTCGAGGCCGAGGCGTGGGGCAAGGGCGCCGATGGCCAGCCTTACCGCATCGGCTACCTGCCGGCCAAATGGACGGTGGAGCCGTTCAACGAGCAGGCCAGGGACGACGAGGACGTGAAGTTCGCCGGCACCATGCAGCGCGACGGGGTGTTCCTGCCTGCCGGCGCCGGGCCGAACCCGCAGCGCAGGATGATGGCCAACAACGTCGGCAACCTGAAGGTGATCGCCCAGCTGGAGGAGGGTGGCCTGCAAGGCGAAGGGCAACTGATCGTCACGGTGCAGCGCTGGAACAGCCCGCCGCTGCCCTGACCGCGAAGGCGGTGGGCGAGCGCGTCTCGCCCGGCTTTGCCACGACGAATCGTCACATTTGCGGAGGTCACCATGGGTGCATTATTGAATCTGGTCGAACGCAACCTGCACGAAGTGCGGGTGGACGACGACCGCATGCTGTTCCACATCCCCAGCAGCTCGCTGTTCGCCACCGATGACGTTACCGGCGGCATCATCGACGCCCTGCGCGTGCAGAGCTGCACCAGCGAAGACCTGGTGCTGCGTCTGGCCGGACGCTTCGCCGGGCATGACGTCAACGAGACCCTGCGCGAGCTGATCGCGCTGGAAGTGGTCAACGACGGCTCGCCGCTGACCCCGGAGCTGGGCATCAGCCGGGTCGAGCGCACAGCGCTCAACACCGTGGTGCTGAACGTCAACACCGGCTGCAACCTCAGTTGCACCTACTGCTACAAGGAGGACCTGGACAAACCCTCGGCCGGCAAGAAGATGGGCGCCGACACCGCCGAGGCCTCGGTGGAGATGCTGCTGCGCGAGTCGCCCGACGAGGAGCGCTACAGCGTGGTGTTCTTCGGCGGCGAGCCGTTGTCCAACCGCCCACTGATCGAGCACATGGTCAACTACTGCGAGCGCCGCTTTGCCGAGGCCGGCAAGCAGGTGGAATTCATCATGACCACCAACGCCACGCTGCTCACCGAAGAGATCGTCGACTACCTCAATGCCCATCGCTTCGGGCTGTCGGTGAGCATCGACGGGCCCAAGACCGTGCACGACCGCAACCGCATCACGGTGGGCGGGCAGGGCACCTACGACGTGGTGCGGCGCAAGGTCGACCTGCTGCTGTCGCGTTACCGCAGCCGCCCGGTGGGCGCGCGGGTGACGCTGACCCGTGGCATCACCGACGTGGAGACCATCTGGAACCACCTGTTCAACGAGCTGGGCTTTGCCGAGGTCGGCTTTGCGCCGGTCACCTCGGGCGACATGTCCGACTTCAACCTCACCGGCGACGAACTGGTGGAGGTGTTCGCCAACATGAAGGCCCTGGGCCGGCGCTACCTGGAGGCGGCGCTGGAGCACCGCAACATCGGTTTTTCCAACCTGCACCAGCTGGTCACCGACATCCACGAAGGCCACAAGAAGGCGCTGCCCTGTGGGGCCGGGCTGAAAATGCTGGCGGTCGACCACAAGGGCGAGCTCAACCTGTGCCACCGTTTCACCGGCTCCAGCCTGCCGACCTTCGGCAACGTGCACGGCGAGGTCAAGCAGGCCGAGCTCAACGACTTCCTGTCCCAGCGCCTGGACCGCAGCGGTACCGGCTGCGACACCTGCCACATTCGCAACCTGTGTTCCGGCGGCTGCTACCACGAAAGCTACGCCCGCTATGGCGACCCCACCCATCCCACCTACCACTACTGCGAACTGATGCGCGACTGGGTGGACTTCGGCATCGAGGTCTACAGCCGCATCATGGCCGCCAACCCGGCCTTCATCAGCAGTTACATCACCCCGCGGAAGGCGCACTGACATGAAACATCTGAAGCCGCTGAACAACAAGGCACTGATTCTGGAACAGGCCGCCGCCGAAGACCGTCTCGAGGAAGTGGTGGCAATGAGCAGCGTGGCCGGGTGCACCGCCACCACCGACCCGGGCTGGGAGGTGGACGTGTTCGGGGGGGTGGCGTCGTTGTGCCAGCCGATGGAGGCAGACCTCTATGGCTGCTCCGACCCGTGCTGGTGGCCGGCCCAGGTGCCGGACATGATGAGCACCTTCCCCGACTGGAACAAGGACGCGCAAAGCTCCGACGAGGGCTGGCGCAATCTCACCACCGTGTTCCCGAACGACAAGTGACCTGACGACAAGAATAAAAAAGGATACCGCTATGAAGCTTCAGTTCATCGGCCGCATGGCCGCGACGAGCTTGGGTCTGTTTGCCATCTGCACCGCTGCCGGTGTCGGCCTGGCCTTCGCCGCCAGCGACGTACCCGCCAACGCGTCGGGGCCTGCGCTCAAGCCGGGCAAGGAATACCTGCTGGCCACCAACTACCCCAACAACCTGCACCTGATCGACGTGGCCAGCGACACGCTGTACAAGACCTGCCAGATGCCCGACGCCTTCGGCCCGGGCGCGGCGCAGGTGGCGCCGGACAAGAAGGTCGCCTACGTGCTCAACAACCACTACGGCGATATCTACGGCATCGAGCTGGACACCTGCAAGACGGTGTTCCATGCGCGCCTGGCGTTCAAGCCGGGCGAGCAGGCCAAGTCGATGCTGTCGCTCGCCGTCAGCCCGGACGGCAAGGAACTGTACAGCGTGGCCAACCCCACGCAGATTCTCAACGACCACTATGCGGTGCAGGCGCCGCGCCTGCAGGTGTACGCCACCGACGCCGGGTTGAACGCCCAGCCGCTGCGCACCTTCGAGGTACCGAGGCAGATCTCGATCATGCAGGCCGCGGACGACGGCAGCCTGTACATGGCCGGGCGCGACATCTACAAGCTGGACGTGAAGACCGGCCAGTACAGCGTGGCCTTGCCCACCGGCAGCTGGAAGCGCCCGCAATACAGCCCGCCGGACCTGCTCTACATCTGGTCTCACCAGACCGCCCGACGTGATTTCTCGTTGCTCTACACCGCCGCCAAGTACAAGGACGAGAAACAGGATGCTGACACCGCCGACTTCGTCTACGGCTACGTCAGCGTCGACCTGACCACCGGCAAGACCCAGGTTCAGGACTTTGCCCCGGTCACCGAGGTGTACTTCACCGGCATGCGCTCGCCCAAGGACCCCAACCAGATGTTCGGCGTACTCAACCGCCTGGCCAAGTACGACATCAAGCAGCAGAAGCTGATCAAGGCCGCGAACCTGGCGCATTCGTACTACTGCATCAGCTTCGACAAGGCCGGCAGCAAGCTGTACCTGACCGGCACCTTCAACGACGTGGCGGTGTACGACCCGGACAGCCTGGAGCTGGTGGCGAACATCAAGCTGCCAGGCGGCGACATGGCCACCGGTACCGCACAGGTATTCACCCGCTGACTCAACGCAGGCGGGCAACCGCCTGCGCCGGCCCATAACAATCACAAGGGGCAACCATGAATCAACCGAGCTATACCCAGGGGCGTCAGGACAAGGACCTGCTCGCCATGACCATCGGCGCGGCGTTCGACGCCACCGCGGCCAGGTTCGCCGCGCGTGAAGCGCTGGTGGTGCGCCACCAGGGCCTGCGCTACAGCTGGCAGCAACTGGCCGAGGAGGTCGAGCGCCACGCCCGGGCCCTGCTGGCCCTGGGGCTGCAGCGCGGCGATCGCCTGGGCATCTGGGCGCCCAACTGCGCGCAGTGGTGCATCACCCAGTTCGCCAGCGCCAAGGTCGGCGTGATCCTGGTCAACATCAACCCGGCCTATCGCAGCAGCGAGCTGGAATACGCGCTCAAGCAGTCCGGCTGCAACTGGGTTATCTGCGCCGACGCGTTCAAGACCAGCGACTACCACGCGATGCTCCTCGGCCTGGTGCCGGAGCTGGCCAGCGTCGCCCCCGGCAGCCTGAACTGCCAGCGCCTGCCGGCCCTGCGCGGCGTGGTGAGCCTGGCCGAGCAACCACCCCCAGGCTTTCTGCCCTGGGCGGGCCTGCAAGGCATGGCCGAGGCGGTGACCGTGCAGGCCCTGGCCGAGCGCCAGGCCGGCCTGCACTGGCACGACCCGATCAATATCCAGTACACCTCCGGCACCACGGGTTTCCCCAAGGGGGCGACCCTCAGCCACCACAACATCCTCAACAACGGCTACATGGTCGGCGAGAGCCTGGGCCTGACCGAGCACGACCGGCTGGTGATCCCGGTGCCGCTGTACCACTGCTTCGGCATGGTCATGGGCAACCTGGGCTGCCTGACCCATGGCTCGACCATGATCTACCCCGGGGATGCCTTCGACCCGCTGAGCACCCTGCGCGCCGTTGCCGAGGAGCGCGCCACCGCGCTCTACGGTGTGCCGACCATGTTCATCGCCGAACTGGACCACCCGCAGCGGCATGAATTCGACCTGTCGAGCCTGCGCACCGGGATCATGGCCGGCGCTACCTGCCCGATCGAGGTGATGCGCCGGGTGATCGACGAGATGCACATGAGCGAGGTGCAGATCGCCTATGGCATGACCGAGACCAGCCCGGTGTCGCTGCAGACCGCCGCCGAGGACGACCTGGAGCTGCGCGTCACCTCCGTGGGGCGTACTCAGCCGTGCCTGGAGAGCAAGCTGGTGGACAGCGACGGGCTCACGGTACCCCGCGGGCAGATCGGCGAGCTGTGCACCCGTGGCTACAGTGTCATGCTCGGCTACTGGGAAAACCCCGAGGCCACCACCGCGAGCATCGACCACGAGGGCTGGATGCACACCGGCGACCTGGCGGTGATGGACGAGCAGGGCTATGTGCGCATCGTCGGGCGCAGCAAGGACATGATCATTCGCGGGGGCGAGAACATCTACCCGCGGGAGCTGGAGGAGTTCTTCTTCACCCACCCGGCCATCGCCGACGTACAGGTGATCGGCATTCCGTGCAGCCGTTATGGCGAGGAGATCGTGGCCTGGGTCAAGTTCCACCCCGGACACAGTGCCAGCGAAGACGAACTGCGCGAATGGGCCAGGGCGCAGATCGCCCACTTCAAGGTGCCGCGGCACTTTCGCCTGGTGGACGAGTTCCCCATGACGGTCACCGGCAAGGTGCAGAAGTTTCGCATGCGCGAGATCAGCATCGAGGAACTGACCCTGGCCAGGCAAGGCCAGCTGGCGGCCAGGGGGTAGGCCTGCGCCGCCGGGTGCGGGCGGTCATGCAGGGCGCATGACCGCCCGGGCGGCACTCAGTGCGTGCCGCGCGGCACGGTCTTGAGCAGGTCTTCGGGGCTGATATGGCCCACGATGTGCTTCACGCTGCCCGGTTGCGGCAGGTCGAGGATGTGCCCCTTCATCTTGCCGATCACGTGCATCTCGCACGGCTTGCAGTCGAACTTCAGGGTCAGTACCTCGTCACCGTGAATCAGCTGCATGGGCGCAACCTTGGTGCGCACGCCGGTGACGCCCTTGGCCTGTTTGGGGCACAGGTTGAACGAGAAGCGCAGGCAGTGCTTGGTGATCATCACCGGCACTTCGCCGGGCTCTTCGTGGGCCTCGTAGGCCGCATCGATCAGCTTGACCCCGTGGCGGTGGTAGAAGTCGCGGGCCTTCTGGTTGTACACGTTGGCCAGGAACGACAGGTGCGACTCGGGGTATACCGGCGCCGGCACCGTCTCGGCCTTGCGGCTGCCGCGCGGGTGCGCGGCAACGCGGGCGGCGGTGAGGCTCTCGATCACGTCGCGGCGCAGCGCCTTGAGCTGGGAGTTGGGAATGAAGTACGCCTGCGGCGCATCCAGGCGAATGCCGGTGGCGTGGTACTGGGTGGTGCCCAGCTGGCCGAGCAGGTCGTGCAGTTGCTCCAGCGCCTGCTCCGGCTTGTTGGCCGGGCCGAACGGGCCGGGCAGGGTGGCACTGGCGCTGATGCCTTCCTCGCTGGTGGCGGTCAGCTCAAGGCCGTGTTCACGCAACTGCGCGACCCAGCCCAGGCCGATACGGCGTTCGGCCGACGTCTTCTGCAGCGCCTGCTGCCAGTTGTGGTCCAGGTTGCGGCTCAGCGGATGGTTGGGGCGCAGCTGGTGCAGGCCCTTGGGCATCTCGTTGGGCTCTACGCGGTAGCGGTAGCGCTTTTCGCCGTCTTCGTCGAACTCGCCCCTGGCCTCGGCGATGTTGGCACGAAAGCCGACCACCTCACGCTTGACCAGCACGTTGAGGCCGTCGCCGTTGGACAGCGGTGCATGGGTGACCACCTGCAGGTCGCGCTTGCCGACCTTTTCCACCACACCCACCGGCAGGCCGGTGAAGGTGGGCGAATCGAACGCGCCGATGTCGATCTTGCGCTCGCTCACGAAGTAGTCGGTGCTGCCGCGGTGGAAGGTCTTGTCCGGGTCGGGCACGAAGAAGTGCGCGGTATGGCCGCTGGAGGCGCGGGCCAGGTCGGTGCGGTCTTCGAGCACTTCGTCCAGGCGCTGGCGGTAGTAGGCGGTGATGTTCTTCACGTAGCCCATGTCCTTGTAGCGGCCCTCGATCTTGAACGAACGCACGCCAGCCTCTACCAGGGCGCGGATGTTGGCGCTCTGGTTGTTGTCCTTCATCGACAGCAGGTGCTTCTCGTAGGCGATCACGCCGCCTTTTTCGTCCTTGAGGGTGTAGGGCAGGCGACAGGCCTGGGAACAGTCGCCACGGTTGGCACTGCGTCCGGTCTGGGCGTGGGAGATGTTGCACTGCCCGGAGAACGCCACGCACAGCGCGCCATGAATGAAGAACTCGATGGCCGCGTCGGTTTCGTCGGCGATGGCGCGGATTTCCTGCAGGTTCAGCTCGCGGGCCAGCACCAGCTGCGAGAAGCCGGCCTGGTCGAGGAATTTGGCCCGTGCCAGGGTGCGGATGTCGGTCTGGGTGCTGGCGTGCAGCTCGATGGGCGGAATGTCCAGCTCCATCACCCCCAGGTCCTGCACGATCAGCGCGTCGACGCCGGCGTCGTACAGCTGGTGGATCAGCTTGCGCGCCGGCTCCAGCTCGTTGTCGTGCAGGATGGTGTTGATGGTGGTGAACACCCGCGCGTGGTAGCGGTGGGCAAACTCCACCAGCCCGGCGATATCGCTCACCTCGTTGCAGGCGTTGTGGCGGGCACCGAAGCTCGGGCCACCCAGGTACACCGCATCGGCGCCATGCAGGATCGCCTCGCGGGCAATCGCCACGTCGCGGGCGGGGCTGAGCAATTCCAGGTGATGCTTGGGTAGGGACATGTCTTTTTAGTCTGGCTGGTCACGGTAGCCGCGCATTGTAGCCGCGCAACGCGCTGTCGGCACCTTTGCCGACAGGCGTCATGCAGATTGACCAGCCCCCTTCGCCGGTGAGGCCGGCAAAGGGGCGCCAGGGCAGGGGTCAGAAGCGCCCGTCCAGGCCGATGCGGAACATCTCGTTGCGCTCGTCGGTGGCCAGCGCGGTCTTGTACGAGAAGCCCAGGCGCCAGCTCTGGCTGAGGCTGAAGTCCAGGCCCAGGTCCAGGTCGACGAAGTTGCTGTCCATCGGGTCGGGTGACAGGCGATACAGCACGCCGTCGTTGGTCTGGTCGGTGTAGCGCATGCGGTAGTCGTCGCTGTGGCTGAAGTTGTGACCCCACGCCAGCCCGACCCGCGGCGTGAGCACGCCGGCGCCGGTCTGGATGTCGTAGCCGCTGCGCACGCCCAGGAACGAGGTGAAGGTCCGCTGGCGCTGTTGTTCGTACGACAGCCCGTAGATACCGCCGCCCCGTTCGCTGAAGTCGTCCAGCTTGGTGAAGCTGGCGTTCAGCCGTGTGTACGGCGCCAGCGACAGGGCGCCTTCGCGGTACTCGTAGCTGGCGGTCAGCGAGGCGAACAGCTGGTCGGCGTCGCGCGAGCCATGGGCATAGCCGTTGGACGGGTCGGCAGTGACGTAGCGGCGCGAGTCGAAGCGGATGCGGTTGTAGCCCAGCAGTGCATCGATGTAGATCTCCGACAGCGGGTTGACGCTCAGGTACGCCGCCAGGCCCAGGGCGTCGGCCTCGCTGCGGGTGTCCTGCTCGCCGATGTCGGCGCGGTCGTTGCCGTAGCCAAAACCGATGCCCACCACGGCCCTTGGCGACAGGCGATAGTCGACGCCGGCGCTCAGTCCGTAGGTGACGAAGCTGTTGTCCTTGGCGCCGCGTGCGCGGTTGGAACCGGTGTTGATGAAGCCATCGGTCCAGTAGGCCACGGCCTCTTCGACGCACTCGCCGGAGGTGGCGCGGGCGGTGTCGCGCTGTTTGCGACGGGTGTCGTCCGCGTCCTCGTCGTCATTGCCCTTGCCGTTGCCTTCGAGCTCGTCGCGCAGCGCCTTGCCCAGGCTGCCCAGGCCGAGGTTGTCGCGGCCATGTTGAACGTTGGCGTTGAACGCGTTGCGGTCACAGGTAGGGCGGTGCAGTTGCTCCAGGCGCCGGTTGAAGTTGTCCATCTGGGTGCTGGCAAAACGATCCGCTGCGCGCGATTGCGCGTTGAGCAGGCCGATCACTTCGGCGTCCTTGCTGGGGTCGGGACGTGCCTGCACGCTGAAGGTCACGGTGCCGGTCGCGCTGGCACCGCTGGTGCTCTCCAGGCTGAAGGTGACCACTGCTGTGCCGGCAAAGGCAGCGGCAGGCACGAAGCGCAGGTTGAAACCGGACAGGGCGGCACGCGCTGCTCGCGCAGGGGCCACCGATGTCAGGCTGGCATGCCCGGCTGACGCAGGGCTCAACGACAGCACGCGGGCGCGCAGGAACGGCCCTCCGGTGGCCCCACGGGTAAGGTCGACGCTGGCGACAGCACCGGGGCTGAGCGCCTCGCTGGATGACACCACGGTGACCACCTGGGCGGCGATCGCCAGGGTAATGCTGCGGCTGCCGGTGGCGCCGTTGGCGTCGGTGGCGGTAACGGTCAGCGTGGCGTTGGCGGCCTCGGTCGGCGTGCCGCTGATCACCCCGGTCGCCGGGTCGAGCTGCAGGCCATTGGGCAGGCTGCCGGCGCCGATGGCGTAGCTGTACGGCGCCATCCCGCCGCTGGCACCCAGGCCGAAGCTGTAGGCGCTGCCCACGGTGCCTGGCGGCAGTGGGCCGGAGGCCGGGCTCATTACCAGCGTCGGTGGGGTGATGGTGAGGCTCACCGTGGCGGCTGCCGAGGTGCCGCCCGGGCCGGTGGCGGTGTAGGTGAAGCTGTCAATGCCCGAGTAACCGGCAGTCGGGGTGTAGCTGATGCGGGTGCCACTGACCTGCGCAGTACCGTGCTGTGGGTTGCTGGCCACGGCCACGCTTGTGACCGGGGCACTGCCCAGGCTCAGGGTCAGCGGGTTGTTGCGGCTGTTGGCGGCCACACTGGCCGACACGTTGCCGACCACGGGCGCCTGTGCCACGACTGTCAGGCTCAGCGTACGGCTGCCGGTGGCACCGTTGGCATCGGTGGCGGTAACGGTCAGCGTGGCGTTGGCGGCCTCGGTCGGCGTGCCGCTGATCACCCCGGTCGAGGTGTTGAGTGTCAACCCATTGGGCAGACTGCCGCCGATGGCATAGCTGTACGGCGCCATCCCGCCGCTGGCACCCAGGCCGAAGCTGTAGGCGGTGCCCACGGTGCCTGGCGGCAGCGAGCCTGACGCTGGGCTTAGCACCAGGGTTGGCGGGGTAACGGTAACGTTCACCGTGGCAGGTGCCGAGGTGCCGCCCGGGCCGGTGGCGGTGTAGGTGAAGCTGTCAATGCCCGAGTAACCGGCAGTCGGGGTGTAGGTGATGCTGGTGCCACTGACCTGCGCAGTACCGTGCTGTGGGTTGCTGGCCACGGCCACGCTGGTGACCGGGGCACTGCCCAGGTTCAGGGTCAGCGGGTTGTTGCTGGTGTTGGCGGCCACACTGGCCGACACGTTGCCGACCACGGGCGCCTGCGCCACGACTGTCAGGCTCAGCGCCTGGCTTGCCTGGAAATTCTGGCTGTCAGTCACCCTGACGGTAAAGCTGCTGGTGCCGGGTGCGGTTGGCGTACCGGCCAGGCTGCCGGTCGGGGCCAGGGTCATGCCGGACGGCAGGGCGCCCGAAACGATGGTGTAGCTGTACGGCGCGGTTCCGCCACTGGCACTGATACTGGCCGTGTAGGGCACGTTCTGGGTGGCGTTGGCCAGTGTGGTCGTGCCGATAACCACGGTGGGTGGCGTGATGGCGAGGTTGACGGTGGCAGGCGCCGAAGTCCCTCCCGGGCCGGTGGCGGTATAGGTAAAGCTGTCGACGCCGGCATAGCCTGGGGTCGGGGTATAGGTGAAACCCGTGGCCCCGGTGATGTTGACGGTGCCATGTGCAGGGGGTGTCACCACGGCCAGGCTGGTGGTCGGCCCCCCGCTGAGGCTTGCGCTGATCGTGCTGGCGCCGCTGTTGGCTGCGAGGGTTTGGTTGATATTGGCGGCTACCGGCGCTTGCTGGCCAACCACGAAGGAATAGGGACGCACTCCGGTGAATCTGTTGGTATCACTGGCCCGCACCCCGAAAGTGAACGTACCGGCGGTAGTTGGTGTGCCACTCAGGGTGCCTGTGCTGGTAAGGCTCATTCCTGCAGGCAGCGCGCCGAAGGCGATACCGTAGTCGAAGGGTGCAACCCCACCGCTGGCGCTGATCGACGTGCTGTACCCCGTGCCCACCGTAGCTGCGGGCAAGGTAATCGGCGTGATGTCTATGAAGGGCGTGGCAATGGTGAGGGTATAGGTCTGACTGACGCTGGTGAGGTTGCTGGAGCTGTCGACCGCCGTGACGCTGAAGGTGTAAGTACCGGCTTTGGAGGGGCTTCCGGTCAGGGTACCGGTACTGGAAAGGGCGATTCCGGTCGGTAGGCTGCCACCGTTGATGCTGAAGGTGTAGGGCGCGACACCCCCACTGACGGTGAGCTGTTGGCTGTAGCTGCTGCTGTAAATGGGGGCCGGCAATGTCGCCGGGGTGATGGCCATGCTGCCGGCAACGATGGTCAGTGTATAGCTGCGCGTGCCGGTGTAGCTGAACGCGTCGGTGACCTTGGCCGTGAAGCTGAAGTTGCCGCTGCTGGTCGGCGTGCCGCTGAGCGTGCCGTTGGATGCCAGGGTCAGGCCGCTGGGCAAGGCTCCAGATGCAAGCGAAAAGGCGTAGGGCGCGTTACCCCCGCTGGCAGCCAGCGAGGTGGTGCTGTAGGCGATACCGGCAGTACCCGCAGGCAGTGATGCAGGGGCGATGCTGATGGTCGGGGAACCGACGGTAACGGTCACGGTCGCCGGGGCAGAGGTGCCTGCACTGTTGGTGGCGGTATAGGTGAAGCTGTCCGTGCCTGCATAACCGACCGTGGGTGTGTAGGTGACGCTGGTGCCGCTGGCCGTTACTGTGCCGTGGCTTGCTGAGGTACTGATGGCCACGCTGCTGGCGACGCCCCCCCGAGAGGCTGAGTGTGACAGGGTTCGCGCTGCTGTTGTGGCCGACAGAGGCGCTGACCGGGCCGGCAACCGGCGGTGCAATGTAGGTGAAGGCATTGGTCAACGACGCCGAGCCGGCGGCAGTGGTGACACTCACGTTGACCACGCCGGCGTTGCCGGCCGGGATTGTGGCGGTGATCTGGGTGGGGCTGTTGATGGTCCAGCCGGTTGCCGATACTCCGCCAAAGGTGACGCTGCTGGCGCCGGTCAGGCCGGTGCCCGTGAGGGTCACGCTGGTGCCACCGCCGATGGGGCCTGAGTTGGGGGTGACGGTGTTCAGGGTCGGCACGGCGAGGTAGGTATAGGCATTGACCGAAGTGGCACTGCCCCCCGGCGTGGTGGCCACGACATTGACGGGCCCGGCGGCATGCGCGGGCGCAATGGCGGTGATCGATGTCGAACTGTTGACGGTGAAGCTGCTTGCCGGTGTGCCGCCAAAGGTGAGGCTGGTGGTGCCGGTCAGGCCTGTGCCTGAGATAAACACTTGATTGCCGCCGGTGGTGGCGCCGGAATTGGGCGTAGCGATGGTCAGGGTCGGTACGGCGAGGTAGGTGAAACCATTGGTCAGCGTGCTCGTACCGCTTGCCGTTGTGACCGTCACGTTGACCGGGCCTGCCGTGTAGGCGGGGACGGTGGCGGTTATCGAGGTCGGGGAAACGACGATGATGTTGGTAGCGGGCACACCAGCGAATGTCACGTCGGTGACGCCGACAAAATTGGTGCCGGTCAGGGTCACAGAGGTGCCGCCGATGGCGGGGCCGCTGCCGGGCGATACGGCGGTCAGGGTCAGGGGCGGTGTTGCGCCTGTGACCTTGAGGGTGTAACGGGCCTTGCCCACGACGTCGTTGCTGTCAAGGGCCGAAATCCAGAAATCGTAGTTGCCGATGGCTGTGGGGGTGCCATGCAGGGTGGTGGTCGCACTTCCAGGCGACGTTTCCAGAACCAGACCGGGCGGCAGGCAGTTGGTCGGCATGCTGGTGTCATCCTGGTCACATTCGTACCACTCGAAGATCGGCATGGCGCCGCCGGTGGCGGTGATAGTGAAAGTGTCTATCGGTGTGTTGACCGCCACATCCGGCAGGGCGGTGCCACTGGCGGGGGAAAGGGTCGGGGCGGCACTGGCCTGGCCGCACAGCAGCAGCGAGACGAGCATCAGGCCCAGCAATGCAATGCTGCGGGCCATGCGGTGACGAAGGTCAATCAGGGATCTGTTCATGGGGCTTCCTGCCAGGTAGCGGTATTACTCGCTTGCGGCGCGGGTCAAGAGTCATCGGAACAACCCGTATGCCGTGACTGGCAGTGCGGGTTTTGCAGCGTGGAGGTAACGGCGGCGTGGTCAGGGTTCCATGGGGGCACCCTCGGCACAGGTCTGCGTCAGTGGCCGTTGCATCTGCAGGTACAAGCCCTGCTCGCTAACTACCTCGAAGCCCAGGCGCGCATACAGCCGGCGCGCCGGGTTGAACGGCTCCACACTCAGGGCACAGCGCGTGTGCTGGCCGTCGGCCAGCGCGAGCACCGCAGCCAGCAGGGTGCTGCCCAGCCCCTTGCCCTGCCAGGCAGGCAGCAAGGCGATATCGACCACCCGCACTTCGCTGGCGTCCACCTGCAGGCACAACCTGCCGATCGGTTGCCCCTGGTGCTCCAGCAACAGGAATTCGGCCGAGCGATAGTGCAGGGCGTAGTGGCGTTGCTGCAGCTCGGCTTGGGCGTGCAGAAACGCGACCCGCTGCGCGTCGGTCCACCCTGGTGCGGCACGCACCTCTTCCCAGCGGCGCGTCACGAACAGCGCCCGCAGAAACCCGTCATCCGCCTCGGCCTGCAGGCGCAGGCCGGGAACGAACGACGATGGCAGCAGGCGGGCCAGGCGCTCGAGGCTAGTCATTGCGGATCGGGTACTCCCCTTCGACGCAGATGCAGTACGCCAGCGCCAGGTAGGGTTGCATCAGGTTGCGCTCGATGTTGCCGTTGCCAGTGCCGGCGTCAGTCATGCTGCCTTCGGCCAGCGTCTGCGTGGTGCCCACAGTGTTGTACAGGTTGATGTTGCGTGGCTGGGCCAGGTAGGTGGTGGTGCTCGGGATGTCGACCCTCTGGTCCGGCTCGGTACCATCGCGCGCGGTGAACCCATGGTTGTGTGGCGGGTAGTTCAAGGAATTGAGCGCTACCTTGTCGGCGCCAGCGGTACTGGCGAAGGCTGCGTTTGGCAACCCGGTACCCTGGCCGGCTCCCATCACCACACGACCATTGAGATTGGGCAGCATGAACGTGGTCTTGCCATCGCCGCCGAATCGGTTGCCGATCACCGAAAACAGCACGCTGTACTGCTGGATCAACAACGAACGCCCGTCGCAGGGAAGAAAATTCTGCGGCACGAAACTGTAGGGCAGAAGCCTGATTTCACCATAGAAAGCGTCCATGGAATGCTCTTTCCTTGATTCAGAGAGGGGTGGGCTTACTGCTGCGACGGGTAGATCCCGGCCAGCGCGATGATGTAGTTGAGCGCCATGCTGCCCATCAGGTTGGCATGTGGTTGCCCGCCGCCTGGCGCCACCGACACTGCCGCGGAGTTCAGTGTGACGTTGGGGTTGGTGCCGCCGTTGCTGTACAGCCCCTTGGTCGAGCTTTGCGCGGTGAACACCCCGAGTGTGCGCGAGGCCGGTGCCTGGGTGTCGACCGGCGAGGCGGCATCGGCCAACTGCGTGCTGGCGTAAAAGGTATGCGAGTGAGCGGGCATGTGTTGCACGCCAATGGTGGTCTGTGCACTGCCCATTGCCTGGCCCAGGTTGCGCTGCGTGAGGCCGGGGCCTGCGCCGGCGCCTACCGGTACCCGGCCGCGCAGGTCGGGCAGGGCGAAGGTGTTGACCCCATCACCGCCATAGGTGGTGCCCAACAGCGTGAACAACACCTGGTTCTGCTGGATCGACAACAGCTGGCCATTGCACAGTGCCCAGTCCTGTGGCTCGTAGTTGCCTGCGAACAGACGGATTTCCCCGATAAAGGCTTCAGACATGGTTCATTCCTTGATGTGAAGGAGCGTGTTCACGGGCGCGGTGGGTAAACGCCAACACTGGCGATGCAGTACTGCAGCACCAGCGAAGGCTGCATGTTGTCCAGGGGCTGTTGGGGTGGCGTGGGCTGAATCGTTGCCGGGTTGAGCGCTTGCTGCTTGCTACTGTCGAACTTGACGTAGGTGCTGCGCGAAGCGACCGGTGGGGTTGCCAGGTTGGCACTGGTGGCCGGGAACGCACCGGCCGGCCCGCTGTTGCCCAGGGCATCGGATACATAGACCTCATGGGTATGCTGGGCGAGTGCGGCGGCGGGCAGTGTTTCTTTCTCGGTGCCGGCTGACTGGCCCTGGGTATGATTGCTCAGGCCGGGGTCAGGGGTGCCGGTGCTGTTCCGGGCCAGCGCGGTGCGCCCGCGCAGGTCAGGCAGGGCAAACAGGTTGTTGCCGGAGCTGCCGAACTGGGTGCCGAGCAAGGAAAACAGTGCAGCGTTGGTTTGCGTGGATAACAGGCGTCCGTCGCACGGCAGCCAACCCTTGGGCACGAAGTTGTACGGGAACAGGCGGATTTCACCCACGAAAGGTTCCATATGAACAAACCTCCATCATGTTTCTCAGGCAACAAAAAAAACCCACTTGCAGGCAAGTGAGTGACAATCACGGCAGAGCTGACTAGCTAGGTAAGGCGGTTATCGATCACGGCTTGTGGCCGTTCCAGCTTCCATCTGCGCTTCTTCATGAGCGTTCCTTCCATGGTTGCGATAACAGGCAGAGGGTCCGGCGAAGCGGCCCTCGGGAGGTGGGTTGATGCTAGGCGAGGTAGTGACGCATTGCCATCACTGAAAATGGGTATTTCGACGATTTTTTTCAAACGATTGTTTGACGCGGGGCGGCTGTCGGTAATCTGGCGCCAGACACACGTCGCGCCCGGCATTCATGGGCACCTGGCCGTGCCCTGTAGCCAGTGGCTGCGTGCTGTGGAAAGATCCGGGTTCTTTTCCGTGCCGCACTGACGAGCAAGCCATGATCGATTTCCACAATGTCACCGCCTACCAGCAGCACAACCGTGTGCTGGACGGTTTCTCCCTGCACATCGGTGCCGGCGAGAAGGTCGCCATCCTGGGCCCCAACGGGGCCGGCAAAAGCACCCTGCTCAAGCTGATCACCCGCGAGCTGTACCCGGTGGAGCGCGAAGGCAGCCACCTGAAGCTGTTCGGCAGCGACACCGTCAACCTGTGGGCACTGCGCAGTCGCCTGGGGTTCGTGTCCCAGGACCTGCAGGAAGACTACACCCCGCACACCCAGGCGCTGGATGTGGTGGCGTCGGGCTTTTTCGGCGCCATCGGTGCCCATGGCCATCTGCAGCCCGATGACGAGCAACTGGCGCAGGCGCGTGCGCTGCTGGCCGAGGTGGAAATGGCCGGGTACGAAAGCACCATGTTCCAGCGCCTGTCCACCGGGCAGAAGCGCCGCCTGCTGCTGGCCCGCGCGCTGGTTCACCGGCCCAGTGCGCTGATTCTCGACGAGCCGGCCAACGGCCTGGACATGGGGGCGAGCCTGGGCATGCTGAGGTTGCTGCGCAGCTTCTGCGCCGAGGAGCACGCCATGATCATCACCACCCACCATATCGACGAGATCATCCCGGAAATCGAGCGTGTGGTGCTGCTTAGCCAGGGGTGCATCGTGGCCGACGGGCCCAAGGCCGAGGTGCTGACCAGCGCGGCACTGTCGCAGCTGTACCAGACGCAGCTGCGCATCAGCGAACAGGATGGCTGGTACCGCTGCTGGCACGCCTGAACCGGCCTGCGTGCGGCCGGCTCGGCGGGGTCAGGGCACAGGGTTGATGAACGGGCCGCCGGTGAACTGCACGAACAGCTGGCGGTACTCTTCGTTTTCCGGGTCGATGATCAGTGCCTGACGCAGGAACTCCAGCCCCTCGCGAGCGTTGTCCAGTTGGCAGCTGAGGGCAAAGGCCAGGTACAGGTGATAGGCGTTGAAGAAGTCGAACGACAGCGCCACCTTCACCAGGTGCAGGGCGCCGGTCAGGTCCTGGGCCCGCAGGCGCGTGCCGATCTCGTGATTCAACTGGGCGCCATCCTTGATCATCAGGTTCGCCAGGCCGACCTGCTTGCGCAGTACAACCGTATGGCCGTTGCCGACCTTGGAGTCGGTCTGCTCGACGCTTTCGACCAGCCAGTGCCCCAGCCCGACGTTGTTGATCAGGTTGACGGCCCGCAGCATGCTCTGCAGGGAGAACACCAGGTGATGGCCACGCCACAGGTGCGCGTCGATCGTGCTCATGTCGACGCGCTTTTCGTAGGCGTCGATCATCTGTTCCAGGGTGGTCAGCGCGCGGATGCGGTCGGTGGGCTCGGCGTTGCGGTTGGGGAAGATGCAGAAGAACACGCCACCGTCCTTCACCACCCGGGATGACTCCACGTAGGCCGCCAGCAGGTTGGGCACATGCTCGATGACGTGGGAAGTGATCAGGTAGTCGAAGGTCTGGTCGGCAAAGGGGATATCCAGGAAGTCGCCCAGCGCGTCGACCCTGGCGGGCTCGGCGTGGTAGTTGGCCTGTTCCTGCTTGTAGTGCGTGTAGTCTTCCAGGTCCTGCGGGTACAGGAATGCCTCGCCATCGCAGGGGGCCAGGTTGATGCAGTCCGGCAGGTAGAACGCATTATGCGCGGCGGCACCGATCTCCAGGCCGCGGCCCTGACAGTATTTGCTGGCCAAGGCCATGCCTTTATGGTTCATCGACGCTTGCTTCCTCTGAAAAATGCCTTGCGCAGGCTATCGGCAGGGCCGCGCAAGTATTGAGCCGGGTATGCAGCGCTCGCGTTCAAAGACTTCCCGCGCAGCGTGCAATAGAATACCCGGCGGGCGAACCCGGTTGGTTCGTCCAGTGCCGAAGCCTCTTGTGATTCGTGTAGGCATCAGGCTTCTTGCTGAATTGAAAATAGGCCACACATGCCAAGCGTTTCCCCGGAAGTACAAGCCAAAGAATGGCACAGCATGGTTTCCCAGTACCCATGCACGCTGACCCAATCGTTGCAGGGCCTTGTCGAGCGCAACAAGGTCATGCTGGCCGCGCGGTTCTATGAACACATGCTGGCCGACCCCAATGCTTCGCTGATCCTGTCCCACGACGAGGTCAAGAGCCGCCTGGGCAGTTCGATGCAGGCCTGGCTGGTGCGGGTCTATTCGGTGTCGCCCACCGATGACTGCATGCCGCTGGTTGCCCTGCAGAAGCAGGTGGGAGAAGTGCATGCGCGCATCGACGTGCCGCTGCACCTGGTGCTCAGTGGTGCGCGGCACCTGAAGAAGTTGCTGTTCCAGCTGATTCTCGAACAGCAGTGGGCCAGCGAGGCGCAGGCATTGCGCCTGGCCAGCGAAACCATGGACCTGGCCATGGAAATCATGAGCCACGCCTATTCGCGGTCCCATGACCGCAACTCGCGCAACGAGGAAGGCTACCGGCTGTTCTCGGTGCTGCAGAACATCAGCACCGAGCGCGAGCGTCAGCGCGGCGCCTTGCTGGACTGGGAAAACAGCCTGATGTTCGACCTGGCCATGGGCTCCAACGGCGTGAACCTGCCCAGGCTCGCGGCCTCTGATTTCGGCCTGTGGTTCCGTCACAAGGGCGCCTACGCCTTCCAGAACACCAGCGAAAGCGATCAGATCCTGAAGATCATCCGTCACATGGATGACGTGTTGCTGCCCATGTTTCTTGCCTCGATGCACGAGCAGGAGACGCGCATGCGCCTGCTGCGCGACATTCGCGACCAGACCAAGAGCCTGATGTTCAACCTCGACAACCTGTTCAACACTGCCAACGAGCTGGAAAGCGGCCGCGACGTGCTCACACGCATGCTCAACCGCAAGTTCCTGCCGGTGGTGATCGGCAACGAGATCGCCATCGCGCAGAAGACCGGGCAGACGTTTTCGGTGTTCTCGGTGGATATCGACAACTTCAAGTCGATCAACGACAACTTCGGTCACGAAGCCGGCGACGCGATTCTGCAGCAGATCGCCGAGATCCTCAGCAGCCACAGCCGCGCGGGGGACTACGTGTTCCGCATGGGGGGCGAGGAGTTCCTGATGATCCTGGTGGACATCGACAGCGCCAACGCCATGAAGGTGGCGCAGAAGTTGCGGCGCAAGGTCGAAGCGGAAAAGCTGCAACTGACCGAAGGCCGCAGGCACCAGGTCACCGTGAGCATCGGCATGGCCACCTACAACGGCCACCCCGACTACCAGCACCTGCTGCGACAGGCCGACCAGGCCATGTACCAGGCCAAGCAGGGCGGCCGGAACCGGGTGGTGGCGTACGGGGAACTGACCTCGCCGGAGTGACAGGCCAAGCCTGATGGAGGCGACGATGCACACGCCAAGGCGCCTCTGGCGCAGCGTTATGTGGTTGACAGTGCTGTGGCTGACGGCCAGTGGCGCGCTCGCCGCCGAGCGCGGCCACTGCGGGCGCCAGGCCGGCCCGCAGTGCCTGCACAGCTTCGCGTTGCCGGCAGGTGCAGGCCAGATGCATTACTACGCATCGCGCGCGCCAAGGCCCGGCGACCCCCACGGCCCGCAGACGGCACTGCTGATACTGCACGGGCATCCGCGCGATGTCGGGCGCAGCTTCGAGGCCGGCTTGCAAGCGGCACGTGCTGCGGGCCGGTTGCCGCGTACCCTGGTGGTGGCGCCGCTGTATCAGGTGGCGCCGGCGCAGGCCGGGCGTTGCAGCATGCCGGACACGCCCGGCGCTCAACCGGGCGACGCGCTGTGGAGCTGTGCCGGCTGGCTGGCGGGGGCTCCCTCGCTGGGCGCCCATCCGCTTGGCGCCTTTGCGGCACTGGACGCCTTGCTGGGCGAACTGGCCCGGCAGTGGCCGAGCCTGCGCAGTGTGACCCTGGTGGGATTTTCGGCCGGTGCGCAGATGCTCCAGCACAGCATCGGTTTTGCCGCCGACCCGCCGGCGGGTGTGGCGCTGCGCTATGTGATCGCCGACCCGGGCAGCTGGCTGTACTTCGACCCGGTTCGCCCCGTGCCCCTGCGGGGCGAGCGAACGGTGCCGTGGGAGGCCTGTGGTACGGGGGGCTGCACCTGGCGCTTCGACGTGCCGGCGACGTCCCCGGCCTGTGCCTATGACCACTGGAAGTACGGCACCCAGTCGCTGCCTGGCTATCTGCCGCGTACCGGCGCGCAGGCCCGCGCACACTATGCGGCGGCCCAGGTCGATTACCTGGAAGGTGCCCTCGACAGCAGTGCCGACAAGGGTACGTTCTACCCGATTCTCGACAAATCCTGCGCGGCCATGTTGCAGGGGCCTTTCCGATTGCAGCGAGGGCTGGCGTATGCCGCCTATGAACAGGCCGTGCTCAAGCCGCGCACGCCCAGGCGCATGGTCATCGTGCCAGGTTGCGCGCATGACGTGGCCTGTGTACTGGGCGCCGATGCAGCGCGGCCCGTGCTGTTCGCGCCGCCGCCCTGAGCGTGCCGCAGCGCCACGGCAGGTCAGGAAAATAATTCAGGACCAGCCCATTTTTTTTCGCTTGTGCCAGCCCCTTCGTGCCCTAAGACTCGAGCAGGGCGACGACCGCCTGTTCCCGCGTCAGTACCGGGCTTGCGGGTTCGGGGGCGTGCGCCAACAGAATAAAAATCACAAGGTTGGAGGTGCTCGTGAGTGACTACGCTGCTGTGCCAGATGAAAGCGGCCATATCGATGTGCCGGGTGGGAAGGTCTGGTACCGGCTCAACCGCTCGGCCAACAGCGGTGCCGTACCGCTGATCGTGCTGCATGGCGGCCCCGGCAACTCCCATGACTACCTGCTGCCGCTGCTCGAACTGGTGCCTGACCGCAGCGTGGTGCTGTACGACCAGCTCGATTGCGGACGCTCGCAGCGGGTGGGCGACACACGCAACTGGACGCTGGAGCGTTTTACCGACGAGATAGATGCCGTTCGCGAGCACCTGGGCCTGGGACAGGTGCATCTGTTTGCCAGCTCGTGGGGCTGCAGCATCGCCATCAACTATGCGGCCCGGCAGCCGGCCGGGCTGTGCTCGCTGGCGCTGTCGGGGCCGTTGGTCGATGCCAAGCGCTGGATGGCGGACTGCGAGCGATTGAAGGCGCAGTTGCCCGACCACCTGCAGGCGGTGATGCGCCGGTGCGAGGCGCAGCGCGACTTCACCAGCCCCGAGTACCTGGAGGCGGTCAACGCGTTCTATGTGCGTCACCTGTGCCGCGTGCAGCCCTGGCCGCAGATCGTGGTCGACACGATGGACAATTGCGCGACCGAACTGTACGGCTACATGTGGGGCCCCACCGAGTTCTTCGGCACCGGCACACTGGCGGACCTGGACCTGACCCCGAAGCTGGCGTCGATCGAGGTGCCCACGCTGTTCATGTGCGGGGCCCACGACGAAGGCACCCCCGAATCGGGCCGGGCCTTCGCGGCGATGGTCAGGGGCGCCGAGTTCTGCTGCATACCCGAGGCCTCCCACATGCCGCATATCGAAAACCCCGAACCCTTCTTCAGGCACCTGCGCGCCTTCATTGCCAAGGCGACCCCGCGCACCTGAATGCCGTCGGGTCGATGCACAGCCAGGGCGGCACCGCTGGGGATCATTCCGCCGACGACTGATTGCATGCGCAATGGTCGCTTGTTCGCCTGGTGGCCCACTTTGATACTTGCCCCTTGCAGGAAGCAGCCCCGGTACAGCGCACGCAGCCCCGCGCGCGCTGTACCGACCCTTGAAGTCATGGATAAAACTATAAAAAACAAGTCGACCCAGGCCCCTGGCGAAGCAGGGGGTTGCGCCTCGACGATCTATTGCTTCGGAGATTGCCCATGTCGATTGCCAATGCGTCAGATACCCCCAGTACACAAGACCCGGAGCAGGCAGGGCTCAAACGGGTACTGAGCTTTTCCGATGTGCTCGCCTACGGCCTGCTGTATTTCGTGCCCATCGCCCCGGTCAGCGTGTTCGGGCTTATCTACAACACCTCCGCCGGCATGGTGGCGCTGGTGTACCTGGTGGCCGCCGTCGCGATGATCTTCAGCGCCATCAGCTACAGCCAGATGGCCAGGAAGATCCCCCTGGCCGGCTCGGTCTATTCCTATGTCACCCACGGCACCAACAGCAGCCTGGGCTTCGTGGCCGGCTGGGCGATTCTGCTCGATTACCTGCTGCTGCCGGCACTGCTGGCGGTGCTGGGGGCGGCGGCGCTGTCGGCGCAGTTCCCGCAGGTGCCGACCACGGTGTGGCTGGTCACCTTCGTTGCGGTGCCCACGGCGGTCAACCTGATGGGCATCGAGATGAATGCCAGGTTGAGCAAGGTGCTGCTGCTGATCCAGCTGGTGGTGCTGTTTCTGTTCGCCGCCTTTGCCACCTCTCGCATCATCGAACTCAAGCCGACCCTGGAGCACTTCATCGCGCCGTTCTACAACCGCTCCGACTTCTCCATGGCCATGGTGTTCGCCGCCGTACCGATTGCAGCCCTCAGCTACATCGGATTCGACGCGGTGTCGACCCTGAACGAAGAGGCCAAGGGGGGCGGGGAGACGGTCTCCAGGGCCACGATGATGCTGCTGGTGCTGGTCACGGTGCTGTTCGTGGGGCAGGTGTACCTGGCGGCAGTGTTCGTGCCGCTGGGCACGGTGTACCAGGGCGCCGCTGCCGACACTGCGTTCTATACCCTCAGTGCCGAGATCGTCGGGGCCTGGTTTCTGCCGGTGATCACCCTGACCAGCGGCATCATCGCGCTGATGGCCAACACCCTGGTGTCCCAGGCGACCACGGCGCGGGTGCTGTTCAGCATGTCGCGGGACAAGCGCCTGCCCGCGTACCTGAGCCGCATCAGTGCCCGCACCAACGTGCCTGCCAACGCCATCGTCACGGTTGCGCTGGTTTCGTTCGTGGTGGCGTTCGCCGGGGCCGGCTACCTGGATGTGATGGTGACCCTGGTCACGTTCGGCGCGCTGACCGCCTACATCCTGTTGCACGTGTCGGTGATGATCTACTTCAGGAAGATCGGCCAGGCGCAGCTGTTCAGCCATGGGGTGTCCCCGGTGCTGGGCGTGCTGCTGTTGAGCTATGCGCTGTGGAGCACCAACGTGCACGCCAAGGTGCTGGGCGCCGCCTGGATGCTCGGCGGCCTGCTGATTGCCTGGGTGATGCGCCGGCGGGGGGCGCCCTCGCTGACCTGGACGGACTGACTGCACGCTGCTGCCCATGCATCGCCTGGAACAATGCCCGCTCATGCGGGCATTTTTATTGAAAATAAATTCAGTAACGGCCTTGATCGTTATTGAAGATATTTTCAGTATCGCCTAGGATTGCCCCAGCCTGACAAGAACAAGACGGGGTATTGCAGTGACACGACTCAAAGACAGGGCCTATTGGCTCGACAAGGCAGCAACGTTGCCGCTGGAGGGCAGGGCATTCATCGACGGGCGCTATGTGGACGCGCAAGACGGGGCGACCTTCTGCACCCGCAGCCCGGTTGACGACGCCGTGCTCGCGGCGGTGGCCCAGTGCGCGAAGGCCGATGTGAACCTGGCCGTGGCTGCTGCGCGGCGCAGCTTCGAGGCCGGCGTGTGGAGCGAGCTGGCGGCCCGCGAGCGCAAGGCGGTGCTGCTGAGGTGGGCCGCACTGCTCGAGGCGCATACCGACGAGCTGGCGCTGCTGGAGACCCTGGACAGCGGCAAGCCGATTGCCGATACCATCGGTGCCGACCTGCCGGGCACGATCTACTGCCTGCGCTGGTTTGCCGAACTGATCGACAAGGTGCACGGCGAGGTGCCGGCCACCGACCCGCAATTCTTCGGCACCGTGACCCAGCAGCCGCTGGGCGTGGTGGCGGCGGTGGTGCCCTGGAACTACCCGCTGCTGATGGCCGCCTGGAAGTTCGCCCCGGCCCTGGCAGCCGGCAACAGCGTGCTGCTCAAGCCGTCGGAGAAAACCCCGTTGAGCGCCTTGCGCATCGCCGCCCTGGCGATGGAAGCGGGTGTGCCGGCGGGGGTATTCAACGTGCTCCCCGGTGATGGCGCGGTGGGGCGCGAGCTGAGCCTGCATGGCGACGTCGACTGTATCGCCTTCACCGGCTCCGGCGCGGTGGGGCGGCAGATCGCGCAGAACGCCGCCGCCTCCAATCTCAAGCGTGTATGGCTGGAGCTGGGCGGCAAGTCGGCCAACATCGTCATGGCCGATTGCGCGGATATCACCCAGGCCGCGCAATCGGCAGCGGCGGCGATCTTCGCCAACATGGGCCAGGTGTGCAGCGCCGGGTCGCGTCTGCTGGTGCAGCGCTCGGTGATCGAGCCGCTGCTGCGCGAACTGCTCGTGGCCACCGACAGCTACTACCCGGGGCACCCCCTGGACCCGGCCAGCGTCACGGGCGCGATCATCGACGCGGTGCAGTTCGAGCGCGTCCAGCGCTACATCGAAACAGGCCGGCACGAGGCGCAGTTGCTCAAGGGCGGCCAGGCGCTCTCGCCGGTGGGGGCAGGCGCCTACCTGGAGCCGACGATCTTCCTTGCCCCGGACGCAACCGCGCGTATCGCCAACGAGGAAATCTTCGGCCCGGTGCTGGTGGTGATTCCCTTCGACACCCTCGATGAGGCGATCGCCATCGCCAACCAGACCGAGTTCGGCCTGGCGGCGGCGGTGTGGTCATCCGACCTTGGGACCATTC
Source organism: Pseudomonas sp. 8209 (assembly GCF_028682105.1). Lineage (NCBI taxonomy): Bacteria > Pseudomonadati > Pseudomonadota > Gammaproteobacteria > Pseudomonadales > Pseudomonadaceae > Pseudomonas > Pseudomonas sp. 8209. The sequence goes on from NZ_JANIAH010000001.1 coordinate 258,369, forward strand.
ACCGCGCCACCCGCCAGCTCAGGGCCGGCACGGTGTGGGTCAACTGCTATGACGAACTGGTGGACATGAACTTCCCGTTTGGCGGGTTCAAGGAGTCCGGCAATGGCCGGGACAATTCGGCCCATGCGCTGGGCAAGTACACCGAATTGAAATCCACCATCCTGCGCTGCCGTTGAGGTCAACCCCATGCAAAACACGCTTTCAGCCTTGAACCCGCAACAATGGACCGTGCCACTGCCCATCGAGTACGGCCCGGGTGCGCGTCATCACCTGGCCAGGCTGTGCCGGGACTTCAACATCAGCCGACCGATCATCATCACCGATCAGGGCTCGCTGCGCCTGCCCTTCGTGGATGAACTGCAGCGCAGCCTGACCGAGGCGGGGCTTGCCTGCGGCCTGTACGGCGGCATCGAGCCCAACCCCACCGACCAGTCGGTACTGGCCGGTGCCGCAGCCTATCGGGCCTGGGGCGCCGACGGCATCATCGCGCTGGGGGGCGGCAGTGGCCTAGACGGCGGCAAGGCGGTGGCCCTGGTCGCCCGTCAGCAGCGCAGCGAGCTGTGGGCCTTCGACTTCGACAAGCCGGTGCCGGCAGGTTTCAGTGCGGCGGACTTTGCGCCGGTGATCGCGATTCCCACCACCGCCGGCACCGGCGCCGAAACCGAGAGCACCGCGATGCTCACCGACACCGGGCGCGGCATCAAGGGCTGCGTGTGGCACCCACGGGCGCGCCCGGCGGCGGTGATCCTGGACCCGGAGCTGACCCAGAGCCTGCCGGCCAACCTGACCGCATGGACCGGGTGCGATGCGATCATCCATGCCCTGGAAGCCTACTTCGTGCCCAGCTTCAACCCGCTCAGCGATGGCGCCGCGTTGCAGGCATTGACGCTGCTGTGGGGCTCGATCGACACCGCCGTCGAACGCGGTCACGACCTGGAGGCGCGGGGCAACATGCTGATCGGCTCGTGCCTGGCCGGCGTGGCGTTTCTCAAGGGCCTGGGGCTGGTGCACGCACTGAGCCATATGGTGGGCGCCACCTACAACACCCACCATGGGTTGACCAACGCGGTCATCCTGCCGGTGGTGCTGCGCTACAACCAGGCGCAGATCACCCCGCGCCTGATGCCGGTGGCGCAGGCCCTGGGCTTGCCGGACGCCGAGTTCGAGACCTTCTACAACGCCGTGTGCGCCTTGCTCGACCGCCTGGAGATTCCCAGGTCGCTGGCCGAGCTCGGGGTCCGCCAGGCCGATGTCGGCGCCGTGGCACGCAAGGCCATGGGCGACCCGGCGCGGCTGACCAACCCGCGCGACAGCACCCAGGCGCAACTGGAGGCGCTGTTGACCCAGGCGATCAACCACGCCCGCGATTGATGAACTCGCTGTTTTCCGCTTAGCCGTGCAACCAGACCAATAAAAAAAGGTGCAACTGCCATGTCTGCCTCCCACTCGGCGTCCAAGGGACGCCTGAACCTTGAAACACGCTCCATCGATTACGTCCCGCTCGCAGAGCGCCACGGCAAGGCGTGGCACCTGTGGCCCATCTGGTTCTGCGGGGAAGCGCACCTGACCACCCTGGCGGTGGGCATCATCGGGGTCGGCATGGGCGCCAACCTGTTCTGGTCGGCGGTGGCGATCTTCCTGGGCTGCGCCTTCGGCACGCTGTTCATGGCCGGCCATTCCACCCAGGGCCCGCAGATGGGCCTGCCGCAACTGATCCAGTCGCGCCCGCAATTCGGCTACCTGGGCGCGTTGCTGGTGTATGTGGTGGCCATCGCCACCTACGTGGGCTACAACGCCTTCAACCAGTTGCTGGTGGGCCAGACGCTGCACGAACTGTTCGACGTTCCTGAAAACGGCTCGGCCATCGCCTTCTCGCTGCTGGCGATCGTCATGGCGATTGCCGGCTACAACACCTTCCACAAGGTGCAGCGGCTGCTGGCGTTCGTGCTGATCGCGGTGATGCTGGTGTTCACCGTGGGGCTGTTCTTCTTCGTCAAGCTGCCAGCCGATCAGCTGAGCGTCTCGGACTTCAAGGCAACGCCGTTCCTGGCGCAGTTCTTCGTGGCCGCCGCGTATCAACTGAGCTGGGCGATCTACGTGTCGGACTACTCGCGCTACCTGCCGGCCAACGTCAGCGTGCGCTCGTCGTTCTGGTGGACCTACATGGGCGCGATGATCGGCGGGGTGTGGATGATGCTGATCGGCGCCTTGGCCGCGGCACTGAGCCCGGGGCAGAACCTGGCCAAGGGCCTGGTGATGCTGGGCAACACACTGTTCGGCGGCTTCGGTGAATGCCTGCTGATCCTGGCGGTGCTGAGCCTGGTGACCAGCGCGGCGCAGAACTTCTACGGCGCCTCGATCACCTTGCTGAGTATCGCCGACACGGTGAAGACCCAGACCTCCACCTTGTTCAAGCGCATCGTTTCGATGTTGCTGGTGGGCGGGACCGCGATCGCCATCGCGATGACCGCCTCGGACAACTTCGTGAAGGACTTCGGCGACTTCCTGGCCATCCTGCTGTACCTGTTCACTCCGTGGACGGCGATCAACCTGGTGGACTTCTACAAGGTACGCCACGGCAAGTTTTCGATTACCGAGATCTTCAAGCCCAACGGGATCTACGGGCGCTGGAACTGGCGCGGCATCGGCGCCTACGTGGCAGGCTTCGTGGCCATGCTGCCGTTCTCCAGCACCGGGCTGTATACCGGCTACGTGACCACGCTGCTCGATGGCGCCGACATCAGCATGCTGGTGGGCCTGGTGGTGTCGGCGCTGGTCTATGGGTGGCTGTGCCGCACCCAGGACATCGCGGCGGAGCTGTCGCGCATCGATGAACTGGACAAGGACCTGGAGCGCGGCCTGAGCGCCAACTGAGCCTGTCGACGATTGCCCCGGCGTGCGCAACGCACGCCGGGGCAATCGCCATTTCCTGTCACTTGCCCGGGCAAAAGTTGCTAAATTGTCGCCTCGCTTGGCGACTGAGATGTAGCCGCTGTCCGGAGACCGGGGCCATGCCCCGCAGTGCACAGGTTGTTGACGTATGAGCAGTGAGCCCGAAGTAACCCAACCCAGGAAGCGTCGAACCCGCATCGACCCCGAGACGCGCCGCAAGGCCATCATCGAGGCGACGATGCAGTGCATCACCCGCTATGGCCACAGTGGCAGTACCCTGGAGCGCATCTGCGCGCAGGCCGGGGTGTCCATCGGGCTGATCGGCCATCACTTTTCCAGCAAGGAAGAGCTGATGCTGTCGACCTACCAGGAACTCACCGACCAGCTGCGCGAAGAAACCCGCAAGTACCTGGCGGTGCAGGGCGGCACCCCCGAGGACCGTCTGCTGGCGATCATCCGCTCCTCGTTTCGCGGGCAGATCTTCAACGAGTTCATCCTCACCACCTGGCTGGGGTTCTGGGGGGCGGCGGTATCGTCGGAGCAGCTGCGCGCCTTGAACAAGAAGCTCTATGCCGACTATCGCAAGGAACTGGAGTCGGTGTTCAAGGCCATCGGCAAGGCACAGGGCACGCAGATAGACGCCAAAAGCGCGGCGTTGACCATCACCGCGCTGATCGACGGCTTCTGGCTGGAATGGGCGCTCGACCACAAGGCCTTCAGTTCGAAGAAGGCCGAGAAGTGCTGCATTGTCACGGCGCAGATGTTCGTCAAGGGCGCCGAACCGCTGCAGCCTTGAACGGCTAGGCGAGAAACTCCGGCTCGGCGGGGGGCGCCTGCGGGGTGTCCTCGCGGATGCTGATGTACAGCGCCGCACCGCACACGCCCACCAGCCCCACGCTGGCGATCACGATCTCGCCCAGCAGCATTCCCACGATCAGCAACAGCAGGCTAAGCCGGCAGAACAGGGTCATGGCTGTCTCCTTGGCAGTTGGATTGTTGTGCGGCCTACCTTATACGTTCGCCATGGCTGCATGCAGCACCGGCGCGTTGCCATGGCATTGCTTCCCTGTGCTTTGGCCGAATTACCACCTGCGCCCAGGCCGGGCGAGGGCTACTTCGGGGTTGATGGGCAAGACGTGGCCGGGGTGCTAGCCGTGACCGGGCAGTGGCTCAGAAACGCCTGCAGACCTTGCTGATAGTCCTGCGCCGGCATCAGCTCGCTGTGCCTGGCAATCAGGCAGGCCATGCCCTTGGCGCGCATGTCTGCGCTCGCCACGTGGTAGAAGTCCGGCGTTTCCAGCAGGTGTACGACTTGCTCCCAGGCCAGGACCGTCTTGCCGCCCCGGGTCTTGTCCAGCGTGAAGCCCTGATCATCGAAGCTCAGCTTGTACGTGTCCTGGGCCGATTTCAGGGGTGCCCGAAGCCTGGCCTCGATCAGGCGCTGGTTGAGCCCGCGTACCGGTGCCCGGGGCTTGGCGTGGTTGGCGGCGATCCGCGCTTGCAGGTGGCCGAGCCAGCGCCCGGAAAAGCGCCACCACAGCGGGATGAACACCAGTGTGAACAGCAGCAGGGCGATGGCTTTCTCCGGGGTGATGCGTCGCTCCGGGAGATACACCGCCAGCAGGGCGCCGATCAGGCACAGGGCGAACATCAGCGGGCCGATCAGGCGGCTCTGCCACCTGGCGAAGGTGGCCAGGGCGCGGGCCTGTTGCGCGTCCTGCTTGAGCAGTTCCTGCTTCAGCGGTTCGGCGATCCAGGACTGGAGGTGGTCGGGGGTGATGCGGTAGTGCAGTTCCATGAGGGGGAATCCGAGGTCCGTCGGGGAGGGCGGCAGTCTACCGGCTTGCGCGCTGCAGGGGCGCGGCTCAGGCGGGAAACTGCGCCATGTGCCGCTCCACCCACGCGTACAGCTGCTCGTCGAGCTGCGTGCGCTGCTGGTTGAAGCGGGTTTGGCAGGCGTCGAAGAGCGGGTCCTGCTGAGTCCGTATGGCCAGCTCGACGTGGCGTTCATCGGCATGGGCCTGGCGCAGGTGCTGCTGGCGCTGATCGGCCTGCTCCAGTGTGTGCGCCAGGGCATCGAGCTGCAGGTGCCTGAGTTGGGCGATGGCCTGGGGCAGGTGAAAGTGCAGGGCACTGTCAAAGCCTTCCCATTGCTCGAAGGCCAGCCATTCGTGGATCACCATGAAGCAGCGCAGCGCCGGGGGCAGTTGATCCAGGCGCTCGAAATCCAGCCAGTACTGGCGGGGCAGCTGTTCGGCGGTTTCGATGGCCTGGGCGATCAGGTCCAGGGCGCGTGGCTTGTCCTGGTGATGGTGGCGCAGAATGCGCTGGGTCAGGGTGAAACGCGCTTCGTCCAGGGCGGTCAAGGCGCGGCTCAGGTCGTAGCCCGCACTGTGCAGGTACTGGCGGGCCTGGTGGTGTGGAAGACCGGATTTTTCCATCAGCACCTGCAGCAGTTCGGCCTTGTACAGCTCGGCGGCCTGCTGCGGGTTGCCGGCGCAGCGTTGCAGCAGGGCCCGGGCGTGGCGCAGGCCGATGGGCAGGGCGCGGCGCAGTTGCGCAAGGGCCTGGGTGAGTGTCGGGTCCATTGACGGAGGTGCCTCGGTGTCTGCTGGGGAGCGGGTGTGCAAGAATGCCGGCTCATGACTGATGGACACAACCAGAGGCGCAACAACAATGAACCGTCCGCTTTTCGTTTCTCTGGATGGCCCCAAGGGAACCGGCAAGACCACGCTGCTGGAAGCCGTGACCCAGGCACTGCGGGCGGACGGCAGAAAGGTGGTCCGGCTGTCCGAGAAAAACAGCGACCCCGGCCGGGGCGAGACGATGGCGCTCGTCAACGCACTGGTCAGAAACCCCAGCCGGTCGCTGGAGTGGGCGGTTTGCGAACGCCTTGCCGAGAGCCGGGCCTGGATTTCCCGGCAGGTGCTGACCAGGCAGCCGCCCAACAGCATCATCCTGATCGACCGCTGGTATCCATCGGATGCGGCGTTTCGCCGGATAGTGCCGTTTGCCGAGATTCTGCGGTTGAACCTCGAGCGCGAGGTGAGTGTGCCGGACCTGCACGTAGGGGTGGTTACCAGCCCGCAGATTTCGTGGGCGAGGGCGGCGGCCAGAACCCGAGGGCTGGGCAGTACCGTGATGTTCAGCCTGGAGGAGCAGGTTGCTGCCACGCAGGCATTCGAGCAGGCGGTTGCGGATAACGGGTGGGTGCTGTGCCGTAATGAAGGCACGATTGAGGAGGCGGTGAGGCAACTGGTTTGCGAGATCCATGCTGCCAGTCAAAGGATTCACAAGGCGATCGGTTGATCGTCCCATACCCAGAATGTGCCGTTCAGCACCATCCGATTTTCCAGCGCTGGCTATCCCTGAGTTCCTGCCAGTCGAGCAGTTGTTTTCGCCCGCTGTGCACGGCCTGCAGTTCGATCTGCAGGGGTGTGCCGTGCTCATCGCAAATCAACTCGGTGACCAGGAAGTGCTTTTCACGGTTGACCGGCTGGCAGGCGGTCCACTTTGACAGCCCAAGCTTTCGTGGATTGAAACGGTTCATGCGTCCTCCGGCAGTTTCGAGCAGATTGCGAGTTGCCCAAGAGGCTGTCGACTGCTGAAGCAGTGCCTCTCGACCCAAGGTGAACGCTCGATCAACGCGTTCGGGGTCTCGGGACGCTCCACTGTAGCCTCTTTCAACCAGGCTCGCAGTGTGGCGCGGGCTTGGGGGCGGCCTGGCCGTTGACCGCATCGGGCATCGGCGGGTGATCCTGCACGGCCTGCATCAGGTCTTCTGTCAGGCGCAACTCGGCACCGGTAGGCGAAAAGGTTGCCGAGGCCGTGAACGGCGCAGGATTGACCGGTACCGGGCGCTTGCCGCGACGCCAGACGAAAAACGTCACCATGCTCAGGTTGACCACCGCGAAGGCCCAGAACAGCCCGTTTTCGCCCAGCGATGTCATGACCGGCGAGATCATCAGCGGGCTCATGGCAGAGCCCAGCGAGTTGATCAGCAGCAGGCCCTGAATCATGGGTACCAGCGCCTCGGGCGACGCGCGGTCTGCTGCATGGCTGACCGCTACCGGGTAGAGCGCGAACACGCCGCCGCCCAGCAGGAACAGCAGTGCGGCCAGCAGCGTCGCGGACAGCGGCAGCAGTACCACGGCCAGCGACAGCACGCTGCATACCCCCGCCAGCACGGTCAGCACTTCCAGGCGGTCCCTGCGGTCGGACCAGCGCCCTACGGGATACTGCAGCAGCATTGCCCCGAGAATCGTCCAGGCCATCAGGCTGCCGACTTCGCCGATATCGTGGCCGATACGCTGCAGGTACAGCGGAAGCAACGAATACACGGCGGCAATGGCCACCCCTGAGCCAAAGCAACCCACCAAGCCGGTAGGCGTCACCCCCAGCAGCTGTCGTGGTTTGAGCGGCTCGACCTGGTCGAGCAGCGGCGACACCCGCGGCAGGATCACGATCGGCAGCACCGACAAGGACGCGAGCATGCCGGCGACCATGAATGGCGCCGTGTCGCCCCAACCGGTGATCTCGCCCAGGGTTGCCTGGCCCAGCACGCCAGCGCCGTACAGGGCGATCATGTAGAGCGCTAGCAGGCGCCCGCGGATCTTTGCGTCACCGGCCAGCAGCAGCCAGCTTTCAATGACCAGAAACACGCCGACGGTGGCCCAGCCGTTGATCAGGCGCAGCACGAACCAGCCCCAGGTGTCATAGAACATGCCCTGCAGCAGGATGGTGACGCCAATCAGCGAGGCGAAGCTGCTGTAGGCACGGATATGGCCGATCCGCAGGATCAGCCGGTCGTTGAACAGGGCGCCTAGCGTAAGGCCGATGAAGTAGGCCGAGGCGACGATACCGATCATCGTGGCCGATTCCCCGGCTTCGCCCAGGCGCAACGTGGTCAAGGACGACAAGGCACCATTGCCCAGGGCGATGATGAACAGGCCCAGCAGGGGCGCCAGCGCCATGGCCAGCAAACGCGGAGACATAAAAACCTCGAGTGACCTGCTGCACGGCGCCTTCGGGCAGTACGCGCGATGTATCGAACGGCAGGAAAGGGCCAGCCAGGGCAGGGCGATGCCCCCTGCAGACTGTAGAAAAGGAGGCGAGATTTTAAGCATTGCGCGGCATTTGCCAAGTCACTTTGCTGCGACGTTGGGACGCAGGCGGTGAGGGGGGAGGAAAGTGCGCAAACTGTTCGCCATTCTGGCGTTATGTCTTAAGATGGCCGGTTGCCGAAAGAACCGTCATGGCAATCGCCATGAAGGGCTTTCATCCTTTGCATATCAAGTGTGGTGAAGATGAACAGGCCTTTCATTTCGCTGTGCCCTGAAATTACCCGGGCACATGCGCTGACGTTGATGGACTGGTTGGAAGACGAACGTGTTACCTGCTATCTGAGTGATTCGCGTGATGTTTCTCGCTCCATCGAACAAGCCATCGATCGGACTCAATTGCCGATCCTGACCCATCTATTCAATCGGGGCGGCCGATTCTTCATGGCCTATGACCGGCATGACGCCCCCGTCGGCTTTGTCCGCCTCGTCAAGACTGGCTCCAACTGCGAGATCGTCCTGGTCATCGGAGACAGCGACAAGTGGGGCCGAAACCTTGGCGCCCGTACGATTCGCGAAGGCATGAAACTGGCCTTCCTCGACATGCGGGCCAAGAAGCTCATCGCCAAGATCCACCCGGACAACACGCGCTCGCTGAAAGCCTTTGTACGCAGCGGCTTTGTGCTGGAGAGCGAAACGCCGACATTGAAGTCATTTGCCATGACGATGGGGCGCTACCTCACGCTCTTGCGCGAAGGTGCCGTGGGCGACTCCACCGGGATCTACATCACAGAAATCGACAAGGCCAGGCTCGAGGGCCTGATCGCGCTAGAGGAAGGCCCGACCGTGGTGGAACTCGAGCATGAGCTCGAGCGGGCCATCGTCGTGAAGCCGCAGCAGGTGGCGCGCAATGTCGTCACGATGAACTCCAGGGCCTTGTTGCAGCTGGACGACGAGGAGATCGAAGTGGCGTTGGTCTACCCCGAAGACGCGGACAGCAGCACCGGCAAGCATTCGGTGTGTTCCGACATCGGCGCCGCCATCCTGGGCTATCAGGAGGGGGACGCCATCGACTGGCGAATCGCTGATCGAACCCGCCGGATCGAGATCCGGAAGGTGCTCTATCAGCCCGAGGCTGCGGGGCATTTCCACCTGTAGCTGCGCTTTGGGCTCGGTGTTCGCTATCACGCACGAAGATCCCCAAGCAGCGGGGCCGTGTTGATGCCGGCGCCCAGGGTAGGTTTGCGGGCCGACCACTGTAACGCTTTACAACGCGCCTCCATGTGGGGCGCATGCAGCCATAACTTTTGAATGAAATTCCATAATGTTTGGAATTTTATAGCGATTATTGGAAAAAAAAGACCAGGTATATTGGCTTTTTTCGGCGCTTCGAGGCGCTCAACTTCAGAGACCTTTATGAGTATTCTTTTTTTGTCCCAATACGCTTGCCGGTTTAACGTTGAGAAATCGTGTCGTGATGGCACCCATGACGCGTGATCGAGCATTGAACGATATTCCTGACGATCTGACTGCCCTTTATTACCGCCAGCGTGCGAGCGCCGGCCTTATCGTTAGTGAAGGCGTTCCTGTTTCTATTCAGGGCCGTGGCTACCTTTTTAATCCTGGGCTGTACAACCAAGAACAGGTTGAGGGATGGAAGCACTTACGTAAATTTTCAGTACAAAGGCAGGTATGACGTAGCGATTGCTGTAAAGAAGGTCAGCTGTTTATTCAGTAACACAGTCATTTGGACTATTGCGTCTGGTGGTTGTCTTGAAGGGTGTGTATCGCACCTTAGCCGTAGATTCGGACGCGAGGCGGTAGGGGTCTGTGAATCTACGAAGCTGCGATTCAGCTAGCTGCCATCGTGGATCCAAGCTGTGTAAGCGGACGCTAGGTTCTGCGGGATAGTCGGTAAATCTTGCTCAATTTCGGTCAAGCCTGCCGGATTCCTCACCCACTCAGTGACCCACGCAACAAGTCGCATCCTGGATGCAGGGCATGGAGCCACCTGAAGCTCAAGTTCGTCAGCTATGCGCGAAAGTCTCTCGATGCTGTCGTCCAGTACGGAAATTTGATCCATTCGTTCCACTCCTTTGAGCATTGCCATCATACCTGAGGTGCTTCGCTAGCTGATTGCCAATCATTCGGCTAAGCGGCGGTGATTGACCAAGAGGACAAGCCGACTGTTTGGGCAGAGGAGTCAAAAACCTAGCTTCGCAGATTCGACTCCCAACCATGAGCCTTTTCGATGAAGTGCAATACCGCGCTTGAACGCTCATCAATTCGCGAAATAAGGACAGCTCACTCATCATTTACGGTTGAGCCAGCGGTACGATTTTGATTCTAGGCATGGTCAACCGCGTCATGGTTTCAGGCATCGGCATTGATCCGTACGCACGCGGCGAAGCGAAACTGCTCCGATTGTAACGGGAAAGCGCAGTCGTCAGCATTTTAACGAAGCATTCAACCGAGTGCTTGCCGGCGGGCAGGTCTGGCCGCCGCGATCACTGAATCGGTGCCCGATCCATGAGACGCCTTCAAACGGCCAGCGCCAGGCCGGGCGCATGAGACACAGAGGGTAGGGCGGATGTCCCACAAGGGCACCGGCATCAAGCGGTTTCAGGAGACCTGGGAGAAAGTGCTCGAAGTTGAGTTGCAATCAAAACAGCTTAAGGGCATTGATACACCACCGTTCATCAGTGAGGTACAACAATGCGTGGTAGTTACAGCAGCAGTTCGTCTGCCGGGGTCTTGATCTGTTTGGCCGTGGTTTTGTGTTTCTGTGCCGTGGTCACCTTGGCTGCCCAAGTACATCTGGACATCGCCACGACCGGCGTTGTCCTGGGGAGGCTGGGTCTGGCCTGGCTCTTCGGATACTGCCTGGGCCGAGGGCTACTGGGCGTGGGCCTCAGCTACAGCTGGCCAGTGTGCCTTGGGCTCTCCTGGATCGCACTCATGCCTGCGTTCAGCCTTTGGCTTGACGAGGATACCTACGCCTGGCTCGATCCTTTTTGGTCTCAATGTATAGGTGTGGTAGCAGTAGCGCTTCTCGCGTTTCGCATCAGAATATTCGTAGCGTAGGTCGGATCGGGGCGTGACCACGAAAAACTCAGTGGCGCTTGTAGCGGAGCGCTGCTGTCGCTCACCTGTTTGAGGGCTTGAGGGTGTTGGAGGGGGACTCTCCACTCAAAACGCGATTGGTGCAAGCGCGCATCAATCTAGGTTGGAGTAAGTGGAATTGGACAACTGAGGGTTGGCATTAAGTTCAACAGATGATTTAACAAGTGGGTGATGTCATATGTTCATAAGCAGCTCAAGAGCCTGATATAGCTGATTCAATGTTCTCGAGATTAACACCTTTGTTCATCGATTGCTGTTCATATAGCGAAGTGCCCCACCCGCCTTAACTTCGCAGCCCCAACCGCTGAAGGTCCCAATTCAGGGGACTCGGGACCGCACCCGAGTGAAGGCCGGAACAGGACTTAAAGCTCGACCTCAGCCTGCTTCCTATTTCGATTTTGGAACAGTTGAGTGATTTCTTGAGTGGTTGGCGGTGCAGCCACTGTCATAGGTTTCAACCTGGATTCAATGGGGGCGCCCATGACGATTTCATTGACGAACATTCGGCGCTCATCGCAGGGCTCATCAGCTTTCTCCCAAGCATTGTGGAAGGCGGTTTGCACGGTATAGCTATAGGTCACTTTGCAAGATGCTCGGTAAGAGCGCTCCTGCTCCTTCCAAAAATCGGATTTCTGAAGGCTGCGGACGTCCGATGGTGTCCAACCTTCCTGGGTCGTCCGCTCAGCCCAGTATTCGCTAACGCAATTCTGGATATTGCCTTCGCTGGCCTGCATGGCCGACTGAAATGCTGACTGCCAGTCGGCATATGCCGGTGTAGGGCATATCAGCTCATCGGCATGTTTGGCCAAGCCCTCTTGGTAGTTTCGCGCCAGTAACGTATCCACGGCGGCGCTGGGAGCCCGGGCTTGCTTGGTGGCCTCAGCCTTCAGTTGGGATAGCGTGGTCTTTGCCAGATCGATCGGTTGCAGCTCCAAGGACTTCAGTTTTTTTGCTATGGAGTTTGCTTCTGCTTCTTCGAAGACTTTCAGGGTGTAGGTGCTACCCGACCTATCCAGGATTTGAACGATGCTGCTGGGCAGTGCCAGATCGCCCAGTAGGCTCTGTAGCTTCAGTCCATAGTGCTGAGTTTGAAGCGCGGAGAGGGCAGACTCTGCCGTTTTGGCCTCGGCAATTGCCTTCCCGGCTCGACGCGTCGCATCGAGCGCCGACTTCTCAGCATCTACGACCTTATGGTTAAGCGTCGCGACTTGAGCCTCGATGGCTGATCTCTGATCGGCCAATTCTTTATTTCTTGCTTCCCCCGCAGCCAAGGTTTCGGTCTGCTTATCCATCTGCTGTTGAAGTTTCCGTTGCTCGATCTGCAGGCGGGCTAGATCCTCGGAGACAAGCTCTTTCTGGAAGACGGGGCGGACGGTATAGATGTACCCATAAACAACGACCACCAACATGAGCACTTGGGATACGTTTGCGACAATCCCTGTATACGACAGGGATTTCTCAAGCCTTGAGGAACTGCCAGTGGGAGTGGGCTGTGCAGGCTGCGTCACGTTAGCGCTGGAGGCCTGTTTTTCGAGAAATCGTACGTATCGACTACGAGCTGCCACTCTGATTCCTAATGGGTGAACATGATTGATGGTCGGCGCTTACGCGCGGCGGACAAGTGGTACGAAAAATCGTGACACTAAGCTGATGTTTTGGTGTGGCACAGTGATGTCAGCCTGCGCTCCGCATCGCCAGCTTTTGGTGGGCTGCATCGGGCGTATCGGACTGGATCACGAGGGGATGTTACTCCGAGGTACCGCTTTCCCATTTTGGTAATGAAACGAAGTGAATCGTTTTGTCCCCGTCTGACCTCAGATCTGCGCTGGCCCGGCGCGAAAACCAGTACACCGAGTGAGCCTGGAGAGCGGCTACGGTAGGTTGCCAGGTATCTGCAACAGGGCTTTGAGCAGGCTCCTCCCTCATAATCAGTGGGAACCAAAGCTGCGGCGGCAGTGGAAGCCGACTATGACGGCAGGCCATCACAAAGACCGGCCAATGGCCTAGGCGTACAGTAGACAGGTCAGCGTAGTGCCCCTCCTCAGAACATTCCCTCACCAGAATATTTCTGGCTGCAGCGCCGTCAGCTGTGATGGGTACGTCACACAGCGCTAAGCCGTGCGAGGGATGACCGCGATACAGAACAGCCTCAGTGTCAGGCCCGGGCATCCAGAGCTGCTGATTGCAATGTTTCATTTCGCTTCGTACGAATCGAGCGAAGTGTTCGCTAGCCTCCGTTTCGCCACCCAAAGTGGCCCAAAGCAGCATGATCGGAATGAGAGCGCTGCCCTTTGTATGCTGTACCCGATACTCTTCAGTCCTGGCCTGGGGATGCCTTATCAGCTCCTGGTAGCTGCTGTGGATGGTCGGATACCGGTGGTGCTTGGTGAAGTTGAAGTGGTAATAGTTCAGAAGCTCACCGCAGTATTCCTGCGCATGGCTGCGCCAGTCACTCATCATCGACAGGAACATCAAAGCGCAACTGATCTCGATGACTTGCTCGTCGACTATTGGCGAGAACAGCGTCCGATTGTTATTGATGAGTTCGACGATGTGCCGCGCGAGTCTGGACGCTTCCTCCGGCACATCGGAGGCCTCAAGCACTCGTAGCCCATCAGTCTCCAAGTGAGGCCAGAGAACCCACAGCCCCCTAACCGCGATACGTCCCAGGGCCTCAAACAGCTTGAGGTTGATATCCACAGCACTGTGGGAGTTTACGGAGCTGGCTAGCGCATCTCGCTTGGCCGTCAGCGGCAGGATTTTAACTTCCATCAGTTCAGCCCAGATCTTGGTGTGCAAATCCAGCAGCTCACTGAAGGTTAGCCCAATATGCTTGTGTCCGATCGATGCTGCCTCGATGTCCCCTTTGACCAGCTCCCATGCACGCAGAATGACCAGCTCACTGGCTCGATAGGGGGCTTCGAGGTTCTCCTGCGTGCGTGCCCAAACGAACAGCACCGAGAGACAGATATACATTTGTCGCAGTGTTGCGAGCCGCTGGGAGGCTTCCAGGTTGTCGGCCTTCACGAGCCCTTCAATCAACGCGGTGAAATGGTGAACTGAGACATCAGGCTCATCGAGCATCGCGATGGACTTCTGGAACCGCGACTGCAGGGTCTTGCTCACGTGCTGGTGCTGGAGCAATCCATCAGCGAGCAAGCCCGCCATGTAATCGCCATTCCACTCCTCAAAGGAAATTCGGTCATTGGTAAGCCTGCCGATCAAGCCTGTCAGGTTGTCCCTCACAGCCTCTTTCACACTGCCCCCGAAGCACAGGCAGATGACGATCTTCAATGACTCGTACTGAGTAGAAATACGCTTGGGGATGTATACGTCGATGATGTCGTTGATTGAAGTTCGTACCCCTTGGGGTACTGCATCCCACTCTGCTCGGGTCAGGTCTCCCTGTTTGATTGTAAACAGGTAAAGCTTCTGCTCGCAGTCCACCCCTGGGCTTACAGCGGCAACGTCGACGCCAAATTGACGTGGGCCCGTCGATGGACGCGAGATCACGTTGAAGCCAAGCTCGCTCAACAGATCGGGCAAAACGACGTCCAGCTCATTGCGTTCGCGGAGCGAAGCGAGGTTCTCACGGAAGACGAGTTTCATTGCGATCGCTTCTCGTACAGAAAGTTGAGGATCTGAAGCTCCAGTGTGGAGGGCTCTAGAACCGAATGTCGTGGTAACTGGAATGAGTGTTGAATAGTGGTGAGCGATTGTTCCATACGGCGCATTGGCCCCGTCTCGCCTTCGGCTATGCCCTGTGGTGGTTGGAATTCTGGTACCCAGCTGGCCATGCCAGTGCCGTAAAGCAGTATTTTTTCACTTGCCAGACTCGCCATGATTGAAGATTTGCGGGCCTCCACCATCTGACTTTGCATTTCCTCATTACGGCGATAATGTTCCAACTGACGCTCACGCTCCGAGGGCTGCAGCTCGCGGATGTACGCGTTGCCGAGGTCTTCCAGGTAATTCTGCAATTGCTGCAATGCTTGCTGGACTGCCTTTGAAGCGGGATCCGCGGTACTGGCCGCAATTTCGTCTAGGTAATCTGATCGCAGACCGGAATAGTTGATCAGAACAGGATCGAACAGAAGGCTCTGCAGCGCACCCATGGTCGCATCCGTGGCGTTACGCATCAGGCTGACTATCAGGGAGGCAATGAAAACGGGCTTCGAGAAAAAGATGCCAAGCGCTTTGCGTGCAATGAACAGGTAATCGCTTTCCGGCACATCCAACGCTTGGCGGAAATCAAACGTGAACACTCGACCCTCACTGGCTGCAAACAGGCTGCGCCTGAGCGCCGCAGATAAGCGCACTGACTCAGACCGAAGCCAAGTCACCGCCCACTCGTCCAAGACTGAATCGTCCCCGCTCTCAAGTTGATGTAGCACAGAGCCGAAACGAGTGAATGGGACGCCGGGATCACTGAGAATGAACTTCTCGATCACCTCGCGAGCCTCCGACACGTCACCATTCCTGATGAGCCCAGCCAAGACGACGTCCAGCAACTGGACGATTTCATCCTGTGGCTGATCTGACGCCACAAGCGCAAGAAGATCGTGGCGGACTTGGGCGGTGTATGGGTTTGAGTTGCTCAGTAGCTCACGAGCGATCGTTTGTTTTGCCGTCAAAGTGATAGGGGTGGCGGCCCGCCTGATCAGTTCGTAAGTGGATCGCTCAAGTTCTGTCGGGGCATCCTTTTGCCATGCAAGTGCCAAGGCGAGCAGCGCGTCTCTCGCTGTAGATTCGGTCTCACGCTCGACCACGGCGAGTACGGTTTCGACCAGACCAACATTTGAGGCTCTTTCCCCAGCAGACAAATTACAAAGGGCTCTGGCTGCCTGGGTGCGCTGCGAGGCGTCACCGTTGTTGAGAAACCCAATCGCCTGGCCCAAGTAGAACTTAGCATCCGCCTTCAGGCCGGCACTTATGCATGCCTGGACGCAATGGAATCGCTCAGAAAACGGCGCGCCTGATTTGATTCGTTGCAGAAGCTCGGTGAGGCACTCTGGGGAAGCTTGACACCACTTCAATATCTCAGCGTACGCTGAATGGCTGAGCATGGTGTCATCGTGAGGGATTGCCCCAGCCATCAGTTCAAGCAAATCCTCACAGCTAGTTGCAATGGAGCCGAATGCCGGCACGAGAAGCCCCATACCCAGGTGCAATTCGTTGTTCGAAAAGCGGGACGGATCAGGCAGAGGGAGCAGGGCACGCAGATCGACATCCTTTGATTGATGAGCATCGATCAAAGCTCGAGAAAAGGGCGCGCTATCGTGCCGCCAGCTATCCTTAAATATCAGATCAAGCAATCTGCCTTCTGCAAAGGCTCTAACGATTTCATCTCGCGATGAGGTAGTCATCTCAGTTCCTTCCCAGCAATCCATTGCTCAGGCGTGGCCGAGCTCGGTCATGCACCAGATGTTACGACCTTTGTAGCCAAGAGGCGAGTGGCCAGCATGCGCGGCGAATCTTATTTCGGGCAGGTTTCCCCAAAGAGATTGCGAGCACTCGTACGAGTGACAGCAACTGGTCTGACGAACTGAACTGACTGACGAGGCCTGAAGGAGGCTGGCTGTGTTGGCAGTCGAACGCTGCTTGGTCGTTGGAGCCCTTCGACTGGAGCGCTGGGGACAGCCTGACCTGACCTCGAGGTGGTAATATTTTGCTATGCAGGGGTGCTCAATCGCCAGCGAATTTCATTGATACCCGTCTCGCCTGGACGAATTACCATCTGAACAACTTGCCCTCACTAAGGGGAGCCAAAGAGGACTGAATCTAGTGGCAGATACTGACCCGCCTCAGCGGGACATGGAGCATAATGTTACTCTTCGCTTTTCCCGGGCTTTTGAAGCAAGATTTCCTACTTCAGAACCTAATGGATTGATCCCCGGGTGGGCGAATACATCGCTCGGAGGCCAGGACAATGTTTTTGCAGATCATCTGTTGGCCGCCAACGCTCGCTTTGCGCTCATTGAGTTCAAGGCAAATTTTTTAGCCATTCGCACGGAAGCGAAGAAGCCTCTTCGACAAAAACTGTTTCACCTACTCGCGATGCGGAGCGATTTTCTACGTCGTTGCCTAGATTTTCATTTTGTCTGCTGGGGGGCTACTCATCGACATCAACCACCCGGCTTCGCGATCCCAATCGTGGAGGAGATTGATCTGCTGAACCGTTATGCGGTGCATGTCTCCCCCTTTATGGACGCAGTTTTAGAAATGAGCGACTCCGCTGACATCAGCACACAGGCCTTTCTAGATACCTTTCTTGGATCCCGGTTGATGGGCGGAACCTATGAGCGTTTCAAGCGTTATATAGATGAATTAGGGCAGCTTGCAGGTCAGGGAAAGGGCAATGCCTCCACCATTGAAGGGATGGTGTGCGTATACTTGCCGGGAGATGGTCGAAATCCGGCACGATACGCTCATAGCCGATTTATGGGGCTTGACGCTCTCCAGTTGATGTTGGAGCCGAGGGTCAGAGATAAAGCCTATGAGCATAAGCGCACTCAAGGCCTCACCCGAGAGCCGCGTGATGGGCCGATCCTCGGCTAATTGCCATAACCATCGCTCATCGAAAATCGGTTTCTATTCGGGGGTGCGCAGCAGCAGCTTTCGCAGCCTGACCTGCTCTTGCTTATTGGCGTTGTTCCAGATCAATTCAAAGCGCGCCGCATTCAGGCTCGTTTCAAGATCGGTAGGGGAAGGTCGGATGCTGGCCAAATATACGGCGGCAAAGATGGCCAAGCCACTAAATATTACGAACGCGCCGCCCAACCACATGATCGAATTTCGTGTTTGAGTGAACGAGCGGCTTAGTAGAGCAGCAGCCCTATTATTTGCTTGGACCGACCGAGCTAGCTCTTCTGTAACGGTGTTTAACGATGATTTAACACCCTCAAACGCCGACAGATAAGCAACCTTAGCCGCCTGGGCCGCAATGTCGTCTGCCTTTGACCACGCTGCCTGAGCCTGCTCGACCTGCCCGCTAATCTGCTTGCTGATCGCGTCGACATGTTCTGTATATTTACCTGCTTGGTCAAGCATTGCTTTGCTGGCACGCATTTGGCGTTCAAACCTGTCCAACTCCTCAGTGAGCCGGTCAGAGCATGCTAGGAAATCTTCGTATCTTGCTGTCCAGTTGTCTGCTGTCTTCATATCTTCGCCATGTTTTTGATGATCATACTCTGTAGATATCGAGCTTATTGCTTAAAATCGATGTCCGGGATCAGTTGACTGATACAGGCCTTCTAAGGAGCTGCAATGCGCAAAGGTGAAATACCGACCGAGCTATCATTGCTCGCGTTTGACTTCTTCTACCGCTTCTCTCGATTTGAGTTCTGTCTCAAAGAGAACGGCTACCTCAAATCCGAAATTACCGGGCAAAAAGCTGAGCCAGGTTGGGATAAATTTGTAGAGCGCCATGCTGATACCTACGTGCTAGCAGCTGAGGCGACAGAGCTCCTCGCTGCGCCACCTGATCGGCAAGTGGTTGGGGATGGGTTGGTTCTGGAGTGGGTGCCAGTTGGATTTCACGACTGTAGGTCTGATCTCGCAAAGGTTATCCGAGCATTGAAAACCGTCCGCAACAATCTCTTTCATGGAGGGAAGCATGGCGCCGCTGGATGGGACAGTCCTGAGCGTACACATTCTCTCATCACATGGAGTACAGCTGTACTGGAAAGTTTGGTGGAGACCGGTGACTTCCGATGTGATTACGAAAGGTTTTATTGAATCGCCCTTGGTTTCGGAGACACCTCCAAGCTGAATGGCTGAATGCTAAATAGACGCGACGCAGTTCCAAGGTCGCAGTTCGCAATACTCTCCTGGGATCGTGTAGCAGGCTCACATCGTCAGAACTGCTTCCGGACACGTCTTCTTCGAGAAACGGTGCCCCTCAGCCTCGACCACACCGAAGCCGCGTAGCGCAGCGTCCAGCGCTTGCGGCGCCGCACTCATCCTCCGAATTTGGGTCTTTGCGCCGCTATTCGTGCTGTGGTGTAGGCGTTGGCGAACTCGGACTGGTCAATCGTGCCCCTCGTTAGGCTCTCATTGAGCTCGGTATAGATTCGCAACCCTTCGCTAGCCGCTACGGATTCCAGCTGAGCACATTTCGAACCCAGCAACCGGATAGCAACCCTCTCAAGACACTCGTCCATCTGGTCACCATGATGAGATTCGACTAACAGCCTGTAAACCGCCCAGAGTCCTTTAGCGCTGGCCTTTGGCAAATGCCCTCTGAGTGCGGAGGCGATGATCAAAATGACAATGGTCTCAAGGGCCTGATCAGGGGCATCACTTTTCATGGCTGCTTTGACATGCCAGTGTCGCATCAGCGCTGCTAGCCCAATCTCAGGAAGCAAAGCCTGATCCACCAGAATACGTAGCACCGATGCTGCATGCTCCAACACTTTCTCAAAGGTCGCGCGGTAATCCCAGAGCGCCGAGATTACTGAGATGAACCTGGGTTCTGCGTCAAGGATTTCTACGGCTTGACGTACGGTTCGTGCAGTAAAGGCAGCCGGGGGAAGCAGCCGCACAATCTCGGACAGCTGCACGATTACGCTGACCCTCCATTCGCACAGCTGCGCAATTTTGCCGGCTTTCTCAATGGGGGAGAGCTGCCCAACCTCTGTCATTGCGGCCAGGACATCAAGGGTACAGAAACCGTCGACCTCGGAACCTGCAGCACAAAATATCCGCAGCGATTCGTCATCAGAATAGAGCCGGTACCGTCCCGGCTCTTTGCCAAGTATCTCCACGATTTCACTGTTGCTGCGCCCAATGACTCTGGCGGGCGATGCCTCGCTTGCCACCTCTGGAGGGGAGGGCTGAAGTATCGAGGCGAGATGGGGTTTCAAAGCGTTCTGTAGCTCCAAGCATTTGCTTCGCTTTGGGCTTCCAAACACGGGGTTCGTGAACTCGGCAAGCTCCTCCATCGTGGCCTTGGCTACCGCAATTTGACCGAAGAAAGTGATGACGGCGTCGATCAGCCCCAAGTCGTTAAGGACTAACAGTGCTGTCCAATCCAGCAAAGGTACTCGCTTGCGCAGGTCATCGGCACCGGTCGGCTGCCAACCTGTATCGTTGACCATTGCCAAGTGATACTGGCGATCATCCCGGCTGGACACCTTGGCAATTTCCCACAGGTGCACGATATCGCAAACGTAAGACAGCACCAGTCGTGGGCGCCACGAGAAAGGAACGGTATTCAATCCCTGCTGTAGGGAGCGCTCTAGCCGCTTCTGAAAGGCCTCTCTGTCGGGCGTCATTCCAGTCAGTGCTTTCAGGCTTTCCACCAACTCCGTGCCAGAGGCGCCCTCTCGGATTTCGCCTCTCCAGAGCATCTGGGAATTCGGGAAATTCCTGAAGAATGCATCAGCGCGTGTGCGGAACTGCTCTCTATCCCTGGCAAGGTCGATGTCACTGCGTCCACCCAGAGTGCCGCTCAGGTGCATCATCAAGTAGGTGCCTTCCTGGCTCTCTACACTTTGATCCACCAGTTCGCCAGCTCGCAGGGCCAGCTCCAGTAGCCGTTCGCTCGTTGGGTCGGAAAACTGAATGAGAAAGAACAGTAACTTAACAAACTCCAACCGTTCCCCTTTGGATCTCGCAGTTTCGAGCGCTCTTTCCGCTGCCTCCACGGCGTCATCGACGTAGCCGCAACGCGTGGCAATCGTCGCATAGGTGTTCAGTGCCAGTGGATCGTCAGATCCTGTGGCTACAATTTTCAACAACCGATCGCGGGCCTTTTCCGTTTCGCCTAGGTGATCAAGTGCCAATGCCTCGAAGGCTCCCATTCGATCACCAGCCTCAACGCGGACTCGATTGCTTTGACACAGCTCTACGATGCCTTGCCAATCTCTCAAGGTCACCAAGGCCAACCCAAGCCGCGCAGCCACCGCAGGCGAGAGGACATAGTGCTCAGTGATCCTTTTGGAGAGTCGAACACACGCCTGCGCGCTCTGCGGGTCGGTAGGGTCAAGCTCGTGGAGGAGGGTGAGTGCAATACTGACGGGCCGATCCAGTTCTTCATACCTGGCCTGCAGCGTCCTCAACGCCTCATCCTTGGCCAACCTGCTCATCTCCAACTGGAGATAAAATTGTGCGAGGGCAGCTTCGGGGGCCAGAGCAGGATCTGCTTCGAGCATCCCCAGCCACTGGTTCACGAGGCCGGTCTGAACTGATTTGTGCGCCGAAATAGACGCTGCGGTGACAGCCGACCCAAACAGGGGGTGACTGCGATCCACGTCACCGACGTATGCGCCAAAGCCTTGATAGCACGCCCGAAATTTACGGGTTTCATAGAGCAGAAGCGTGCCCCAGAGCTGCTTGTCAGGTGAGTCGGGCAACTGGTCATTTGCCGACAATGCGAGGGTGAAGTCCGCCAATTGACCCGCAATGCCCCGCAAGACCTCATGGATATGGGGCAAGTCCGGGCGCTTCTGCGCTGCATCCTTCAGGTCTGCAAGTATCGACTCTGCCTTGCCAAGGGCCGACGCTGTGGCCCCCCAGATGTCGACGAGCTGCTCTATGTTGAAGCCCCAGCCAGATACCTTTATGGATAGGACAGCATCGTTAATCGCAACCCAAGCTTCCTCAAGCTTTTGAAGGTCTACACCCGGAAGACCTGCGGGTGGGATAGATTCACGTCGCGGCGTAGTGGCGGTGGCCACTGCGAGGGAAAATTTGGCTCGGGCCCTAAGCAACAGCAACAGTTCACGAATGTCATCGGACGCATCACAGGCTTCAAGGCCCGCCTCGCAGTCCGTCAGGGCATTTGCCGGTTCTTCAGACAGCCAATGTGCAAACGCTCTGGCGAAAGACCGTTGAGGTTCCGCGAGCAAATTCGCCTGCTCAACGGCCAACTCGTAATGCCCTTGCACGGCATGCAGCCGGGAGCGAATGGCAATGATGGCTGGATCTTCACCCTCCAGTAAATCATGTAGCTCTGCAAGTGAGTCGCTATCGTTCTCGAATCGGATGCGGATCTCCGCTTCCACCTGGGCTGCTCGGAACTTGGGGAGCGGCGTTACCTCGTACGCGTTCTGGTAGGAAGAGACTGCCGCTTTGTTATCTCCCGTTTGAGCCTGCCAGTTGCCACGTAGGCGCCAATATTCTGCGCGCTCAAGGGTGGCCGACCCTTCGAGTTTTGGCTCTGCCTCATCGAGCTGGATCTTCGCTCGATCCAGCGCGGTGACCTGTAGATCTGCCTTGGCCTGAGTCAAGTTCCAGGCAAGCGTGCCGCGAGCTGGGTTGACCCAGTAGTCTTCCGTTGGGCCTGCCAAGGCGTTCATCAGTGCGGAGCCTCGTGCAGCCACGCCTTTTACCACGCCCTGAACCAGGGTTAAGCGGTCATCTGCTTGCATCCCTGGGTGTGTTTGCTCTGCGCGCTCACTCAGGATATGCCCCATGCGAGACAGTTCGTTCTGGTGACGAATGTCCTCCGAGAGATCCGTAGCTATTTTTAGTACGTTCTTTGTGGGCGCACGAAGGGTGACGGATTTGCGTTCAGCGGACAGATCGTCGACCGAGATGCGATTCAGCTCATCCCTGAGCCAAACATAATAAAGGGGGCAGTCGACAGGATCTTCGTTCACCGATAGGTCGCAGATCACCAGAAGTACCGGTTCTACGGCTCGGGCGTAATAGCGGACAGTGGTGGCTTTCAGAGACACCGAAATGTATTCGCCATCCGCCGTCAGGTTCGGAGAGCGGGTGCCCTTAAGCTGGATACGGAAAATATCCGTCGCTTGTTGATTCGGCGTGGTCTGCACTTGGAAGTCATAGCCATAGTCGTCAGTCCCTTCTAGGCTTTGCACTCGCCAATTCTTGGGATGTCGAGCCATCAGGCAACGTGTTGCATCGGCATTGATGTCGTGCTGATCACCCGTCCCAGGTAGAGGCCCGTCAACTGGCATGGTGCTTCCTCGGTATTATCAAAAATGGGTGCTGGAGGCTTGAACGGCGTTTTGATGCAGCACTATTTGTGCTGAGTATACCGGGCGTCAAACCGGGTTTGGGATCAGACTATGGGATCAATATCTCTGTAACTGGGGCTGCGAGTCAGGTTGGGTGCATCCCCATGTTGTACGAGACTGCCCAAGTTTTCCGAACTGTGGCCCATTCACAACGCTCGGTAATGGCTTCCTGATGCCAGTCCGGTTACGCTGATGCGTATCAGGGAGGAGGCGCAATGAGTCAGTACCTTTTAAGTTTTGCCAGGCAGAACCTTGAGGGGCGCACTGATGCGTACCTGGTGCTTCTTTGGTGTATGTACCAGGCCAACCAAAGCAAGGGCCGCTACTCCGACCACATCAAGTCACACATCACTACGGCGTCGGATCAATTGCTGGGTCGCAACTACCAGCGTGTCGCTGCTCGCTTCAAGAAAGTGCTCGATAAAAGGCCTGAACTGGATCGGATACCACCCTCGGGCTTGGGGGCGTTGGATTACCTGCGCGTCAGGAATTTCCGGGGCTTTGGCGAGTTTGGTGCTGACGAAAAAGGGCAGGATGGCCTCATCGATATCCAGATCTCGGCTTTTGGCATAGAAGTAGAAAGCCTGGATAGCACGTAGATGCGCTGCGGCTGTGTTGTATGCACGATGTCTGAGCTTGAGCTGGACGTAGATGAATGGAACGAGCTTGGGGAATGGCGCCGCCTGACCATCCTGCACAAGTAGCGGAACGCGCTGACCGGAAGAGAAACGGCACTGAATCAGTTTCATCGGCAGCCACCTCATTCAATGACTCGCCATGAACACGGAGTACATGGCCCGTTGAGAGAGTGGACGTCAGAAGCGGGTTTGTCGAATCAGCGACTTAGGCAGCTCATGAACATCTATGACATGACCTGTCGTTTAACATAATATACATTATGCGTACTATCGTATCATCCGCTCAAGACTACGCCAGGCCAGATTTCAACCCTGAGCCCCCCGTGCTTTCCCACCACGAATCGCTTTGCGGCATACTCACAAGCTTTGTACCGCTTGCACGCACTTCAAGGGACGACATGGTAAGAACATTTGAACCGCAAGACATGGAACGCGTCCTCGACATCTGGTTGCGCGCTTCGATCAAGGCCCATGACTTTATCGACGCGTCGTATTGGCAATCCAATGTCGTGGCAATGCGCGAACTCTACATCCCTGCATCACAGACAATTGTCATCGAAGACAAATCGGCGGTTCAGGGATTTTGCTCGTTGCTGGACAACCAACTGGCGGCACTGTTCGTGGACCCTGACCAGCAAGGCCGTGGGCTGGGTCGTCAATTGCTCGAACACGTCAAATCGTTGCGCACCGAATTGAGCCTGGGGGTTTACAAGGAGAATTCACGCAGCATCGCTTTTTACCAGTCCCAGGGTTTTACAGTGGTCAAAGAGCAGATCGATCCGCAGACAGGCCATGCCGAGTACCTGATGAGCTACAAGAGCCACCTTTAAACGTCTGGACGCCACATTCGTCCGTTGGACCCCTCAACCTTCGAGGTTTTTGCATGAAGCAATGTTTCGCCGTTCTAAGCAGCCTGTTACTGATTGCCGGTTGCGATGTTTCATTCAACACAAACGCCAGCGGTACACAGGCGTCCGCAGTCGTAGTATCCGATCCAGGCTCTGCGCAACAGCAACGCCTGGTGGTCGATACCGCTGTGCAGTTCCTGATGTTGCTCGATGCCGGAAGAACCGACATGACCTGGGCCACAGCGGGCTCCGCGCTCAAGGCAACCACGACCGAGTCGAACTGGGTAAAAGGCATCGGGACGTTGCGCATGGGCCTGGGCGAGCTGAAGCAACGTGATCGAGCACAGATCACCTTCACCAAACAGCTGCCTGATGCGCCGCCTGGGCATTACGCTGCAGTTCAGACCCAATCGGCCTTTTCGAACCTCACCGTCACCGAGGCTGTGCTGCTGGCTGAAGAAAACGAACAGTGGCGCGTTGTCGGCTACAACCTCAGTAAAACCGTCGAAGTTGCTGCAAAAATGCGGCTCTTCTAGTTGCGTTGGTGAGGTTGGATTCGCAGCGGATCAAGGATGCCCCTGCTCCCCGCTAAACTAGCCTTTTCTTATAACTCAACTAAAGGACTATTTAGTTGAGTTATATTGAAATGTGGAAAGCAGCTGGTCCCGCCTACCTGTACCCTGCCCCCTCCTGGTCAATTTGCTGCCTCATCAGGCAAACAATTTCAGCGCATCATCATTCCACTCATGGCCCTGCTCCGACCAGCCGTTACCCACAGGTGTTGGAAATGCGGTATGGCAATAGCCCTGCTTGCCCGTGAAATCAAACACGGCATGAGGGCGATCGTTGATCAGCAATACCGCCTTGCTATGGTCCATGGACCAGCCGACCTTCACTGTCGAAGGCTTTTGCCGATCAGTTACCTCGTCCACGTTGTAGATGTGCAACGCATCCTGAATCGGGTTATCGGTAGCGGTGGTGTCAAGTGCATAGAAGTAGCCGGTCTCCTCGTCGTCCTCGAACACCACAACAAAGGCCCCCTCCTGTGCGGGCGCCTCGATTACAGTGGCTTGGCCTACGATGAGTTCCTGCTCTGCTGCGAGGTAGATGGGCATGCGAACGGTCCTTGTCACCGAATAAAAAGAAGGCGCGAATGATGCCTAGCCTTGCGTAGTGCTCGCAAGGCCCGGCACTCACATAAGTTTGCGTATGACCTGCAGCGCGCCAAGATGCACCGGGTAGAACCAGTACGCCCAATGGCGTACCGGCCAGATGCCGGTGGTGAGAGGCATGCGTAACAGCCACAGGCCGAACAGCGGTGCAAGGAACGCGGTGCCGAGTACCGCCAGTGAGTAGGCGTCCACTTCCATCGCCCTCGCCCACAAACTGCTGCGGGTGTTGACCGCCACGCTGAGCAAGGCCGGCACCAGCCATACCGGCCCCGGCCGCTTGATGGCCAACAGCAGGGCCGCCGGCAGCAGGCAGCCGAGAAATCCGTACATCAGCCGCTCGTCCAGCCAGGCGGCCGCGACAGCGGCGCCCACGGCCAAGGCAGCACTGAGCGTGTTGCGATGCTGAAAGCCCCAGGCAATCAGCAGCCCTAGGGTCAGGGTGAACATCACATTGAGGGCGCCCAGCGCACTGATGGGGCGGTAAACCCCTTCGGATATCACGCTGAACACCAGCATCCAGCCCAGGTAGCGCGTGTTGCTTTGGCTGAGCAACTGGCCAGGGCGCGAACGCGCGACGTTGGCGGCGATCGCCAGGCAGAACAGCGGGAACGCCAGCCGTCCGGGTATGAACAGGGCGTGGGCGTCGGGCCACAACAGGCGCAGATGATCCAACAGCATGGTCAGCATGGCCAGCCACTTGATCAGGTCCAGCGGGATATCGCGCCGTGTCGCTACAGTCATGGCTCCTCGTTTGGGTCAATGGAAGGCCAGGCCATCATCACACTTGCCGGGCTACCCGCGCCAGCAACACCTCAAGCGGGTGCTGCAACCCCTGCCCCTCCTGGCGCTTGACCTGGCTGCGGCACGAATAACCATCGGCCAGCAGCCGGCCACCCTGCCCATGCCGGGCCACGATCGGTTGCCAGGACTGCTGGTAGATGATCGCGGAGGTGGCCACGTTGCGGGTCTCGTGACCATAGGTACCGGACATCCCGCAGCAACCGCTCGCAAGCACCTGAAGCTTGAGCCCCATGCGTTCGAACACCTTCTGCCACAGTGCGATCGCCGCCGGCTCGTTGGTCTTTTCGGTGCAGTGCGGCAGGAACTGGTAGACCTCTTCGTCGACCACCGCTGCCGATTCTGGCAGCACCGACACCAGCCACTCCTGCGGCAAGGCCACGGTCGGGGCACCGTCGTTGCCCAGGGTCTTGCGGTATTCCTGGCGATACACCAGGGTCATCGCCGGGTCCAGGCCCACCAGGGGTACGCCCGAGGCCTGCAACAGCAGCAGCGACTTGGCGTTGAACTGCGCAGCCTTGGCGAACGCCCCCAGAAAGCCCTGCACCTGCAACGGCTTGCCATTGGGTGCAAACGGTGCCAGGTACACCTGGTAGCCGAGGCGGCTTATCAGTTCCAGCCACTGGGCTGCCAGAGGCGTTTCGAAGAAGCGGGTGAACGCGTCCTGCACCAGGATCACGCTGCGCTTGCGCTGTTCGTCGGACAACGCGGCCAGGGCGCCCACACTTGCCTGCTTGACGTTCCAGCGCTTGCACTCGGCTTCGAAGTCATGGGTGCTCAACAGCGGGCTGTCGACCATGCCGGCCATGTGCTGCAGCGCGTAGCGCACCGGTGTGGCGGCCATGATCGCGTTGTACAGTCGCGGCAAGCGCGCCAGGTGCGGGATGCTGAACTCCAGCGAGCCGATCAGGTAGTCCTTCATCGGGCGCAGGTAACGACTGTGGTACAGCTCCAGAAAGCGCGAGCGAAATTCCGGTACGTTGACCTTGATCGGGCATTGCCCTGCGCACGACTTGCACGCCAGGCAACCGGACATCGCCTCGTACACCTCATGGGAGAAGTCCTTGCGCCCAACCAGGCGCGCCAGGGAGTTCCAGGTGCGCTGCGCTACACCGGTTACCCTGCCCGCTCCCGCCAGGTTCAGCACGTCCACCCCCGCCTCGCCCTGGCGGCGCAGCCATTCGCGAATCAGCGAGGCACGGCCCTTGGGCGAGTGGATGCGGTTGCACGTGGCCTTCCACGACGGGCACATGGCGTCGTTGGGGTCGAAGTTGTAGCACGCGCCGTTGCCGTTGCAGTGCACGGCGCTTTCATAGTGTTGCCACACGCGCTCGTCGATGGTGCGGTCCAGGTCGCCGCGCAAGGTAACCGCGTCCACCTCGGTCAGGCGCGCCGCCGGCACGCTCGACGGGGTGGCGATCTTGCCAGGGTTGAGCTGGTTGAACGGGTCGAACGCGGCCTTGAGGTCCTGCAGCGCCGGGTACAGCTCACCGAAGAAGTCCGGCACGTACTGCGAGCGCAGGCCCTTGCCGTGCTCGCCCCACAGCAGGCCCCCGTACTTGTACGTAAGCGCCGCGACCGCGTCGGAAATCGGCCGGATCAGTTGGGCCTGGGCTGGGTCCTTCATGTCCAGGATCGGCCGCACGTGCAGCACGCCGGCATCCACATGGCCGAACATGCCGTACTGCAGGCCGTGGCTGTCGAGCAAGGCGCGAAACTCGAAGATGTAGTCGGCAAGGTTCTCCGGCGGCACAGCGGTGTCTTCTACAAAGGGCTGCGGGCGTGCCTCGCCCTGCACGTTGCCCAGCAGACCGACCGAGCGCTTGCGCATGGTGTACACCTGGTTCACCGCCTGGGCACCCACCGCCAGGGTATGGCCCAGGCGCACCACCGAGGTGTCGCGCTGCAGGTGCTGGATGAAGGCGTCGACGGTCTGTTCAAGGGCATCCAGGTCGTCGCCGCTGAACTCGATCAGGTTGATGCCCAGGGTCTGGGTGTCGGGGTGCGGCGGGAAGTACTGGGCCACGCCGTGCCACACGATGTCCTTCATCGCCAGCATCAATACCTTGGAGTCCACCGTCTCGATCGACAGCGGGCTGTGCGCCATCAGCGCCTTGGCGTCGCGCAGTGCATCCATGAACGCGGCGTACTGCACGTTGACCAGGATCGAGTGTTTTGGAATCGGCAGCACATTGAGCCTGGCTTCGACGATGAAGCCCAGCGAGCCTTCCGAACCGCACAGCACGCTGTTGAGGTTGAAGCTGTCGGGGGTTTCGCGCAGGTGCGCCAGGTCGTAGCCGGTCAGGCAGCGGTTGAGCTTGGGAAAGATCGCCTCGATCAGCGCCGCCTTGTCGTCGGCAATGGCCTGGGCGCAGCGATAGACTTCGCCGACCTTGTCGGTACGGGCGGTACAGGCCTGCAACTGCGGGTTGTCGATCGGTGCGGTGTCCAGGCGAGCGCCGCCCAGCAGCACGGTGCTCAGTTCGAGCACGTGGTCGCGGGTCTTGCCATAGGTGCAACTGCCCTGCCCGCTGGCATCGGTGTTGATCATGCCGCCCACGGTGGCACGGTTGGAGGTGGACAGTTCCGGTGCGAAGAACAGGCCGTGGGGCTTGAGCGCGGCGTTCAGCTGGTCCTTGACCACCCCGCTCTGCACCCGCACCCAGCGCTGCTCGACGTTGATCTCGAGGATGTTGTTCATGTGCCGCGACAGGTCGACGATGATCCCGTCGGTCAACGACTGGCCATTGGTACCGGTACCGCCGCCACGCGGCGTGAGCACCACCGAGCGATGCTGCGGCTGGGCGACCAGGCGTGCCAGCAACTCGACATCCTGCGCGTCACGGGGGAACACGGCCGCCTGGGGCAGGCGCTGGTAGATGGAGTTGTCGGTGGCCAGCACGGTACGCAGGCCCATGTCGCGCGCGACCTCGCCCCTGAAGCCCTCGCTCTGCAGTGCATCGAGAAAACGCTGGTAATGGCTGGCGGGGACACGGTCGGGGGCAAGCAGAGCAATCATGACAAGGGATCCTGAGGCGATATATGACGCAGCGTCACATTCAAAACACGTATGCTTGGCAGCCAGGCAAGGTCTGCCGCATGCTTTATGGGGCTATGTTCCCGTGTGCGGCGCGGGCCTACAACTGAATTTCGTGTGACTTTTGCATGAGCTTTATGAATGAATCCAAGACGACTCACCCCTTCCATGTCGGTGCTTATCGCGTTTGAGGCCTCGGCGCGCCATGGCAGCTTCACCAAGGCGGCCGAAGAACTGGCACTGACCCAGAGTGCGGTCAGTCGCCAGGTGCAGGCGCTGGAGGCGCAACTGGAGGTGGCGTTGTTCAGCCGCGTGGGCCGGCATATCGAGCTCACCGCCGCCGGCGCCCTGTATCACCACGAGCTGGCCGCGGCCCTGGCCCGCATTCGCAACGCGACGCTGCAGACCATCGCCCACAAGGCCGGCGACGGGCCGCTGCACCTGGCGGTGCTGCCCACGTTCGGCTCCAAGTGGCTGCTGCCGCGCATGAATGACTTCTACCGCCGCCACCCCGGCGTGCTGGTGCACATGCATTCGCGCATTGCCCCGGCCGAGCAGGACAAGGATCAGATGCACGCCTTCATAAGTGTCGGCACCGGGCATTGGCCCGGTCATGTGGCGCATCGGCTGCTGTCCGAGACGCTGGTGGTGGTGGCCAGCCCTGGCGCCCTGCCCGGCTACGCCAGCCTGACGCCGGCGGACATCTCGCAGCAGGCTCTGCTAAGCGTGGTGTCACGCCCCCATGCCTGGGCCGACTGGTTCGAACAGAACGGCCTGCAGCACCGGGCCATGCGCATGGGGCCGGGCTTCGAGCTGACTGCCCACCTGATCCAGGCGGCGGTGGCCGGTATCGGCATCGGGCTGGTGCCACGCATCCTGGTGCAGGACGAGATCGCCAGCGGTGAGCTGGTGGCCTTGTTCGAGCCGGTGGACAGCGGGCGTGGCTACTACCTCACCTACGCCACGCGCTATCAGCAGTTGCCAGCGCTGCAGGCGTTCACCCAGTGGCTGCTGTCGGTCGAGTTTCCCGACAGCTGAGCGGCGTTACCGGCGCCATGTAGGAGCCGGCCTTGCCGGCGAAGGCACCGACGCCGTTGCCGCAAGGTGCGCGCTGCCCCCTTCGCTGGCATGGCCAGCACCTACCGGTTGCAGGGCACAAAGCCCACTGTGTTCGCTAGCGAACAGACGCCTGCGCCATGCGTCGCCACACTGGGGGCCAGACCCCGCGACGCGAGCACCTACAGGCCTTTATGGATAATTACTGGAGCCGTGCACGCGCCAGCCTGCGCAACGCAGGCCTTTGGCGCACCACCCCCCGCAAGTTCGAATACGAAGCCATCCTGCGCTCCGAACTGTTCAGCGCCGAGCAGATGGCCGCCCACGGCACCTTTCTGGCCCAGCACCACGCCCTCAGCCCCCGCAGCGGCAAGGACACCCTGCTGGCACGGCTGGCCGACAACGAACGGACCCTGGCCAGCAGCTGCGCGGTGCTGATCGCCGAACAGCCCACCGCGCGACGGGTCACGCCGGCGGCCGAATGGCTGCTGGACAACTACTACCTGGTCGAAGAGCACATCCGCATCGCCAAGACCCACTTGCCCAAAGGCTACAGCCGCGAGCTGCCACGCCTGGCCAACGGCGTGTCCAGCGGGCTGCCGCGGGTGTATGACATCGCCCTGGAAACCATCGCCCATGGCGATGGGCGCGTCGACGTGGACAGCCTGAGCCACTTCGTCGAGGCCTACCAGAGCGTCACCTCCCTGGCGCTGGGCGAGCTGTGGGCCATTCCGATCATGCTGCGCCTGGCGCTGATCGAAAACCTGCGCCGGGTCGCCTCGCGGGTCATGGCCAGCTGGGCCGACCGCAACCTGGCCAACGACTGGGCCGACCGCCTGCGCGAGACCGCCGGGCGCGACGCCAAGAGCGTGGTGCTGGTGCTGGCCGACATGGCGCGCTCGCAGCCGCCGATGACCGCCGCCTTCGTCGCCGAGCTCGCACGCCGCCTGCAAGGCCAGAGCGCCGCGCTGATCCAGCCGCTGACCTGGGTGGAGCAGATGCTCGCCGAATCCGGCCTGAGCATCGAGCGTCAGGTGCAGCTCGATGCCCAGCAGCAGGCAGCCGACCAGGTCTCGGTCAGCAACAGCATTGCCAGCCTGCGCCTGCTCGCCACCAGCGACTGGCGCGAATTCGTCGAGCACATGAGCCACGTCGAACGGGTGCTGCGCAGCGATCCTGCCGGCATCTACCCAGCCATGGACTTCGCCAGCCGCGATCATTACCGGCATGTCATCGAGCGCCTGTCCCGGCACAGCGCACAGTCGCAGGCGGCAATCGCCCGCGCCGCCGTCGAACTGGCCGCCGGTGCGCCCAGCCCGCTGCCACACGCCAGCGCCACCACCCATGTGGGGTTCTACCTGGTCGGCGCCGGGCGAGCGCAGCTCGAGCGCCGCGTGCACGCCGGCGTGGCGCTGGGTGAACGTTGGCGGCGCCTGCTGCATCGCGCGCCACTCACGTTCTTCCTCGGCCCGGTGGCGCTGCTCACGCTGGGCCTGAGCGCACCGCTGCTGTACACCACGCTGCGCGATGGCTGGCCACTGGCAGTGCTGCTTGCGCTGGCCCTGCCCACGCTGGTGATGACCAGCCGCCTGGCCATCGACCTGGTCAACTGGCTGGTGACCCTGAGCGTGACGCCCCGCCTGCTGCCGCGCCTGGATTTCAGCGAGGGCCTGCCCGCTGAGGCGCGTACTTTGGTGGTGGTGCCCACGCTGATGGCCAATGCCGCCGATATCGAGGAGTTGGCAGAGGGGCTGGAAGTGCGCTTTCTGGCCAATCGTGACGATTACCTGCACTTTGCCCTGCTGACCGATTTTCTCGATGCGCCCAGCGAAACCCTGCCTGAAGACGCCGCGCTGATGGCCCTGGCCGCCAGCCTGATCGAGGGCCTGAACCACAAGTACCCGAACGATGCGCGCTTCGTGCTGCTGCACCGTCCGCGGCGCTGGAACCCCGCCGAGCAGGTGTGGATGGGCGTGGAACGCAAGCGTGGCAAGCTGGCCGATCTCAATGCACTGCTGCGCGGGCATGGTGAGGGGCGCTTCATGTTGCAGGTGGGGGATGTCCAGGTGCTGGAGGCGGTACGTTACGTCATCACCCTGGACACCGACACCCAGCTGCCGCGCAATGCGGCCCGCCAGTTCGTCGG
This sequence comes from Pseudomonas sp. 8209, assembly GCF_028682105.1. Lineage (NCBI taxonomy): Bacteria > Pseudomonadati > Pseudomonadota > Gammaproteobacteria > Pseudomonadales > Pseudomonadaceae > Pseudomonas > Pseudomonas sp. 8209. Next base: position 291,123 of record NZ_JANIAH010000001.1, read on the forward strand.
GGCCATGCAGCACCCGCTCAACCGCGCCCAGGCCGGCAGCGGTTACGCCATCCTGCAACCGCGGGTCGGCATCAGCCTGCCCAGCGCGGCGCGCTCGCTGTATGCGCGACTGTTCGGCAGCGACGCCGGCGTCGACCCGTACACCCGCGCAGTGTCGGACGTGTACCAGGACCTGTTCGAACAAGGCTCGTTCATCGGCAAGGGTATCTACGACGTGGATGCGTTCGAGCAGGCGCTGCAAGGCTGCCTGCCGGACAACCGCATCCTCAGCCATGACCTGATCGAGGGCTGCTACGCCCGCAGCGGGTTGCTCAGCGATGTTCAGGTGTTCGAAGAGTACCCGGCCCGCTACAGCGCCGACGTCAAGCGCCGCCACCGCTGGATTCGCGGGGACTGGCAACTGCTGCCGTGGGTGCTGCCCTGGGCGCCCACCGCTGGCGGCACCTATGCGCGCAACCGGCTGGATGCCCTGGCCCGCTGGAAGCTGTTCGACAACCTGCGCCGCAGCCTGGAGCCCGGTGCATTGCTGTGCCTGTTGCTGTGGGGCTGGCTGGCCTCGGGCCGGCCCGGGCTGTGGACCCTTGCCGCGCTGTTGCTGGTATTGACCCACGCGGTGCTCGGCACCCTGCTGGAGATGCTGCGCAAGCCTGTCGACGTACCCCTAGCGCAGCACCTGTGGGCGGCGCTGCGCGGCTGCGCCCTGCATTTCGCGCGCGCCGGCCTGCACCTGGCCTGGTTGCCGTATGAGGCCTACTACAGCCTTGACGCTATCGTGCGTACGCTGTGGCGCATGCTGGTCAGCAAGCAGCGCCTGTTGCAATGGAGCCCGTCACGGGAAGTCGAACGCACCAGTGTCAATCGTCTGGGGGCTCTGTACCGCAGCATGTGCAGCGCCCCGATACTGGCCCTGGTCGTGGGCCTGTGCCTGCTGCCAAGCCCCATGACCCTGGCCCTGGCGGCGCCCTTGCTGCTGGCGTGGCTGGCCAGCCCGGCACTGGCCTGGTGGATCAGCCGCCCCTCCCCGCGCGCGCACTTCGACCCCACTGCCGAAGACCTGCGCTTTCTGCACAACCTTGCGCGCCAGACCTGGGCGTTTTTCGAGCAATACGTCGGCCCCGACGACCACTGGCTGCCCCCCGACAACGTGCAGGAACTGCCGGTTGCCCGCATTGCCCACCGCACCTCGCCCACCAACATGGGCATGGCCTTGCTGGCCCACCTGGCCGCCCACGATTTCGGCTACCTGGGCGGCGGGCGGCTGCTCGAACGCCTGCAGTCCATGCTCGACAGCATGGACGGGCTGGAGCGTCACCAGCGCCACTTCTACAACTGGTACGACACCCTCACCCTGAAACCCCTGCCACCGCTGTACGTCTCCACGGTGGATAGCGGCAATCTCGCCGGTCTGCTGCTGACCTTGAAGCCCGGCCTGCTGGGCCTGGCCGACACACCGCTGGATGACCCGCGCCAGGCCCAGGGGTTGCTCGATACCCTGGACGTCTTCGGCCAGGCCTTGACCAGTGCCGGCCTGCCCGCCAACGAGGTACAGGCGTTATGCCGGCGTCTGCAGGCACCTCAGCCACACGATCTGGTGCAACTGCTGCAGGACGCACTCGACCTGCCGGCGCCCGCTGACGATCCGGATGCGCGCTTCTGGTTCGACAGCCTGCAACGTCAGTGCACCGAGCAGCGCGACGAACTGCTGCGTTTTGCCCTGCCTGCCACCAACGAACCGGGCACGCGGCCGCCGACCGGTTGCTGGCGCGACCTGGCGCGGCTGGACGCCGAGCAGTGGTGCGCTGCCGATCGCCCGCAGGTGCTGCAGGTACGGGCCCTGGCCCGCCAGCGCATGCAGCAGGCGGCCCAGCTTGCCCAGCGCGTCGAGGCCATGGCCGACATGGACTTCGGCTTTCTCTACGATGCCCGCCGCGAGTTGTTCGTGATCGGCTACAACGTCGATGAGCGACGCCTGGACAGCGCCTTCTACGACCTGCTGGCGTCCGAAGTTCGCCTGACCAGTTTCGTGGTCGTCGCCCAGGGCCAGGTGCCGCAGGAAAGCTGGTTTGCCCTGGGGCGCCTGCTGACCAGCAATGCCGGGGTGCCGGTGCTGCTGTCGTGGTCCGGCTCGATGTTCGAGTACCTGATGCCGATGCTGGTGATGCCCAGCTACGAAGGCACCCTGCTCGACCAGACCTGCCAGGCGGCCGTCACCCGCCAGATCGAGCATGCCAGCCAGCTGGGCACGCCCTGGGGCGTTTCGGAGTCCGGCTACAACACCGTCGATGCGCACTTGAACTACCAGTACCGCGCCTTCGGCGTGCCGGGGCTGGGCCTCAAGCGTGGCCTGGGCGAGGACAACGTGGTCGCGCCCTACGCCAGTGCCCTGGCACTGATGGTCGCGCCCGCGGCCGCCTGCCACAACCTGCGGCGCCTGGCCAGGCAGGGGGTGGCCGGGCGGTTCGGGCTGTACGAGGCGGTCGACTACACCCCGGCACGCCTGCCCCCTGGCTCCGATGCCGCCGTGGTGCGCTCGTTCATGGCACACCACCAGGGCATGAGCCTGCTGGCCCTGACCTCGCTGCTGCTGGGTCAGCCCATGCAGCGGCGCTTTGCCGCCGAGCCGGCCTTCCAGGCCTGTGCCCTGCTGCTGCAGGAGCGCGTGCCCAAACGCGCCACGCAATACCTGCATGCAGCCCAGGCGCCTACCGTCGACGATGCCAGCCAGGGCAATGAAACCAAGCTGCGCGTGTTCACCGACCCGGACCGTCGTCGGCCGGCCGTGCAACTGCTGTCCAACGGGCGCTACCACGTCATGGTCAGCAATGCCGGTGGCGGCTACAGCCGCTGCAACGACATGGCGGTAACGCGCTGGCGCGAAGACATCGCCAGCGACAGCCTTGGCACCTTCTGTTACCTGCGCGACGTGGCCAGCGGGCATTTCTGGTCCACGACCTACCAGCCCACCCAGCATCGCGCGCACAGCCAGGAAACCGTGTTCACCGATGCCCGCGCCGAGTTTCGCGTGCGCGAGTTCAACTTCGACTGCCACACCGAGATCGTGGTGTCCCCCGAGGACGATATCGAGCTGCGTCGCCTGCACCTGACCAACCGCGCCCGTACCCGGCGCACCCTGGAGCTGACCAGCTACGCCGAAGTGGTGCTGGCCTCGGCCATCAGCGATGCGCTGCACCCGGCGTTCAGCAAGCTGTTCGTGCAAACCGAGCTGGTGCGACCGCTGCAGGCGATCCTGTGCAGCCGGCGTCCGCGTGCCAGTGACGAAGCCGTGCCGTGGATGTGCCACCTGCTGGCAGCCCACGGGGCGGACATCGAGCAGATCTCCTACGAAACCGACCGTGCCCGCTTCATCGGCCGCGGCCGCACCCTGCAGGCGCCGGCCGCGCTGACGGACACCTGCGAGCAGCTGTCCGGCACTGCCGGCGCGGTGCTCGACCCGGTCGTGGCCATCCGCTGCCGTATCAGCCTGGAGCCTGGCCAAAGCGCCACCATCGACCTGGTCACCGGGGTGGCCGACAGCCGCGAGGCCTGCCTGCACCTGATCGACAAATACCGCGACCGGCATCTGGCCGACCGGGTGTTCGACCTGGCCTGGACCCACAGCCAGGTGCTGTTGCGCCAGCTCAACACCTCGATGGCCGATGCCAGGCTGTTCGAGCAGATGGCGGCCTCGGTGCTGTATGCCAACCCTGCATTGCGCGCCGAAAGCGCCGTGCTGGCCAGCAATCGGCGCAGCCAGTCGGGGCTGTGGGGCCAGGCGATCTCCGGGGACCTGCCCATCGTGCTGGTGCAGATCGCCGACCCGGCCAACATCGAGCTGGTGCAGCAGATGGTCCAGGCCCATGCCTACTGGCGCCAGAAAGGCCTGGTGGTGGACCTGGTGATCTGGAACGAAGACCAGGCCGGCTACCGCCAGCAACTGCAGGACCTGATCATGGGCCTGGTGACCTCCGGGGTCGAAGCGGCCCTGCTGGACCGCCCGGGCGGCATCTTCGTGCGTCCTGCGCAGCAGCTGTCCAGCGAAGACCGCACGCTGATGCGCTCGGTGGCACGCCTGATACTCAACGACAGCCATGGCAGCCTGGCCGAGCAGGTCCACCGGCGGCGCATCGAGCCGGCCCTGGCGCCGTTCACCCCCAGCCTGCTGCAAGGGCCGCAGAGTGCCGGCTACACGCTGCAGCCGCTGGCCATGGCGCCCACGCTGGGCAACGCCTACGGCGGCTTCAGCGCCGACGGCAGCGAATACATCATCAATCATCGCCCGGGCCAGCCGACCCCGGCGCCCTGGGTCAACGTGCTGGCCAACCCCGGGTTCGGCAGCATCGTCTCGGAAACCGGCGGTGCCTACAGCTGGTACGAAAACGCCCACGAGTACCGTTTGAGCCCCTGGCACAATGACCCGGTCAGCGACCCCAGCGGCGAAGTGCTGTACCTGCGCGACGAAGATTCCGGGCAGGTCTGGTCGCCGACCCCGGCGCCCTGCCCGGGCAGCGGCGCCTACCGAACCCGCCACGGCTTTGGCTACAGCGTGTTCGAGCATGTGCAGGACGCCATACACAGTGAGCTGTGGGTGTTCGTGGCGCTGGATGCGCCGGTCAAATTCTCGCGCCTGGTGCTGCGCAACACCGGCGATCGTGCGCGACGCCTGTCAGCGACCTGCTACGTGGAATGGGTGCTGGGGGACTTGCGCAGCAAGTCGGCCATGCACGTCGTCACCGAAGCCGACCCGTTCAGTGGGGCGCTGTTTGCGCGCAACGCCTACTCCATCGAATTCTCGGGGCGCGTGGGGTTTCTGGACTGCGACTGGCCCCAGGCCGGCCTCAGTGGTGACCGGGTCGAGTTTCTGGGGCGCAACGGTACCCTGGCCGACCCGGCAGCCCTGCGCCGGGCGCGCCTTTCGGGGCGCCTCGGCGGCGGCATGGACCCCTGTGGTGCGCTGCAGGTAAGCGTCGAGCTGGCCCCTGGTGAAAGCCGCGAAGTGGTGTTCCGCCTGGGCGCCGAGCAGGACGCCAAGGCCGCCACCCGGCGGGTGCAGCAGTACCGCGGCGTACGCGCCGCCAACGTCGAACTGGCGCGGGTCACGCAGCACTGGCGCACCACCCTGGGCAGCCTGCGCATCCACACCCCGGAGCCTGCGCTGGACGTGCTGGTCAACGGCTGGCTGATGTACCAGGTGATTGCCTGTCGCTTCCATGCCCGCAGCGGCTATTACCAGTCCGGCGGTGCATTTGGCTTCAGGGACCAGTTGCAGGACAGCATGGCCATGGTGCACGCCGACCCTGCCAGCAGCCGCGCCCACCTGCTGCTGTGTGCCCGCCACCAGTACGTGCAGGGCGACGTGCAGCACTGGTGGCACCCGCCGATGGATCGCGGCGTGCGAACACGTTGCAGCGACGACATGCTCTGGCTGGCCCTGGCCACCAGCCGCTATGTGCAGATCACTGGCGACACTGCGGTGCTGAACGAGCCCGTCGGCTATCTGGACGGTCGCGCACTCAACAACGGCGAGGAGTCCTACTACGACCTGCCCGGTCATTCGCCCCTGCAAGAGCCCCTCTACCAGCATTGCCAGCGCGCGCTGGAGCACGGCCTTTGCGTCGGGGCCCACGGCTTGCCGTTGATGGGCAGCGGCGACTGGAACGACGGCATGAACAAGGTGGGCGAGCACGGCATCGGCGAAAGCGTATGGCTGGGCTTTTTCGCCCACGAGGTGCTGCGTCGGTTCGCCGAAACGGCGCAGTTGCATGGCGATGCCCGCTTTGCCCAGCGCTGCGGCGAGCAGGCGCGGCGGCTGCGCAGCAACCTGCAGGCCCATGCCTGGGACGGCGCCTGGTACCGGCGTGCGTACTTCGACAATGGCCAGCCCCTGGGGTCGGCCAGCAACCAGGAGTGCCGCATCGATTCCATCGCCCAGAGCTGGTCGGTGCTGTCGGGCGCCGCGCCCCTGGATCACTGCCGCAGTGCCATGGCGTCGCTGGACCGCCACCTGGTGCGGCGTGATATCGGCATCGTGCTGCTGCTGGACCCGCCGTTCGACAAGGGCACGCTCGACCCCGGCTACATCAAGGGCTATGTACCGGGGGTTCGTGAAAACGGTGGCCAGTACACCCACGCCGCCGTGTGGGCGAGCATGGCGTTCGCCCGCCTGGGCGACGGCGCCCGCGCCTGGGAACTGATGCGCATGATCAGCCCCCAGAGCCAGGGCCATGCCACCCGCATCGAAACCTACAAGGTGGAGCCCTACGTGATGGCGGCGGATGTCTACGGTGTGGCGCCCCATGCCGGGCGCGGCGGCTGGAGCTGGTACACCGGTGCGGCCGGATGGATGTACCGGCTGATCGTCGAATCGCTGCTGGGGGTGGAGCGCCAGGGCAACACCCTGCTGCTGCAACCGCTGCTGCCGCCAGGATGGTCGGGCTTCAGCCTGCAGTACCGGTATGGCGCCAGCGTTTATCACATCGATGTGCACCACGGCACACAGGCCGTACAGGTGCTGAGCCTGGATGGCGGGGTGATCGACGGCACAAGCCTGTCGCTGGTCGATGATGGCGCCGAGCATCAGGTCACCTTGCTGTGCGCTGCATCGGCAACCGCGACGTTACCCTTGCTAAAGGGAGTACCCTAGGGCCTTACCCTATGGATGCCGGCCCCATGTCCCATGATCCAGCCAGCGGGCAGAACCATCTGCTCGCCGCCCTGCCCGACCCGGTACGCGAGCGGCTGCTGCCGCACCTTGAGCAGGTTGCCTTGCCGCTGGGCAAGGTGATCTACGAGCCGGGCGACAGGCTGACGCATGTGTACTTTCCCACCGATGCCATCGTTTCGCTGCTGTATGTCATGGAAAACGGCGCCTCGGCGGAGATCTGCGTGGTGGGCAATGAGGGGCTGGTGGGCATTGCGGTGTTCATGGGCGGCGAAAGCACCTCCAACCGTGCCGTGGTGCAAAGTGCCGGGCTTGCCTGGCGCTTGCCGGGCCAGCGGCTCAAGGACGAGTTCGACCGCCATGGCGAGCTGTTGCTGCTGATGTTGCGCTACACCCAGTCGCTGATCACCCAGATGGCACAGACCGCCGTGTGCAATCGCCACCACTCGATCGATCAGCAGTTGTGCCGCTGGCTGCTGCTGTCGCTGGACCGCCTGACCGGTAACGAGCTGAACATGACCCAGGAGCTGATCGCCAACATGCTGGGCGTGCGCCGCGAAGGCGTCACCGATGCGGCCGGCAAGTTGCAGCGCCTGGGGGTGATCGAGTACAGCCGCGGGCACATCAAGGTGCTCGATCGGCCGCAGCTGGAACGGCTGAGTTGTGAATGCTATGCGGTGGTGCGCAGTGAAACCCAACGCCTGTTGCCCTATTTGCCGTTACGTACCTAGTTTTCCATACCCAGCACCCTACGGTACGTAACTCGTCACCGGTGCCAGGTTCTTGTAGAACCTCAATGCCTGATCATTTATTCCAAAGCAAAAGCCGAGAATCACATGGCTGTCGTTATTGTTCAGGTAGCGGCCAAACTCCACCTCCGTCATTCCCTTGAGGTCGACTACCCTCACTCTTCCTCCCACTGCGCCACCATGGGTCGCCGTATCCGATAGGAAAAAATCTGAATTGATCAAGGTTGATCTGCGGATGCCATTACTGGCCCAGTTGGCTCCATCGGGTGCGCCGTGAGAGCCCGAAAAAATCAAGATCTCCCGTGGAACGGCATTCACACTCGTTCTACGGCGGAAATAATTCAGGGGCGTATTGAAGTTTTTTCCTGCAACGGGGCGGTTGCTACCGAAGATGATTTTATCCTGCCCCGTCGAAAAGCTTTTCCAGGCCCCCTTCGGTGCCGAACTCAGGGGTTGCGTGGTCACAGTCGGCAGGCTGGAAAACTTCGAAGCGCTTCTTTTCAGCAGTTGACCATTGCGCAGGCCACCCACTAGGCGATTGGCCTTCGCGGCAACTTTTGGCGCAGACGACCCAATCGACATACCTAACGAAGCCAGGCCTGTTCCGAACGATATCCAGCCCAGAATGCCCGCAGCCTTTTCGTTGCCACTGGCCTCAAGCGCCATCGACGCAGCTCCGCTACCCAGGGCAATGGCTTCCACCGCTACCGCTGCCACCGATACGGCTCCTGCAATGGATGTGGTGGCCACCGCCGCGACAGCGCCTGCCGCAGCACCTGCAGTACTCGCACCGGCACCGAGCAAAGCTGTGTACGCCGCACCTACCGCAGGCGCTGCGGTGCCGGCAGTCACGACCACTGCAATCGCCCCCATCACCAGCCCGATACCAGCCACGACCCAGTTCCACCACGCATGCCCGTCCGGGTCAACGCGGTTGACCGGGTCGCCGCTGCAATACGCATAGCGGTTCAAGCCGCCCGCACCATCGGGGCTTGCACTGTCGGGGCTGAGGAACATGAACAGGCACGGGTCGTAAGGGCGGTTGCTGCCGGGCATGTACAACAGACTGTCGGTTTCGCGCACTTCACCGGCGTAGCCCACCCGGCTTTGCGCGGTGCCGTTGTCCAGGCCATGTGCGCTGTAACCCACAAAGCAATTGCTGTCGCCGGTTTCAATCTGCACGCTGCCTTGCCCATCGCTGGCGCCGATCACAACCGTGCGTACCGCCTGGCTCAGCAGGGTCTGGGCGAACACGGTGCTGCCGGCACGCATCAAGGTCAACCAGCCCTGGTCGCTCTTCTCGTTGACCATACGCTGGCCGTCATAAAAACGGTGGCTCGTGGTGCCATTGACGCGGGTCTCGATCAGACGGCCCAGCGGGTCATACGCATAGTCGCAGGTACTGGTGCCGTCCTCCCGGCGCGTCAGGTGCCCCTGGCTGTCCCAGGACAATGCCCGCCACAGTTGTCCGTCATGCCGCTCCCTTGTCAGTTGACCAGCGGCGTCGTATTCAAGGTCGATGATCAGAGCCTGCGGCCAGCTGTGGGTGATCTGAACCGGACGATCTGCAGCCACATCGCTGTCGTAGGCGAACCTCATGTGGTTGCATTGACCATTCTCGTACTCGGTGTCGATCTGTTCATAACCGTCGAGCGCATTGAAACAGAACGTCTGGCGACGAATGCGCTGCCCGGTGCGGGGGTCGGTGACCAGATGAGGCCCTTGCGTGGTGGCTTCGACCAGGCGATTGCGCACGTCGTAGCGGTAGTGCTCTTCGCTCAACAAGGTAGCCTGCTCCGCCTCCAGCGATTCCCACGTGCGTGTCGCTAACTGATCCTGCTGGGTCCAGCTCAAGCGCTGGCGAAAGCGCTGCATACCCGAGATACCATGGCACACCCATGTCCGGGTGTACTCACGGCCCAGGAGGTCGTAGGTCAGGGTCTGCTGCTGTGACTGGCCGTGCTGGCCGTCGGTGGTGAGGGTCTGCGCCAACCGACCGAATGCGTCGTAGCCCAGTTGCAAGGCCAGCGGGCCGCAGTGCTGGCCACTGATACGCCCCACGGCATCGTAGGTGCAGTAAGTCATCTGGCCGTGTACATCGGCAAACGACAGCACGCGACCGTTCAACGAATACTGCCAGCCGCAGGTATGGGGCTGTCCTGCATGGTGCCAGTGCTCGGCACTGGTCACACCCGAGGCGGTGAAATCCCAAGCTATCTGCCCCAGCCCGCCGGTGGCCCGGGTAAGGCGACCGTGGGGCGGGCTGTAGGTGAAGGTACTTTCACTGTTTTCGCTCGGCCGCGCGATGCGCTTGAGCTGATAATCCAGCTCGGGTTCATAGCCGAAGTGCGTGACACTGCCGTTGGAGCGTGTGAGTGCTTCGGGAGGAATCTGCCCCGACACATACGCCAGGGTTTCCTGCTGCCCGCCGCAATCGCGCGTCAGGGGGCGATCCAGGCCATCGAACGTCTGCTTGAGCAGCAGCGTCTCTCGGGTTGCGGTGCATAGTGAAAGGGTTGCAATGGCATCGCCATCGCTGTGGGGGGCGAAGCGCCATTTCACGCGGCTGTGGTCTTGCAGGGTACGCTGCGCGACCCGGCCGTCACGGTCGTAGACGGTGGACGTGGTGCGCTGCTCGCCATCGGGCGTTTCTATCGTATGGGCTACCGGACGCTGAAGCGCGTCGAGTGTCCAGCGCTCCCGGCGCAACAACGGGCCACCCCCAGGCTCATGCAGCTCCACACGTTCGACACTGCCGCTTGCATTCAGGTACAGCGTGGTGCGAGGCCCTTGCTCCCCGGTGGCGCTCTGTTGCCAGGACACTTGGGTACGCTGGATGGGGTCGTGCTTTGTATGGTCCACCGTGCCGTCTGCATGCTGCACCCGGCATGCGGAGCCCCAGTCATCGTAGGCGGTGAGCACCGTACTGCTACAAAACGGGGTGTTCTGGGCGGCAGCCCAGTCCTGCGAGGTCTCACTGGTGACATTGCCCTGTACGTCGTAGGTCACTCGGCGCACTTCACGCAGGGGGGCACCGGGGCTGTCCAGAAACTCGAGCAGTTCGCGCACCGGGCGTCCCTGGCCATCCAGCTCCACACGCAGGCGCTGGCCGTTGCTGTCGGTCTGCTCGACGTACACCGTTCGATCACGCTGCAGGCCAACCAGCTGGTAGGTACAGCGGGTGCTGGTCGCATACGGCGTGTTCGCGCTTTCTATGCGGCGTATGGTGCGGCCCAGTGCGTCGTGGTCAAAACGGGTCACGGTACCGTGTTCGTTGCGTTCTTCGATGGTCAGGCCCGTCAGCACGTGGCGCAGGGTCGATGAGCTGATTACCAGGTGGTCATGGCTGATCCGTTGCTGGGTTTCGCACAGCAACGGGCCTTCGAAGGTGCGCAGGAAATTCGTGGTGGCGGCGTAGCCGTTGTAGAGCGTGACACTGGATATCGGTAGGCCATGGAACGGGCTGTCGGCTGCCTGCTCGACACGCTGCAGGATTCTGGCCGTTTCAACTTCCCCGCTATCAATCGCTTCCCGAGCCACTTCGCTGTCCAGCACCAGGTGCTGTCGATCCTCTGCCTGGCGCTTGTGCAGCCTGACGTAGGCATAGTCGGTGTGCGCCACATGACCCGCTGACCGTGCATCGGGTGCCGGGGCAGTAGTGGTGAAGCGCTTGAGCCAGCGCACGAACCTTCCCCCGTCATCCGGGCAGCCCTGCGCGCCACCCAGCGGATAGTATTCGCGGCTTTCGCTGCGCCCATCGGCGAATCGCTGGTTCAGTACATTGCCATAGGCATCGTATTCGCACGTGTCGCGTTCCTCCCTGAACCGGTTGCCGGTTTCATAGCGGGTAATGCGGGCAATCGGCAGCTGACACCAGGCCGGCTGGTCGTCCCAACCCACTGCAGGGTCGTCTGCGTACACGCTCTGCTGGCAAACCCTGCACTCGCCGCGCACGGTCAACTTCTGCGTCTGCAGGTGATAGTGATTCCAGGTGTATTCGACACTTTGCACCTTGCGCCCCTGTTCGTCGTGCAGGGTTTGCAGGCATCCATAGTCATAACGTGGCAGAAGATAGAGGTTGTCCTTGCCGTCTGCCCATTCACCTGCCGAGACACCCCCGTAGCCAAAGCAGTTGTTGGAGCCGATCAGGGCGTAGGTGGTGTAGGCCACCGGCTGGGCCGCACCGGGGTCGTGCCGATGTGTGGACACCCTGGGCAAAGCGGTCAGCGGCGCGCCCTGTGGCAGCCGAAGCCCATTGTTCCCCGTGGCGTAATCGACTTCGTCCGTGCTGCCCAGCGGCCCCAGCACCTTGCTCGGGAACAGCAATCGGCTTTGCGGATCCTGCCAATAAGTGAAGGCCCAGCGGTTGCCGCCATCAGGCAGGATCAGCTCATTGAGCCGGTCACTTCGCAGCAGCGTGACGACTGTGGTGCTGTCAGAACCCGGAAACATCACGAAGCGGGTTTCATCCCTATCATGCTGGACGTCCAGCAACAGACGTTGCTCGTCGCGGATGGTCCACAGCAGGTAGGGGCCACTGCCTGCAAGCCATTCAAGGTACGCGCGGCGCCCCTGGGCAGAAACGATCTGCTTGAGCATGGCCATGCCGCTGTTGTCCTGGACCTCGAGGTACTCGCAGACGCCATCCTTGTAGTCGATGCGAAAGCAGCGAGCCCTGTCGTCAACGGTGAACACCTCGAACGAACACAGCTTCTGGTCTTCGAACACCAGTTGCCCGCCCTTGCTCAAATCCGAACGGTCGCTATCGAACTTGAACGTGTCGCCCGAATTGATCCGTAGCTGACCGGTGTTGAAATCGAGCATGGACAACCCGAGCGTCCAGCCGAGGCCATACCCGCTGTCGGTGTGCGAGCCCAGTGGGCTGAAATGCAGCGCAGGTTGAATGACCGGCCCGGCAAGGTGGTTGGCGTGCAGTGCCGGCAGCCCGCAAGCCAGCGTGAACTGGCTGGTTCTGGGGTCCACGCCGGTGCTTACATGGCTCAGAAAATTACTCGCCTGGGTGTAGAGCGCGCCGGCGCGCAGGCGCCGAGTAACGTCGTCAGGCCTCGTCATCCGTGGCGCTCCGGCTTTCGGCACCCGTTGCCAGCGACAGCCGCAGGCTGCGTGAGCCGGACGCAGAGGTATCGGCGTAATGGATCATCAAGGTGTGGTCGTTGCCATACGCGTCAACGAACAACAGCGGGCGCGGGCCACCTTGCTCTCGGGAGGACTGGCTATGAAACGGTATGTTGTTGCCCCCCTGAAGTACCACGACGACGCTCTGCGGGCGTATCCTTGACACGCTGGGCACTGGCCTGAAGTCGACGCCCAGCTCGATCAGAGGGTTGTAGGACACCTCGCTGTGGCCCGGGGCGGCGTAGCCGACGTGGGAGGCCCGGGTGTCACTGGGCGAACGCACGGCCCACTGGATCATCCCGAAACCCGTAGGTTCCACGGCACGCAAGGCCACCCAGGTGCTCAGCACATATTCCCAGATGAAAAGATCGGAATTTCCCTCACCGCCTACCAGTTCCCGCTCAAAGCTGTAGTCGTCAAGGCCGAACACAGGGATGGGCTTTGTGCTGATATCGACGTGCTCGTCGAAACTGGTTTCGCTGCCGTCCGTGACGTAGAAGTACTCTTCAGCGCCCTGTATGCGGGTGATGCCCGCCCAAAGGGTGACATTGGTGCCCGCAAGGGCACGGGAATGCACGTAGAACCGGCGGGTGTAGACGGCAAGTGCTTCGCCCTCTGAAACTGCATGCGCGCTGGCCTGTGCTGACGTGGCTGGGTAGTAGTCGTAGGCGTTGCGTACCGTCCTGTAGAACCATTGGGCTTGCCCGTTATCCTCGCACTGCAGCGCAGTGTAGGTACCGTCATCGTTGCGTAGCAGCAGGCACACGCTGTCGAGCTCTTGCTGGGAGACGTCCTGATTGGTGCGTGGCTGTATTTCCACTACAACTTCCACCTGCTGGCGCAGATTCGGGTAAAGGTGTCCCGTTGGCGAGCCTAGTCTCATACGTATCTGCGACAGCCAACTCCCCAATGGTGGCGCAGCTCGCGAAGATGCAAGCGCCTCGAATGATCGGGGAGGCACCCCTTCAACGGTCAAGGTATACCCCCACGGTGCCTGGTTGCTTGCATTCGGGTCTTCGGAATGCAGGTGCACCGACAGATCGAAGCGGTTGCCATAGACATCCATGCCGTAGGTGTAGCTTTGCTGGAGTCTCTTCAGAACGACGTTGAAGTAGGCGATCATGCCCACCGCAATACAGATTGCGTCACGCGGTGATCTCAGGGGGCTGAGAAGGTCGTAGTAGGCCATCATCATTTCGGTTGAGCCCACGATCGTGGGGGTCGATGCCGTGCTGTTGGGGGCTCCGATGCAGGTTGCCTTGTTCAAGTGGAGCGACGATCCATAGGCGGGTTGTTGCATGCTGTGGATCTTCACGACATTGGCGGTTCGTGGGTTCTGCAATGTAACGTAGGTATTTTCGACACGTGCCGCACGCCCTCCGGCCTCTGAGGAGGCGCCCTGGAACACCACCACAGGCCTGGATACGACCAACCCGTGCCCTACCCTGTATTGCGTTGGTTCTACAGCCTCTATCTGAACGCTGCTATTGAAACGCCCTCCTTCGCCTTGGCCACCATACGGGACATCAAGATTGTTGGTCGTCCAGACTCTGCTTTGCACTCTGATCCTGGCTGCAAACTTGAACACCGTGCGCGCATCAACACTGGGGTCCAAATGCAGGTAGCGTACAAAGGTCTGATAGTCATTGCTGTCAGTATGTTTTTTTTTTGAAGTCTTGCCACTTCTGACGGTGCCTTCATCATAAGGCAGTATCCCGGTTTCGGGCGGCTGCGTCCCAGAAACCCACCCCCCGGGCGCGGTGATGTACGGAATTATCTCGAGGCCGCCAACTGGTAACAGTACCACTTCGCCATACGAGTTACGGGCTTGTAAGGTTATGATCACTTTTGATTTTTGACGACCATTCGCGAACAGATGTGCTTTGGCATTCTGTTGTCCTCTGAACGCATCTGCCTCGATCAGAAAATAACTCAAGGTTGCAACTGCAGTGTCTGTAACGTGGGCCATGATGTCGCTTCCTGCGGTTGAGTGGAACGGGTTGCCGGGAGTGTGCTTTATCCATCGGCTGATACATAGACGCAGGACACCTTGCCCTCCAGCTTCCCATCCTTGAAGCCCTCGGAGATGATGCCCCGGGTTACCTCCTGGCCAATAGCGACATAATGGGCCTTTGAAACACTTATTTTTGCAGTCATCTGACCATAGATCGGATTGACGATTTTATAGTGCGAATAGGACTCATCCGAATTGCAGTGCCCGGCATTGTAAATGCCGAACCTTACGCCATCCCGAGGGTTTTCAACGGCGAAGTTATACATCTCGTCATTGTCGCAATCATTGTTGGCAAAGCGATGCATGCCGACGGTCATCTGGATAGTGCATCCCCCGCTGTTTTTCTTGTACAAATGCAACACTGAAATACCCTGTGGTGCAGGAGGAGGCGTTGTGGACTTATTCATGAAAAGGATGATGACCAGCGAGAGCACAATCATTATCACGAAAAGCGTGAAAGCAATAAGGGTGCGCGAAAAATGGAGGTTCATGAGGATGCCCTTTATCTGGCAGCGTGGCATTCAGAGTGTAAGATCACTGCCCTCCCGGTCAAGTTGCTAGTTAAACAAGTTCATGCTGAGCACCTGTGTTTTCAGACTGGTAATATTGCCAGTTGCAAGGCATGAAACGTGTATGGCAACACTGGGCACATCGATTGAAAGTTACGCGTGCTGAACCCTCTGCCCAGGCTGGCACACTCATTCACTTGCAACAAAAGCCTTGACCGGCCCGCACCATGGCGTTACGTTCTCGCCCGCATTTTTGCAAGCCTGCACAGGAGTCCTGCATTGGACAGTTGCCCTAGTCGATTGCGACAGGTACAGCCGGCGAGCTAGTCCAGCAGACCCTTCTGCCACTGCTCGCCGAACACGGTGGTCAGTGGCGATCCGCATCCCTGGCGGGATGACGCATCTTCATTTCCCCTCCCCGCTTGACGCCCCCTCATCGTGACGAGGTGTGTCGGCTGCTCGTACCCGTTGCCATCCCCGAAATCTTTACGCGCACAAGTGCGCTGACGCCGGCTGTCTGCCGGTGCCTTGAGGTGGTTCATGGATTGGAAAGTATTCTTGCTGCGCGTGGCTGTCGCGCTGGTACTGGGGGCGCTGATCGGCGCTGAACGTCAACTGCGTCAGCGCCTCACCGGGCTGCGCACCAATGCGCTGGTGAGCACCGGCGCCTGCCTGTTCGTGCTGGTGACCCAGGCCGTACCGGGCATGCTCCCGGCCGACGCTTCGCGGGTGGCGGCCTATGTGGTGTCGGGCATCGGTTTTCTGGGCGGCGGCGTAATCATGCGCGACGGCATGAACGTGCGCGGCCTGAACACCGCTGCCACGCTGTGGTGTACCGCCGCCGTCGGTGTGCTGTGCAGCCTGGGGTTACTGCTTGAGGCGAGCCTGGGCAGCCTGATGGTTCTATGCGCCAACATCCTGCTGCGTGACATCGCCCAGCGGCTGAACCAGCAGGATGTGTTACCGGCCAGCGAGGCCGAGCAGCGTTACGAGGTGCGCATCGTATGCCGCGCCGAAGACGAGATCCAGGTACGCAGCCTGATGCTGCACAGCTTTGGTAGCAGCGGCCTGCGCCTGCAATCACTGCACAGTGAAGACCTGCCCAACCCGGCCAAGCTGGAGGTGCGGGCCGAGTTGATGGGCGACCCGCAGGCGCCCTCGCAGCTCGAGCACCTGGCCAGCCGGGTGAGCCTTGAGAAAGGCGTCAGTTCGGTACGCTGGCAGGTATTCGAGCTGGCGTCGGACTGACCCGCTTCAGCAACTGGCGCGCCACTCGCGGATCTGTTCGTGGGTGGCCGTCACCCCGCCGCACACCACCACCAGCACCGACTGATATGCCTTGAGTGCCTCACTCGGTGCATAGGCCAGCGCCAGCGCTGCACCACAGGCCGGCTCCACCAGGATACGGTGGTCGAGCAGAAAACGTTCGCAGGCATCCAGCGCCTGAGCGTCAGTCACCACATGGCTGTGAATCGGCCGTTGCTGGCTGAGTTCGAAGGCCTGCTGGCATACCTGCTTGGCCCCCAGCGAGGTCGCCACGCTGGTCACTGCGGGCAGGGCCGTCGGGGCCTTGCTGGCCATCGCGGCAGCCAGCGAGGCGGCGCCGTCGGTCTCCACGGCAAATACCGGCACGTCAGCCCAGTCGTTACGCGCCAACCCCTCGCACACCCCGGCCAACAGGCCGCCCCCGCCCACCGAGAGCACGATCGCATCGGGCTTGAACCCACTGATGACCACCTCGTCGATCAGGCTGGCATGGCCTTGCCATAGCAGCGGATCGTCGAAGGGGTGGATGAAGGCCGCGTCGTCGGTGAGCAGCGATTGCGCATAGGCATTGGCCTCGTGCCAGGCGCTGCCGTGCACGATGACCTCGGCGTCCTCCTGGCGAATCAGCTGCCTGGCGCGTTCGGTGGTGGTTTGCGGCACCACCACGGTCACCGGCAAGCCCAGGCAGCGGCCCGCATAGGCCACCGCAATACCGGCGTTGCCCCCCGACGAGGACACGAAGCGGCGCTTGCCTTGCCTGGCATAGGCCTGGCAAGCCAGGCCCACGCCACGCAGCTTGAACGAGCCACAGGGCTGCAGGGCGTCGAGCTTGAGCCACACGTCCTGGCCGCTGGCCAGGCTGAGCGGGCGCGAAGGTACCAAAGGGGTTTCGAGATGCAGGGACATACCAGGCTCCAGGTCAGGCCAGTTCGACGATCGATTGAATTTCAACGCTTGCTCAGCGGTTGCGGATTTCATCGAGGTAGTTGTAGATGGTGTAGCGTGTCACCCCGAGTGCGGCGGCAGCTTTCTCGACGGCGCCCTTGACGATGAACAGTCCGCCATCGTGCATCTGGCGCACCGCCTCGAGCTTCTGCGCCTTGGCGATACGCCGGCCCTGGCTGCGTGCGTCGTGCAGGGCCGCATCAATGATCTGCGCCATCAACTGCTCGAGGTCGGGTTGGTTCTCGGTGGGCTCGCCGGGGGCTGCCCCGGTGCCGGGCAGCAGCTGTTCCAGGCACGCCTGGGCGGCGGCGATGCCACTGAAGTCGGTGTTCACGCACAGGCTGGCATAGGGCTCGCCCAAGGCGTCGCGGAACACCGCAGTGGCACTGCGCAGGGTCTTGCCGTCGCGGCCCAGGCTCGGGTAGTTGCCCACCACCACCGGGGTATGGCTGCCCTTGTCGCGCAGGGCCTGCAGCACCGCATTGAACCCCTGGTCTTCACGAGGCCCGGCCAGTACCGGGCTGCCGATCTGACGCCCACTGACATGCCCGTTGGCAATGGCAATCACCGAATGTTCCGGCCGGGTCAGGTCGTGCAGGACCACCTCGGTGGTGCGTCCCAGCACAGTGCCAAGCATCTGCACCGTTGCGTGCAGTACGCCCAGCACCAGCTGGCGTTCAGGGGTTGTATCGAGGGCCATCGAGCGCACCACAAGAAAAAACGAACCGAGAAAATATCAACATAAAGTTTAATTTTCAACGGTTCGTTAAAATAATCGCAGCACAAAATCGCGTGCTAGCCACCATCGGTATCGATATCGGCATCAGTGCGCGGCTTGCGCTCACGTTGTGGCTTGAAGTCAGGGCTGTAGGGGTTTTCCTTGTGAGGTTCGGGTGTATTGCTCTGCTCCTGCCCTCCTTCGTCCGGGCGTCCGGCATCCTGCAACGGCACCTCCACATCGCGTTCAGGCAGGCTCTTGCCATCGTCCGGGCGTTTCCAGGTTTGCGGCAGCGGTTGTGGCTGGTCTTCAGCAACGGGCTCGCGGTTGCGCGGGTCATGAATCATGCTTGGCGTCCTCCAGTACAGGTTCAGCGTCGTTCATCCGACAGTGGCGTCGGCTCGTCAGGTTCGGGCACTGACGGGTTGGTGTCGGGAATGCCCTCGACGTTGTTAGGGTGTTCGCGGCGATCGTCGTCGCCACGCACGTTCGGGTCAGTCACCGGGTCGTGTTCGCGTCGCGGGTCGTTGAGCGGGTCCTTCCACAGGGGGTCATCCTGCGGGCGTGGATCGATAGCCATGGCGGTCACCTCAGGTCGTGGTCCGACAAATGCGGGCCCTGCAGTTTTTCGAGGCCCCTGGACGTGGTAGGTGCCAGCCAGCCGATCAATGGTCAGGGGCCGCGTACCCGCCAGCGAAGGAAAAATATGCTCTGTGCCCCGCAAAATCCGCTGCAACCTGCGGGGCACGCAAGGCCAGCACGCGGTAAGGTAGGCAAAAACTACAACCTGAGGTGTTTGCGTGGCGTCCTATACCCTGCGTCAGCTTAGATATTTCGTCACCACGGTCGAATGCGGCAGCGTGGCCGAAGCCTCGCGCAAGCTGTACATCGCACAGCCATCGATATCCACGGCCATCAAGGGGCTCGAAGACGGGTTCGGCGTACAGTTGCTGATTCGGCATCATGCCCAGGGGGTTTCACTGACCCCGGGCGGTGCGCGGTTCTACCGCAAGGCTCAGGAACTGCTGCGCATGGCCCATGAGTTCGAGCAGAACGCCCTGGCGGACAACGACGTGGTGAGTGGGCAGATCGACATCGGCTGTTTCGAAACCGTCGCCCCACTCTATCTGCCGCGGCTGATCGCCGGGTTTCGCCAACGCTTTCCGGGCGTGGAAATTCGCCTGCGCGATGGCGAGCAGCAAGAGCTGGTACAAGGGCTGACGGCCGGCCGCTTCGACCTGGCGATCTTCTACCAGCATGACCTGGACAGCACCATCGAAACCGAGCCGCTGACCGCGCCGCAAAGGCCCTACGCCCTGCTGCCTGCTGGCCATCGCTTCGCCGGTCAAGCCCAGGTCTCGCTGCGCGACCTGGTACTTGAGCCGATGATACTGCTGGACGTGCAACCCAGCCGTACCTATTTCGTGAGCATTTTCGAGGAACTGGGCCTGAACCCGAACATCGTGTTCGGCTCGCCCTCTATCGAGATGGTGCGCGGCATGGTCGGCCAGGGTTTCGGTTTCGCACTGCTGGTGACGCGGCCACGTTCCACCATCAGCTATGACGGCCAGCCACTGGTGTGCGTGGATATCGCCGAAGACGTGACCGGTTCGGCACTGGTGGCCGCCTGGCTCAAACGTGCGCAGCTGACCAAGCCTGCGCAGTTGTTCGTGGATTACTGCAAGGAGCAGTTCAGGCTGTGGCTGGCGTGAAAGCGGGCCGATCACTGCACGCTGTATAGTTTCAGCAGGTATCAATAAAGCGACAACTCACGACCTGTGCTCGGCCGCAATAAAGTGCGGGCCTGCAGCAATCTAGGGGTTGCAGTTGGCCTTGACCGCCGCCTCGTGGGACACATAAGGGCGATGCGGCTCGATGAACCAGGATGCTTTGGTTCGGTACGTGGTCAGCAGGCAGACGAACTGGCGACGCATGCTGTTGGTGTTGCTCCACTGCCGGTCACTGCCGGCCTTGTTCAGCAGCTCCTGGAACGCCAGGTCGGTCTGGTCTGCGGCGATAGTGCGGGTACAGGCGGAAGGCTTGATTTCCAGGCTCCACTGGTTGCCATTGATCGCGCCCCATTTCACCGAGTCTATGTAGCGCGGGCAGCGGCCTGGCACCGGTTTCGGAGGCACGACCCCGGTCGAACCTGTTTCGGCTTGATCGGCAACGATAAAGTCGAAGCGAAAGTGATCATTGATGTTGGCAGGTGGCGTCAGCCGCACAATGGGCACGATGATGCCGGTGTCGGCCCGAAACTCCTTCTGGTTGAGCCTGGCAGCGGCCAGCCCGTTCGGTACCCCTGCCGGCCAGTGGGCAGGCACACCCACTGGCATATAGAAGAATGCCTGGATGGGCAGGGTTCTGGCACGACCCGCCGGCCATGTCGTAACAACAAGTTCGTTCTGCTCGCTGAACCCTTCTGCGGCCAGTATGTTTTTCATCTGCAGCATGAGCATGAAGTAACCGGCACTGTTGGCAACGCCCCTGCGCATGTCGAAGCCGCATTGATTCAGCGGGCGGTACTTGGCGGGCTGGTACCAGATCCCGAGCCATTGTTGAGGCGTGGTGACGCCCTGGCTCTGGCATGGCCGGCTGTGTGGGTAAACAACTCCCTCGTAGACCATGGTGCCGCAGGGTGTGTTCCTGAACCAGTTCCAGCCATCCATGCTGTAGGCGCACTGCACCATCAGCAGGTCCTTGCCCGCTGGCCTGCGGTCCTGGGGATACATGATCAGACCGTCGTTGAATCCCCACGCCACTGACCTGAACCTTGCGTCGTAACGTATGTAGGAGAACGACGTTCCGCCACTTCTCGCCGAGGTCGGGCTAGGGTCCCAGATGCGAAATGCCCCGGGGTTCTGCGGCCGCTGGGTGACGCGCATCAGGACACCGCTGCATAGAAACGGCGGTTTGCCTGAATCACCGCAATGCGAGTTGCCTGCGCTGTAGTTGTACCTGAGGTCGGCTACGGTGGCGTTGCCGTCCTCCAGCGAGCTGCGTGGTGAGCCAGGCGCCCACTGTGCCAACCCCGGCGCACTGGCTGCGACGCACCCCAGAAACATCAACACCTTTAACCTGTTCATGGTCCACTCCTTGTGCTGCAGTGCTGAAACTGCCTGTCAACGTGGCGTCGGATTGCAACCGGCAGCCACCGATACGCGATGAGACACATCGGGTCGAAAAGGCTCCAGGTTCCAGGTTTTCTTGTAGCGGGCGGTGGCCAGGTGGCACACCAACTGACGACGCATGCCGCCCCCGTTGTCGAGGCGCCAGCGCCAGTCACTGCCGTAGCGCTTGTACAGCTCCGTGTAGGCGGCGTTGGTTTCGTCCTGGTGGATGCGTCGCCCGCAATAGGTAGGCGTGAGCTCCAGGGTCCAGGCGTTCTTGCGGATGCCTGGGTCGTAGCGGTAGCTCCACTGCCCCGACTCGAAGTAGCGCGTGCAACGTGCGCGCGCAGCGGCTTCGCCAGGCGAAGCGTCGACGGAGGAAAGCTCGCTGCTCGACGCCTGGGTGCCTGGCGCATGAGGCGTCGACTGCTGGCTCGGATGGATGCAGCCAGTCAGCAGTACTGCTGCCAGCAAACAACAAGCTCTGGTGGCAAGATGGATGGGCATCACCGGCTCCTTTGGCAGGATTGCCCATGTCGATCACACTTCAGGGGTTGCCGTTGGCTGCCATTGCGGGCTGGTGACGCGCATACGGGCGGCGCGTCTCGATGTTCCAGGGGGGCTTGTTCGGTACGGACAGGCCGGGCCAGCGTATGTCGCAAGGTGTTCATATCGCTCTCCCACTGTCTGCCCAACGGCAAGGCAAACAGTAACGGTGAGCAACACCAGCCCGCTACTGACAGAAGTATCAGTAGCGGGGGCTAAGGCCTGGGTGGGATATTGGCTCGAATCAGCGCGCCGCCCAGGCATTGAAGCGTTGTTCCAGCTCCTCGCCATGGTCAACCCAGAACGCCGCATCCACTGCTCGCGCCTGGGCCAGGTTGGCTTCGGCAGTGGGCAGCTGCTTCTGTACTTCGGCTGGCAGCAAACCCAGGGTCTGCTTGTTTACCGGGCCATACGGAATGTTTTCCGAGAACACCTTCTGCGCCTGTGGCTGGCTGGCGAACGCAATGAAATCCTCGGCCAGTTTCTTGTTCGGCGTACCCTTCACCACCGCCCAGTATTCAGGGTCGAACAGGCTCTGCGGCCATACGATGCTCAGCTTCATGCCCTCCTTCTGCGCAGCCGCGATGCGCCCGTTGTACGCCGCGCTCATCACCACATCGCCGGCAATCAACCACTGCGCAGGTTGCGCCCCGGCTTCCCACCACTGGATGTTGGACTTGATCTGGTCCAGCTTGGCGAACGCGCGGCTCACCCCTTCAGGGGTGCCGAGCACCTTGTACAACTCATCGGGCTTGACGCCGTCGGCGAGCAAGGCGATCTCCAGGGTGTACTTGGCGCCCTTGCGCAGGCCGCGCTTGCCGGGGAAGTCCTTCACGTTCCAGAAGTCCGCCCATGAGGTCGGCCCCTTGGCCAGCTTGGCATGGTCGTAGGCCATCACCATCGACCATACATAGGTGGCCACGCCGCACTCGGTGAAGGTGCCGGGCACAAAATTGGCCTGGTCACCGAAACGTTGCGGGTCGAGTTTCTCGAACAGGCCTTCATCACAGCCGCGCAACAGCTCGGGGCTTTCGACCTCGACCACATCCCAGCTGGTGTGGCCGACGTCGACCATGGCCTTGATTTTCGACAGCTCGCCGTTGTACTCGCCTGCCACCACGGTGCCCGCACCGCTGGCATTGAATGGCTGGAAGTAGGCCTTTTCCTGTGCCTGCTTGGTGGCGCCGCCAAACGAGATGACGGTCAGGTTCTGCGGGGCGGCAAACACGGCACTGCTCAACAGGGCCAGGGCAAACGGAACGCTGCAACGCAAGGATCGGGTCATGGCTCACTTCCTCGACTAGGCCGGCACGCTCGTGCGCGCCGGCGGGGTTTTGTTAGGCGACCGCGGGTACGGTCGTCCTGCTCTACGGCAGTAAAAGGTGCAACGTTGGCCGGCTCGTATGCCGATCTGTGTGTTATGTCTCGCTCAAAAACGCCGCCAGACGCTCCATCAGCCGGTCACAACCAGCCAGCTGTTCGACGCTGACGTATTCGTCCGGCTTGTGTCCCTGGTCCATGCTGCCCGGCCCGCAGACCACCGCCGGTATCCCCGCCTGGTCGAACAGCCCGCCTTCGGTGCCAAAGGCCACCGTGCTGAAGGCATCGCTGCCGCACAGCCGGGCAATCAGCTGCGCCGCCGCGCTGTCCGGTGGCGTGGCAAGCCCCGGGTAGCTCGACAGTGCTTCGAAACGAATGCCGCTGTCGGCATTGACCGCCTGCATCGCCGGCACTACTTCGCGCGCGGCAAACGCCTGCAATTCATCGGCCACCGCTTGCGGGGCGAACGCCGGCAGCGCCCGCACCTCGAAATCGAAACGGCAATCGGCCGGCACGATGTTCAGCGCCGTGCCGCCCTGGATCGTGCCCACCTGCACGGTCGAAAATGCCGGGTCAAATCGTTCGTCGTGAAGCTCCGGCGCCGCCAGACGCTTACCGATTGCCCCCAGCTGGCCGATCAGCCGCGCCGCCTGCTCGATGGCGTTGACGCCATAGGGCGCGTAGGCCGAATGACAGGCCGCGCCGTGCACATGGCAGCGCATGGCCAGCTTGCCCTTGTGCCCGAGCACCGGCTTGAGTTCGGTGGGTTCGCCGATCAGGCACAGCGCCGGCATCGGGATACGCCGTGGCAACACCTCGAGCAGGCTGCGTACCCCCAGGCAACCCACCTCTTCGTCATACGAAAACGCCAGGTGTACCGGGCGGCGCAACGGGCTTGCCAGAAACAGCGGCACCGCCGCCAGCACCGAGGCCAGGTAGCCTTTCATGTCGGCAGTGCCCCGGCCGTACAGCTTGCCGTCCTGCTCGCTCAGGTCGAACGGCGGCACCGTCCAGGCCTGGCCGTCCACCGGTACCACATCGGTGTGTCCGGACAGCACCACGCCACCCTCCACACCCGGGCCGATGCTGGCCAGCAGGTTGGCCTTGGTGCGTTCGGCGTTGTAGATCAGCTCGCAGTCCACCCCCAGATCGTCCAGGTAATCGCGCACGAACTCGATCAGCGCCAGGTTCGAATCCCGACTCACCGTGGCGAAGCCGACCAGCTGCGCCAGCAGGGTGCGGCTGCGCCATTCACTCATCGCCGGGCACTCCGTAGCTGGGCGCCTGCGTCGGGTCCAGGGCGCGGGTCAGGTAGTCCTGCAACTGGGGTTCATAGGCGGTCCACAGTTTGTGCAGTTCGCCGATGGGATTCTCGTCGGCCCAGTCCACCCGCAGGTCGACGATCGGCCAGGTCAGGTCGCCGACCACCGACAGTGCCGCCGAGTGCACCCCCCCGGCCTCGCCGCCTGCGGCCTGCCCCGCCTGCAATGCCGTGAGCAACCGGGCGGCCAGGCAGCCCTCGCTGCGCTCGAAGGCCTCGACCATGCGTTCGATCACCGCGCTGCTGGCCAGCAGGTTGCCGGCGGCCACGCATTGATCGCCTGCCACTGCATTGTGGGTGCCCAGTGCGTGGCTGCCACTGAAGAGTGCGGTGCGCCCCTGGGCATCCACCACCGCTACCTGACGGTACTGGCCATAGCCATTGCTCGACAGCGCCTGGTCCAGGGCCGTGGCGGGGGCCAGCCCGTCGGCCAGGCCATCGAGTATCTGCGGGCCCAGCGCCGGCAACGTGATGTTCTGGCTCGACACCGCGCCCACGCCGGCGCGCAGCCAGGGGCAACGCGCGCCCACGGCGATGCTCGACGAGCTGATGGCGATACCCAGCTGGCCGGTTTCGGCGCAGCGTCCGACGATAGAAAAAGTCATGTGCCGCTCCTTATTCGGGGATCACCGCGATCACGTCGATTTCCATCAGCCATTGCGGTTGGCCCAGGGCACTGACCACCAGCCCGGTGGAAATCGGAAACACGCCCTTGAGCCATTTGCCGACCTCCTGGTACACCGGCTCGCGGTAGCGCGGGTCGATCAGGTAGGTGGTGGTCTTGACGATGTGGCTCAGGTCGCTGCCGGCTTCTTCGAGCAGTTGCTTGACGTTGCGCATGGCCTGCTCGGCCTGGGCCCGTGGGTCGCCAAGGCCGACCAGTTGACCGTCGAAATCGGTGCCCACCTGGCCACGCACGTAGACCGTGTTGCCGGCACGCACGGCCTGGCACAGGTCGTTGTCCAGGGTCTGGTTGGGGTAGGTATCCTTGGTGTTGAACATGCGGATGCGGGTATGGGTAGGCATCAACGTACTCCCAGTTTCTGGACGTTGGAATCACAGTGGGCGGCAGCCTCGCGTTGCGCGGCGTCGCGGTAGTCGAAATAGGTGCGCTGTTTCACGATGTGCTCGGCGATGTGCCGGGCGTCGTGCCACACGCCCCAGATAAAGGCGGAGCCACGGCGCGACAGCCACGGCAGGCCGACGAAATAGATCCCCGGTTCGCGGGACACACCGCGCTGATGCTGTGGCTTGCCGTCGGGCTTGAAGGCATCGACCTTCAGCCAGCTGTAGTCGGTCGAGTAGCCGGTGGCCCAGATGATCGAGGTGACACCGGCCTTGGCCAGGTCCAGCTCAAGAATCGGTTGGGTCAGGCACTGCGGGTCGGGCAGCATGTGGCGTGCTTCGGGTTCTTCGGGCAGGTCCAGGCCGTTGCGTGCAATGTAGTCGTCGGCGGCATCGAGCAGCGCCAGGTAGTTCTCGTCGCCGCGGGCGATGTTCTCGGCCAGGTTGGCCTCGAAGCTGACCACACCTTGATCGAATGCGCGGGTCAGGCCCACCAGCGTGATGCCCTGGTGGGCCAGCTTGCGAAAGTCCACGGTATGTCCGCCACGGGCACCGCTGACCGCGATGGTCACGTGCTCCTTGCCGGGCTGCACGCCTTCGGCGTCCCACAGGCCGAGCACCCCCAGCCACCAGCAGAAGTCGCGATTGCGGTAGGCGCGTGGCGGGCGATCGTGCGCGCCCACCGACAGGTACACCTGCTTGCCGGCGCGCTGCAGTTCATCGGCGATCTGCACACCCGAGGAGCCCGCGCCCACCACCAGCACCGCGCCTTCGGGCAATTGCCGGGGGTTGTGGTAGTCGGCCGAATGCAGCTGGGTGATGCCGGGAAGCTGCGGGGCGATGGGCGGGATCACCGGGCGCTGGAACGGCCCGGTGGCCACCACCACCTGGTTGGCCTCGATCAGGCCCGTGGAGGTCTGCACCGTAAAGCCCGGGCGACCTTCGTTGCGTTCGACCTTGAGCACTTCGACACCGGTACGAATGGGCGCGTCGATCTTCTTGGCATAGGTCTCGAAGTAGGCCGCCACCTGATCCTTGCCGGCGAAGGCATCGGCATCCAGGCCTTCGAATTCCAGGCCCGGGAAGCGGTCGTGCCAGGCCGGGCCGTTGGCCACCAGCGAGTCCCAGCGACCGGTGCGCCAGGCTTCGGCGATGCGGTTGCGTTCCAGCACCAGGTGCTGCACCCCGAGGCGGCCCAGGTGCTCACTCATGGCCACGCCGGCCTGACCGGCGCCTACTACAAGCGTATCAATTCGGGTTTTTTCAACGGTCATGGCTGTGCGCTTCTGCATGAGGGGGTTGCCCGCATTCTGTGCGCCGCCGGGTATTAGCGAAATTATGATTTATGTCGCCACTGGCAAGGAAAAAGCGTGCCCCCGTATTGCCCATGCCAGGGGCGCTTGCACAACCCTGGTGCTTTGCACAGACTGCGTGGGTTCCCATTGCAGAGCGTGCCCGATGTCCTTTTCCATTCGCCTGGCCACCCCTACCGATGCTCCCCTGCTGCCTGCCATAGAGCGCTCTGCGGCCCAGGCCTTTGTGCAAGTGCCGGCACTGGCGTGGATTGCCGAGCACACGGTGCTCAGCAGCGTCGAGCACCTGGAGTTCGTGGCTGCCGGGCTCGAGTGGGTGGTGGTGGATGGGCGGGATCGCCCGATTGGCTTCGTGTGTGCCAGCGTGTTCGATGAGTCGCTGCACATCGAAGAGCTGGCGGTGGATCATGCGCAGCAAGGCCAGGGCCTGGGTCGGCGATTGATTGCGGCCGTGCGCGCGCATGCCGAGGCCCAGGGCTTCGCGGCCCTGACCCTCACCACCTTTGTGGCGGTGCCGTGGAATGCACCGTTTTATGCACGGTTGGGTTTCGAGAGGCTGGAAGAGGCGTCGTTAAGCGGTATGTTGCGCCGGCAG
Source organism: Pseudomonas sp. 8209 (assembly GCF_028682105.1). Lineage (NCBI taxonomy): Bacteria > Pseudomonadati > Pseudomonadota > Gammaproteobacteria > Pseudomonadales > Pseudomonadaceae > Pseudomonas > Pseudomonas sp. 8209. The sequence goes on from NZ_JANIAH010000001.1 coordinate 318,388, forward strand.
ATGGCGTACGAGGCTTCGCGAGGGTTGCAGGGGCGGTGTGCGATGCGCTTGTCATTGCGCGACTAGCTGGCGCCCCAAGACGCCGGCAAGGCCGGCTCCTAGATTCGCTGCAACGCACCCTGCCCTGTCAGGGGTGAGTCGGCAGCCCTGTCTGCTCGGCTTCAGCTTGGTCTGAGGCTTGCTCCTTTGCCTTCAAGGCCTCCAGCTCTGCATCGCGCTGCTCGACCTGCGCCTGCAATTGCTCAATCACCTGCTGTTGCTGGCGTTGTTCACCCGCCCCCTGCTCCACCTGCTGCCCCAGCACCTGGTTCTGCCGCAACAGCTCCTCCCGCGCACCCAGCGACTGCGCCAGGCTGGCCATCAAGGTCTTGATCTCCTGTGCCTGTTGCGCCTGCTGGTCCTGCAGCGCCTGCCGCTCACGCTGCACCTGCCGCGCCTCCACCAGCAAGCGCTCGTTGTCGCGGTTGAGCCGCGTCAGTTCGTCCTGCTTGACGATCAGGCTCTGCTGCAACTGACGCACCTCGACCTGCAACTGCTGTACCTGCGCCTCATGCCGGCGCTGATCCTGCTCGCGCTGCTCACGGGTGGCGGTGCGGTAATGCTCCAGCGCATCGCGGGCATGCTGGTGCTTGTCTTCCAGCGACTGGATCTGCTCGTCCTTGTCGTTCAGGCGCAGGTTCAACTCACCTACCGCCTGATTCAAGGTGGCATTGCGCGTCTGCTCGGTCTGCAGGGTACTGCGGGTCGTGGCCAGCTGCGCCGACTCACCCGCCAGCGCCTCGGCCTGAATCTGGTGTTGCTGCTGCAGGGTCGCCAGCGCCTGCTGGATCGCCTGCAGTTCGCCCTGCAAGGCCGCCTTTTCATGGTCGAACACGTTCTGCGCCGCTTCGATACGCGCGTCGCCCTCCTCCACCAGTTGCTGGGCCAGCTGACTGACCAGGTTGGCCAGGGCTTCGCTCATGCCCGGCTTGTCCGCTGCCAGTGTCGGTTGCTGCGCGTCCAGCTCCTTGAGGTAGCGGTGAATCGTGGTCTTGGACCCGGTGTTGCCCAGCTCGATGCGTACGGCATCGATACTGGGGTGTTCGCCACGGGCCAATAGCGCCTGACGCGCCTTCTGCACGATTGCCTTGTTGATACCGCCACGGGCCATGGGTGCTCCTACTATTTCGTAATGTGGTACGTACTATGTAGATACATACTAAATGAAATTGAAAAAATGCCTATAGAAATCAGAATAAAAGATGAAATAATCAAGGCTTATCACATGTGATAGGCAAAAAACGCCCGGTTGCAGTCGCTCAGCCATACACCGATGGAGAACCTGCCGATGAACAAGCTCGATCGCTACCTGGACGCAGCCGTAAGGGACAACACGCGGCGCAGCTACCGCGCGGCCGTGGAGCATTTCGAGGTGAGCTGGGGTGGCTTTCTACCGGCCACGGCCGACAGCATCGCGCGCTACCTGGCCGATTACGCCGAGCAGCACTCGATCAACACCTTGCGCCAGCGCCTGGCCGCGCTGGGCCAGTGGCACACCAGCCAGGGCTTTCCCGACCCCACCAAGGCGCCGCTGGTGCGCCAGATGCTCAAGGGCATACGCGCGGTGCACCCGGCGCAGGAGCGCCAGGCAGCCGCCCTGACCCTGGAACACCTGCAGCGCACGGTCGACGCACTGCACACCAAGGCCGCACAGGCGCAACAGGCGCACTGCCTGCCCGAGCTGCTGCGCGCACGGCGCGATGTCGCCCTGCTGCTGATCGGGTTCTGGCGAGGGTTCAGGGGCGATGAACTGGCGCGCCTGCGCGTGGAGCACATTCAGGCCCAGGCGGGCGTGGGCATGCAGCTGTACCTGGCGCAAAGCAAAGGGGACCGGCAGGGCCGCGGGGTCAGTCATCGCACCCCTGCCCTGAAGAGCCTGTGCCCGGTACAGGCCTACATCGACTGGATCAGCGTGGCGGGCATCGCCCGCGGGCCGGTGTTTCGCAAGCTCGATCGCTGGGGCAACCTGGGCGAGCAGGCGCTCAACAGTGGCAGCCTGATCGTGCTGCTGAGGCGGATTTTTGCAGATGCCGGGCTACCCGCCAGCCTCTACAGCAGCCACTCGCTGCGTCGTGGCTTTGCCACCTGGGCCAGTGGCAATGGCTGGGACATGAAAGCGCTGATGGCCCACGTGGGCTGGCGCGACGTGAAATCGGCGCTGCGCTACGTGGATGCGTCGGTGTCGTTCGGGGAGCTGGAAGTGTTGCCGGCCAGAAGGGACGTGCTGACAGCCGACTGAGCATTGCGGTGAGGGCCACCCGGCGCTCACCGTCACACCCCTCTCACAGCTTCGCGATCGACACCTCGGTCGATTTCACGAACGCGATCACCTCGCTGCCAATCCTCAGTTCCAGCTCATGCACCGACCGCGTGGTGATCACCGAGGTGACGATGCCGGCCTGGGTCTGCACGTCGATTTCCGAGACCACCGGCCCCTCGATGATCTCCTTGATGGTGCCCTTGAACTGGTTACGTACGTTGATCGCCTTGATGGTCATGGTGTGGCTCCTTAGCAGTTGGGAGCACCGACGTTGCAGTGCGTGAATGCAGAGTGCACCGCAAAGATAAAAATCAAAAAGAATAAATAACGACAAATATAGATCTGTTTGGAATATGAAAAGCTGTATATCAACATTCCTAAACGTTATTTATTTAAGGTTTTTTAGATCATTTAGCATCGACAGGGCCCGGCCTTGAGGCCCGAACCTTTTTGCACAGGTAACCCGCGTGAGCGCCACGTTGCATACCCCTCGATCGACCCCGCTGCAGATTGCCCGCGACCTGGCCCAGACATTCAGCCGCAGCGTGGTAGAGCGCGACCGCAAGGGCGGCACGCCCAAGGCCGAGCGCGATGCCCTGCGTGCCAGCGGCCTGCTGGCCCTGAGCATCCCCCGCGAGTTCGGCGGGCTGAACGCCACCTGGAGCCAGACCTTCGATGTGGTGCGCGAATTCGCCCGGGTCGACAGCTCCATTGCCCATGTGTTCGGCTTTCACCACCTGATGCTGGCCACCGTGCGTCTGTTCGGCGCACCTTCGCAATGGCAGCCCTGGTACGAGCTGACGGCGCGCAAGAACTGGTTCTGGGGCAATGCCCTCAACCCCCTCGACACCCGCACCATCGTCAAGCACCACGGCAGCTGGCGTGAATTCTCCGGCAAGAAGAGCTTCTGCTCGGGCGCCAGCGATTCACAAATGCTGATTGCCTCGGCCGTGGACGAGGCTGCCGGGGGCAAGCTGCTGATTGCCGCGATACCCAGCGGTCGCACCGGCATCACCCTGCACGACGACTGGCACAACATGGGCCAGCGCCAGACCGACAGCGGCAGCGCCACCTTCGAACGGGTGCGCGTGGAAGAAGGCGACCTGCTGCTCGACCCCGGCCCGCTGAGCACGCCGTTCGCCTGCCTGCGGCCGCTGATCGCCCAGCTGCATTTCGCCAACATCTGCCTGGGCATCGCCGAAGGCGCGTTCGAAGAAGCGCGCCAGTACACCCTCAACGAGACCCGGCCCTGGTTCAAGTCCACGGCCCTTGATAGCCGCGACGATCCTTATGTACTGGGCCACTTCGGCGACTTCTGGGTACGCCTGCAAGGCGCCCGGCTGCTGCTCGACAACGCCGCCGGCGAACTCGACCGGGCCTGGGCCAAGGGCGCCGCGCTCGGCGCAGACCAGCGCGGCCGCGTGGCGGTGGCCATCGCCACCGCCAAGGTGGCGGCCAGCCGCGACGGCCTGGAGCTGTGCAGCAAGGTCTTCGAGGTCACCGGCGCCCGCGCCACGCAGGCCTCGGTGGGGCTCGACCGGCACTGGCGCAATCTGCGCACCCAGAGCCTGCACGACCCGCTGGATTACAAACTCCACGAACTGGGCGACTGGGCCTTGAACCAGCGCCTGCCGATTCCGACGTTCTATTCATAGTGTGACTGCCATGCAATTGTTGACCCTACCGCCCTCGCCCGCGTTGGCCACCTCGATCCGCGCCACCGCGCAGGTGTTCGAAGACCCCAAGTCACGTGCGCTGCTGGCGCACCTGCAACAGGTGGCGCCCAGCGAAGCCAGCGTGCTGATCATCGGCGAGACCGGTACCGGCAAAGAGCTGGTGGCGCGCCACATTCACAACCTGAGCGGGCGACGTGACAAGCCGTTCGTGGCCGTCAACTGCGGCGCGTTTTCCGAATCGCTGGTCGAGGCCGAGCTGTTCGGCCACGAGAAAGGCGCCTTCACCGGCGCCCTGGCGGCCAAGGCCGGCTGGTTCGAAGAGGCCAACGGCGGCACCCTGTTCCTCGACGAGATCGGCGACCTGCCGATGCCGATCCAGGTCAAGCTGCTGCGCGTGCTGCAGGAGCGCGAAGTGGTGCGCCTGGGCTCGCGCAAGAGCATTCCCATCGATGTGCGGGTACTGGCCGCCACCAACGTGCAGCTGGAAAAGGCGATCAATGCCGGGCACTTTCGCGAAGACCTCTATTACCGTCTGGACGTGGTCAGCCTGGAGCTGGTGCCGCTGCGCGAACGCCCCGGCGACATCCTGCCGCTGACCCGCCACTTCATCGATGCCTACAGCCAGCGCCTGGGCTACGGCCAGGTGCGCCTGAGCGCCCAGGCCGAGCACAAGCTGCGCACCTACGGCTGGCCGGGCAACATCCGCGAGCTGGAAAACGTCATCCACCACACCCTGCTGATCTGCCGCGACGGCCTGATCGAGCACGACGACCTGCGCCTGTCGAACATGCGCATCGAACGCCAGGACGACAGCCCCAGCCAGGACGACTCGGCCCAGGCGCTGCTCGAACGGGCCTTCCAGAAACTCTTCGAGGAACAGGCCGGCGCGTTGCACGAACAGGTCGAGGACGCGCTGTTGCGCGCGGCCTACCGTTTCAGCCACTACAACCAGGTGCACACCGCCAACGTGCTGGGCCTGACCCGCAATGTCACGCGTACCCGCCTGATCAAGATCGGCGAACTGGCGGTCAATCGCCGCCGGCCCACTGGCGCCACCCAGGGCGAGCGGGTGCTCAACCTGTCGATCTGATCAGCCACGCGCGGCATACACCGCATTGCCGGCGTCCGCTGCCAGGCGCCGGAACACCAGTGCCGAGGCCATGCACGCCAGCCCGCACAGCAGCATCACCCAGGCCACGTCGCTGGTGACGGGGGTGGCGTGCCCGCGCAGGTTCATCAGCACCCCCAGCAGCGAGGCGGCCAGCCCCACCGACAGGCTCATGCTCAACTGCACCGTCATCGCCGACAGGCTGCTGGCCCGGCTGCTCAGCGCCGCCGGTACATCCGCATAGGTCAGCGCGCCCAGGGTGCTGAACTGCAGCGAACGGATCACTGCGCTGGCGAACAGCATCAGCACGATCACCCCGTACGGCGTATCGCTGGTAAAGCTGGCACAGGCCCCCAGGGTCAGCCCGGTGAGCAGCGCATTGCCGGTGAGCGTGCGACGGATGCCGAAGCGGCGCACCACGCGCACTGCCAGCAGCTTCATCAGAAACGCCCCCGCGCCACCCGCCAGGGTCAGCAGCCCCGCATGCAGCGGGCTCAGGCCAAAGCACAGCTGAAACATCAGCACCAGCAGGAACGGGCCAGACGAGGTGCCCAGGCGCAGCAGGTTGCCGCCCCAGAAGCTGATGCGGTAGCTGGGAATGCGCAGCAGCGACAAGTCCAGCAGCGGTTCGGCGCAGCGCCGTGCATGGCGGATGTACCACGCGCCGCACAGCAGCCCCGCCCCGATCATCACCGCCACCCACGCTCGCGGCAGCAGGCCGTGGCCCAGCGCCTCGAAACCGAACACCAGCGCTCCTAGCGCGGTGCCGCTGAGCAGCAGCCCGCGCACATCCAGCGCCCGCGCACGAACCCCGGGATAATGCGGTACATGGCGCAGCACCAGCACGATGCCCACCAGGCCGATGGGCAGGTTGATCAGGAAGATCCAGTGCCACGACACGAACGTCACCATCAGCCCGCCCAGCGGCGGCCCGATCATGGGCCCGATCAGCGCCGGAATGGTCAGGTACGACAGGTTGCGCATCAGGTCTTCGCGCGGCGACCAGCGCAGCAGGATCACCTGCCCCACCGGCACCATCATCGCCCCCGCCGCGCCCTGCAGCATGCGCGCCAGGCACAGCTGCAGCAGCGAGGTGGAGGCCGCGCAGGCCAGCGACGACACGATGAACAGCACGATCGCCACCACGAACAGCCGTCGTGGGCCGAAGCGGTCTGCGGCCCAGCCACTGACCGGCACGCACAGCGCGGCGGCCAGCATGTACAGCGACACCACCAGGTTCATGCGCACGCTCGGCGCGCCGAAGTCGCTGGCCATCTGCGGCAAGGCCGTCATCACCACGGTGGAGTCGATCAGTTCCATGCACAGCGCGCAGCCGATGATCATCGGCACCTTGCGCGAAACCGGCCGCAAGGCCGGCAGGGGTTCGGCCATGGTCACTCAGAACAGCCCCGAGGTCGGCGGCGGCGTGCCCTTGAGGTACCAGGTGCCGACCGCCGAGGCCTTCCAGTGGCGCGGGTTGTGGTTGGCCACCGTACGCGCGTTGCGCCAGTGCCGGTCGAGGTTGTGGCTGCGCCCGGTGGTGGACGCACCGCCCACATCGAACAGCAGCTCGGCAGCCCGCAGCGCCGATTCGGCGGCAATGTACTGGGCCTGCGCCACGTCGATGGCGGCCTGATCCACCGCCTGCGGGTCCAGTTGCAGGGCCCAGGCGCGGTCGATCACCGCTGCAGCCTTGAGCACCACCGCTTCGGCGGTGAAGGCGCGCGCGGCCACTTCGCCCACGCTCAGTTGCACATAGGGGTCGTCCACCGACTGGCTGGCGCTGCTGTGCTTGATCGGTCGCGCATGCTCGCGGGCAAAGCGCACTGCATCCTCCTGGGCATTGCGCGCGATGCCGGCCTCCACGGTGGCGAGGAACAACTGCAGAAACGGGGTGACGATGGTGCGCTTGCCCTCTTCCACGGTGCGCGGACGGATCTCGCTGGCCAGCACCTGCACATCGTTCAGGCGCGTGGTGCCACTGGCGGTCAGGCGCTGGCCCATGGCGTCGAAGTCGTCCACCAGCTCCAGGCCCAGGCGATCGCGCGGCAGCACGAACGACACCGGCCTGTCCTGTTCGTCCAGCGCCACGGCGCTGACCCAGTCGGCGTACAGCGCGCCCGTGCTGTAGTACTTGCTGCCGCTGACGCGAAAGTGCTCGCCATCGGGCACGATGCGTGCGCTGATCGCGCCATTGGCGCCGCCCACCTCCCAGCCTGCGTTGCCCAGCACGGCGCCGTCCAGGTAGCGCGCGAACCAGCGCTGGCGTTCCTGCTCTGCACCGCTATGGTCGGCGGCCAGCAGCCCTTCGACGAAGGCAAAGCCCGGGCGCAGGGCCTGGGCCACATTGGAGTCCACCGAGGCCACCCGCAGCAGCAGGCCGATCACGTCGCTCACCGATCCGCCGGGGCCACCGTAGGCGAGCGGGATGCGCACGGTATAGAGCCCTGCGGCGGCCAGCTGGCGTATGGCGTCATACGGCAGCTGGCGCTCACGTTCACGCTCGGCTGCACCGGCCGCAATCTCGGGAAGCAAGGCATCCAGGCGTTGATGCAGGCGCGCAACGCTGGTCAGTGCGTGTTGGGGGGCGTGTTTGGGGACTTCGGACAAATGCGGCATGGGCGCCTCCTTGGGCGTTTGAAAACTCTCAGGCAGATTCGGTAGCGGGTGTTTCGTCGACCTGGCCAGCGGCCTGGCGACTCCACAACCGGTGGTACTGGCCGCGCTGGCGCAGCAGTTGTGCATGGCTGCCGTCCTCGATCAGGCGGCCCTTGTCGAACACCAGGATGCGGTCCAGGTGCGCCACCGTGGACAAGCGGTGGGCGACCACCAGCACGGTCTTGCCGTGCATGATTTCGTCGAGTTTTTCCTGGATGAAACGCTCGGTGAGCGAGTCCAGACTGGAGGTGGCTTCGTCCATCACCAGAATCGGGGCGTTCTTGAGCAGCACCCGGGCAATCGCGATGCGCTGGCGCTGGCCACCCGACAACTTGACCCCGCGCTCGCCCACCAGCGAGTCGTAGCCGTGTTCCATGCTGTCGATGAAGTCGTCGGCGCCGGCGCGGCGGCTGGCATGCACCACGTCTTCGAAGCTGGCCTCCAGGCGCCCGTAGTGGATGTTCTCGCCGATGCTGCGGTGGAACAGGCCAGGTTCCTGGGGGATCAGGCCGATCTGCTGGTGCAGCGAATGCTGGGTCACTTCGCGCACATCGCGTCCATCCACCAGCACCTGGCCGCTGTTGACGTCGTACAGGCGCAGCAGCAGGTTGAGCAGGCTCGACTTGCCCGAGCCCGAGGTGCCCACCAGGCCCACGGTCTGCCCCGCCGGGATCACCAGGTTCAGGTGCTGGAAGATCGGCTTGTCGGGCGCATAGCCGAAGCTCACGTCGCGAAACTCGATGTCGCCGCGCACTGGCGGCAGCGCCCGTGCGCCGGGAAGGTCCACCACCTCGTGGGGCCGCACCAGGGTGCGCACGCCGTTGGCGATGTTGCCGGTGGCCTCGAAGAACTCCAGAAAGCGCCGCGACAGGTTGCTCACGTCATTGATGATCAGCAGCGACAGGCTGGTGGCCATGACGAAGGTGGCGATGTCGATGCGCCCCACGTACCACTGCTGCAGCGCAAGCCCCAGCATGCCCAGCTTGAGGGCCACGCCGCCGGCCGACTGGAACCAGCGGATCTTCTCCATGTACCAGAACGAGCGGTAGGCCGCGTCCACCTCGCGGTCAAGGTAGTGCCCCAGGTAGCCGTGCTCGAACGGCTGGCGGGCGAACAGGCGGATGTTGGTGAGGTTGCTCACCGCGTCCACCACCTTGCCGTTGCTGGTGCTGCGCGCCGCCGAATACTGCTGTGCCAGCGGGTGGCTGCGCCGCGCCAGGACATAGCAAATGCCAATGAACAGCAGCGACCAGCCGAGCATGAACGCGGCCAGCAGGCCCGAGGCGCTCCACAGCAAGGCGGTGGCCAGGCTCAGGGTCAGCGCCAGGCCGAGCATGTCGAACAGCAGGATGCCCAGGGTCTGGTTGACCCCCAGCGCCACCTCGGCGATGCGGTGCGCCAGCGCCCCGGCGAACTCGCTGCTGACAAAGCGCTGGGAGTGGCGTTGCAGGTAGGCGAACAAGGCATGGGTCACGGTGCGCCGTTGCAGCGGCAGCACCTTGATGTGGCAGGCGGCGGCGCTGCGGGCGCTCAGCAGTTCCAGCACCAGCAGCGTGCCGAACAGGCTCAGGGGCGCCACCAGCCCCGGCAGCGCGGCATGCACCGAGGCGGCCTCGGTCACCTGCCGGGTGATCAGGCCCAGCGCCCAGGGGATCAGCACCGCGCTGACAACGGCGATGCACTGCAACAGCAGGATGCTTGAGTACCAGATCTTGTAATTGCCGATGCACAGGCGCACGAAGGCCAGCGGCGTGTCCGGCAGGTGGTCGATCTTCCAGTGGTGCAGCCGTCGTCGCGGCGTGTGGCGGGTCGAGAAATGCAGGCTCATGGTTCAGATCGCCAACTTGAGGAATTCGAACGAGGTACGACGGCCGCTTTCCAGGTGCGGAATGGCCTCCAGCAAGGCCAGGGTGTAGGGATGCTGCGGGTGGTCGAACACGTCGCGCACCGCCCCGCTCTCCACCGCCACGCCGTCCTTCATCACCAGTACCTCGTCGCTGACCTGGTTGATCACCCCCAGGTCGTGGGAGATGAACAGGCACGCCAGGCCCAGGCGCTGCTTGAGGTCGTCGAGCAGTTCGAGGATCTGCGCCTGTACCGACACGTCCAGCGCCGACACCGGCTCGTCGCACACCAGAATCTGCGGCCCGGCGGCCAGCGCACGGGCAATCGCGATGCGCTGGCGCTGCCCGCCCGACAGCTCGATGGGGCGCCGGTCGAGCAGCGCCGCGTCCAGGCGTACCAGGCCCAGCAGTTCTTCGGCTCGCCTGCGCCAGTCGGCGCGCTTGTGCCCGGCCACCTCCAGCGCCTCGAACAGCACGCGCTGCACGTTGTAGCGTGGGTCGAAGGAGCTCAGCGGGTCCTGGAACACCACCTGGATGCTGCGCCGCAACTGACGCTTGTGCGCCTCGGAAAGCTTCAGCCAGGGCTGGCCCTTGATCTGGATATCGCCGCTGTCGGGGGTTTCCAGGCCAAGGATCATGCGCGTCAGGGTGGTCTTGCCCGAGCCCGACTCGCCGACGATGCCCAGGGTCTTGCCGCGGCGCAGTTGCAGCGACACCTGGTTGACCACGGTGCGCAGCTGCCCGTCCGGGCCCTTGAACGCCTTGCTCAGCTGGCGCACCTGCAACAGCGGTGGCTCCTGGGGCGGCGCCACGATGGCCAACGGCGTTCGTGCTGCCCCCGGCGTGCGCCGAAAGTGCACCGCCCGGCCGGCACGCAGCAGAAACTGCGTGTAGGGGTGCTGCGGGTCGTGCAGCACCGCCTCGACGCTGCCCTGCTCGACGATCACGCCGTTGTGCATCACCGCCACGCGGTTGGCCAGGCGCGACACCACCGCCAGGTCGTGGCTCACGATCAGCATCGCGGTGTTCTCGCCGCGCAGCGATTCGAGCAGGCTCAGCACCTGCGCCTGTACCGTGGCGTCCAGCGCGGTGGTCGGCTCGTCGGCAATCAACAGGCGCGGGTTGCAGGCGATGGCCGAGGCGATCAGCGCCCGCTGGCGCAGCCCGCCCGACAGTTGATACGGGTACTGGCGGGCGCGCAGTTCCGGCTGCGGCACGCCGACGGCGCGCAGCAGCTCGATCACCCTGGCCTGGCGCTGCGCGCGGTCGAGCCCGGTATGCAGCTGCAGCGGCTCGGCGATCTCCTTGCCCACCGGGCGCAAGGGGTCCAGCGCGCCCAGGGCATCCTGCATCACGAAGCCGATCTGCGCGCCGCGCACCTGGCGCCAGGTGCGCTCGTCGAACTCGCGCAGGTCGTGCCCGGCAAAGTCCAGGCGGCTGGCCTGCACCTGGGCATGGGCGCCGGTCAGCCCGGCCAGCGTGCGTGAGGTGACACTCTTGCCCGAGCCCGACTCGCCCACCAGCGCCAGGCACTCGCCCTGGTGCAACTGGAAGCTGATGCCCTTGAGGGTGGGCACGGCCTGGGCGCCAAAGCGCACGTGCAGGTCCTGTACATCGATAAGCGGTGCGCGACTCATGGGCGTTTACCTTCGCTGCGGCGCAGCAGTTCGCGGCCGATCGTACTGATCGAGACCACGGTCAATGTGATTGCCAGGGCGGGCCAGGCCACCAGCCACCAGGCGTTGGCCAGGTAGTTGCGGCCCACGGCGAGCATGCCGCCCCACTCCGGCTCCGGCGGCGGCGCGCCAAAGCCCAGAAAGCTCAGGGCCGCGCCCGAGACGATGTTGCCGCCGATGCCGATGGTGGCCAGGATCAGGATCGGCTTGATCGCATTGGGCAGTACATGGCGCAGGATCACCGCGTGCCGGCCCAGGCCCAGGGTGGTGGCGGCCTCGACGTAGCCGGCACCGCGCACCACCAGGGCCTGTGCGCGCACCAGGCGTGCATAGCGCGGCACGCTGGCGATGCCCACGGCAATGATGGTGTTCAACTGGCCCTGGCCGAAGAAGGTGATGATCACCAGGGCCAGCAGCAGGTCGGGGAATGCCAGCAGCACATCCACCCCGCGCATCACCGCACCGTCCAGCCAGCGCGGGCCGAGCCCCGCCGCCAGGCCGAACAGGGTGCCCAGCAGCAGGCCGATGGCGGTGGCCGACAGGCCCAGCACCAGCGACGGGCGCACCGCGTACACCAGCCGGGTGAGGATGTCGCGGCCGTTTTCGTCGGTACCCAGCCAGTACAGGCTGTCGGGGGCACGAAACGCCTGGCGCGCACTGGCCTCCAGCGGGTCGCCCGCCACCAGCCAGTGCGGCTGGATGGCCGCAATCACCAGCAGCAGCACGAACAGCCCGGCCAGCACCAGGCCCGGGCGGATGGCCCAGCGCCGCACCTTGCGCCGCCGGGCCACGAACAGCGGCTCGGCGGCAATCAGGCCGACGCTCGCGCTTTGATTGATGGGCGCCATGGGCACCTCCACAGGCTAGGGGTTGCGGCTCAGGGCGCCGGGTTCGGGGTGTGCGCGTGGATCTGCTCGATGCGCGCCAGGGTCTCGCCGCTCAGTTGCAGCTCAAGCGCGCCGATGTTCTCGCGCAGTTGCGCCAGGCTCGTCTGCCCGGTCAGGGCGCTGCTGACGAACCGCTTGCCGATCACCGCAGCCAGGGCCAGTTGCGCGGGGCTCACGTCCAGCTCGCGGGCCAGTGCCACGTAGGCGGCAATGGCCTGCTGCGCCGACGCGCTGTCGTAGCGGTTGAAGGTGCGGTACACCGACGACAGGCGCGAACCTTCGGGCCGTGCGCCGCCCAGGTACTTGCCGGTGAGCGCGCCGAAGGCCAGCGGCGAATAGGCCAGCAGGCCCACCCCTTCGCGGTGGCTGAATTCCGACAGGCCGCCTTCGTACAGGCGGTTGAGCAGGCTGTAGGGGTTCTGGATGCTGACGATGCGCGGCAGCCCCAGCACCTCGGCCTGGCGCAGGAACTGCCCTACCCCCCACGGGGTTTCGTTGGACACGCCGATATGGCGGACCTTGCCCGCCTGCACCTGCTCGGCCAGCACCTGCAGGGTTTCGCCGATGGCAATGGCCTGCGGGTCGTCGACATACGGGTACTCGCGCTGGCCGAAGAAGTTGGTGCTGCGGTCGGGCCAGTGCAGCTGGTACAGGTCCAGGTGGTCGGTCTGCAGGCGCTTGAGGCTGCCGTCCAGCGCGGCGACGATGTTGGCGCGGTCGTGGCGGCTGAGGCCATCGCGGATATGCGTGCCGCTGCTGGGGTTGCGCGTGGGGCCGACGATCTTGCTGGCCAGCACGATATCGCTGCGCCGGCCGGTCCGGGCCAGCCAGGTGCCGATGAAGCGCTCGGTGCTGCCCCAGGTGTCGGCATGGGTCGGGGTCGGGTACATCTCGGCGGTGTCGACCAGGTTGACACCGTGGTCCAGCGCCAGGTCCAGCTGCTGGTGGGCGTCCTGCTCGCTGTTCTGGTGGCCCCAGGTCATGGTGCCCAGGCCGATGACGCTGACCTTGATGTCGCTGTTGCCCAGTGTGCGGTAGTTCATGGGGTGTGCCTCGCTAATCGGTTCAGACGGCCTCTGCCGCACGTTGGTACTGGCTGGCCGGGTACGGCAGGCCGAGGTGGTCGCGCAGGGTGCTGCCGGTGTATTCACGGCGGAACACCCCGCGCTGCTGCAGCAGCGGCACCACCTGGTCGACGAACACCTCGACCCCCGAGGGGAACATGTCGGGCATGATGTTGAAGCCATCGGCTGCGCCGGCGCGGAACCAGTGCTCCAGAGTGTCGGCGACCTGTTCCGGGGTGCCCACCAGCAGGCGGTGGCCCACCAGGATGCGCCGCGACAGTTCGCGGATGGTCAGGTTCTCGCGCCGTGCCAGGTTCAACTGGGCTTCGAGAAAACCGTGCGAGCCGCGCTCGAATTCGCTGACCGGGCCAATACGCTCCCACGGCAGCGGCGCGTCCAGGTCCAGCTCGTCGGGGGGCAGGCCGATGCGAAACGCCAGTTGCTGCACCAGCCCCGCCTCGCCGCTGTAGGCGTTCAGTTCATCGAAGCGCGCACGGGCTTCGGCCTCGGTGCTGGCGATCACGGTGGACAGCCCCGGCATGATCTTCAGGTGGTCGGGGTTGCGGCCCCACTGGCGTGCGCGCTGTTTCATCTCCTGATAGAACGCCTGGCCGTCGGGCAAGGTGGTCTGGGTGGTGAAGATCGCGTCGGCATAGCGCGAGCCCAGGGCCTTGCCGCCCTCGGACGAGCCGGCCTGTACCAGCACCGGCCGGCCTTGCGGCGAGCGCGGCAGGTTGAGCGGCCCCTTGACCGAAAAATGCTCGCCCACGAAATCGATGCTGTGCACCTTGTGCGGGTCGGCGAACTGGCCGCTGGCGGCGTTGCCGATGATCGCGTCGTCCTCCCAGCTGTCCCACAGCTTGAGGGTCACGTCGATGAACTCGTCGGCCCGCGCATAGCGGTCCACATGGCGCGGCGCACCGGCCAGGCCGAAGTTCTGCGCGGCGGCGTCGCCGGCGTTGGTCACCACGTTCCAGGCCGCCCGGCCGCCACTGATGTGGTCCAGCGAGCTGAAGCGCCGCGCCAGGTTGAACGGGTCGTTGTAGCTGCTGGACGCGGTGGCGATCACCCCGATGTGCCGGGTGGCCAGGGCCACGGCCGTCAGCAGCACGGTCGGTTCCAGGCGTCCGGCCGGGTGCTGGGCGATGTCGCCCGCCAGCGCCGGGCCGTCGGCGAGGAAGATCGCGTCCAGGCACCCCCGCTCGGAAATGCGCGCGATGTTGCGGTAGTACTCGACGTCGAGGTAGGCGTTGGCCGGTACTTCGGCCTTGCGCCAGGCGCTGGCATGCGCGCCGAAGCCGAGGATGTTCATGCCGATGCTCATCTGTCTTGCGGTCTGGCTCATGGCTGCTGCTCCTGAATGAAGGCGGTTACACCGCGCTGGCTTCGTCGCGCACGGTGGTGCCGTCCTGGGCATGCAGCGCACGCCAGGCAGCACCGGGGCTGACGCCGTTGAGGTAGTAGTTGCCCAGCGCGCGCTCGCGGTAGATCGCCGGGTTGTGCGAGGCCAGGGTGCGCGCATTGCGCCAGTGCCGGTCCAGGCGCCGGGCCTGGCTGGTGGCCGACGCGCCGCCCACCTCGAACAGCAGGGTGGTGACTTCCAGCACCTGCTCCAGCACGATCTGCTGGGCCTGGAAGGTGCGGATATCGGCCTCGACGTAGTCGGCTTCCTGGGCGCTGTCGTTCAGCTCGGCCTGGTGTACCCGCTCGAGTACCTCGGCGGCAGCCAGCACCAGGGTTTCGCTGGCATAGGCCAGGCTCGACAGGCGTCCGATCACCCGCTGCACCAGCGGGTCGTCCTTGGGGCTGGACTGGCCCGGCACGCCGAAGGCGCGGGTGCGGCCCTGGACGAAGGCGGTGGCATCGCGCAGCGCGGCGCGGGCGATGCCGGCCAGGGTGGCGAGGTGGAACAGCTGATAGAACGCCGAGATGTACGACTCGGCGCGCAGCTCGCCGGGCTTGAAGCGGCGCAGCACATGCTGCTCGGGCACCGCCACCTGCTCGAAGCGTGTGGTGCCGCTGCCGCTCAGGCGCTGGCCGAAACCGTCCCAGTCGTCTTCACGGGTCACGCCGGGGGCGTCCACTGCCACCACCACGCTGACGAAATCCTTGTCGTGCATGGCCACGGCCGCCACCCAGTCGGCGTAGATAGTGCCGGTGCAGTAGTACTTCTCGCCGTTCAGGCGCCAGCCCTCCTCGGCGGCCTCCAGGCTGACCGAGTTGGTGCTGCTGTCGCTGCGCTCGGCCATTGCCGCGCCCCACAGCTGCCCGGCCACCACCTTGGCGAACCAGTAGTCCTGGGACGCCGGTTCGCGGGCCGAGAGCCGCCCTTCGACGAAACCGAAGTGCGCGCGCACGATCTGCGGCAGGTTGGAGTCGGCCTCGGCCAGGTCGATCAGCAGGCCAAACAGCACCGGCAGGCTGATGCCGGCCCCCCCATGCGCCTGGGGCACGCGCAGCGCCGTGAAGCCGGCATCGCGCAGCAACGCCACGGCCTCGAAGGCCAGTTCGCGCTGCTGCTCTCGCGCCACCGCACCCTCGCCGATCTGTGCGAACAGCGGCTTGAAGCGCGCCTGCAGCGCAGTGTAGGAATTGGATTGGGTCATGACAGGTCCTTGCTTGGGGGTGGCATCACACGGCCTTGGCACGCGGGTCCACCCAGTGATTGATCAGGTCGACGAGAAAGTTCACGACCACGTAGATCGCCGCCGCCAGCAGGGTGATGCCCAGCAGCAGCGGCACGTCCTTGGATGTTGCGGCGTCGAGCATCAGCCGGCCGATGCCCTGGCGCGAGAACAGCAGCTCGATCACCACCGCACCGCCGAGCAGGCTGGCGAACACGAAGCCGGACAGGGTCACCAGCGACACCAGCGCATGGCGCAGCGCGTGTTTGAGGCGCACGCCGGTTTCGGACATGCCGCGGGCGCGCGCCATGGCGATGAAGGGTTGTTCGAGAATGTCTTCCAGTTCCTGGCGCAGTACCTGGCTGAGCACCGCCGCCACCGGCAAGGCCAGCGCCACGCTCGGCAGTATCAGCGCCTGCCAGCCGCTGGAGCCGGACGGCGGCAGCAGGTGCCAGCCGAATGCGAACACCAGCAGCAGGCCCAGGCCGATCACGAACGAGGGCGCCGACGACAGCACCAGCTCCGTGCCCGACACCAGCGAGCGCAGCCATGGCGCGCGATTGGCGGTGAGCACGGCGACCAGCACGGCCAGCAGCACCGCCAGTACCGCCGCGGCCAGCGACAGTTGCACGGTGGCGCCCAGTTGCCCGGCGATGATCTGCCCCACCGGGATGCGCAGGCGGTACGACTCGCCCAGGTCGCCCTGGGCCAGGCGCCCCAGGTAATGGCCGTACTGCACGATCAACGGCTGGTCCAGGCCGTATTCGGCGCGCACCTGGGCGATCAGCTCGGCACTGGGCATCGCCTCCGGCCCGCCGAGGATGGCCAGTGCCGGGTCGCCGGCGCTCAGGTTCAAGGCCAGGAAGGTCAGGGTCGCCGCGCCCCAGAGCACGCCGATGCCGGCCAGCAGCCGACGGAGTATCAGGCGCAGGGTGTTCATCGGGCCTCCTGGTCGAGCCATATGCTGGTGAAGAACGGGGTGTTGTGCGAGGTATCGAAGATCACGCCCTTGACCGCCTTGCGGTAGGCCACCAGTACATGGCTCTCGTACACCGGTACGGCCGGCACGGTTTCCACCAGGCGTTGCTGCGCGGTGCGGTACAGCGCGGCGAGCTCCACCGGGTCGGTGGAACGGCGCGCCGCCGACAGCGCCGCATCGAGGGCGTCATCGCGAAAGCGCCCGGCGTTCTGGCCGATGAGCTTGGGCGTGCTGATCGCATTGCTGTGGTAGAGGATGTACAGCCCGTCGGGGGTGTTGGTGTGCCAGTAGCCGCCGGCGATTGCCTGAAAGTTGCTGGCATAGCGACGCTCGGTGACCTGGGCCAGGGGCAGCAGATCGATGGCCAGCTCGAAACCGACCTTCTTGAGGTCGGCCTGGATGGCCACTGCCACGCTACCGGGGAAGGCGCCGGTCTCGTACATCAGCAGGCGCGCCGACAGGCGCTGGCCGTCCTTGACCCGGTAGCCCCTGGCGTCACGTTCACCCCAGCCGGCCTGGTCGAGAATGCGGTTGGCCTCGGCCACGTCATAAGCCAGCACATCCTTGAACGCGGGGTCGTAGTAACGGGTGTTGGCGGCCAGGAAATCGCCCTTGGGCTGGTACTCGCCAAAGCCGGTGATCCAGGCCAGGCCGTCGCGATCGATGGCCTTGGCCACGGCGCGGCGCACCTGCACGTCCTGGAACGGGAACTGCTCGACGTTGAAGGTCAGGCTGCGAAACGGGTTGGCCTTGCGGATGCGGCTGCTCATCTGCAGGTCAGGGTTGCTGCGGATGGCCCTGGCGTTCTGCGCCGGCGCGTCCACGGTGAAGTCCGACTGGCCGGACTCGAGCGCGCTGAAGCGGATCATCGGCTCGGGCACGATGCTCAGTTCCAGGCGGTCCAGGTAGGCCTCGCCGTTGTGCCGGGTCACCGGGGGCGCCCAGTTGTAGCCCTTGCGCCTGACAAAGGTGGCGCCCTGGTCGCGGGTGTAGCTTTCCAGCACGAAGGGCCCCGAACCGATGGCGTGCTCGGCGATGGACTTGGGCGCCTCGAGGATCTGGCGCGGCGAGATCATGCTCAGCCAGGACTGCGCCAGCACGTCCAGGAACGGCGAATAGGGTTCGCGCAGATGCGCCTCGAAGGTGTACTCGTCGACGATGCGCCCGTTCACGTAGGGCGCGATGTACGCGGCGGCCAGCGGCGACTTGGTGGCCGGGTCGCGCATGTGCTCCAGGTTGATCTGCACGGCGCGGGCGTTGAATTTCTCGCCGTCGCTGAAGGTCACGTCATCGCGCAGGTGGAAGGTGTAGGTCTTGCCGTCCGGCGAGATGTCCCACGACTTGGCCAGCCACGGCGAGATGTTGCCCTGCTCGTCCTGGTACAGCAGGCAGTCGAACAGGATGCGCCCCAGCCACTGCACGTTGCCGTGGGAAATCGAATGCACGTCCAGGGTGGTGGTGTCGGACGCCGTGGAAATGCGCAGCGTGCCGCCCGGCTTGCCCGGCGCGGCTTCGCGGTAGTCCTCGGCGGCGTAGCTCAGGCTGCCGTCGCGCAGCACGCCGTCGGCGCTCGATACGCTGTTGCGCGGCGCTTCGCTGGCCGGCTTGCAGGCGCCCAGCGCCACCACGCTGGCGAGTACGGCCAGGCGTGCGAGCCTTGTGATCAGGGTCATGTGCTTCCTCCGCCAGCACCGCGTGCAGGTGCACGTCGGTGCTGGCCGCGCTGGCTTAGAAGTTGTAGGTCACGCCGGTGAAGGCGCCGAAGCCGTCGCCCGGGTACAGCGACGCGACGTCCCTGCCCTGGGAGTTGTAGGTCGGCAGTACGGCGGTCACGTAGTCCTGGTCGGTGATGTTCTTCAGGTCCAGGTACACCTGCCAGGTCTTGCCCGGGTCGTCGTAACCCAGGCGCGCACCCCACAGCGTGTAGGACGGCGCGTAGAAGCTGTTGGCGTAGTCCACCGACGTCTTGGACGCGGTGCGCACGTTGACCCCGGCGTAGAAACCGCTGGCCCACTGGTACTGCAGCTCGCCCTGATACACGTGCTTGGGCAGGCCCGGCAGTTCGTTCTTCTTGAACAGCGGGTCGTTCTCGTAGTGGAAGTCGTTGAGGGTGTAGGCCTGGCGCCAGGTCAGGCTGTCACCGTTGGCGCCTTCCCACAGGCGGGTGCTCAGGCCGGCCTCGATGCCCTGGTGGATGGTGGGCGTGGCATTGGAGGTGGACACCACCGCAGCAGAGGTGGCAGTGGCCGGCAGCACTTCGACGTTGAGCAGCTCGTTCTTGACCCAGGATTTGTAGAACGCCAGGCTGCCGTCGAAGATCCCCGACTTGCCCTTGATGCCGAACTCCACGGTGTTGGCCGCTTGCGGCACCAGTGGCTTGGCGTAGTTGCTGGTGACCCCGGAGCCGGAGCTGGACCAGGAGCTTGGCGGGTCGATGGTGCGGCTGGCGTTGGCGAACAGCTGCACGTCCGGGGCGATGTAGTAGCGCAGGCCGATACGCGGGGCCAGCTTCCACTCGTCGTACTTGTAGTGGCTGGGCAGGCCGCTGGTGTTGGGGCGGTCGCTGTAGGTGACGTTGATGTCACGCTTGATCTCGATCGCCGACACGCCGGTGGCCAGGTACAGGTTGTCGGTCAGGCCCAGGTCGTTGCCCAGGGTGAACACATGGTCGAACGAGCCGTCGTACTCGACCTGCTTCTGCAGAATGCCCAGGTCCTTGTCGCCCTTGTAGGTGCGTGCGCCGGAACGGATGTGCTGGGTGCTGCTCCAGCCCGCGGTGGTGGTGCTGGGCAGGCCGAACAGCTGGTCGGTGCGGCTGTACTTGAGCGAGTAGTTGATGTCGCGCCAGTCCCAGTAGTTGGGGTTGACGGTGCTCTTGCGGCTGAGGATCTGCGGGTAGTTGTGGTACACCAGCCCGGCTTCGAGGGTGGCATCGTCATCGAAGGTGTAGGTGGTCTTGCTGCCGACCCAGGTCGAGCCGCGCTTGGTGGAGTCGCCACGGGTGGCGTAGGTGGCGGCGTTGGTCTGTTTGGAGTTCTTTTTGAGCTGCGCCAGGGTCAGGGTGCCCGAGTTCTCGTGGTATTCCTCGCGGTAGCGGATGTACAGACGGGTTTCGAGCTTGGGGTTGAAGCGGTAGCCGAAGTTGCTGACCACCCCCTTGGCCTTGGTGAAGGTGAAGTCCTGGTAGCCGTCGCGGCGAGCGTTGTCGACGCTGACGTAGTAGTCGGCATTGCCGGCCACGCCGCCGGTGCTCAGGGTCTGCTTCTGCCAGCCGAAACTGCCGCCTTCGAGCTTGATGCGGTTGCCCGGTGCGGTCAGCCCGGAGTTGGTCACGAAGTTGATCGCGCCCCCCAGTGAAAGTGCGCCGTATTCGAAGGCGTTGGCACCGCGCAGTACTTCGGTGTAGTTCAGGCCCTGGGTATCCAGAAGTTCATAGGGCGTGCCACCGGCGCCGGTCAGTGCAAGGCCGTCGAAGAGAAACTTGGTGCCTTCGCGGAAATAGCCGGGCGAGGTATTGGCGCCGGAGCCGCGAATGGAAATCTTGATGGCATCGTTGCCACCGGCAGCTTGGGCGTAGACGCCGGGCTGGTACGCCAGGGTGTCCTCCAGGGTGGCCGAGCGGCCCTTTTCGACTTCAGCCTGGGTGACCAGGCTGGTACCGCCGGCGACCTCGTCGAGTTTGCTCTGCGCCGCCTGCACAGGGCTCTGTTTGGCGGCCTGCACGGTGACCGTACCCAGGCGCTTGTCGCCGCTGGTGTCGGTGTCGGCAGCCGAGGCCAACGGGATGAAGGTTAATAGTGCGCTGCTTACAGCGAACAGGGATGAATGTCGCAATACTGCCGAAGTTGCCCAATGCACGCGTTTCAAGGTCTTGCTCCCCACCTGATTAAAATTAGGCGAGTTTCTATTGGTATAGTCAATCTCACAGGGACTATTGCAGCGAGCGTGCCAACTGGCGAAGTGCCTTGTTTAAAGGGGTTTGGTTATAAAGCGGCAAGTAATCGAGTGTTGTATTCGAGGGCTAGTGTCGGGAGGGTGTTGCCAGGCGAACAGTTGCCAGTTGCTGATCTATGTATATAACCGGCAAGGCCGGCGCCTACAGGTTGGCCGCTGTCTGTAGGCGCCGGCCTTGCCGGCGAAGCAGTAGTGGGCTTGTTACAGACCCTGGTGCAAGGCCCACAGCCGCGCGATGTCCCGCGCCCTGTCGCGCAGCAGTGGCGCTGCCTGCTCGCACGCCTGCTGAAGGCTCATCGGCCCGCTGGTCAACGCAAATGCCGCATCGATGCCATGCTCATACAGCGCCTGGTAGCCCTCGCCCAGGGTGCCGGCAATCACCACCACCGGCACGCCGTGACGCCTGGCTATGCGCGCCACACCGAACGGAGTCTTGCCGCGCAGAGTCTGTGCATCGAAGCGCCCCTCCCCGGTGATCACCAGGTCGGCACCGCGTACCGCCGCCTCCAGCCCGGCCAGCTCGGCCACCACTTCGACCCCAGCACGAAACTGCGCGCCCATGAAGGCCTTGGCCGCAAAGCCCATGCCGCCCGCTGCGCCACAGCCCGGAAACGCCCGAACGTCTTCCTCCAGCAGGCCGGCGCAATGGTCGGCAAAGTGCCCCAGTGCATGGTCGAGCAAGGCGACCTGGGCGGGGCTCGCCCCCTTTTGCGGGCCGAAGATCGCCGAGGCACCATTGGCCCCGCACAGTGGGTTGTCGACGTCTGCGGCCACTTCCACCTGCACGTCGAGCAGGCGCGGGTCCAGCCCGCTGCTGTCCAGCCGGGCCAGGTGCGCCAGGGCCAGGCCGCCCGGTGCCAGTTCAGCGCCCTGGGCATCGAACAGCCGCAGCCCCAGCGCTCGCAGCATCCCACTGCCGGCATCGTTGGTGGCACTGCCGCCGATGGCCAGGATGATGCGCTGTGCCCCGGCATCCAGCGCCGCGCCGATCAGCTGCCCGGTGCCATAGGTGCTGCTGCGGCATGCATCGCGCTGCGCGAGGCCGAGCAGTTGCAGGCCGCTGGCCTGGGCCATTTCGATGATGGCGGTGTGGCTGTCGGCCAACCAGCCCCAGTGGGCCAGTACCGGTGTGCCGAGCGGGCCCTGCACCTGCAGGCTGCGCTGTTCGCCGCTGCAGGTCGCCACCAGGGCCTGCAGGGTGCCCTCGCCGCCATCGGCCATCGGGCAACTGACCAGCTCGGCCTGTGGCAAGGCATCGGCCAGCCCCCGGGCGATGGCAGCGGCCACGTCTTCGGCGCTCAGGCTGTCCTTGAACGAGTCGGGGGCGATGACGATTTTCATGCGGTGTGCTCCTTATCCAGATGAGCTGCATGCTGACAGTTGCGCCGGCGGCGGGCGTCGGTCGGATGCACAGGCGGGCGCAGGGTTATTTGTTCAGTTGGACAATGCACCGACCAAGCGGCCCGCACAGGCAATCAACTGTTCACGGGCAACAACTGCAACCCCAGGTACAGGCTCAGCATCCCTTCCAGCCGCATCGGGTCCACCCCGCTCAACTCGGCCACCCGTTCCAGTCGGTAACGCAAGCTGTTGCGGTGAATGCCCAGCGCCTCGGCGCACGCCTGGCTCTGCCCGTCGTGGGCGCACCAGGCCCGCAGGGTGGCCAGCAGCTGCCCGTTGCTGTCCTTGGCACGCAGCCGTTGCAGCGGTTGCAGCAGTTCGTCCAGTGCATCGTCGTTGCGATGACGCCACAACAGCGCCGGCAGCCGATAGCGCGCCAGGGTCAGCAGGCGCTGGCGGGGCAGTACCTCGCGCCCGTAGGCAAGCAGGTCGCGCACCCGACGATAACCGCGGCGCAGGTTGTCCAGCCCTTCGGCCGGGCCAGCCACTGCCAGGCGCTGCACGGTCCAACCCTGGGCCTGCATCTTGTCCAGCAGGCGCTGTTCGTCCAGTGCCACCGTCGCCGGGCGGCACCACAGCAACGACTGACGTGCCGGGCTCACGCACCAGCTGTCGGGGTAGCGCAGCATCAGCCAGGCCGCCAGCGGCTCGGCGGCCGGGCCCTCCTCCAGCTCGAACAGGCACGGGATACGCGTGAGCTGGGGTTTGAGACCCAGTTGCCGAGCCTCGTCCACCAGCCGGGTGGCGTCGCCGTTGCCGCCCAGCAGCAAGGCCAGCAGGTCGTCGCAGCGCTGCTTGCGCCACTGCTGCTGCACTTGCAGGTGCCGTTGGGCCAGCAGCATCTCGGCGGTCATGCGCACCAGTTCGGCGTAGGTGCGCACCTGCTGCGGGTCGCCGGTGATGCCGAGCACGCCGATCAGGCGCCCGTCCAGCAGCAGCGGCAGGTTCACACCCGGCTGCACGCCCTTGAGGCACCTGGCGGCCTCTTCGTCGAGCTCGACGATGCGTGCGTTGGCCAGCACCAGTTGCGCGCCTTCGTGGCGGGTGTTGATACGCTGCGCCTCGCCACTGCCCAGGATCAGCCCCTGGCTGTCCATGACATTGACGTTGTAGGGCAGAATGACCATCGCACGGTCGACGATATCCTGTGCCAGGTCGTGGTCGAGCTCGAACATGGGCGGATCCTTGTGGTCGCAATGGTTGGTCGAGGGCACAGCGGTGCAGCGCAAAGGCTGTGCAAAAGCACAAAGACAGCGTCCTCTGGCTCAAACAGACTCGTCATGACAACTGCCTCGACGCAGTTGCGGCGATAAACATAAAAACAGAGAGAGAATCATGTCATACCGCCCTGCCCCTGACCAAGGCCACGACATCGACCGCAACGCGCTGTACCGGCGCATCACCCTGCGGCTGATCCCGTTCATCTTCATCTGCTACCTGTTCAACTACCTGGACCGCGTCAACGTCGGCTTCGCCAAGTTGCAGATGCTCGACGCGCTGAAGTTCAGCGAAACCATCTACGGCCTGGGTGCCGGCATCTTCTTCATCGGCTACGTGCTGTGCGGCCTGCCCAGCAACCTGGCGCTCAACCGCTTCGGGCCACGGCGCTGGATCGCGCTGATGATGATCGCCTGGGGCACGCTGTCGACCTGCCTGCTGTTCGTCACCACCCCCATGGAGTTCTACGTGCTGCGCCTGTTCACCGGCGCCGCCGAAGCGGGGTTCTTCCCGGGTATCGTGCTGTACCTCTCGCGTTGGTTCCCGGCGCAGCGGCGCGGGCGCATCATGGCGCTGTTCATGTCGGCGATCCCGGTATCGGGGCTGCTGGGCGGGCCGTTCTCGGGGTGGATTCTCAACCACTTCGCCGCCGGCCAGGGCGGCCTGGCCGGCTGGCAATGGATGTTCCTGATCCAGGGCGTGCCTACCGTGGTGCTCGGCTGTCTGGCGATCGTGCTGCTCAGCGATGGCTACGCCAAGGCCGGCTGGCTGACCCCGGCGCAGCGCCAGGCGGTTGAGGCCGACCTGGATGCGGATGCGGCGGCCAAGCCGAAAACCGCCAGCGACAGCCTGCTGTCGGTGCTGGCCAACCCGTTGATCTGGACCTTCGGCTTCATCTACTTCTGCATCCAGAGCGGCGTGTATGCGATCAACTTCTGGCTGCCATCGATCATCAAGAACATGGGTTTCGACGATGCCCTGCTGATCGGCTGGCTGAGCGCCATCCCGTACCTGCTGGCCGGGCTGTTCATGCTGCTGGTGGGGCGTTCGGCAGACCTGCGCAACGAGCGGCGCTGGCACCTTGTGGTGCCGATGCTGATGGGCGCGGTGGGGCTGCTGATGGCGGTCAACTTCGCCCACAGCCCGGTGATCGCGATTCTGGGCCTGAGCATCGCGACCATGGGCGCGCTCACCGGCCTGCCGATGTTCTGGCCGATGCCCACTGCCCTGCTCACTGCGGGCACTGCGGTGGCGGGCCTGGCGATCATCAACTCGGTGGGCCAGATGGCCGGGTTCCTCAGCCCGTACCTGGTGGGCTGGATCAAGGACCAGACCGGCTCGACCGACGTGGCGTTGTATTCGCTGGGGGGGTTGATCGTGGTGGGCAGCCTGGTGGCGCTGCGGGTGTCGCGCTCCAGCTGACGACCGCTTCGCCGGCAAGGCCGGCTCCTACGGGCCTGAGGGCCGTTCACACGATTGTGCGGGAGCCGGCCTTGCCGACGAAGCTTTCAACCCTGTAAAACAGCTCGACCCCCTCCCGCAAAAGGATGCTCGAGTATGATCTACCGTCCCCTGGGCCGCAGTGGCCTGCAGGTTTCCGCCCTCACCCTGGGCAGCATGATGTTCGGCGAGCAGACCAGCACCGAAGACTCGCTGCGTATCATCGACAAGGCCTGGGACCAGGGCATCAATTTCATCGATACCGCCGACGTGTACAACGCCGGCCGCTCCGAAGAAATCGTCGGCGAAGCCATCGCCCGCCACCGTCACGACTGGGTGCTGGCCTCCAAGGTCGGCTTCGGCCCGGTCGACGGCCTGCCCAACCGCAGCGGCCTGAGCCGCAAGCATATCTTCAATGCCATCGACACCAGCCTCACGCGCCTGGGCACCGATTACCTGGACATCTACTACCTGCACCGCGAAGACCACGCCACCCCGCTGGAGGTCAGCGTGGCAGCCATCGGCGACCTGCTGCGCCAGGGCAAGATCCGTCACTGGGGCGTGTCGAACTTTCGCGGCTGGCGCATCGCCGAGGTGTGCAACCTGGCCGAACGCCTGGGTATCCCCAAGCCTGTGATCAGCCAGCCGCTGTACAACATCGTCAACCGCCAGGCCGAAACCGAGCAGTTCACCGCTGCAGCCTTTCACGGCCTGGGCGTGGTGCCCTACAGCCCGCTGGCGCGTGGGGTGCTCAGCGGCAAGTACGCCCCCGACGCCACCCCGGACGCCAACAGCCGCGCCGGGCGCCAGGACAAGCGCATCCTCGAGACCGAATGGCGCAGCGAGTCACTGGCCATCGCGCAGAAGATCCACGCCTATACCCAGGCCAAGGGCGTGGGCATGGTCGAGTTCGCCATTGCCTGGGTGCTCAACAACCAGCACGTCAGCTCCGCCATCGTCGGCCCGCGCACCGAAGCGCAGTGGGACACCTATGGCGGTGCCCTGCAGGTGAAGATCACCGCCGAAGACGAAGCTTTCATCGATTCGCTGGTTACCCCCGGGCATGCCTCCACCCACGGCTACAACGACGCGGCGCACTTCGTCAGCGGGCGCCAGCCACGCTGAGTTCGCAACCGATCAGGTGGCTGATGGCGGCCTTGAGCTTCATCGGCCGCACCGGTTTGTGCAGCAGGCTGTGGCCCAGGTCGCGCACCTGCTGCTTGAGCTCCACGCTGTAGTTGGCAGTGATCATCAGGGCCGGCAACGGCGTGTGCCGCTGCGTATTGATCGACCCGACCGCCTCCAGGCCATTGCGGTCGTTGTCCAGGTGATAGTCGACGATCAGCAGGTCGGCCCACTCGCTGTCCAGTGCCACCTGGCGGGCCAGGTCCTGCTCGCTCAGGGCGGTGACCACCGAGCAGCCCCACTGCTCCAGCAGGCTGCGCATGCCCGCGCAGATCGCCGCATCGTTGTCCACCACCCAGATACGTGCGCCGTCCAGGCGTTCGGTCAGCGGCTCGACCTGTGACGGTTGCGGCTCGCGCCGGGGCGCACGCTTGCTGCGCGGCACCTCGATGGAGAACACCGAGCCCTTGCCCGGCGTGGAGCGCAGGTGCACGCGGTGGCCGAGAATGCCGGCGATCTTGTCGACGATGGCCAGGCCCAGGCCCAGGCCGCGATCCTGGTCGGGACGCTGCAGGTCGCCGCGCTTGAACTCCTGGAACACCTCGGCGCACTTGTCGGGGGCGATGCCGATGCCGGTGTCCCATACCTCGATGAACACCCGCTGCCCACGCCGCCGGCACCCGAGCATCAGGCGCCCCTGCGGGGTGTAGCGGATGGCATTGCTGAGCAGGTTGCGCAGGATGCGTGCCAGCAGCTGGATGTCGCTGCGCACCCGCAGGCTGCTGCGCACGTAGCTCATGCGCAAGCCTTCGCTGGCGGCGGCATGGGCGTACTCGGCGGCCAGGTTGTCGAGCAGGTCGCTGACGGCGAAGGTCGCGACATCGGCCTTGATCACCCCGGCATCGAGCTTGGAGATGTCGACCAGGGTGCCCAGCAGGCTTTCGACGTCATCCAGCGAATTGCTGACGTTGCGCACCAGCGCCGGGCTTGCACAGTTCTGCTCCTGCAGCGCGCTGGTGAACAGGCGCGCGGCGTTGAGCGGTTGCAGCAGGTCGTGGCTGACCGCGGCAAGGAACTTGGTCTTGGACAGGTTGGCCTGGTCGGCCTCCTGCTTGGCCTCGCGCAGGCGCGCTTCGGCGCGGCGCCGCTCTTCGATTTCGCGCAGCAGCTGCTGGTTGAGCTGGGTGAGTTCGGCGGTGCGCTCGCGCACCCGCAACTCCAGGTTCTGGTAGGCCTGGTGCAGGGCTTCGGCGGTACGCCGGCGTTCGGTGATGTCGCGGATCAGCACGAAGATCCCCACCACCTCGCCGCTGGCCAGCTGGTTGGGCACATAGGAGCGCAGCATGTAGCGCTCCTGGCCGTGGGCGTTGGTTTCGGCGAACTCGAACGTCACGCTCTCGCCCGACAGTGCCCGCTCCACGTAGCTCTCCAGGCGCTGGTAATGCTCGGCGCTGTGCACCTCGCGCAGGCTCTGGCCGAGCATTACTCCGCGCGGCCAGCAGTACCACTGCTCGTACACCTTGTTGGTGAACTCGTAGACCAGGTCGGCGTTGAGGTAGGCGATCAGCGCCGGCACGTGATCGGTGATCAGGCGGATCCAGCGCTCGCTCTCGCTCAGCGCCTCGGCATGCTGATAGCGCTCGGTGATGTCGGTGAAGGTGTTGACGAAACCGCCGGCCGGCAGCGGATGGGTACGGATTTCGAGCATGCGCCCGTCGAACAGGCGCTGCTCCAGTTCATGGATGCTGCGCCCGTTGGCATCGGTACTGGCCGGGGTGAGCAAGGCCAGCTCGCTGTCGGCGATCACCTCGGCAAAGTCGCGGTGGGCGGCAATCGGGGCCAGCCCGCTGAGTTCCAGGAAGCGCCGGTTCCACAACTCCAGCACGCCGTCGGCATTGACCATGGCCACGCCCTGGGACAGGTTGTCGACCGCACGCTGCAGCAGGTGCGACTTCTGCGCCACGGCCTGTTCGCGGCGCTGGGTTTCGCTGAGCTTGATCTGGGTGATGTCGGTGAACAGCATCACGCAGCCGCCGCCCTGGGTCGGCCGCTCGCTGACCTGCAGCCAGCGCCCGCCCTGCAGGCGGTACACCATGTGCTCGGCGCTGGGGCCGCGTTGTTCTTCGCAGAACAGCCCGGTGCTCTGCATCAGCCGCTTGATCTCGGCCAGACGCATGCCGCCGATGATGCGGATGCGGCTGTTGGCCCAGAACGCCTTGAAGCGCTGGTTGAACAGCACGATGCGCTGCTGCGGGTCGAACAGCACGAAGGCGTCGGAAATGCTTTCGATGGCGTCCACCAGGTACTGGTGCGCGGTTTCGGCGCGCAGCCGCGCATCGCTGAGCAGGTGGTTGCTGGCCTTGAGTTCGGCCATGGCCTGGTTCAGCGCATCGGTGCGCTCGCGCACCTGCTCGGCCAGCACCACCGAGTGCTGGAACGCCGCATACGAGTCGTCCGGGCGCGCGGCGCCCGATTCCTGGCGTTCGATCAGGGCGGCGTTGATACGGCTGAGCTTGCGGTTTTCATGCTGCAAGCGGGCGATCAGCGCGGCCTGGTCAATGTCCACGGCGTGCACGGGGCTGGCCAATGGCGACGCCGGTGAACGTCTGGTTGATGTGCATGCCATTGAACTGTTCTCCATAGGAGTTGAACCCCACCACAGGCTGCTGCTGCAAAAAGGCGCCGACGGCTTCGAACTCGGCGCTGCCTTCCAGCTCCAGGCGGCGCAGGAAGCAGTCGCAGCCGATGGTCAGCAGCAACGGCCCGAGGCGTTCGCGCAAGCCGTCGAACAACGCGCTCAGGTTGGGCAGCAGGGGCCCGGGGCGCATGGCGGTGAGCACGATGCCGTTCTCCACCGCGCAGTAGAAACTCAGGCTGCCGTCGTCGTGCACCTGCTGGATGGCCCGCACGTAGTAGCGCTCGTTGATGCGCACCGCCAGCGGGTGGGCGGCGAAGGTGCGGTGGTCGAGCTGTTCGGGGGGCACGCCGATCAGCGCGGCGTATTCCTGCGCGGCGGGTTCGGCATTGAGCTCGTAGACCCGGCGCAGGGTACTGTCGGCGCGGGTGACCACGAGCTTTTCCTGGCGCGGCTGGATGTGGTGGGTGGTGAATACCTCGAAATCCAGGCAGGTATTGACCAGCAGCACCACGGCAGCGCTGCTGTGGAAGGCGCCGTCGAAGTACACATGGGTGTGGTGCAGGTAGTTGTCGTCGCCGGCCGAGCCGCCGAAATGCGGGATGTCGCCCAGGGCGGCACTGAGGGCGGCAAGCACGGTTTCCTCACGGCTGGACAGCCCGTCGAGCAGGGTCAGGGCGAAGCTGTGGCCCTTGATCGGGGCCAGGGTGTTGCTGCGACAGTCGCCCACCAGGCGCTCGACCATCTGCTGCGCGTCGATCAGGCTGAAGTACTGCATGGGGGCGATGAGTTCGGCGGCAATCGAGAACATCCGGTAATCGAAGCCCAGCGCGGTGATGCAGCCGCGGCCGTAGCCTTCGGGGGTGATTTCGCCGGCGCTGGTGCAGCCTGCCAGGCGGATGCCGCCCAGGCTCTGTTGTAGCGAGTGGGCCAGGGCTGGCAGGTCGTATTCGGCGGAGCAGAAGAACAGCACGAAGCCCAGGTGCGGGTGCAGCAGCTGACGGGCCAGGTCCTGTGCGGCCTCTTCGGCGACACTGGCGCGCGAGACGGCACTGACAATGCCCTCGGCGGGGGGTTGGTGCATGACGGCCTCCGGCGGGGGCTTTAACGGATGGGCCCAGTGTACGAAGGGGCTGGAGGGGGTCGAATGCTACTTGGGTAGTGGGTGGGGGTGGCATTGGTTGTAGGTTTGCAAGGGGGGTGCCCTTTCGCTGGAACGCCGGCGCCCACAGGTTTGCCACTGACGTGAAGAACAGTGGCATCGCTGTGGGCGCCGGCTTGCCAGCGAAGGGGCGACGCGGTTTACCAGGTCAGCACGGCACCCAGGGCCAGCGTATCGGTGTCTTCGTTCTGGCTGCTGCCCTCATGCCCGCGGATTTCGAACTGGTTGTATTCGGCTACCAGGGTGAGGTTGGCATTGATGTCGCGGAACAGCGCGATGCCGCGGGTCTCGTAGTCGGCGCCGGTGTTGACCGCGCCGTTGCCGTCGTCCTTGGTCTTGCCGTACGACAACGCCAGGCGGTTCTTGCCGAACTTGTACGAGCCCTGCATCAGGTAGCCCTTGCTGTCGACCTCGCGCAAGGTGGCTTCCCCGGCGTTGTTGGTGAAGAACGGGTTGATGCCCTTGGCGGTGAAGCCGGAACCGGTCAGCGAGAAGGCGCCCATCTTGGCCTGTACGCCATAGCCCAGGCCCTTGGAGGTCACCGAGTCGACGTTGTGGTCGGTGTTGTCCGAGGTCTGGTAGCCACCGTTGATCCAGCTGTAGATCTTGGCGCCCCCCAGGTCGAACTGGTAGGTGATCTCGCTCTCGGTGCGCGGATTCTTCTGGTAGGCCTTGCCCACCGCGCTGTCATCGTTGGTATCGACCGGGTCCATGATGCCCACGGCGATGCGCAGGCCATCCATCACCGGGGTGCGGTAGGTGATCTGCGCAGTGGGGAACGGGTACGGGTAGCCGGTGCCGATGTTGCCGAACGATACACCGCCACCGTCCACCAGGCCGAGGGTGTCACTGACCTGGCCATAGCCGGCCAGCAGCTCGTCGAGCAGGATGTTGGAACGGGCGAACAGGCCGAAGTCCTTGCCGATCAGTACCTCGCCCCACTCCGAATTGGTCACGGTGCCGTAGAACTGACGCACGTCGATGGCCGTGTCGGTGCCGTTGGTTTCACTGTCGTTGATGGTGACCCAGAACGAAGCGCGCCCGCCCAGCTTGAGGTCGTCGATCTGACGGGTCATGTTGAAACCCAGGTAGTTGGGCAGAAAGCCCATCTTGACCCGGGATTGGCGACGGTCGAACTGCTCGCCGTCACGGTCGACCTTGCTGTTGACGTAGAAGGCGTTGATGTAGCCGTCGGTGGAAAAGGTCGTGTCGTCCTTGTCGTACAGCATGATCTCGGCCTGGGCCAGCGGGGTCAGGCCCAGCGCGGCAAGGCTCGCCACCAAGGGCAGGAAACGTGTATGGGCATTCTTATTGTTGTGCATGACGCTCTCCGCAAACGGGTGGACGGTTGTCGGAGGCGATTATCGAAAAGCGGCGCCGCGCGCCCTACGCTGCCTTGGGGGCAAGGCGCTGCTGCTTTGGCGAGGCGCGAGGTGCCAGGCACCGGGGAACTAATCCTGTGTCCGCCAGTGTCACAAGGCTAAAGTGCCAGCACCCGCTCCGGATGGCCGAGACCACCATGCAAAAATGCAGACAGGCACTGCAGTTTTGTCGATTGTAATGGGCAAAATTGCACTGTTACGATCCGACGATCCTTGAATTCATCTCCACGGCGCGACAAATCATGTGGAAAATCAATAACAAAGCAGGGAGACAGCGATGACCGCGCAAGCGCATTCCCCGGTCGATACCAACGTACTGGCTACCGTACGCAACCATGTAGGCCATCTGACCCTCAACCGCCCCGCCGGCCTCAACGCCCTGACCTTGCCGATGGTGCGTCAGCTGCAGCAGCAGCTCGACGCCTGGGCCGTCGACCCGCAGGTTCACGCAGTGGTACTGCGTGGCGAAGGCCCCAAGGGTTTCTGCGCCGGCGGCGACATCCGTTCGCTGCATGACAGCTTCAAGGCAGGCGACAGCCTGCACCGCGACTTCTTCGTGGAGGAGTACGCGCTGGACCTGTGCATTCATCACTACCGCAAGCCCATCGTTGCCCTGATGGACGGCTTTACCCTGGGCGGCGGCATGGGCCTGGCCCAGGGCGCGGAGCTGCGTGTGGTCACCGAGCGCAGCCGCCTGGCCATGCCCGAAACCGGCATCGGCTACTTTCCGGACGTGGGCGGCAGCTATTTCCTGTCGCGCATCCCCGGCGAACTGGGCACCTACCTGGGGGTGAGCGGCGTGCAGATCCAGGCGGCCGACGCGCTGTACTGCGGGCTGGCCGACTGGCACGTCGACAGCGCCAGGCTGAGCACCCTGGATGAACGCCTGAACACGCTCAAGTGGAGCGAGCACCCGCTCAAGGACCTGCAGGGCGTGCTGGCCAGGCTGGGCACCCAGGCCCTGGACAACCCTCCCCTGGCTGCGCTGCGCCCGGCCATCGACCACTTCTTCGCGTTGCCCGATGTGGCCAGCATCATCGAGCAACTGCGTGCCGTGACCGTCGGCGACAGCCACGAATGGGCACTCAAGACCGCCGACCTGCTGGCCACGCGCTCGCCCCTGGCGATGGCGGTGACCCTGGAGATGCTGCGCCGCGGGCGCCACCTGAGCCTGGAGGACTGCTTTGCGATGGAGCTGCACCTGGACCGGCAATGGTTCGAGCACGGCGACCTGATCGAAGGTGTACGCGCGCTGATCATCGACAAGGACAAGCAGCCTCGCTGGAACCCCGCCACCGTCGCCGAGCTTTCACGCTCGCGGGTGGATCAATTCTTCGAAGGCCTGTGAGGGCCGGAGTACGCACATGCAAGACCTGGAACTGACTGAAGAACAGATCATGATCCGCGACATGGCGCGCGACTTCGCCCGTAACGAGATCGCCCCGCATGCTCAGGCCTGGGAAAAGGCCGGCTGGATCGACGATGGCGTGGTGGCCAGGATGGGTGAGCTGGGCTTGCTGGGCATGGTGGTGCCCGAGCAATGGGGCGGCAGCTACACCGACTACGTGGCCTATGCACTGGCGGTGGAAGAGATTGCCGCCGGCGATGGCGCCACCGGGGCGTTGATGAGCATCCACAACTCGGTTGGCTGCGGCCCCCTGCTCGCCTATGGCAGCGACCTGCAGCAGCAGACCTGGCTGGAGCGTCTGGCCACCGGCCAGGTGATCGGCTGCTTCTGCCTTACCGAACCCCAGGCCGGCTCCGAGGCGCACAACCTGCGCACCCGTGCCGAGCAAGTAGGTGATGAGTGGGTGATCAACGGGTCCAAGCAGTTCGTCAGCAATGCGCGGCGCGCGGGCCTGGCGATCGTGTTTGCGGTGACCGACCCGGAGCTGGGCAAGAAAGGGTTGTCGGCGTTTCTGGTGCCGACCGACAACGAAGGTTTCGTGGTCGATCGCAGCGAACACAAGATGGGCATTCGCGCCTCCGACACCTGTGCGGTGACCTTGAACAACTGCCGTGTGCCGGCAGCCAACCTGCTGGGCGAGCGTGGCAAGGGCCTGGCGATCGCGCTGTCCAACCTTGAGGGTGGGCGTATCGGCATTGCGGCTCAGGCGCTGGGCATTGCGCGTGCGGCGTTCGAGGCGGCGCTGGTGTATTCGCGTGACCGCATCCAGTTCGGCAAGCCGATCAACGAGCACCAGAGTGTGGCCAACCTGCTGGCCGACATGCAGGTACAGCTCAATGCGGCGCGGTTGTTGATACTGCATGCGGCGCGTTTGCGCAGTGCGGGCAAGCCGTGTTTGAGCGAGGCTTCGCAGGCCAAGCTGTTTGCTTCGGAGATGGCCGAACGGGTGTGTTCCAAGGCCATCCAGGTGCATGGTGGGTATGGTTACCTGGAAGACTACCCCGTGGAGCGATACTACCGCGATGCGCGGATCACGCAGATCTATGAGGGCTCGAGCGAGATTCAGCGCATGCTGATTGCGCGGGAGTTGAAGCACTATCCGTTGTAAAGGCGCGGTTTGATGTGATGCCGGGCCACCATGGCCTGTCAGCCTTGTTGGCCCGGCCCCAGACCTTCTAGCGATCCACCCGCTTGAGCACCTGCCGCTCATACTGCGGGTACAGATGGCTCACGCTGCGAATGAGCTCGTACTGACTCAACGCTATGCCCGCAAACCGCTGGGGTATCGGCGTGGCAATCACCTCGGTCATGTCCAGCCCCTGCGCCGCACTCTCACGCATCACCTTGTCCAGCCACCCCAGGTAATCAACCATCTGCGCAAACGGCGCACGGTCCGTGGCCAGCGGGCCGTGCCCCGGCACCAGCACCTTCCACGGCAGCGCCTCGAGCCGCTGCAGATCCTGTAGCCACACCGCCAGGCCAGGGGTGTTGGGCGTGGTCAGCGCACGCTGGTAGAACAACAGATCGCCGGCAAACAACACTCCGGTCTTCTCGTCGAACACCGCCAGGTCGGCACCGCTGTGACCGGTCAAGGCCAGCAGCCGCAACCGGTGCGAACCGAACGCACGCTCACTCGCCGCCACCGGCTGGTCGGGCAGGCGCACCTGGGTGCCACGCATCCAGTCACCCACCATGCGGTACATGTTCTCGGCCAGGCCATCACCCTGCTCCTCCAGCAACTGCGTGGTGCCAGGCAGTGCACCGACAGGCACACCGGCAAAGGCCTGGCTGCCCAGTGCGTGATCGGGGTGGTGATGGGTCAGCAGCACCTGCACCACCGGCTGGTCGGTGACGCTTTCGATGGCTTTGCGCAAGGCCTGCCCATAGCGCAGCGACGGACCGCTGTCGATCACCACCACGCCAGCCTCGGTGACGATGAAACCGGTGTTGACGATGTTGCCGCCGTTGGTTCGGGAGAAGTGCTCGGTGCTGCCCTCCAGCACATAGGTGTCGGCCGCGATCTGGCGCGGCGCCAGGTGATAGTCCAGGTCGGCCAGGCTCGGCAGGCTGACACACGCCAGCAACAGCAACAGTGCTCGCATCACGGTCCTCACTCGATGGCAGCGTCGAACTGGTTACCGTTGTTGTCACGCAGCACCAGGCGGGTAGCCCCCTGGTTGAGCAGGTCGAAGCCCAGGCTGGGGTTCTCGCTCACGGCAGGAAACAGTTCGAGGGTGGCCAGCGACTGGCCCTGGGCATCGAACAGCTCGGCGTGTTCGATGAAGAATTCGGGGATGCCGCCAGTCAGGCCGTTATCCATCGGATGCGACACGTCCAGGCGCACGCGGCTGAAGGCTTCGCGCGGGTAGCGTGCACCCAGTACCTGGCCCAGACGCTCTTCCCAGCCGGGCTGGCTGCGTACCACGCTGGGCGCCGTGCAGCCACCGCCGGCGGCATCGATCAGGCTCGAACCGATGTGCCAGGTACCGTCATCGGTCAGCACGGCCGCCCGCAGCGGGGTGGCCTGCTCGATGCGTATGCGCACAGCCAGCCACGGCAGAACCTGCGGGCCGGGATGGAAATCGACGACCCGCGGTATCGGGTTGAGTTCGGCCCACACGAGTATGCGCTGCACCTTGCCCGGCAACGCCCGGGCATCGACCTGCAACGGCACCTGTCGGGCGTCCTCGGCGAATGGCGGGGCAATCACCCGCACGCGCTCATCAAAGACGTAGGGCTCATCCTGGAGCCACTGTTTGCGATAGAACTCCCACATCACCGACGGCACCGGATCGGCACCCGGCTGTATTGCACAGGCCGGGCCGGCCAGCAGCAACGCGGCCAACAGCAACGGTACCCGGCGCATGGCCTATTCCTCGATGTGCACGCTGTCAAGGTAGGTACGCACCGCCCACAACGCTTCCTGGCTCAGGTAGTCGGCCATCTTGGGCATGTACACGCGCCCGTCACGCACCGCGCCGTTGCGTACCCGCTCCACGAACCATTCATCGCCCGCCTCGCCCTCGTCCAGCAGGCGCAGGTCGGGGGCGATGCCACCGGACTTGGCTTCCAGGCCGTGGCAGGCCGCGCAGTTCTGGTTGTAGGCCGAGGCGCCGATGGACACTGCCTCGTCATGGTTGGGGCCGTTGCGGTAGGGGTTGGTTTCACGCCACTCGTCACCGAGTTTTTCCAGGGTGCCGGTGTTGACCGCCGACGGGGTCACGTTGCCATGGGCGAACACCGCCCCGGTACTCATCAGGCCGGCCATCAGCACGGCGCTCATCCAGGCGTTTTTCACTGTTGTCATTGTTCTGCCCTCGACTGCTTTGTCTGTACGGTTTGCACGCAGGCACCTCGCGATACCGGGGTGCTGCCGGGCATCTTAGAAAGCGCACTCCAGCGCCCCCATGCTGCTTTGGTGGTCGCGTGCTACTCCCTTGGTAGTAGGGCTTGTGGGGCAGTGCCAAATCATGCGCCGACTGGGACATTTTCCCGCTCAGGGCGGGAGTTTTTCCGTATCTGCGCAGGCGGCGACGATCCAGTCTAGGCAGGCACAAAACCTCCATTGGGAACACCCACTATGACAATAAGATCGTTACCCGCCGCGCTTTCCCCACTGTCCATGGCTGTGCAGGCCGTCCTGCTGGTCTCGAGCCTGGCCCTGGCACCGGCGGCCAACGCCAAGCCGGTGACCTGGGAAGACATCGCCAACGACCACCTCAACACCCAGAACGTGCTGCAGTACGGCATGGGCACCAATGCCCAGCGCTGGAGCCCGCTGGCCATGGTCAACGACAAGAACGTGTTCAAGCTGACCCCGGCCTGGTCGTACTCCTTCGGTGACGAAAAGCAACGCGGCCAGGAATCCCAGGCGATCATCAACGACGGCGTGATCTACGTCACCGGCTCCTATTCGCGGGTGTTCGCCCTGGATGCCAAGACCGGCAAGCGTCTGTGGACCTACAACCATCGCCTGCCGGACAACATTCGTCCGTGCTGTGACGTGGTCAACCGTGGCGCTGCCATCTTCGGCGACAAGATCTACTTCGGCACCCTCGATGCCCGCGTGATCGCGCTGAACAAAGACACCGGCAAGGTGGTATGGAACAAGAAATTCGGCGATCACAGCGCCGGCTACACCATGACCGGCGCCCCGACCCTGATCAAGGATCAGAAGAGCGGCAAGGTGCTGCTGATTCACGGCAGCTCCGGTGACGAATTCGGCGTGGTCGGCCAGCTGTATGCCCGCGACCCGGAAACCGGTGAAGAAGTGTGGATGCGTCCGTTCGTCGAAGGCCACATGGGCCGCCTGAACGGCAAGGACAGCACCCCTACCGGCGACGTCAAGGCCCCGTCCTGGCCGGACGATCCGACCACCGAGACCGGCAAGGTCGAATCCTGGAGCCACGGTGGCGGCGCCCCATGGCAAAGCGCAAGCTTCGACCCCGAAACCAACACCATCATCGTCGGCGCCGGCAACCCTGGCCCGTGGAACACCTGGGCACGTACCTCCAAGGACGGCAACCCGCACGACTTCGACAGCCTGTACACCTCGGGCCAGGTCGGCGTCGACCCGACCACCGGTGAGGTCAAGTGGTTCTACCAGCACACCCCGAACGATGCCTGGGACTTCTCGGGCAACAACGAACTGGTGCTGTTCGACTACAAGGACAAGGACGGCAAGCAGTACAAGGCCACCGCGCACGCTGACCGCAACGGCTTCTTCTATGTGGTGGACCGCACCAACGGCAAGCTGAAAAACGCCTTCCCGTTCGTGGACAACATCACCTGGGCCAGCCACATCGATCTCAAGACCGGTCGCCCGGTCGAAAACGAAGGCCAGCGCCCTGCCAAGCCATTGCCAGGCGAAACCAAGGGCAAGCCGGTGGAAGTCTCGCCACCGTTCCTGGGCGGCAAGAACTGGAACCCGATGGCCTACAGCCAGGACACCGGCCTGTTCTACGTACCGGCCAACCACTGGAAAGAGGAATACTGGACCGAAGAGGTCAACTACAAGAAAGGGTCGGCCTACCTGGGCATGGGCTTCCGCATCAAGCGCATGTACGAGGACCACGTAGGTTCGCTGCGTGCGATGGACCCGACCACCGGCAAGGTGGTGTGGGAGCACAACGAGCGCCTGCCGCTGTGGGCCGGCGTGCTGGCCACCAAGGGCAACCTGGTGTTCACCGGTACCGGCGACGGCTACTTCAAGGCCTTCAACGCCAAGACCGGCGAAGAGCTGTGGAAATTCCAGACCGGCAGCGGCATCGTTTCGCCACCGATCACCTGGGAACAGGATGGCGAGCAGTACATCGGCGTGACCGTCGGCTACGGCGGTGCAGTACCGCTGTGGGGTGGCGACATGGCCGAGCTGACCAAGCCGGTGGCACAGGGTGGATCGTTCTGGGTGTTCAAGATCCCGGCCTGGGATACCAAGACCGCCAAGCGTTGATCTGAGCGTTTTCGCGGGTCAAGTTCGCCACCACAAGGGATCACCAGACCTGTGGGAGCGGGCTTGACCCGCGTCTGCTTTCAAACTGCCAAGGAGATTCCCATGAAGTATCTGCCCCTAGTGCTCGCCGTCGCCCTGTCCCCGGCTTTTGCTGCCGACGACGAACTGGAACCACAGCCGCTGAAGATCAACGGCTGCATCATCCAGCCTGAAAGCCAGTGCCCCGGCGCCAACCTGCAGAACGCCGACCTGAACAACCAGGACATGCGCAAGATGAACCTGGCCGGTGCCGACCTGCGTGGCGCCAACCTGCGTCACGCCAAGCTCGACCTGGCCAACCTGGAGAAAGCCAACCTGCAAGGCGCCAACCTCACCCGTGCCAGCCTGCAGCAAACCAACCTGCGCGTGGCCAACTTCACCGATGCCACGCTGATCGCGGTCCAGGCCTGGGGCATGTACGCCCAGGGCGCCAACTTCAATGGTGCCAACCTCAGCGCCGCCTACCTGGAGTTTGCCCGCCTGTCCGGCGCCAAGCTGCACAATACCAACCTGCAAGCCGCCGACCTGGAAATGACCTGGCTGAGCAGGGCCGACCTTGTGGGGGCGAACCTGGCCGATGCCAACCTGCAGGAAGCCAAGTTCGGTGAAAGCAACCTGGAGAAAGCCGACCTGCGCGGCACTCGTCAGCACTACGCCAACTTCCAGGACAGCAACATGGAAGGCTGCCAGGGTTGCCCGAGCACCTGGGACTAGGTGCCTGCGTACACAGCCTACGCCGCTATACGCAGCAGGCCGGCTTCGATTGCCAGGTGCACCAGTTCGGCATGGGAGCTGACCTGCAGCTTGCTCTTGAGCAAGGTCAGGTAGTTGGAGACGGTCTTGGCGCTGATGCACAGCTGCTGGGCTATCAACCGGGTCGGCGTGCCCTTGGCCAGCATCAGGAAGATTTCGATCTCGCGCTGGGTCAGCCCCTGCAGGCGAGCATTGCCGCCACCCTGCCCCGGGTGCGGCTGACAGGCCAGCTGGGTGGCCAGCGGTTGCTCGATGTAGGCATGCCCCGCCAGTACCCGGCGCACGGCTTCAAGCACCACCGCCGGCGCTGCCGCTTTGGACAGAAACCCGCAGGCCCCCGCGTCCAGTGCCTGGCGAACCAGGCCCAGCTCGGTGTGTTCGCTGAAAAACAGCACGCGCAGTTGCGGCAGGCGCTGACGCAGGCGCCGGGTGGTTTCCAGGCCGCTGATGCCGGGCAGGTCGAAGTCCATGATCACCAGGCCGGGCAGTTCCTCCTGCACCTGCTGCAGGGCCTCCTCGCCGCTGCCGGCCTCGCGAACTGGCAGGCCATTGAGCCCTTCGCCCAGAAAGTGGGCCAGGCCCAGGCGGATCATCGGGTGGTCGTCGACCAGCAAGATGCCCATCGCGCAGTACTCCTGTAGTGGCTATACCCCATGCTAGAGCCGCTGGCGAGCACGGCCGCTACTACTTTGGTACTGCCCGCGCTGTCGATGGTCGCATTCACAAAGCGCCAGTACTGGCCTGTAATACCAGGCATAACAAAAACGAGACTGCCGACCATGCTGCTGCGTGCCTTGTTCGCTTCTGCCTGCCTGACCCTGGCGGTGCCCGCCAGCGCCGACACGGCGCTGTTCACTGCCGACGGCTACCGCGCCACCCTGTACCGCAGCCCTACCCCCGATAAGGCGCCGCCGGCGCAGACCCTCGATACCGCGCAGCTGCAGGCTCTGCTGCAACAGCAGCCCCCGCCGTTGCTGATCGACGTGTACAAGCGCCCCTGGCTGCATGGACGGTTCATCGACAGCGAGCCGCATGCCAACCTCCCCCACAGCCACTGGCTGGCCAACACCGGCGATGGCCAGCTGGACGCCGCCTGGGCCCGCTATTTCAGCCGCCACCTGCAACGCCTGAGCCATGGCGACAAGCAGCGCGCCATCGTCTTCTACTGTCGCTCCGATTGCTGGCTGAGCTGGAATGCGGTCAAGCGCGCCGATGCACTGGGCTACACGCGGCTGTACTGGTACCGTGATGGCCTGGATGCCTGGGAGAATGCCGGGCTGCCGGTACACCCCGCGACACCCGAAGCGTTCCCCTGACTACTGTCTGCCTAGCGGTCAACCACAACAATAAGGTGCAAAGCCATGTACAAGATTCTGATCGCCGACGACCACCCGCTGTTTCGCGAAGCGATCCACAACGTCATCACTGACGGCTTCCCTGGCAGCGAGGTCATGGAAACCGCCGACCTGGACAGCGCCCTGAGCCTGACCGGCCAGCATGACGACCTGGACCTGATCCTGCTGGACCTGAACATGCCCGGCATGCATGGCCTTGGCGGGCTGATCAACCTGCGCAACGAGGCGCCGACGATCCCGGTGGTGATCGTCTCGGCCGAGCAGGACAAGCAGGTGGTGCTGCAGGCAATCACCTATGGCGCGGTGGGGTTCATCACCAAGTCGTCGCCGCGCTCGCAGATGACCGATGCCATCGAGCAGATCCTCAACGGCAACGTGTACCTGCCGCCCGACATCATCCGCACGCAAAAAAGCACCGGCCGGCGCAACCAGAGCGAGCATGCAGGCTTTGCCCCGGAGCTGCTGCAGGCGCTCACCCGCAAGCAGTTGCTGGTGCTCGAGCGCATGACCAAGGGGGAGTCGAACAAGCAGATCGCCTACAACCTGGATATCGCCGAGACCACGGTCAAGGCCCATGTCTCGGCGATTCTGCGCAAGCTCAACGTGCACAACCGGGTGCAGGCGATTCTCAGTGCCGGCGATATCGACTTTACCGCCTATCTGCGGCGCTGATCAGCCGGCGCCGGGTAGCGCAAGGGTCTTGCCGCTGCCCACCGGCCCCATCGACAACAGGGTTTCGGCCAGGGTCATGGGAACGATCATGTCCTTGGCGTTCTGCACCTTGTAGTTGATGTCGGCATCGATGTGCTGTTGCACCTGCGCCGCATAGTCGGCCGGATACTGAGCCTTCTCGATTGCCGGCAGGCTGTTGTAGTGGGCCTGCACTTGCTTGAAGAAGTCCGTCATGCGGCCGGTGGTGTTGTATTCCTGCTGCGCCTTGTCGCTGACCTCGCGACGCCACGCCTGCTCCTGGCGGGTGGTCTCCTCGAACGCGGCGCGCCGTTCGTTGACCGTGAAGGTGCCGCTGTCATCGTAGGTGATCAGCGCCAGCTGCTCGCGCGACAGGCCGGCGAACGGGTTTTCAACGGTCTTGCTGCCCACGGTCAGCGTCGCGTTCACGAACGCAGTGGCCTGTTCGGCCCGGGCCAGCAGCTCGGGGTCATCTGTGGCCGGTACTTCCTTGTCGTAGGCGGCCTTGTTGGCCGAATACGCAGCGCCGGTAATCTTGTCGAGCAGCGACCTGGCCAACGCACCGAGTGCCGAATGGCTCAGGCCGGTATCGCGCTCGCTGGCACGGGTGGCACTTGCGGCCAGTTGACGGGCCAGGTTGGAGACACTGCTGGTGTCCTGGCCGGCGTAGGCATTCAGGGCCCTGGCGCTGCTGCTGTTGCCATGGTTGATGCCAAGGCTGGTAGGGAGGGGGCTTGCACCGGTGGTGCGGGTGGTAATGGCCGATGTGTAGTCGTTCACATGCATCGGGAGACTCCATGTGGTGGTATGCACGTCTGTGCGGCGTGCGCTGACAACGCTCCGGTGCCAGCAATCGGGCGCAAGCCTAACGCCATTTGCCAGTTGCATCCAGTTGCGCGCCTGAAGTAAGCTCGGGCAATCAACTGGAGCACAGCATGTCGTCTATTTCCCTCACTCAAGCACTGCACACAGGTCGCGTATCGCACCTGGCGGGTGTGCCTGCGTGCGCGGCACTGTCTGCCAGCGGCTTTTATTTTGGGTATTGGTTTAGCCACAGGCGCCGCTGATACCCACACCGGCGCCCACTCCCAGGGCCGCCGAACACGAGAATACTCAACCCCCGGTCGGCCCTGCCCACCGGGGGTTTTGTTTTGGGCGCCGTACACCACCGACATCGATGAGGATTGCACCATGAACCACAGCACCTATTACCGTTACCAAAGCCTTGCCTGGCGATTTAGCCACTGCCGTTCGGGCCAGCCAGCCGCCTCCGACCGGTCGAGTACAGGTGGCACGCAAACACCGACACGAAATCGAACATCTCGCTAGGGCCGAAGGCGCGGGACCGAACCCGCCTTCCGCCCAAGGAAACCCGACCATGCAAGCGTCCACCCAAGCCCTGAACCTGTCCCAACCCCAGGCTGTCGCAGCCAACAGTAGCCTCAACCTGCGCCTGCCCAGCCCGTTTCAGCTCAAGCAGCAACTGCCCTTGTCCAGCGCCCTTGGCGGCCAGGTCGAACGCCATCGCCAGGCGGTGAAGGCGATTCTCGACGGTGAGGATGATCGCCTGCTGGTGATTGTCGGCCCCTGCTCGCTGCACGACCCCCACGCTGCCCTCGAATACGCCGAACGCCTGGCCGCCCTCTCCCGCCAGGTTGATGACCAGTTGTTGCTGGTGATGCGTGCCTATGTCGAAAAGCCTCGCACCACGGTGGGCTGGAAAGGCCTGGCATACGACCCGCACCTGGATGGCAGCGATGACATGCAGGGTGGCCTTGCGCTGTCTCGCCAGCTGATGCTGGGCATGCTCGAACGGGGCCTGCCGGTGGCCACCGAACTGCTGCAGCCGATGGCAGCAGGCTACTTCGATGACCTGCTGAGCTGGGCGGCCATCGGTGCACGCACCACCGAATCGCAGATTCACCGCGAGATGGTCAGCGGCCTGGGGCTGCCGGTCGGATTCAAGAATGGCACCGACGGCGGCGTGGGTATCGCCTGCGACGCCATCCGCAGTGCCGCGCATGCCCACCGCCACTTCGGGCTGGATGCCCAGGGGCATCCGGCGATCGTCGAGACCCTTGGCAATCCTGATACCCACCTGGTGCTGCGCGGCGGCCACCAGGGCCCCAACTACGATGCCGCCAGCCTGGAGCAGGCACGCCAGGGCCTGCACAAGGCCGGCATCCGCCCACGCCTGATGGTGGACTGCAGCCATGCCAACAGCGGCAAGGACCCACTGCGCCAACCTCAAGTGTTCAATCAGGTGCTGCAGCAACGCTTGCAGGGTGACCGCTCGATCATCGGCATGATGCTCGAAAGCCATTTGTTCGAGGGTTGCCAGGCACTGGGCAAGGCCCCCCTGCGCTACGGTGTATCGATCACCGATGGCTGCCTGGGCTGGGGGGCCACAGAAGCCTTGTTGAGCGAAGCGGCCATTAGCCAACGCGGGTAGACACCTGCCGCCCCGACGAGGGCGCTTCGGCCCCCCTCACATAGGCAGAATGTTAAGGGGCAGGCAGGTCAGACGTTCTGGTCCTGCCGGCCCAGCTTGACCAGGGGCAGTGGGTTGGCCGCTGTCGCGTCGATTACCGAAGGGCCTGATCGTTCGGGTCGTAGATGAACAGGCGTCCATCTGTGGGCATCGGGTGCAACTGAAGCAACGGCAAGGTACGGCCCGTATCGGCGAAGTAATCGGTCTGGAACCGCTTGCCACCTGCCAGGCCATCGCCCGCAAAGTAACTGGCCCTGCTGTAGAGCAGCGCCTCAAGCGGCAATCCAAGCGGCGCACCGGCGGGCCAGGCCGCTACAACCATTTCATTCCAGCCAAGGCCATCGTTGAGCTGTTGGCGGATCTCGTTGGCCACCCGAAATTGTTGCGCCGCCGGGGAGAACCAACAACCTGAGTATGGGCTGCCACGGAAGCGCGCCAACCATGCCGCTGCCGAATCGATCCCCGCTGAGGCGCAAGAAAGCCGGAAGTCGCACATATCGGCCCGCCCGCCAGTGCTACCATCGAAGGGGTACACGCACCGTAGAGACAAGGGTCTGGTCGCCGGTGCCGCTTCTTCACGTATCACCAGCCCCTGCGCCTTGTAGGTACGCAGCACCTTGCTGTCGGCGCGAAAATAACTGAAGGACACGCCATTGCCGCGTACCGAATTGGAGCTCGGGTTCCACGCACGGAAGTTGCCGACATCGGTCGTGCGCAGCAGTACACCACGGCAGTAGAAGGCGCCCCGATTGCCCCGGCAGGTGTCGTCGCCATTGCCGGTGTCGAGGTAGCGTGTGTTGAGCCGTGCCGCCACCCGGTAGCCATTGTCCAGTTGGTCTTGCTGACTGAAGCCGAAGACCTGCCCCTGCGGTTCGCCAAGCTGCAAGCGCAGTAGCGGCAGCCATGTACCGGTGGCCTGGAAGTAATCGCGTTGGCTGCTCTGGGCGCGCAACAGACTGCCGGCTTGCCCGGGGTCATAGAACACGCCCTGGATCGCGAGTTGCCCCGGCGCCTGCGCATTCCAGCCGTTCACCACCACCTCGCCCAGGTTGGCCGCTGGCTGGGTGGCCTGGTACGGCTTGCCGTGGGCCAGCGCCGTAAAGCGATCAAACAGCAAGAACCCCGCGCCCGAGCCCAATGTCGTCGGCACATGGTCTTTGCGCACAAAGATGAAGCGCATGTCGGTGCCTTCGGCGGCGTCAGGCACCCAGAACTTCTCGGCCTGGTTGGGCATCAGCGTGCGCAGCACGATGCCGCTGCAGGCAAAGGCAGGTGCGCGCCCCACGCACTGGGACGCGGTACTGGCGTGGCGCGCATTCAGCAGCGCGGCGGTTTGTGCACCCCCAAGGGCATACGCTGCACTCTGTACAAGACACAAGGTGCAGCCCAGGCACAGTGAACGCATCAGGTTCCTCATCGTCGACTCCTTGGCAGCGTGGCTGCGATCAGTGGATATCAGCTTGGATAGCCTGGTTCGTACTCGCCCGCCCGCCCCGAGAAGGCAGTGCCAGCAGAGGGTTTCAGGTACGATTGCTCACCTCACTCCGTAGCTCGCCGTGCTGCCACGCTTGTCGGTCGCAGTGAAGCCCCCTGGTTACCTCCATGCCCTATGCCTTGCGTTGTCACAGGTTCTGGTCCAGGGGGTCGAAGGTGAACACCTGGCCGTTGGCCGCCGT
Organism: Pseudomonas sp. 8209; assembly: GCF_028682105.1. Taxonomy (NCBI): domain Bacteria; kingdom Pseudomonadati; phylum Pseudomonadota; class Gammaproteobacteria; order Pseudomonadales; family Pseudomonadaceae; genus Pseudomonas; species Pseudomonas sp. 8209. The sequence continues at coordinate 363,384 of NZ_JANIAH010000001.1, forward strand.
CAGATCGACCCGTAGCACAGGAATGACCTTGCCGGCCTGTTGGTAGTAATCGCGCTGGATGTACCGGGCACCGTTCAGCCCGCCACTGCCACGGATAAGGAATGCAGCCTCGAGTGTGAGCTGCGGGCCGATGTTCTGCGGCCAGGGCGCGATGATGATTTCGTTCCAGGCGCCGCCATGGGCACGCACTTCGATGTTCAACTCGAAGGCCGCAGCACTGGGGTCGAAGGCGCAACTGCTGACGGGGCTGGCACCATAGCGGCTGCGCCAGGCGCTGACACTGTTGATGTTCAGCGAGGCGCAGCTGGCCCGGCAGCTGTTGGGGATGGCGCTGCTACTGGCATTGGCCGGGTAGGCACAGCGCATTACCAGTGTCTGGCGTGCGGGTGCTGCAAGCTCGCGGTAGATGAGCCCTTCGGTACCGGCCAGGCGCTGCGTACCGACATCGGCACGTATGTAGGAGAACGACACGCCGTTGCGTGTCACGGAGTTGCTGCTGGGGTTCCATGCGTGAAAACCGGAGGCGCCATTCACTGCGCGGATCAGCACCCCGCGACAGTAGGCGGCTGCCTGCCCGTCGCGGCATCCGCTCAAGGCATCCCGATAGCGGTGCTCAAGGCGCTCGGCCACGCGCCTGCCATTGTAGAGCTGCTCTTGCTGCGCGAAGCCGAACACCTGTGCCTGCGGATCGCCAGGCGCAATCCGCAGGATCGGCAGCCAGAGGCCGGTGGCCTGGTAATAGGCCAACTGATTGCGTTGAGCACAGCGCAGGCCTCCGGCCTGCGCGCTGTCATGGAACAGTGCCTGGATGGCAAGCTGCGCCGGCGCCTGTGCCTGCCAGCCAGACACCAGGACCGCCCCGGGCGATACCGGGTCTTGCACAGCCTGAAAAGCCTTGCCGAGCGCTGCTGCGCTCAGACCATCGAACAGCAGGTAGCCGCACCCGAGCGCCAGGCCCGCCATGCTGCGGTCGTTGCGCAGGAAGACAAAACGCAGGTCGCTGCCGGCGACGTCCTTGAGCGTCCAGAAATCTGCGTTCGCACTCTGCGGTACGCTGCGCACCAGTACGCCGCTGCAGACGAAGGCAGGACTTCTGCCCACGCACTGTTCCGGCGTGCTGGTGAAGCGTGCATTGAGCCACTGCGCCGTGCGGGTGCCTTCCTGCGCGTGCACCGGCGCAAGGCAGGCGCACAGCGCCAGCACACCGCACAGTCTCAAGATGCCCATGTGCGTGCGCCTCACTTGAGCTGCTGCACAGCGGGGTCATAGGTGAAGGGCTGCCGATTGGCGGCCTGCACGTCCAGTTTGACCAGCGGTAGCCAGCGGTTGGTTTCCTTGAAGTAGTCCTGCTGGAACGACTGCCCCCCGGCCAGGCCGTTGGTACCCCCCACCTGCCCCAGGTAATGCGCAGTGGCGCTGAAGAAGAACGCTTCGATCGGCAATTGCGCTGCAATGTCCTGCGGCCAGGTAGGGACCATGATTTCATTCCAACCGGTTAGCCCCGGGACTTTCTGGCGAATCTCGACCATCAGTTGCAAGGCCGTGGCGTCGGCGCGGAACGCACAGCTTCTGTACCGATTGCCAGCAGTGGAGGCGGACCAGGTGGCGACGCTGTTCACGGGCGGTTGTTTTTCGTCGCACCAGCCACGAAAGGTGCAGGTGTTGGTTGACACCGCATCGTGCGTGGCGCCGTCGGCGACGTACAGGCATGCGGCAGGCAGGGTGTGTATTACAGGGGCGGCGGTTTCGCGAATCAGATAGCCTTGCGGCCACACCACCACCTTGATGGCCATGTCACTGCGCAGGTAGCTGAAGGACACGCCGCCGTTCTTCAGCGCACGGGGGGCCGGATTCCAGGCCTTGAAGTTGCCCGTGCCTGTCGAGCGCAACAGCACCCCGTTGCAATCGAACCCGGAGCGGCCGCTGATACAGGCAGGCCGGGTGTCGGCGTAACGCTGGTTGAGGCGCCGGGTGACCCTGTAGCCATTGTCCAGCTGATCCTGCTGGCTGAAACCGAACACCAGACCATTGCCATCGCCCAGGTGCAGGCGCACCACCGGCAACCACTGGGCCGTGGCGTCGAAGTAGGCGCGCTGGCTGCGTTGGGCTGCCGCCAGGGCACCGGCCCGGGTGACGTCGTAGAAGATGGCCTGGATGGGCAATTGCGCGGGCACCTGGGCATTCCAGGTACTGACCACCACGCCACCGGCACTGCTGTCGGCCTGATACGGCTTGCCCAGGCCCACGGCCGTCAGCCGGTCGAACAGCACGAACCCCGAAGGTGCTGCCAGCCCGTCAAAGGCGCGGTCCTTGCGCAGAAAAACCAGTTGCGCGGCATCGTCTTTCTTCCAGAACGTTTCGACGTCGCTGGCTGGCACTGCGCGTAGCAACACGCCGCTGCAGGCAAAGGCCGGTGCGCGTCCTAAGCACTGTGCCGGTGTGCTGCTGTAGCGCGCATTCAACTGCATCGCTACCTGCGGGCTCCCGACGGCATGGGCGCTGCCCAGCAAAACGCACAATGCGATGCCACAAATCAGTTTGCTCGCAACGTTCATACAGGTCGCCTCCCATGGCGCGCCGCTGTTCAACGAATGCCGGCCGGGTAGCCCAGCTCATACTCTGTCGTGACTTCGGAACTGACCAGGTTGTCGTAGAGGTCCAGGTACACGGCCGTCTGTGCGCCCAACCCTATGCCCCACACCCGGTACGGAGCCAGGTTCAGTGCCTCGGCGAGGCTGTTGGCCGGCGATGGGTAGAGCCGTGCCAGCGCCTCGAAATCCTCGTTGCTCGGCAGGGTGTAGCCCTCGTCGCGGGCCTTGGCCTGCGCCTGTGCCCAGGTGGATCGATACGCCGAGCTGAGCAGGCGCAGCTCACGCACGCCGCGCACACTGAGCACGTAGCTGGAACTGGCCCCTGCCGCGTTCTGCGCAGTGACGGTGATGTCGCCATTGCCCCATACCGAGACCTGTCCATCGGGATCGACCCTGGCAATGCCCGTGTTGTCCACGCTATAGCCGGTGGCCCCTGGCTGTGCACGGGTGTAGCGGGCATAGTCGGGGATGGTCGGTGGCGTCCTGGCCAGGTTGTGCTCGTCGAAGAACACGACATAGCGTCGGCTGGCCAGGTTGAGTGCCTGTGCAGCAGTGAAGCCTTCCTTGATCAGCAGGGTGACCACGCCCGATCTGCGCGGCGCCGAGCGCGGCGCCTGCGCGGTGTAGTAGACCTGCAGGGTCTTGCCGACATTGGCGTCGACATAGCGCTTTTCGATCGGCAAGGTGACGGGTTTGCCGGCATTGCGCGCCGAGATCGGCCAACTGATCGTGGTGATCGCCTGGCCTTGCGCATCGGCAAGGTAGATCGTCAAGGTGGTCTGGAACGCCAGTACTACCGCGTTATTGTTATCAACCCCCTGGACGGTGATGTTCAGCCCCGTGGCCGGTACCTTTTCAGGGTCCAGCTCGGCGCCCTGCAAGGCTGCCACTTCGGGCAGGCGAAGGGTGGGGTCCGGAGGTTGGGTAGTGTCTGCATGCGCATTGAACATGCTCGCGCAAACGCATAACACCAGTGCCGCATAGGTACGTCTGATTGCGTCCATCAACGGTTGCTCCTGCCGTGGAGTCAGTGGGGCTGGCTGATGCCCATCGCGTAGCCTTTCTGGCTTGGGCTGGCACTGCTTACCTGCAGCGTTGCCAGGTCCAGGTAGGTGGGCGAGCCGTTCGTATCAGTAGCACCCAGAAAGCCTTTTTCCGTCATGTTCGGCAGGCCCAGGTTCTGCGCCTTCAGATAGCCCGCGAGGTCGTCTTTTGCCGCCGCGTACACAGCGCTGAAGCGACTGAAGTCGTCGGCTGTCGGCACGTCCAGGCCATAGCTGGTGGCGGCTAGTGCGGCGCCTGGGGCCTGCAGCTCGTGGTCGTAGCTCAACAGGTACAACCCCCTGACCCCTCGGACCGTCAGTGTGTAGCTGCCGACCGAGGCACCGGCAGCGTCCAGTGCGGTAATGGTGACCGGCGGATCCTCTGCATTGCCCAGCAGGCTGACCTTGCCGCTGCTGTCGACACGGGCAACGTTGATGTCGCTGCTTTCGTAGTTGACGGCTTGTGCGTTGGTGCGGGTGAACTGTGCGTAGTCAGGCACTTCTGGCGGCGGGCTGGGCACCTCGGCGGCGGTGCGGAACACGATGTAGTTGCGGCCGCTGAGGTCGACTGTCAGGGGCGCAGCGAAGTTCGCCTTGATGGTGAGTGTCAGTACCTGCGACTTCACCCCGTCGACCTCGTAATACACGCGCAGTTGTTGGCCCTCACGGCCAAGCAATATGCTTTTCGCAATATTTTCCCACACCGCCAGTCGGTCGTTGTTCGGGGTGGGCCTTACCTCGTCGTAGAGCACCTTGTTCTGCTCGTCGAGCACAAACAGCTTCAGCACTTTGTTGTGCCAGCTGGCACTTCTTTGTACCTCTGCACGGGTGAATTCACCCACTGTACCGAGGTCGAGTGCCCCTTCGCTGACGTCGTTCATCTTTGGCACGGTGTAGTCGGTCATGTCGTCAAACTCCCGCAGGTAGGCAACCGGCGCCAGGCAGCGCCGATTGCAGGGTCATATCGCTCAAAGGCCTCAGGCGCCTGGCGCGCCAGCCCATTCGCCGTCGGCCTCGGCATTGACATCTACCCGGTGGCCGGTGGTCACCTTGTTGCGCAGCGCCGCCTGCACCGCCGCACTGTCGCCACCGCCCTGCGGTTGGCCCCACGTCACCACGCGCCCGTCTGACGTCAATGCGGCGAAGCCGTTGGAGTTGGCGTACACCGCACGCACATGTTTCAGTTGGTCGGACACCCGGCTGATATCGCCGCCGGCTTCAGAACGCCCCCAGACCGCCACGGTGCCGTCGCTGCACAGGGCGGCGAACGCCCATGCGCTGCCGGTGACTTGAATGACATTGCGCAGGTTGGCCACAGGCTGTGGCACGTTGCCGCCGTTGTTCGCGTTGCCCCAGGCCACCACCGAACCGTTCCTGCGCCGGGCACAGAAGGCATGCCAGGTGCTGGTGACCTCCACGATGTCAGTCAGACCTGCAATTTCTTGCGGCACCGAGCCGCCATGGCTGCCAGCCCCCCAGGCCACTACCTGGCCGGTGGCACGCAAGGCGCTGAATGCCTGGGCCGTAGCCCCCTCAAGGGTGACGATATCGGTCAACTGGGCGATTGCATCCGGTACCGTGCCGCCATATCCGGCATTGCCCCAGGCAACGACACGATTGTTGGTGCGCCGTGCGGCAAAGGCGGCAAAGTTGCCCTTGACGTAGTAGATGTCCTTGAGGTCGGCGATATCGTTGGGCAAGCTGCCGCCGTTGGCGGCACTGCCCCAGGCTACCAGCGAACCGTCGGCACGCTGCGCTGCAAAAGCGCTGCCGGCACCGTAGACAGCGGTGAAATCCGTCAGGTTGAGGATCCCCGGCGGAATGGTCGCGCCCTCGGGCCCCACACCCCAGGCAATGAGGCGGCCGTCGGCTTTGCGTCCGACAAACGCCCTGGCATTGCTGCGCACTTCGACGAAATTTCCGGTTTCACCTTTAGGCATGGAACCGCCCTCGCCCGCCTGGCCCCAGCACTGCACAGTGCCATTGGTCATGCGTGCGGCATACGCGCTGCGCGTGCAACTGACTTCAGCGATGTCGTCGCGGGTCTGCAATGTCGGCGGAATAGCTGCCCCGTAGGCAATACTGCCCCAGCCGACGATATCGCGCTCCCCCCCTGAGCGTTCGTTGCGCAGGGCGACAAACGCTGCACTGCCATTGACCGCGGCGTCGATTCCGTTGCCAATGATGTTGGCCGGGTTGAGCTGCACCTCATCGGTTTGCGTGCGCACGCGCAGCGCCTTCCAGGGCTGCTTGTCCATCCAGGTAGTGCCTGCGGTCCAGGTGGGCTCGTCCAGGTAACGCCATTCGGCGAGGATCGGCTGCAGGCTTTGCGCATTGAATGCGCTCAGAATTCGCGAGGTACTGGAGGCGCGGTAGGTGCTCGCGCCGTAGCGGGCGCCGAAAATACGCAGGTTGCCGCTGCCTATCACACGGTTTACGAAATAGCTGTTGGACGGCGAGCGTTCCTCCGGGCCGCCGCTGCTACGCTGCAGCGTGTATTCGAGCTTGATCGTGGTGCGATTGCTGGCGTTGATCGTGGCATAGGGTACCGACACGTCGAGGGCCTTGCCCTCGTCGCCCGCCGTTACCACGATCGTGCGGTTGAAGTTGCCTGCCGGCAGCTCGCTGTACACCCGTACGGTCACCCTGTCACCGCGCAGCAATCTGGCCACGGTGTCGATCCGATACGTTGCACCATTGCGTACATCGTCCGGGTTCAGCTGGTTGTTGGCGGTCGCCTGCACGAATATCGGCAGCGGCAGCGCCGCACGCTGTACCCGCAGCGTGACGGTGCCGGACGTCTGCTCGCGGCCATCGAAGCGGTACACCACGTACTTGACCCGTACATTGGCATCGATGTTGGCCAGTACGAACCGTGCATCGATAGACTGCTTAAGCTCACGTGTCTGATCTTCCAGTATGTACAGGGTGACGCTCGTCGAGCCTTGGGGGGCATCGCCATCCCAGAGCAGTTCCACTTCATCGCCAAGTTTGAGCTGGGCCTCGGCTGGGATCGTGACCACTGCATCGCCCACAGGGCGCAGCGTGCCATTGACCGCGCCCTCCACCACCGGGTCGGGCAGCAGGAACTGGCGCTCTTTGCGACGCAACGAAAGCATGGCAGACACGCGAGTCGGCTGGCGGTCTTCGATGACCTGGTAGTACACATCGGCTGCCACTGTCAGGTAGTTGCTCCATTTGGCGTGCTCGAAGGTGAACGTCACTTGCTTGTCGAGATTGTTCTTGGTCACCTTCATCAGATCGTCGAAGAAGGTACCGCCCGCGTCGGACCACACCACCCTGATGGTCTGGTCGAGTTTCATTCCGGTGTACGGCTCGATGATCACATCGACGCTGGCGAGGACATCAGGATCCAGTTCACCGTCTTGTGCCTGCGGGCAACGGGGTGCCGGCAGTTCCAACTGCGCCACGCCCACTTGCAGCGTGAGAGCCTGTGATTCCAGAGGGCGCCCCAGGCCCTGCCGGCTTACGGTGTAGCTGACTTCGAGCGAACCGCCGCTGAGCGGCTGAATGTTCTGCGGCCCGTTCACGGCAAACGAGATGTCTTTTCCTGCGCTGGCGCTGGTGACCGTTTTGGCGTCCTTGTAGAGCAACGTGCTGCCATCGGAACCGGTGCCTCGCCAGGTGATCTCGATGAAGTCGTCCTTCTCCAGCTGGGCCGCTGCCGGTACCACCACGGTCGCCGTTGCCAGTGTGGCCTCCAGCACGCCGTCGACCGCTTCGGTCACTTGCGGGCTTGGCAGCTTGACGGCGGCGCCGATAAAGTTTGCACCCACACGCCGGGAGGTCTGTTCCTTGCCATTGACAGGCTTTCGGGTGAACCAGGTTCTGCCAAAACCCCGCGCCAGCATCTGCACGTGGGCATAGGGAATCTTGAATACCAATATCCGGGGGCTGCTCAACGTTTGCGAGTACTTCAGGGCAATGATCTGGCCTTGCGCCGTGGTGCCTACCCAGTACAGGGTAATCTCATCCCTTGCCTTGAAGCCGAACACCGACAGCGCCGCCACTTGTACTTCCAGGCCATCTTGCGCCACCAGCGCCACATCGATCGGGTCGCCCTCCACGGCTTGCGAGTCTGGGTTGACGATGATGGGCGGCAACAGTTTGTTGGGGTCGATCGATACCTCGATGTAACCGCGCAATGACCAGTCGCTTGCGGGATTGAACACTTCGTCCCAGATCCAGTACACAAGCACCAGCTTTTCGCTGTCGCCGGCCTCGTAGATGAGCTCGGCATCCACCTCGATGACGAGGTCGTTGCCCACCTCGTCAGGTTGCACGATGTACTCGACGATCGAGCCGCCCCAACTCAGGCGAATTGTGTCGTACTCGCGCATGTTCGGGTACGCCGGTACGGTGACTTCCACGCCATACAGCTCGCCATCAAGGAAGTCCTTGATGTCTTCTTCACCCACCACGCCACCGATTGGAGGGCTGGTCAGAAACGGTGGCAGCAACTTGTAGTGCCCGGCGCGATCGGGTTCAGGGTCGTTTCCGCCGGGGTACTTGAGGCGTGCCAGTACCTTGAGCACCAGCGAAGACTCCTTGTTGGTGGAGCCTGCACGCGTGATCACGTAGTAGAGGTCGTGCACGCCCTCCAGCACCTTTTTGGCCGGGATGTAGGTTTCGATGTTCTGGCCGAGCTGTTCCTCGCGGACACTGACCTTCACCGCCGCGATGTTGCTGGTGCCATAGAACACCTCGATCAGATCCCCCGCCAGCATGTTCGGATACGGCTGCACGAATACCTGCATTCCGCGCACCGAATTGACCATCCCCTTGTTCACGCCAACCTGGGCGCCTTCGGTGTATACCGGGGTGATGTAACCTGGAATGTAGATGCGTCGCAGGGCCAGGGTGCCGGCTGCAAATCCTCCGAATGCCGGCGGCCCTCCCACTATGGCATTGAACAGGTCGATCATCGTTTGCAAGCCCGATTGGGTCCCGGGGACAATCAAGTTGTTCGTCATGAAGTTTTCTCCAATCCAGGAAGCCCGAAAGGTATGAACGGGGGAATGGGCTGGAAATGATTCAAAGGCAAAATGTACGAGGCGCACAACTGACACAAATACCAGGTGCCCGGCCAAGGCACGTGCGCACAGGGGGAGGAAATCGCGCGCCGATTGCGCTAGGCTGCACCTTTACTCACCAGGAGCATTCTCCATGGCAAAAGCCACCGCCCGTCACATCCTTGTCGCCAGCGAAGACAAGTGCAACGAACTCAAGGCACAGATCGAAGCCGGCGCCGACTTCGCCGAAATCGCCAAGGCCAACTCCACCTGCCCCTCCAGCCGCCAGGGCGGTGACCTGGGCTCGTTCGGCCCCGGCCAGATGGTCAAGGAGTTCGACACCGTGGTGTTCAGCGCACCGGTGAACACTGTTCAAGGCCCGGTGAAGACCCAGTTCGGCTATCACCTGCTGGAAGTGACCAGCCGCCAGGACTGATCGGCCTTGGCCGCATCTGCCGGCCGTGTCGAGGGTCGGCCCGCTCCTGTGAGAGCGGGCTTGACCCGCATTGTGCTGTTCGCCCTTGCCCCGCTGCTGTTTCTGCTGCCTCCCTGGCAAACCCTGATCGCCGCCCCCAGCCACGCCCTCACCGTCTATGGTGAAGCCCCCCGCTACCGCGCCTCGTTCAGCCATTTCGACTACGTCAACCCGCAAGCCCCGAAAGGTGGAAGCCTGCGTCGCTCGGCGCTGGAAATCGGCGGTTTCGACCATGTGCTGCCCTACATCGACAAGGGCACCGGGGTCAGCGAGGTGGACGGCTGGCTGTATGCACCGCTGGCCATTCGGTCACTGGACGAGCCCTATACCGTGTACGGCCTGATCGCGCAAAAGCTCGAGCGCAGCGCCGATGGGCTGTGGCTGCGCTTCTACATCGACCCGCGTGCGCGTTTTGCCGATGGCCGCCCAGTGCGTGCCGAGGATGTGCGCTTCACCTACCAACTGCTGCTGCGTGAAGGCAACCTCAAGTACCGCACGCAGTTTGCCGACGTGGCTGCTGTGGTGGTCGAGACGCCCCTGCAGGTACGCTTCGACTTCAAGAACAATCAGAACCGTACCCTGGCCCTGGACCTGGCGTCGCTGCCGGTATTGCCCGAGCACGCGCTCGACCAGGATGCATTCACCAACGGCGGCGGCTTCCAGGCGCTGGTGGGTAGCGGCCCGTACCGCATCGCACGGGTCGACAACGGGCGCAGCATCACCTTCGAGCGCAACCGCGACTGGTGGGCACGGGACCTGCCGGTCAATCGTGGGCGCTACAACTTCGACCAGCTGAAGATCGAGTATTTCGGCGACACCGACGTGGCGCGCCAGGTGCTGCGCGGTGGCGGTTACGATTACAACCGCGAGTTCTCCGCCACCGGGTATTCGATCGGCTACAACGGCCCGGCCCTGGACGACGGGCGCCTGCAACGTGCGCACCTGGCCCGAGGGGCGCCGCAGAACGCCCAGGGCTATGTGTTCAACCTGCAGCGCCCGATGTTCCAGGACCGGCGCGTGCGCCAGGCGCTGGGCCTGCTGTGGGATTTCGAATGGAGCAACCGGCAGATGATGCGCAACCTGTACATCCGCCAGCAGAGCTTTTTCGCCAACAGTGCGCTGGCCGCCCGCGCCCTGCCCGACCGCGCAGAGCTCGCCCTGCTCGAACCCCTGCGTGCCCAGGTGCCGGCCGAGGTATTCGACCGGGTGTTCGAGGCGCCGCGCACCGACGGCTCGGGGCTGATCCGTGACAAGCAGCTGCAAGCCCTCGCTCTGCTGCAGCAGGCCGGCTGGCGCCCGCAGGGCGATCAGCTGATCAATGCCCGGGGCGAACCGCTGAGCTTTACCTTCCTCAATGGCCAGTCGGGCCTGGAGCGCCTGCTGCTGCCGTGGAAACGCAACCTGGCGCAGATCGGCATCACCCTGGACATACGCCGCATCGACGCGGCCCAGTACGTCAACCGGCTGATGGCCCGTGACTACGACATGATCGTCACTGGCTACCCGGTGTCGCCCTCGCCCGGGCCGGAGCTTTACAGCTACTTCGGCTCGGCGGCGGCTACCGACCCTGGCTCGAACAACTACATGGCCCTGCAGGACCCGGCGGTGGACAGCCTGATCGACGGCCTGGTCAAGGCCGCGAGCCCGGCCGACATGCTGCGCCATGCCCATGCGCTGGACCGGGTGCTGCAATGGAACTACTACTGGATCCCCAATTACTACCCGCCCGGCGCCTCCACGGTGTGGTGGAACCGCTTCGGCATCCCCAGGGTGCAAGCCAGCAATGACCCGGCGCTGGACACCTGGTGGGAGGTCAGCCCCACCCCGCTGACCACGGCGCAGATGGCCGAGCGCCTGGAGGCTGCGCCATGACTGCGTACATCCTGCGCCGGCTGCTGCTGATACTGCCCACCCTGCTGATCATTCTGCTGGTGAACTTCGTGATCATCCAGGCGGCACCGGGCGGCCCGGTAGAACAGGCCGTGGCGCGCCTGCAGGGTATCGGCGGCGGTGCGCCGGGGGCCGGCAGCGACACGCTGCACAGCGACTCGCGGGCCAGCCGCGGGCTGGACCCCAAACTGCTGGAGACCATCAGACGCCAGTACGGCTTCGACAAGCCGGCCCACGAGCGGCTGTGGCTGATGCTCACTCGCTACGCCCAGCTGGATTTCGGCAGCAGCTTCTTTCGCGGTGCCAAGGTCACCGATCTGATCCTGGACAAGTTGCCGGTCACCCTCTCACTGGGCCTATGGGCCACCCTGATCACATACCTGGTGTCGATCCCGCTGGGCATCCGCAAGGCCATCCGCCACGGCAGCGCTTTCGATGCCTGGAGCAGTGCGCTGATCGTGATCGGCTACGCGCTGCCAGCGTTTCTGTTCGGACTGTTGCTGATCGTGCTGTTTGCCGGTGGGACCTCGCTCAACTGGTTTCCGGTGCGCGGGCTGGTGTCGGAGAACTTTGCCGAGCTGAGCCTGGCCGGCAAGCTGGCCGACTATTTCTGGCACCTGGTGCTGCCGGTGGGCTCGCTGGTGATCGGCGGTTTCGCCACCCTCACCCTGCTGACCAAGAACGCCTTCCTCAACGAGATCACCCGCCAGTACGTGGTCACCGCGCGGGCCAAGGGCCTGAGCGAGCGTCGGGTGCTGTACGGGCATGTGTTTCGCAACGCGATGCTGCTGGTGGTGGCGGGCATTCCCCAGGCGCTGATCACGGTGTTCTTCGCAGGCTCGCTGCTGATCGAAGTGATCTTCTCGCTCGACGGCCTGGGCCGCATGAGCTACGAGGCGGCCGTGTCGCGGGATTACCCGGTGGTGTTCGGTTCGCTGTTCATCTTCACCCTGTTCGGCCTGTTGATCCGCCTGCTGGGCGACCTGTGCTACACCCTGGTCGACCCGCGTATCGACTTTGCCACGAGGCAGCACTGATGCGGCGCCTGTCGCCGTTGTCCAGGCGCCGGCTGGCGAATTTTCGGCGCAATCGCCGCGGCTGGTTCTCGCTGTGGGCGTTCGGGCTGCTGTTGCTGCTCAGCCTGGGGGCGGAGCTGGTGGCCAACGACAAGCCGCTGCTGCTGGGCTACCAGGGCAGCCTGTACTTCCCCGCCTTCAAGCGCTACACCGAACAGCAGTTCGGCGGCCAGTTGCCGTTCCAGCCCGACTACCGCAGCCAGTACGTGCGCCAGCTGATCGAGGGCCAGGGTGGCTGGATGCTGTTTGCCCCGATCCCCTTCAGCGCCGACACCCCCAACTACGACCTGCAGGTACCCACCCCCAGCCCACCCACCGCCACCAACTGGCTGGGCACCGACGACCAGGCGCGCGACGTGCTGGCGCGGGTGCTGTACGGCACCCGTGTGTCGATACTGTTCGCCCTGCTGCTGACCGCCATCAGCACCGTGATCGGCGTGGCCGCCGGCGCCCTGCAGGGCTACCACGGCGGCTGGGTGGACCTGATCGGCCAGCGCCTGCTGGAAGTGTGGTCGGGGCTGCCGGTGCTGTACCTGCTGATCATTCTCAGTGGTTTTGTGGAACCCGGCTTCTGGTGGCTGCTGGGAATCATGGCGCTGTTTTCATGGCTGGCACTGGTGGACGTGGTGCGCGCGGAGTTCCTGCGCGGGCGCAACCTGGAATACGTGCAGGCCGCCAGGGCGCTGGGCCTGCCCGACCGGCTGGTGATCGTGCGGCACATTCTGCCCAATGCGATGAACGCCACCCTCACCTACCTTCCGTTCATTCTCACCGGGGCCATCTCGACCCTCACTGCACTGGATTTTCTCGGTTTCGGCATGCCTGCCGGCAGCGCCTCCCTGGGCGAGCTGGTGAACCAGGGCAAACAGAACCTGCAGGCGCCATGGCTGGGGTTTACCGCATTCTTCGCCCTGGCGTTGATCCTTTCGCTGCTGGTGTTCATCGGCGACGCATTGCGCGAGGCGTTCGATCCACGGGCATAATCGCAGCCTCATTACGGCGGAGCGGCCCATGCAAGACAGTGACAGCCTCAAGGACTACCAGCGCGTGCGCCAACTGGCGATCCGCTCGCTGTTCGAGATCATCGAGCAATCCAGCGAGGGCACGATCATCGTCGATCGCGATGCACGAATCGTGTGGATGAACCAGCGCTACGCACGGCGCTTTGGCCTGGAGGACGCCAGTGCCGCGATTGGTCAGCCGTGTGAAAGCGTGATCCCCGGCAGCCAGATGCGCGACGTGATCACCCAGGGCCGGCCGATTCTGCTGGACATGCTCGACACGCCCAAGGAGCCGCTGGTGGTGATGCGCCTGCCGATCCACGATGCCGAGGGCGCGGTAATGGGCGCCATCGGCTTTGCCCTGTTCGATGAGTTGCACAGCCTTTCGCCGCTGCTCAAGCGCTATGCGAGCATGCAGCAGGAACTGGCCTCGACCCGCTCGCTGCTGCGTGCGCGCCAGGCCAAGTACAGCTTTGCGCAGTTCATCGGTACCAGCGCCGCAAGCCTTGAGGTCAAACGCCGCGCGCGGCGTGGGGCCAGCAGCGATTCGCCGGTGCTGCTACTGGGTGAGACCGGCACGGGCAAGGAGTTGCTCGCCCATGCCATCCACGCCGCCTCGCCCCGCGCCCACAAGCCGTTTGTCAGCATCAACAGCGCCGCTATCCCGCACGATCTGCTGGAGGCCGAATTCTTCGGCACCGCGCCGGGTGCGTTCACTGGCGCCGACCGCAAGGGCCGGCCGGGCAAGCTGCAGGTGGCCGAAGGCGGCACGCTGTTTCTCGATGAGATCGGCGACATGCCGCTGGCGCTGCAAAGCAAACTGCTGCGCGTGCTGCAGGAAAAGGAATACGAGCCGGTGGGTTCCAACCAGATGCTGCAGAGCGATGTGCGGGTGATTGCTGCCACTTCGCGCGACCTTTCGGCAGCGATGGCCCGCGGGGAGTTTCGCGCCGACCTGTATTACCGCCTGAACGTGCTGCCGATCGAGGTGCCGCCATTGCGTGCCCGGCTCGATGACCTGCCGGCGTTGAGCGAGGCGATTCTGGAGGAGCTGGGCAGCCGCCATGAGCTGCAGGCACCGGCCCAGGCGCTGCTGGCCCGACATGCCTGGCCGGGCAACATTCGCGAGCTGCGCAACGTGTTGGAGCGGGCCACGCTGATGGCTGACCAGCAGCAACTGACTGCCGCCCAGGTGCAATCGGCATTGGGCCCGTTGACGCCCCTTACAGTCGACACCGACCCCATAACCGACTACAGGCAGGCGTGCGAAGCATTCGAGCGCCAGTTGCTGGAAAACGCCCTCGCCCGCTGCGCCGGGAATGTGCCGCAGGCCGCACGTGAGCTGGGGTTGGGGCGTTCGACGCTGTACAAGAAGCTGGCGGCTCTGGGGATCAAGTCTCAATAGAGAGACTTGCATCTCAACCTGGAGACGGCCTTGCTGATGAATCGGCACAACGCGGTCATAGACCTGTTTGCGCGGTGTGTCAGGCAGTCCGCATATGCAGGTTTTGCTGGCGCTGCGCACCAGATCGCGGGGCAAGGCCCGCTCCTACGGCCTGCCGGCCAGAGGCGTAGGAGCCGGCGTTGCCGGCGAACGAGCGCGAAGCGGTCGTAGACCCTGACTGCGCGATGTATCAGGCAGATCGCATATGCAGGTTTTACTGGCGCTGCGCACCAGATCGCGGGCAAGGCCCGCTCCTACGGCCTGGCGGCCAGAGGCGTAGGAGCCGGCCTTGCCGGCGAACGAGCGCGAAGCGGTCGTAAAACCAGAGTGCACGGGGTGTCAGGCAGACCCCATATGCTGGTTTTACTGGCGCTGCGCACCAGATCGCGGGCAAGGCCCGCTCCTACGGCCTGCCGGCCAGAGGCGTAGGAGCCGGCCTTGCCGGCGAACGAGCGCGAAGCGGTCGTAAAACTAGGGTGCACGGGGTGTCATGCAGACCCCGTGTGCAGATCCCCATGCGCTGCAAGCGCACGCACGCCACCGCCAGTCTCAAACCAGAGACAATCATTCGATAAATTCCACTGGAATTAGTATTTATCCATATAAATCAATAGCTTATTAACATGGCACGGTCTTCGCTAAGGGCTGCATCCCAACAAAAACAAGATGCACCCAAGGAGACACTCAATGAGTGTGATCATTGCCCTGGCAGCCCTGGCGCTGCTGATGCTGGCGGCCTACCGTGGCTACAGCGTGATTCTTTTTGCCCCCATCGCCGCCCTCGGCGCGATGCTGCTTACCGACCCTTCCGCCGTCGCGCCCGCCTTCACCGGGGTGTTCATGGAAAAGATGGTCGGGTTCATCAAGCTCTATTTCCCGGTATTCCTGCTCGGCGCCGTGTTCGGCAAGCTGATCGAGCTCTCGGGTTTCTCGCGCTCGATCGTGGCTGCCGCCATTCGCCTGCTAGGCACACGCCAGGCCATGCTGGTGATCGTACTGGTGTGCGCGCTGCTCACCTATGGCGGGGTGTCGCTGTTCGTGGTGGTGTTCGCGGTGTACCCGTTCGCCGCCGAGATGTTTCGCCAGAGCGATATCCCCAAACGTCTGATACCAGCCACCATTGCCCTGGGTGCGTTCTCGTTCACCATGGACGCCCTGCCGGGCACCCCGCAGATCCAGAACATCATCCCCAGCACCTTCTTCAACACCACCGCCTGGGCCGCGCCTTGGCTTGGCGTGATCGGTACGCTGTTCGTGTTCTGCACCGGGATGCTGTACCTGCAGCGCCAGCGCAACAAGGCGCAGCGCGCCGGTGAAGGCTACGGCAGCGACTTGCGCAACGAGCCCGAAACCGCCGCCGACCTGACCCTGCCGCACCCGCTGCTGGCGTTGTCGCCACTGCTGCTGGTGGGGGTGATGAACCTGCTGTTCACCCACTGGATCCCGGCGTGGTACGGCAAGACCCACAGCCTGAGCCTGCCCGGCATGAGCGCCCCGGTACAGACCGAGATCGCCAAGCTGACGGCCATCTGGGCGGTCGAGGCCGCCCTGCTGCTGGGCATCCTGCTGGTGCTGGTCAGCGCCTTCGGCGCCATCCGCACACGCCTGGCAGAGGGCAGCAAGAGCGCGGTCAACGGTGCCCTGCTGGCGGCGATGAACACGGCGTCGGAATACGGTTTCGGCGCTGTGATCGCGTCGCTGCCAGGCTTTCTGGTATTGGCCGATGCGCTGCGCAACATTCCCAACCCGCTGGTCAACGAAGCCATCACCGTGACCCTGCTGGCCGGCATCACCGGCTCGGCATCCGGCGGCATGAGCATTGCGCTGGCGGCCATGGCCGACAGTTTCATCAGTGCGGCGCACGCGGCGAACATTCCGCTGGAGGTGCTGCACCGAGTGGCCGCGATGGCCAGCGGCGGCATGGACACCCTGCCGCACAACGGCGCGGTGATCACCCTGCTGGCGGTGACCGGCCTGACCCACCGCGAAGCCTACAAGGACATCTTCGGCATCACCCTGATCAAGACCCTGGCAGTCTTCGTGGTGATCGCTACCTTCTACGCTACAGGCATTGTCTAAGGAGACTTCCATGAGCCTTGCAGGAAAAGTCGCACTGGTTACCGGTTCCACCAGTGGCATCGGCCTGGGTATCGCCCAGGCATTGGCCGGCGCTGGCGCCGATGTGATTCTCAACGGCTTCGGCGACGCCAGTGCAGCGCTTGCCGAGGTGGGCCGGCATGGCACCCGGGTGGGGCACCACGCGGCAGACCTTGGCAGCGTGGAGCAACTGAACGACCTGTTTGCCTATGCCGAACGCGAGTTCGGCGGGGTCGATATCCTGGTCAACAACGCCGGCATCCAGCATGTCGCCCCGGTGGAGGCGTTCCCGGTGGAACGCTGGGACGCGATCATCGCGCTCAACCTTTCGGCGGTGTTTCACAGCACCCGCCTGGCACTGCCCGGCATGCGCCAGCGCAACTGGGGGCGGGTGATCAACATCGCCTCGGTGCACGGGCAGGTCGGCTCGGTAGGCAAGGCCGCCTATGTGGCGGCCAAGCACGGGGTGGTCGGGCTGACCAAGGTGGTGGGCCTGGAGACCGCCACCAGCAACGTGACCTGCAACGCCATCTGCCCCGGCTGGGTGCTCACCCCGCTGGTACAGAAGCAGATCGACGATCGCATCGCCAGCGGGGTCGACCCGCAGCAGGCCCAGCAGGACCTGCTGGCCGAAAAGCAGCCCTCGCACGCCTTCGTCACACCGCAACACCTGGGCGAGCTGGTATTGTTTCTGTGTAGCGAAGCCGGCAGCCAGGTACGCGGCGCCGCCTGGAACATCGATGGCGGCTGGCTGGCCCAGTAGCCATCGGCCTGGGGCGCAGGTACCGCTGGCCGGCTACGACTGTCATTTTCAAACCGCAAGGAGCTTTTATGCGACCGCTTTCCCTGACCGCCCTGTTCATGCTGCCCCTGGCTTTCAGCGCCCCTGTTCTCGCAGCCAGCCTCAAGGATGTGGCCCCTTATCCCGAAGCCGAAAACGGTTTTGTGCGCCAGGTGATCCACCTGCCCGAGCAGAAAGACGAGTCGGCATTCAAGGTCGAGGTACTGGCCGGCAAGACCCTCAAGGTGGACTGCAACCTGCAGCGCCTGGGTGGCAACCTCGAAGAAAAGACCCTCGAAGGCTGGGGCTATAGTTACTACCGGCTGGACAAGGTGATGGGCCCTGTCTCTACCCTGATGGGCTGCCCCGACAACAAGAAGGCCGACGCCTTCGTGCCGGTGGTCGGCGATGGTTTCCTGCTGCGCTACAACAGCAAGTTGCCGGTGGTGGTCTACACCCCCAAGGACGTGGAAGTGCGCTATCGCATCTGGTCGGCTTCCAGCGAGGTGAAACGCGCCACGGTGGAGTAACCCGCCAAGCGTGGGTTCGGGGCACGGCGCGCCAAGCCGCCCTGCCCCGAATCAGGCATAATCGCCGGTTTTACCCGTAACAGAGGCAACATGAAAGCACAGGCCCGTCACATCCTGGTCAAGACCGCCGAAGAGGCCGAACAGCTCAAGCAGCGCATCGCCAAGGGCGAAGCCTTCGATGTGCTGGCGAAAAAGTACTCCACCTGCCCGTCGGGCAAACGCGGCGGCGACCTGGGCGAAGTACGCCCGGGACAGATGGTGGGCGCCATCGACCAGGTGATTTTCAAGAAGCCGTTGCGGGTAGTACACGGCCCGATCAAGAGCAAATTCGGTTACCACCTGGTGCAGGTGTTCTACCGCGATTGAGCCCTCTGCCCTGATCGACAGGCGTGCCATCGGTCAGGCGTTTTTGCGCCAATGTGCACATTTCCGATGACCACCTATCATTTCTGCCAGTTGCGACCGCCGTCGCAGCCCTGTATCGCTTGGGCCGATCGCTAGCCCAAGGAGGACGAAATGAGCCCGCCCAGCCGCGTTGCCCTGGCGTGCCTGCCGTTGCTGGGCCCGTGGGCCCTGACAAGTCAGGCGGACTGCACCTTCGCCCCTACCGGCGGCAACGATCGTTATGTCTGCGACAGCGGCATTGGCACCTCCCTTGTCGACCCTGGCGGTGACAACACGCTGATACTGCCGGCCGGGGGCAGCGGCACCCTCGCCGGCAGCGTGACCTTCGGCCCCGGCGCCGACCGCGTCGAGATGGCGTCGGGTATCATCACCGGCGTGCTCGATCAGGGCGCGGGCATCGACACCTTCATCATGACAGGCGGGCAGTTGCAGGCCTTGCAGCAGGGCAACGGCCGCGACCTGTTCCAGATGAGCGGCGGACGCATCATCGGCGCTTTCGAAGATGGCGATGTGGCCTACATGAGCGGCGGGCGCATCGGGCGCGTCGACATGAAGCTGGACCGCAACCTGTTCGACATGTCCGGCGGCATCATCGACGCCAACCTGGTCACAGGCTTTGACCGCGACACGGTCATCGTCAGTGGCGGACGCATCGGCGGCAACATCAGCGTCAGCGGCGGCGACGACAGCGTGACCATCAGCGGTGGCGAGGTGGTGGGCAATGTGCTGCTCAGCTTCGGCGACGACAGCTTCACCTGGCGCGACGACGGCATCGTGCGCGGTGCGGTGCTGATGGGCGACGGCAGCGACCAGGCGCTGCTGGCCAACCTCGACGAAAGCCGCCTGGGGCTGGTGCGCCAGGTGGACGGCGGCCTGGGCAGCGACAGCCTGGTACTGGACCGTACCCGCAGCAGCCTGGGCGCGCGCTATACCGGTTGGGAGCGCATGGCCCTGACCAACGCCTCGGTCTTCAACCTGGATGACCACCTGGTTCTTGGAGACCAGGGCACGGGTACCGGCACCTTGCTGATCGATGCCACCAGCCAGCTGGTGGCGCGCACCGGCCAGGTGACGGCGTTTGCCGGCGGCACACCGGTGAGCGTGAACAACGCCGGGCTCATCGACCTCAGCAGCGGCGCCAATGCACTGGGCCGCCTGACCCTCGGCGGCAATTACGCAGGCAGCAACGGCGTGCTCAAGGTCGACAGCGTGCTCGAAGGCGACGGCGCCGCCTCCGACCGGCTGGTGGTCAACCAGGGCTCGCTGGCCGGCAGCACTGCCCTTCAGGTGAACAACCTGGGCGGCAGCGGCGCGCTGACAGCGGCCGATGGCATCCAGGTGGTCGAGGCCGGCCCTGGCACCACCAGCACCAGCACGGCGTTCAGCCTTGGCCAGCCCTTGTCGGCCGGGGCCTACCAGTACTACCTGTTCAAGGGCGGGGTCAGCGCCGGCAGCGAGAACAGCTGGTACCTGCGCTCGAGCGTGGTCGCGCCCCCGGTATCGGCGCCGCCCCTGCCCGGCCAGCCACCGCCACCGGTGGTGCCGGCGCCCGTGGCCGCCCCGGGTACCCCGCCACTGCCCACCCCGGTCGCCGGGCAGGCCATCGTGCTGTACCGCGCCGAAGTGCCGGTGTACGCGGTGGCCAGCCGCGCCGCGGCCATCATCAGCCTGTCGACCCTGGGCACCTTCCACCAGCGCCAGGGCGAGCAACGCCTGCTCGACGAACAAGGCCCGGTGGCCGCCGGGTGGGCCCGCACCTTTGGCGAGCACCTGCGCCAGCAGTGGTCCGGCACGGTGTCGCCAAGCCTGGACGGCAACCTGAGCGGTTTCGAGGTGGGCCATGACCTGTATGCGACGCACACCGACGGCGGTTATCGCCAGCACGCCGGGGTGTATGTCAGCCATAGCCGGCTCGATGGCGATGTCAAAGGCTTCGCGCTGGGTTTCGAAGACAATGCTGTGGGCGATGTTCGCCTCGATGGCGACAGTGTCGGCGCCTACTGGACGCTGATCGGTCCCGGGCAGTGGTACGTGGACACAGTGCTGCAGTACACCGATCTGGACGGCCGCGCCCGTTCCGATCGCGGCGTGAAGCTCGATCTGGATGGGCATGCCCTGGCGGCCTCGGTGGAGGCCGGCTATCCGCTGGCATTGAGCGCGCGCTGGGTGGTCGAGCCCCAGGTGCAGGTGATCGCCCGCAAGGTCGACTTCGATACGCGCAGCGATGGCATTTCAACGGTCACCCAGGACAGCCAGACCAACTGGACCGGTCGCGTTGGCGCACGAATCAAGGGCAGCTACCTGGCCGGCAGCGTGCCGCTCGAGCCCTACCTGCGCAGCAATGTATGGCGCAGCAGTGGCGGGCGCGACACCCTGCGGTTCGACGGGGGCGAGCCGATCAGGACTGATCAGGCCGCCACCTGGATGGACGTGGGCGCCGGCCTGGACGCCCGGCTGAGCCCCGCCGTGGCGGTGTACGGCGCAATGACCTACAGCGCCAACCTTGATAGCCGCCAGCAGGAATCGATTGGCGGCACCCTGGGGCTGCGCATCAGCTGGTAGGGCTCAGGCCCGGCGTGCGGCGAGCAGGCCGAACCCCGCCAGGCCCAGCAACGATGCGCTGACCCGGTTGAACAGCCGACGCGGTGCAGGCTGGTTGAACCAGCGCTGCATGTACGCCCCCAGCCAGCCGTAGATGGCGATGGCCAGCCACTCCAGTACCAGGAACATCGCCCCCAGCACGGCGAACTGCTCGGCCACCGGGGTGGCGCTTGTCACACTGACGAACTGGGGCAGGAACGCGGTGAAGATCAGGATGGCCTTGGGGTTGCCCGCCGCCACCAGGAACTCCTGACGCGCCAGGCGCAGGGTACCCACGCCGCGTGCACCGACCTGCGCAGCCTCGCCGACCGGTGCGCGCCACAACTGCCAGGCGATGTAGAACAGGTAGCCGGCGCCCAGCACCTTGACCAGCAGGAACAGGTATTCACTGGTATGCAGCACCACCGCCAGGCCCATGGCGGCCAGTACGATCATGCCGGCAAACGCCAGCAGGCGGCCGGCGCCAGCCAGGCAGGCCGTGCGCAGGCCGTAGCGGCTGGCGTTGTTCAGCGACAGCAGGTTGTTGGGGCCAGGGGCCATGTTCAGGGCGAAACAGGCCGGGATGAATAACGCGAGGGTGGTCAGGTCCATGAGGGGCTCCGGTGGCTGGGGCAACGAGTTTCAAATGCCCTGCCGGCCAGCGTCAAGTCATGTATGATCGCGCGCTTCTCGAAATCTGCCAGGAGGCGACCATGCGCCAGAACAGCGTGGGCAGCGGCCATATGATGGTCTTGCTGATGGCTGGCTTCCTGTTGATTCTGGGTGCCCTGGCGATGGCCCTGCTGAACCTGCAAGACCTGCAGGCGGGCAGCGTGACCAGTATGGTCAGCAATCGTATCCGGCCAGTCCACCACGTGACCCATACGCTGCGTGACAACCCCGACGCGTTTCATGCCGCGATCCTGTTCAAGATGGTGTTCAGTGGCCTGATGCTGCTGGTTGGCGTCGCGTTGGCATGGGTATCGATACGCCAGCTCAGGCGAACCCCCACCAAGCCCAACGGTGACCCGTGGTGGTTCATCTAGGCGTCTGCAGTAACTCAAGGCTGGCAAGATCAAGAAGGCTGAAGTGTCCGCTTGCCCAGCCGCCGGTATCGAGGTGCCAGACATTGCCCAGCACCTTCACCTCGCGCAGCGTGGTGTGCCCGACGATCAGCGCACGCAAGCCCTGAACCTCGCCAGTGTCGCCCTGCTGCAAGCGTCGTCGCGACCATTGGCACACCTCCTGAACATCGGCTGAAGGTTCGCCTGCCAGGTGCTCGCACAGTGTCTGCCAATGCGCGAACGGGCAGTCGGCGTGCAGCAGGCCGACCAGGCCTTCAGGGGTTTGCAGCTCCAGCGCCAGGGGCATCTGTTCGAAGGCGGCCACAAAGCGGGCCTGGGCCTGCGCATCCAGGTCGAGAAACCAGCCGCCACCACTGGCGCGGTACATCGCCTGGTCCAGCCAGTGGCCCCGCACGTGGGCAATGGCCAACGCTTCATGATTGCCTTGCACCGCGTGAAACCAGGGTTGATCGAGCCATGCCAGCGCCTGTTCGCTGTCGGGCCCACGGTCGACCAGGTCGCCCACGCTGAAAAGCCGATCGATGGCTGGATCGAACCCGACGGCATCCAGTGCCTGCTGCAGGCGCTGGAAGTGCCCATGGACATCGCCCACCGCGATATCGCGACCACGACGGTTGGCCCGTACCTGCACCCTGGCGCTCATGCTGTGCCTCCCCTCTTCTGTTGCCGATGGTGTCGCCTGCTAGAATGCACCCATTTGAACGCAATCAGCCCATCCGAGGTATCCATGGGTATCAAGAAGTCCTCCGCAGAACTCAAACGTGACCTGAAGCTGGTCGCCACCGACCTTGAGCGTACCGCCGGTGAAATCAGCAAGCTGGCCGAGCGCATCAAGGACGTCGACGTGGTGGCGGTGCTGCACCTGATGAACCGCCTGTACCGGGACTCGGACAAGCTCAAGGCCTATGCCGACGAGGTCAAGGACGGGCGCATCGTGCGCGGCAAACCCGATTGAGGCTGGGGGGGCCAACTGCCGGCGCACTGCTACACTTAATTCGCCGAAGGGAGGAATGCGCCATGTCCGACAAAGAGATCACCACCCTGCTGACCCTGATCAACCACCGTCAGGACCGCCTGGCCGTGGCCTGCAAGGAGATCGCCGACTGGATCGACCGCCAGGGCGATGTACCGGTGGCGGGCAAGATCCGCGACACCCTCAAGGCCGTCGAAGCCGACGAGGTGCTGGTGAAGAAGACCCTGACCTCCCTCACCCTGGACCGACCGCTGCCGCGTTTTCGCTAGCCGCTGACAGGCAGGCGCATCGCCCGTTCCGATGGAATTGTTGTCGCAATATCAATATGATAGCGGCCTGTCGCACGCCGTTCGTGCGACAGTGGACAATGACTCGGGAAGGATTACTCGTGAAAGATTTTGTTATCAGCGTCAACAACGTGGTGCTGTACGTGGCACTGGCCGTCATCTGGATTTCCGGCCTGTTCATGTTCAGCCAGAGCTTCCTGGCTGGCCTGGGCACATTGATTGTCGGTACGCTGACCTGGTGCATCGTTTCCGGCTTCTGGTTCGTCCAGTCGGCCACCTACGAAGAACTGCGCAAGCTCAACAACAAGCCCTGACGCCCCGGCGTAGCGCTTGACCCACTGCCCCGCGGCGTTGCCCGGGGCAGTTCTGTTTCAGGGCCCTGCTGCCCGCCCCCATCCCGCAACCTGCTGTAACGCAACCGGTCGCCCCCTCGCGACATCCGGTGGAATCCCTGCCGCCCTGGCCTGTCGGAAGCTGTGCAACGCCCTTCATACCCATGAACACTGCGAGGCAGGCAATGACCAATCAAACACTGCAAAACGAAGTACTCACCCGGCTGTACCACGCCCACCCGAACGGGTTGGGCAAGGAAGTGCTGGACAACTTCGAAGGCGAAAAGGCGGTGGCCGAGACGCTCAAGCAACTGCAGGACAAGGGGTTGATCCAGGACGGTGCGGTCACCGTTGGGGCCGACGATGAACCGTCAGTGCGTTACCCGGTCAAGCTCAGTGCGGCGGGTGTGACCGCGGCCAAGGCAGCCGGCGGCTGATTGCACGGCTGATTGCAAAAAGGCCCGGCATTGCGCCGGGCCCTTGTTTGCGGCTACTCGCCAAGAAGCGGTGGCTTGCGTGGTTCTGGCCCGCCCTTGGGCGCCTTGGCCGGGCCTACCGGATCGACCTGCGGGTCATCTAGGTCTGGCGAATCGGGATCAAAGTCCAGCGTGTCCCGTTCAGAGGCGTGCTCGGATGAATGCGGTCCTTCTGGTTTGTGCTGATTACCGGTCATCAATACCTCCACGTCGTCGAATGGGGCCAGGCATCCGGGTGTCTGCCAGCGATCCCCCCAGCCCCCTGGCAGACGCCCCTGCGCTCAATCATTGGGCAGCGGCATGTCTTCGTCATCGGGCACGCCATCACCGCTGGCCGGGTCTTTCCAGTCCTCGGGACGATCTGGCGTGAACACCGGTGGGCGTGCCAGCGGATCGACGTCTTCGGGAGCCGTCGTCGGTTGGGTGGGGTCTTGGGGTTGGGCAGTCACTTGGTCAGTCATGGAACACCTCGCCAGCAAAGGCCCGGAACATCCGGGCCCTGTCAGTTGGAGGTCAGGCCGGGGCCAGGGTGCAGCAGACGCGACGAATGGTGAAGCCGGCAGGGCTACGGGTCTTCGGGCTGGTCATCGTCATCGTCGAGCAGACCCCAGGCATCATCGTCCTCGTCATCCTCATCCATACCGCCCGCCTCTGGCTCGGGGGCAATGTATTGATCGTGAAATTCGTGGTCGAGCAGGTGGTCGTGCTCGGGTTCGTGGATATCGTCGTCATCGTGCATGGAACGGGCTCGCCGGCGGTTCTGGTAAGCGCGTATTTAACCAGAATTTGAAGGGGCGCCGCGCGCCCCTTCACAGCTGAGCCCGCTCCTGCAGAACGGCGCAGGAGACGGGCTGCAACGGCTACTTGGTAGCCCAGGCGTTGAACCGCTCCTCCAGTTCGTCACCATGATCGACCCAGAACTCGACATTCATCGACAGCGCCCCTTGAAGGTTCTGCGGCGAGGTCGGCACCCAGCTGGCCAGCGACGGGTCCAGCTTTGCCGCGGCCTGGGTGTTGGTCGGGCCGTAGGGAATCTGCTGCACATAGCGCACCTGCGCTGCCGGGTCGTTGGTGTAGGCGATCAGCCGCTTGGCCTGGTCGACATGTTTGGAGCCCTTGATGATGGCCCAGTAGTCCATGCCGTACAGGCTGCCGGGCCATACCACCGCCAACGGCGCACCGGCCTGCGCGGCGCTGGCGATGCGCCCGCTGTAGGTGGAGGTCATCACCACGTCACCCGCCGTCAGCCACTGCGCCGGCTGCGCGCCTGCCTCCCACCACTGGATGTTGGGCTTGAGCTCGCTCAGCTTGGCAAAGGCGCGGTCCACGCCCTCGGGGGTGGCCAGTACCTTGTAGACGTCCTCGACCTTGACGCCGTCGGCCAGCAGTGCGAACTCCAGGTTGTACACCGCACGCTTCCTCAGGCCGCGCTTGCCCGGGTATTTGTTCACGTCCCAGAAGTCGGCCCAGGAGGTGGGCGCCTGGGCCAGTTTGTCGCGGTCATAGGCGATCGCCACGCTCCACACCAGCGCCGCCGAGCCGCACGCCTGGGCAGCGTCCGGGATCAGCTCGTCGGCATGCCCCAGCTGCTTCCAGTCGAGGGGTTCGTACATGCCTTCGTCGCACCCGCGCATCAAGTCAGGCCCTTCGATCTGCACCACATCCCAGTCCACATTGCCAGTGTCGACCATGACCTT
The DNA here is from genome assembly GCF_028682105.1 of Pseudomonas sp. 8209. Taxonomy (NCBI): domain Bacteria; kingdom Pseudomonadati; phylum Pseudomonadota; class Gammaproteobacteria; order Pseudomonadales; family Pseudomonadaceae; genus Pseudomonas; species Pseudomonas sp. 8209. Next base: position 389,180 of record NZ_JANIAH010000001.1, read on the forward strand.
GATGCGGGCCATTTCACCGTTGTACTCGCTCTGGATCAGCTTGCTCTTGTCCTGGGCACTGAACGGCTGGAAGAACGCCACGTCCTGGGCCTTCTGCCCGGCACCGCCATAACCCACCACGACCATCTGCGGAGCTGCCTGGGCACTGCCCAGGCCCAGGGCAAGCAGCACTGCATACAGGCCTGGTTTACGCGGGAACGCTTTCATCGATGGATCCTCCTGCGGGTACCACTCGGCCTGGCGCCGGCGTGGTCCACTTTCTTGTTTTTGTGAGGTAAGCCCCTGCACTGGGGTGACTCGACGCTAATCAAACCCAAGTAAAAAAACAAGTTGATTTTTTACTGTCGGTACACTTTCATAGAAAAATAATAACAACACCCCCGCTGGAGCCTGACCACCATGTCGACCGCCTTCGCGCACCTGTTCACCCCGTTGCAGATCCGTGGCAAGCGCCTCAAGAACCGCATCATGTCCAGCGGCCACGACACCTCGATGCCCACCGACAACCTGGTCAACGAACAGCTGATTGCCTATCACCAAGCCCGGGCCGAAGGTGGTGTGGGGCTGATCGTGCTGCAGGTGGCCGGCGTACACGACAGCGCCCGCTACACCTCCCACGTGCTGATGGCCACCGATGACGCCTGCATCGAGGGGTATCGCCGGCTGGCCGAGACCTGCCATGCCCACGGCACCGTGGTGCTGTCGCAGATCTTTCACCCGGGCCGCGAGATCATGGAGTCCAGCGACGGCTTGCTGGCGGTGGCCTACTCGGCCTCGGCGGTGCCCAACGAACGGTTCCGGGTGATGCCGCGCGAGCTTGACCAAGGCATGATCGACGAGATCGTGGCCGGCTATGCCGCGGCGGCGCGGCGCCTGCATCAGGCGGGCGTGGACGGCGTGGAGGTGGTGGCCAGCCACGGGTACCTGCCCGCCCAGTTCATCAACCCACGGGTCAACCGGCGTAGCGACGACTACAACGGCGACCTTGAACATCGTTTGCGCTTTGTGCGCGAGGTCATCGCCGCGGTGCGTGCCAGCACCGACGAACACTTCATCATCGGCCTGCGCATCAGCGCCGATGAACGCGACGCCGAGGGCCTGAGCGAAGATGAATCGCTCGGCGCGGTGAAGGCCCTGCAAGGGCAACTGGACTATGTGCATATTGTGGCCGGCACCTCGGCGTCCCTGGGCGGCGCGGTGCATATCGTGCCGCCGATGGCCATCGAGGCCGCCTATCTGGCCCGCGAGGCGGGCACCTTCAAGGCCAGCCTGGACATTCCGCTGTTCGTTACCGGGCGCATCAACCAGCCCCAGGAGGCCGAGCTGATACTTGCCCGCGGCCAGGCCGACGTGTGTGGCATGACCCGCGCGCTGATCTGCGACCCGCAGATGCCGAACAAGACCGACAGCGGCCGGGCCGAAGACGTGCGTGCCTGCATCGCCTGCAACCAGGCCTGTATCGGGCACTTCCACAAGGGCCTGCCGATTTCGTGCATCCAGCATCCGGAGACCGGGCGCGAGCGGCAGTTCGGCCAACTGCAGCCTGCCACACTGCGCAAGAAGGTGATGGTGGTGGGCGGCGGCCCGGCCGGCATGAAGGCTGCCGCGGTAGCGGCGGCCCGTGGTCATCAGGTCACCCTGTATGAGGCGGCCGCCCAACTGGGTGGCCAGGTGCTGCTGGCGCAACTGCTGCCACGGCGCAGCGAATTCGGCGGTGCCAGCACCAACCTGCAACGCGAGATGCAGTTGGCCGGCGTGGAGGTGGTGCGCAATACCCGGGTCGACCGCGCGCTGGTCGCGCGCGAGCAGCCGGATGCCGTGATCGTCGCCACCGGTGCCGCGCCCTACTGGCCGGCGTTCGAGCGCGGCGGCGAGTTGCAGGTGGTCGACGCCTGGCAGGTGCTGCGCGAGCAGGTACAGGTCGGTCGCTCGGTGATGGTGATGGACTGGCGCTGCGACTGGATCGGGCCGGGCATCGCCGAACGCCTGACCCGCGCCGGGCATCAGGTGCAACTGGCGGTCAACGGTACCCACTGTGGCGAGAGCCTGCCGCTGTATGTGCGTGACCAGATGGCCGGCGAGCTGCACAAGCTGGGCATCCCGATCACGCCCTATGCGCGGCTGTATGGCTGCGACGACAGCAGCGTCTACCTGCAGCACACCGCCAGCGGCGAGGCGATGATCTTCGAGGGCATCGACACCCTGGTGCTGTGCCACGGCCATCACCCGGTCGACACCCTGGCCGGCGAGATCCAGGACCTGGCCGCAGTACACCGCATTGGCGATTGCCTGGCGGCACGTACCGCCGAGGAAGCCATCTATGAGGGTCTTAAAGTCGCCGCGAGCCTGTGAGGCTGTTTATACTCCGGGCCTTTGCAGGGCTGATCGGATAACGCCATGAGCAACAACAGCAAGCTGCCGCCCACCGCCGAGGACGGCAGCGCCGCGCCGCACTTTCTGGGCACGCGCATTCGCGGGCTTCGCAAGCGTCGCGGCATGACCCTGACCGAGCTTGCGCAACAGAGCGAGCTGACCGCCGGCTATATCAGCCAGCTGGAACGCAACCTGTCGTACCCCTCGATACCGGCACTGTTCAATATCGCCCGCAGCCTGGGCGTGACCATCCAGTGGTTCTTCGCCAGCGAGGCGGTCACCGCCCCCGAGGACAGCGGCTACGTGGTGCGCCGGCAGAGCCGACTGAGCGTGCATTACGAAGACGGCATCGTCGACCAGTTGCTCACCCCGCAACCCAACCGCGAACTGGAGATGCTCCACTCGCGTTTTCCGCCGGGCACCTACAGCCAGCAGAGCTACAGCCATGAGGGCGAAGAAGCCGGGTACGTGCTGTCCGGCCGCTTCGAGCTGTGGGTGGGGGATCGCCATTTCGAACTCGGTGAAGGCGACAGCTTCAGCTTCTCCAGCCAGGAGCCGCACAAGTACGGCAACCCGGGTGAAGTGGATGCGGTGGTGATCTGGGTGATCACCCCGCCCACCTTCTGAGCCCTGCGCCCCAAGCCTCGGCTGACTGGGGCGCACGTTCGCTCAAGCTAGTTGTTGGGGGGTTGCCGAGGCGCCGGCTCCGCAGGGGGCGTGTCGGGCTTTTGCATCTGCAGGGAAGACTTGCTGCGATCGGTATCCTTGTCGACATGCTCGGGCTCGTTGAAGCACCCTTGCAGCATCGACAGGCTGGCGACCAGCAACGCCAACGCGGTCAGTTTCATGACGCTAACCTCCAGGCACTGCCGGCATTGGCAACGCCCCTCAGTGGAAGATAAAGGCATTGGCTTCCTTCACCAGCTCGCGCCACTCGCGACTGCTGATGATGCCCGCCACCTCGAGTGCATCGGCGGCCATCAACGCCTTGTCGTAACGCTGCTCGGCGTCCAGTGACGCATGCTCGTGGACCAACGCCTGTCGCCAGTTCTGCAACGCCTGCCTTTTGTCCGTGTCGTTCATCGTCACCTCTCCTCTACGACTGGAACGGTGCGTACTGCATTGCCAATGGCCAGCGCCTGCGCACTGGCCAGCGGGCATTGACTCAGGGCTGGGCTGCATCACCGCCGTGTGCGCTGGCAAGTGCCCTGGCCTTGGTCAGATGCTCTTTCAGCGTGGGCAGGGTTTTCTCGGCGAACGCCTTGAGCTCGGCATCGGTGCCGTCCTTCACATAGTTCTCGAACAGCTCGATGGTGGCCTCGTGCGCCTTGACCTGGTTGTTGGCATAGGCCTGGTCGAACGACTTGGCGCTACGCAGCTCCAGAATCATCGCCTTGGCCTTGTCCATCAGCATGGCATCATCCGAGACTTCCAGCTTTTTGCTGGCAGCGATGGCCTTGAGCTTCTCGTTGGCTGCGGTATGGTCCTTGACCATCATGTCGGCAAAGGCTTTCACGTCGCTGGCACTGCCCTTCTCCTGGGCCAGCTTGCCGGCTTCCACTTCGGCGATGCCTTTGGCCGAGGCGTCTTCCACGAAATCGTCGGCGTCCTGGGCCGCGTGTACCGCGCCTGCCAGGGTAAACGCCAGCGCAAAAGCGCTGCTTCGCAACAGGGTATTCATCATGAAATCCTCGTTCTGTTTTTCGGGAACTGCGTTTGAGGTACCGCTGTTCATGTGAGCGCGTGGCGGCGTGGGTGGTTCATCTTTTTTGCCTGGCCTGTTGGCGGTCGTCGATACACGGGCAAAAAAATTGAATTAGCCCGACACCCGCCCGGTCCAGACCTATGAACGCAGTAAATCTGACGAGGTAACAGCAATGACTATCGAAGCAGAGACACTCGTACAACTGACCGACGCCCTGCGCAAACGCGGCCTGACCCGCGTCTCGGACATCACCTTCATGCGCGCGCCCTACCGGCACAATCATCGCTGGACCTGCATGGTGAAATAGCAATCATTCAGACCAATCCCGTAATTTTCACAAGCCTTTCACATTCGAAGGCTTATGGTTGACCCAGCTCCTAGTAGAAACCTTTAAGCCCGCTCCCCCCCATCGCGGGCTTTTCTTTGTCTGGGATTTGGGTTGTCACAGGCAGGCTGATGACCGAGCCGCCTTTTGTTCAACGCACACAAAAGCGCTCGACCTCATGATTGCCGAGGCGAGCGCTGTTGCGTCCTGAGTGTAAATGTCAGGGATCAAGTCGCTGGTGCAATTCAAATCCCCTCGAATTTGAACGGTGCGGACTCTTCGAAGCGCGCGGACACTTCGCCGGCATACACGTTTGCCTGGTTCGGGCCCAGGTCCAGCTTTTTCACCTTGCCGGTTTTCTGGCTGAGGTCCAGCTTCTTCAGGTCAACCCAGAACGTATTGGGCGTGACTGCGGACTCGAAAAAATACTGCTTGTGTTTATGGTCCGCCACGGTCCGCCAGCGCGTGGATGAGATATTGGGCTGATCTGGCGTTGTAATGCCGTACGGCACCGAGACGTTGCGAATCACACTGAACACACTGGCCAGTGACAGCCGCGCATCCTCATGCTTGGGCACGGCATTTACGTAGAAGGACGCACGCGCAAAGCGATCAGGCGAGCGGTTGGTGCCAGGCAACATCTGTGTTCCGTCAATGCCTTGCCAATAAGCATACATTTCCAACTGCTCGTCGAACTTCGGCGAGTTCGTCATCACTTGATATTTTCTGTCGTGGTGAATGACTTGCTTGCCATCGATATATTCAACGATTGCGCTATCACCCGACGCATCGGACATTGAAAGGTGGAGCGTTGCCAGGCGGGTTTCCTTCGGAACCTTGGATGTCACCACATGAAACGGTTCGGCCTTGAGCGCCTCGACCGCTTCAGCCACGGTCTTGAAGTTATCCAATACGTACTGAGCCCATGCCGAGATACTGAGCCCTGGCTTGCCCTGTTCGAGTGCTGGATATTCTGATTCCACCAGCCACAGCAGGTTTGCAGACAACCCGGCTTCGTTGATGCCGTCGGTGGTGGAAATATCGTAGCCGGACGCAATGACACTGCCGTACTTCGACGTCCAGGTAACCGAATTGGGGCCTGCCTCACCGTGGCGCTTCATGCCCTGGGGGAACACCCACAGGTTGGTTTCCACATCCTTCGCCCAGTCCATTGAGCGTGCCGTTATGATCTGTTGGTTGTCTCCAAGAAAAACCAGCCGCGTGCAGGCGTGCACCACGGGTATCGATGAACAGAAACCGACCAGGGCCAGTGCAATTCCTTTTGCTGCGGGTGAAAGTTTCATTCCTTTGATTTCCTTGACCAAACTGATTATCAACACGCGCGAGCCCAGGCCTTCAAGCGAACGTGCAAGCACCTGGCTCGGTAATGACAAATAGTGTTTGATCGTCAATGACGACAAACATCAGCCAATAAAGCACGGACATATCAGAAATCAAGATTTGAGGGGACAAACAGCGTTCGCTTACAAGTACCGCAGCCTTGGCTTACCCCACTTGGGTCGATTCGGTGTTTTTCCATTTTGTGGTTGCACGGGGCGCGGATGCGCCGGCCGAGCTGGTCCAGGTCGGTCATACCCGTCAGATCGGCGAAGGCTTCGTCGATATAAAGGAAAGATGTCAACCCATGGAGATCAGTTTGAATGAACAGTTGGCGGGGTTTAGAGCAAGTTTCCGGCGTCCATAGACCACACGCATTTTCACAGAAATGGTTCACGTGGTGTCCATGGTAAATACGCGAATTGTGGCGACGAACAGATAGCGGATTTTAGCAAGGGCAGCCTTTCCAAACCGGCACGACAGAGCGTGCCGGTAGTTCTCATCGCTACAGTCTTATTTTTTAATGGAAACGATTGCGGCTTTGCCATCCTTTACCCTAAAGGAAAACGATACATGGTCTCCGACCTTCAGACCTGCCAGCTGATCCTCCGTCACTGAAAAGGCCATAGTCATTGGGGGCCATTGCACCGCTGGCACAGCTCCGTGGGAGATGGTCACCGTATGCTTCGAAGTATCCATAGCCTTGATGGTTCCCTCAGCGTCAGCAACTGGAGCCTGTTTTGTTTCCTGCTCCATCTTCATGCCCTCCATACCATCCATTTTCATACCCGGCATGTCCTGCGAGTAGGCAGAAAGTGAAAACATAAACGCGGTACTGGCAGCTGCGATCAGGGTCAGTTTCATACGAATTTTCCTTGTGGTTTGATCGGTTCAACGATGAGGTGCCGGCGACGCATCAGGCGATAGGCTGCCGGAATGACAAACAGGGAAAGCAAGGGGGCCGTGACCATGCCGCCGACCATGGGCGCGGCAATGCGGCTCATCACTTCGCTACCAGTGCCACTGCCCAACAGGATCGGCAGCAAACCGGCAATAATGACCGCCACGGTCATGGCCTTGGGTCGAACGCGCTGCACAGCGCCTTCACGAATCGCTGCCACCAGCCCGCGCTCAGTGCTGTCGCCGAGGTCTTCCCGTTCGGCCCAGGCATTCTTCAGGTAGAGCAGCATGATCACACCAAACTCGGCGGACACACCGGCCAAGGCGATAAAGCCGACCCCGGTGGCGACCGATAGGTTGAATCCCAGCAGATAGAGGAACCATGCTCCGCCCGTAAGTGCGAATGGCAGCGTGGCCATGATCAGCAGAGCCTCATCGAAGCGGGCGAACGTCAGATAGAGCAGCACGAAGATGATCAGCAGCGTGGCAGGCACCACCAGCTTGAGTCGTGCGTTGGCCCTTTCGAGAAATTCAAACTGTCCTGAATAGCTCAGGCTCATTCCGGGCTGCAACTTGACCTGCTCACTGACGATTCGGCGCAGATCGGCGACCACCGAGGCAATGTCTCGACCACGCACATCGATGTATACCCAACCCGAAGGTCGTGCGTTTTCGCTCTTGAGCATCGGTGGGCCATCCGTGACCTTGACCTTCGCCACTATGCCGAGGGTGATCTGGCTCCCTAGCGGGGTATAGATCGGCAATTGCTCCAAGGCGCCGACCGAATCACGCCACTCCCGTGGGTAGCGCACGCTGATCGGAAAACGGGCGAGCCCTTCAATGGTCTCCCCGACGTTTTCACCACCGATAGCACCGGCCACGATGGACTGCACATCGGCAATATTCAGCCCGTAGCGCGCGGCGGCTTTGCGGTCGATATCCACGTCGATGTAACGGCCACCGGTCAGGCGCTCAGCCAGAGCTGAACTGACACCAGGCACACCCTTGGCAACGCGCTCTACCGCCTGAGTAGCGGCGTCGATCTCCGTCAGGTTGGTGCCGGCAACTTTCACCCCGATGGGACTCTTGATCCCAGTGGCCAGCATGTCGATACGGTTGCGAATCGGTGGTATCCAGATATTCGTCAGTCCAGGGACTCGCACCACTCGATCCAGTTCTTCCACCAGTTTTTCCTGGGTCATGCCTGCACGCCATAGCTCGTGCGGTTTGAATTGAATGGTGGTTTCGAACATCTCTAGCGGCGCGGGGTCGGTGGCAGTTTCCGCGCGTCCCGCTTTACCGAAGACATGTTCGACTTCGGGCACGGTTTTGATCAGGCGGTCGGTCTGTTGCAGCAATTGCGCTGCTTTCTGTGCCGACAAGCCCGGCAAAGCCGAAGGCATATAGAGCAGATCACCCTCGTCCAGCGGCGGAAGAAACTCACCACCCAAGCGCGACATTGGCCATAGCGCACTGACAAAAATCAGTAGCGCCAACAGCAATGTGATCTTAGGTCGACGCAAGACCATATCCAAAGCCGGCTGATAGATTCGGATCAGCCAACGGTTTAACGGGTTCTGCTGCTCATTGGGTATTCGCCCTCGAATCCAGTAGCCCATCAGCACGGGCACCAGAGTCACAGACAATCCCGCCGCTGCGGCCATGGCGTAGGTCTTGGTGAACGCCAATGGGCCAAACAGCCGTCCTTCCTGAGCCTCAAGGGTGAATACCGGAATGAACGACAAGGTGATGATCAATAGGCAGAAGAAAAGTGCCGGGCCTACCTCTGCCGCTGCTTCAGTCATCACATGCCAATGACGCTCCCCCGTTAGCTCCTCATCCGGATTGGCTGCGTGCCAGGCCTCGATTTTCTTGTGGGCGTTTTCTATCATCACTACGGCAGCATCGACCATGGCACCAATGGCGATGGCTATTCCGCCCAAGGACATGATGTTGGCGTTGATACCCTGGTAACGCATAACGATGAAGGCAATCAATACACCAACCGGTAACGAGATAATCGCCACCAGGGATGAGCGCAGGTGCCAGAGGAAGATCCCGCACACCAAGGCGACGACGATGAACTCCTCGATCAGCTTGTGACTGAGATTATCGACAGCGCGGTCGATCAGCTTGCTGCGGTCGTAGGTGGTGACGATTTCCACACCAGCCGGCAGACTGCTTTTCAGTTCATCGAGCTTGGTCTTGACCGCTGCAATGGTTTCGCGAGCATTCTTGCCGCTACGCAAAATCACCACACCACCGACGGTCTCACCTTCGCCGTCGAGTTCGGAGATGCCCCTGCGCATTTCCGGCCCTAACTGAATCGTGGCGACATCACCCAGGGTAACCGGCACACCGCCTGAACCCAACTTAAGCGGGATCGCTCGAAAGTCATTAAGTGTCTTTAAATAGCCCGACGCCCGCACGATGAACTCGGTCTCTGCCATCTCCAACACGGCACCACCGGTTTCCTGGTTAGCTTTGCCGATAGCCTCGCTCACCTCGACTTGCGTGATGCCGAGGCTGGCCAGTTTGAGCGGATCGAGCTGCACCTGGTACTGCTTTACCATGCCTCCCACGGTAGCCACTTCCGCAACGTTGGGCAAAGTCTTGAGTTCGAACTTGAGGAACCAGTCCTGAAGAGCGCGAAGCTGTGCCAGGTCGTGTCCGCCACTGCGATCTACCAGTGCATATTGATAGATCCACCCCACCCCTGTCGCATCCGGCCCCAACGCCGGCTTGGCACTGGCAGGCAATCGACTTTGTATTTGGCTCAGGTATTCCAGCACCCGCGAACGGGCCCAATACAAGTCAGTGCCGTCTTCGAACAACACGTAAACGAAGCTATCACCAAAGAAGGAGTAACCACGTACCGTCTTGGCACCCGGCACCGAGAGCATGGTGGTGGCTAACGGATAGGTGACCTGGTTCTCGACAATCTGCGGCGCCTGGCCTGCGTAAGGTGTACGGATGATTACCTGTACATCAGAGAGATCGGGCAGCGCGTCTATAGGGGTGCTCTGCACCGACCAAATGCCCCAAGCCGTAACGAACAGTGTCGCCAGTAGCACTAGGATACGGTTGGCCACTGACCAACGAATCAGGGCCGCGATCATGGCTGGCTCCCCGATTTATCCAAGCGATCCACACGCAAACCATCATCGGTTTGAGTAACTCCGATACGAACCTTGTCACCCGTTTCAAGTCCCTGCATCAGTGCCGGTTTGGCAAGCGGGAAAGTCATCGTCATACCAGGCATGCCCAACGTCTTGAAAGGGCCATGGGCAAGAGTGACCTCTTTGTCGTTGATCTCAACAATCTGCCCATCCGCTTCATGTAAGCTGGAGCCTGCTGCACCTGGTGGTGACTCGTCCTCCGCCCCTATGACAACGCCCTTAAGGCTGGCCTCCGAGTCGAGCAGGAATTGGCCAGACGTAACCACCTTCTGACCTTCTTCCAAGCCCTTCAGGATCGCCGTTCTACCATCGCTTTCCTGCCCAAGTTGGATCTCCACAGGACGGTAGCGACCCGCGCCTGCGGCGAGCATCACCAGAGCACGTCGACCAGTGCGAATGACGGCCTCGCTTGGCACCCACAGGACACTCTGCTCGGTCGAGCGGTTCAGACGTACCTCCGCCGACAGACCTGGTCTCAGGTGACCGTCAGGATTGGGCAGCTCCACCCGCACACGAATTGTGCGACTGTCCGAGTTGGTCTCGGGCAAAATCGCGCTGACCTTGCCATTGAGTGTTGTTCCCGGAAAGGCAGGCAGGCGCGCTTCGACGGTCTGTCCTACGGTGAGAGTTCCGGCTTCCGATTCTGGAATGGCCACGGCCAGCCAGATACTGCTCAAGCCGTTCACACGTGCCAGAGTATCGCCAATCGCCACGGTCATGCCTGCACGAACATTCAATTCTTGCAGCACACCACCTATAGGGCTGGTGAGCGTCAAGTAAGGCTGAACCTTGCCACTACGCCCGACCTGAGTGATCAGTGCCGCTGGCATTCCCGTGAGCAGTAATCGTTGGCGGGCCGCAGCCAGTAGCTCAGCATCCCCGCTGCGTTTCAGGGCAAGGAACTCCGTCTGGGCGGCTGCCCACTCTGGCACTAGGATATCCGCCAATGCCGCGTTGGCCTTGAGCACGTCACCGGGAGCATGGGCGTAGACCCGCTCCACAAAACCACTGGTGCGAGCCTGAATCACCGCGACATCACGCTCGTTGAACGCCAGGATGCCTGTCACATTGAGGCTGGAATCCAGGACACCACGGGTGACGGTCGCAAAACGCAGCCCGAGATTTTGAGTCAAGCTCGGATCAATACTCACAGTTGCCCGATCCCCTGCACCGCTGGCGTACTGGGGAACCAACTGCATGTCCATGAAGGGGGATTTACCCGGCTTGTCGAATTTTTGTTGCGGGTACATGGGATCGTACCAATACAGGGCTTTCCGCTCGTTTGGAGAATTGAGGCTCTGCTCTGGAACGGTACTTGGCACTTCGCTCATGCGCAGATGAGCGAACCAGTACCCACCGGCTACACCCAATGCCAACGAGATGCCTATCACCAATGACCCACTCCATTTTTTTAGGCTCATTGGCTGGTCTCCCCATAAGCGAAATACAGGCGCGCACTGGTCAGCGCTCGTTGCTCCTCCACGTCGATCTGTTTGAGGCGCGCTTCGACGAGTTCACGTCGGGCGGCAACCACGGCGCTCAAATCGCCTTTGCCCGACCGATAACTCGCCATACTGAGTTCGACCTTTTCCTTGGCCAGAGGCAACAGGCTTTCCTGATTTCGACGTACCGCACGATTCAGGCGCTCATAGTCGGCCAGTTCGCTCTCCAATTGCTGAGTGTGCTCGCGTGACAGGGCTTCGCGCTCGGCCTCGAGCTGGCTGAGTTCAGCCTGCTTGGCAGCGATTTTGGGGGTTTGGCGCGAGTCAGGAAACAGAGGTAAATCCCAAGAAAATTGCACGCTGACCATATCGCCGAACTCACGGCCACGATGCTGGTAATCCACTTCCCAGCTCCAGTCCGACTGCTTCTCTGATACGGCTTCCCGAACCTTGGCCTGCGCTTCGCGGGTCATCGGTGCAAACGCAGCCAACTCGGGATGGTGTTGCAGCCTATGGGAGTAGCCTGAGGTGTCGACCGGCCATTCAGGAAAACTACCCACAGGCTTGTCGTTAGCGGCAGAACCAATCCAGCGTTTGAGAGCCGCTTGTGCTTGCGCTCTTTGGAGAGTCAGATCGTCCTGTTGTTCTGCCAGTTTGGCTGCTTCTTGTTTGGGTGTCACCGCGTCAGCAGGTTGAGCGCGGCCACCGGCAATCTGAGCCCGTACAGTATCGGCTAGCAGGAGATTTTCTTTGTAGAAGTCCTGAAACAGTGCATCTTTGCGCTCAACCGAGTAACTACTGATCCAGGCCAATGCCGTGGACTGGCGTACCTTCAGACGTTCGACTCGACGCTCCGCAGAGGCGCGATCAATAGCTGCATCGGCGACCTCAATCCGCGCTTTGCGCTTGTCGCTGTTGGGCATCTCCTGTCTGACCCCGACCATTTGCATGGTCATGAAGTCTTGGTCGATGCTCCAGCGATCCGGGCCCCCAATGGGATAGTTCTGCACGCCCATCAGCAGCTTGGGATCAGGTAATTCACCGGCTGGAATAGCTGCACTGCTGGCAGCTTGAATTTTGGCATCTTGTGCGGTCAGCGACGGCGCATTGTTTTCGGCCAGACGCAGAGCTTCATCGAGCGTCAATGGCGCAGCGAAGCTCGGCAATGCCAGCACGCTTGCCGCCAAGCCGGCCATAAGAGACCAGCCTGTGCAATTGCACTTGGAGTTCATGTTTACGATTCCTGTGATCATCCACTGCACGCGAAAAAATGGAACGCGCGCAGCTAGTCCATCCCGCTAATGCGGAATGAGGCTTAATGTTGGAAAGGAATCAAACGCGTGGCGGTCGCCATACCCCGGACGGGGTCTGTACAGGCAGAGAATCGCTGATGAGGGAAAGCACTACGGGGCTGAACACGGTCACAGGAGGCTTGAAGATTGAGACTTGCAACATACCGCCCGACTTGCACTCCTGGCCCGGCTTGCAAGGTTTGCCGTGTTCGACAGGGCTTTTCATGTCGTTGCAACAATCCATGCCCATGTCGTCCATCATAGCCATACCCATGGTCTTCATCGGGCAAGGTTCTGTCGGTGCCTGAACCCCCGCCATCCCACTGAGGGGAAGCGCCAGGCTGATCAAGAAGATGAGACAAAACCGCAGGTAGCGTTTCATGGTCTGGAGTGTATTCGCTGAAAATGGCTCTTACAATTGGGCACTGATCATCAAAAAAATGTCGTCAACCTCCAAAGCAGGCAATCAAGCCTTTTAAAAATTAAGCCAGTATTACGCGAAAAAAATTAACAATTTGGCCGAGACAGGCATTGCGAGGCAGTTCCGTAAGGGCTCTCTTGGAATCACGCCCCCCTATTGTCTGGGGTAGATGCCTGGAACAAGAGTTTTCGCTTCAGGCAGGGCCTCCCTATTCAAGGCTCGCTCGATAGTCCGCGTTGAGTATTTTCACTGAGGCACCTATGTGTATGCCTGTGCCTGCAGCTTGACCCCACCGCACACGTCAAGCCCGCTGGCGATATCCGGTAATGAGCAGCACTACACCAGGCACCAGAAAGCCGACCGCGGTGTAGCCAAAAGCAGCTTGCCCAGAGGCGCCGACTGCGGCGAACGCAGCGCCGATCGCAATCAGTGGCGCCGCAGCGTAGTAGAACGGTTTGGCTTTATTGGCCATATCTAACCTCCTGTTTGACATACTTTTTTATAACACATCAGTCCGCCGAAAGGCGCGGGCCTGGAGAGCTGTTGCCGTGGCAAACGAAGAACTGGCCGGGCCGCTGCGGCGGCGTGCAAGGACGACGGCAGTAGCGGCCCGCAGACAAGCATGCGGGCAAAAAGGAAGAAACCCGGGGATGAGCACGCTGGGGAGCAACAGGCCGTGGTACCGGGTTTGCGCAAAATGGCATCGAAATCAGCCACTCCCACCAGTCCTTTTGTGTTCCAGCCGGGTAAAGGCGGGATGTAGATCAGGCAGGCAGGTGTTACAATCAGGCACTTCAAGCTCGCGCTCAAGGCGCTGGGCATCCGTGAACGTCGGCAGTACGACACGCGCCACACCTACGCAACCATGTGCCTAATGGCTGGGATGAACCCTGCGTTCATCGCGAACCAACTCGGCCACAGCGTCGAGATGTTGCTCTCTACCTACGCAAAATGGATCAGCTCCTCCTCGGATTGGAAGGAGCTGGAGAAGCTGCCGTCCCGTATCTGACGGGCCCGAAATCGGCCCCAAAAGGTCGGCGGCACCTAAACACACCTCTGGACACCCCGCAGGATAAGCACTTGATTTCTACCGCTAACATCACCATGCAGTTTGGCGCCAAGCCCTTGTTCGAGAACGTCTCGGTCAAGTTCAACAATGGCAACCGCTACGGCCTGATCGGCGCCAACGGCTGTGGCAAGTCGACCTTCATGAAAATCCTCGGCGGCGACCTGGAGCCGTCGGCCGGCCAGGTGATGCTCGAGCCGAACGTGCGCCTGGGCAAGCTGCGCCAGGACCAGTTCGCCTACGAAGAATTCACCGTGATCGATACCGTGATCATGGGCCACGAGGAACTGTGGCGGGTCAAGGCCGAGCGCGATCGTATCTACTCGCTGCCGGAAATGACCGAAGACGACGGCATGGCCGTCGCCGAGCTGGAAACCGAATTCGCCGAGATGGACGGCTACACCGCCGAATCCCGCGCCGGTGAACTGCTGCTGGGCCTGGGTATTCCCCTCGAACAGCATTTCGGCCCCATGACCGAAGTCGCCCCAGGCTGGAAACTGCGTGTGCTGCTGGCCCAGGCACTGTTCTCCGACCCTGAAGTGCTGCTGCTCGACGAGCCGACCAACCACCTGGACATCAACACCATCCGCTGGCTGGAAAGCATCCTCACGGCGCGTAACAGCACCATGATCATCATTTCCCACGACCGTCACTTCCTCAACAGCGTGTGCACCCACATGGCTGACCTGGACTACGGCGAGCTGCGTCTGTTCCCGGGCAACTACGACGAGTACATGACCGCCGCCACCCAGTCGCGCGAGCAACTGCTGTCGGACAACGCCAAGAAGAAGGCCCAGATCGCCGAGCTGCAGACCTTCGTCAGCCGCTTCTCGGCCAACGCATCCAAGGCCAAGCAGGCCACCTCGCGCGCCAAGCAGATCGACAAGATCCAGCTGGCCGAGGTCAAGCCATCGAGCCGCGTCAGCCCGTTCATCCGCTTCGAGCAGACCAAGAAACTGCACCGCCAGGCCGTGACCATCGAGAAGATGTCCAAGGGCTTCGACGGCAAGACCCTGTTCAAGAACTTCAGCTTCACCGTCGAAGCCGGCGAGCGCGTGGCGATCATCGGCCCCAACGGTATCGGCAAGACCACCCTGCTGCGCACCCTGGTCGGCGAGCTGACCCCGGATGCCGGCGAGGTGAAATGGACCGAAAGCGCCGAAGTGGGCTACTACGCCCAGGACCACGCCCACGATTTCGAAGAGGACCTGAGCCTGTTCGACTGGATGGGCCAGTGGACGCAGGGCGAGCAGATCATCCGCGGCACTCTGGGGCGCATGCTGTTCTCCAACGACGAGATCCTCAAGTCGGTGAAGGTGATCTCCGGTGGCGAGCAAGGCCGCATGCTGTTCGGCAAGCTGATTCTGCAAAAGCCCAACGTACTGGTGATGGACGAACCGACCAACCACCTGGACATGGAATCGATCGAGGCGCTCAACCTGGCGCTGGAAAACTACCCGGGCACGCTGCTGTTCGTCAGCCACGATCGCGAGTTCGTGTCCTCGCTGGCCACCCGCATCATCGAGCTGAGCCCCAGCGGCGTGATCGACTTCAGCGGTACCTATGACGACTACCTGCGCAGCCAGGGTGTGTTGATCTAAACGTCGTACACAAGCTTCGCCGGCAAGGCCGGCTCCTGCAGGGTGCGTGGTTTTCGCGACCCGGGTGGGGGCCGGCCTTGCTGGCCACAGCTTGTTCGTTAGCCTGCTTTCTTTTCCTGCCCGCTCCCGCCATCATGGTCGCCTCCAACCGCTTGCCTGCGAACGAGCCCCATGTCTGCCCCGCCCCCTTCTGCTGCACTTAGTAACGAGTCGGTTACCCGACAGATACTGTCGATCGTCTTCTACACCTTCATCGCCTTCCTCTGCATCGGCCTGCCGATCGCGGTGCTGCCCAGCCACGTGCATGACACCCTGGGGTTCAGCGCGGTCATCGCCGGCATCACCATCGGCCTGCAATACCTGTCCACCCTGCTCAGCCGCCCCATGGCCGGACGCCTGGCCGACAGCCTGGGGACCAAGCGCGCGATCATCTACGGGCTGCTGGGCATCGCGCTGAGCGGCGTGCTGACCTGGGCATCGGCACTGGCCGTGCACCTGCCAGTGATGAGCCTGGCGGTGCTGCTGGCTGCACGGGTGGCCCTGGGCATCGCGCAGGGCCTGATTGGCGTGGGCACCCTGAGCTGGGGCATCGGCCAGGTGGGCGCCGAACACACCGCGCGGGTGATTTCCTGGAACGGTATCGCCTCCTATGGCGCCATCGCCATCGGTGCACCGCTGGGGGTGATCGTGGCCAGCGAACTGAACTTCGCCACCCTGGGCCTGAGCCTGACCGCGCTGGCGGCAGCGGCGCTACTGGTGATACGCAACAAGCCCTCGGTGCCGGTGGTGCGTGGCGTGCGCCTGCCGTTCTGGGCCGCCTTCGCGCGGGTGGCACCGTGCGGCGTGGGCCTTACCCTGGCCTCCATCGGCTATGGCACGCTGACCACCTTCGTCACGCTCTTCTATATAGAACGCGGCTGGAGCGGCGCCGCCCTGTGCCTGAGCGCCTTCGGCGTGTGCTTCATCCTGTCGCGGCTGATGTTCGTGAACGCGGTCAACCAGTGGGGCGGCTACCGCGTGGCAATTGCCTGCATGGGCGTCGAGGCCCTGGGGCTGGCATTGTTGTGGCTGGCGCCGTCACCGCTGCTGGCGTTGGTCGGCGCGGGGCTGAGCGGCTTCGGCCTGTCACTGGTGTACCCGGCACTGGGGGTCGAGGCGATCAAGCAGGTGCCCAGTTCCAGCCGCGGCGCCGGGCTGGGGGCCTACGCGGTGTTCTTCGACCTGGCCCTGGCGATTGCCGGCCCGGTGATGGGCGCCATCGCTGCGCACCTGGGCTACGCCTCGATCTTCTGTGTGGCGGCGCTGCTGTCACTGGCCGGCGTGGGCCTGACCCTGGTGCTGTTGCGCCGCGCCACGGCTCAGTGATCGACCGCACTCAGGCCGACACGCTCGGCGCCCCCCAGGGTGCGGGTGAAGAAGCGCGTGGCTTCGGCCTGCAACGACAGGTGTATGCCGGCGCGGTCCACCCCTTCGGCATCGGTGCACAGCGTGGCCATGTGCTGCAGCTGGGATGCGTCGCACGGGGCCATGAACACGAAGTGCCCGGCACCCGCCAGCAGTCGGTAGTTGGGGGTGATCGGCAGTTTGCGCGCCAGTGCCTGGGCATTCTTGTCGATGGCCAGCAACTGGTCGCGGTCGCCGCTGTAGATCAGCGCGGGCACCTTCACATCGGCCAGCGCGTGGCGTCCGAACATCAGGCTCAACGGCGCCATCAGCAGCAATGAACGCACCCTGGGGTCGGCGTGGGGCAGCAGGTCGTCACGGTCTGCCACCAGCACCCCGTGAGCCTTGCAGGCATCGGCGTCCAGCGGGTTCTGCTGGCAGTAGCGGCGCAGGCGTTGCAGGTCTGGTCGGGCACCGGACAGGATCAACGCCGTCTCGCCACCGGCCGAGTAACCGATCATGCCTACCTGCCCGTCGCTGACGTAAGGTGCAAGCAACGGATCGGCAAGGGTCGCGGTCAAGGCGGCACTGATCTGCAGGGGCCGGCCATAGAGGTTGCTCAGGGTGCCAAGCCGGCTGTGATCGCGGGCGTTGTCTCCCGGGTGCACCACCGCCACCACCACGAAGCCCCGGCGTGCCAGGGCGCTGGCCAGGTCATGCAGCGCCAGTGGCGTGCCGGTATTGCCATGGGACAACATCAGCAACGGGAAGCGGCCCATTACCACCGCGCCTTCTTCGGCCACGTGGACCCGATAGCCGTCGACCTGATGCCACCGGGCGGCGTCGCTGGATGGGTAGAACGCCAGCGCCTGCATCGGCTGGCCGTCCACCGGGTCGGTCACAGCCATGCGATGCAAGCCGACTCTCCAGTGCTGCGCGGGCTCGGCCTGCACCAGCAGGCAGCAGCCCCACAGCACCAGCATCAAAAATGTTCGAACCCACCGCATCGTTGCTCACCCTGCCCGGCCCGCACCTGTGACCGGTACTGGCAAGCATAGAGCGGGCCAGGCCGGGCTGGATGAAAGGTGCATGAAAAAGCCGACTTGCGGGGTGACCGCAAGTCGGCTTTTCGACAGGGGCTCAGGCAGCCGCGAACAGCTCGCTGTCGATCTGCGCCTGGGCGGCCTGCATGGCATTGCTGCGGTGCTCGTCGCCGTAGGCCAGGCCATGGGCGCGAACGAACTCGACGTCGGTGACGCCGATAAAGCCCAGGAACACCTTGAGGAATTCCTCGTGGGCCACACCGGTCGGCTGGCCGACGTGCAGGCCGCCGGAGGTCGACACCACGATCACCTTCTTGTTGCCGCACAGGCCTTCAGGCCCGGCTTCGGTGTAGCGGAAGGTCTGGCCGGCGACGGCAATGCGGTCGATCCAGGCCTTGAGCTGGGTCGGAACGGTGAAGTTGTACATGGGCGCCGCGATCACCACCGCATCGGCCGCCAGAAACTCCTGGAGGGTTTCACTGCTGAGCCTGGCTTCATGTTGCTGCGCCGCATCGCGCAGTTCGTCAGGCGTGCCGGCGGCAACCAGGGTCGCGGCCGAGAAATGGCTGATGGCATCGGCGGCCAGGTCCCGGTAGACCACCTGCGCCGAAGGTTCTGCCGCTTGCCAGGCGGCGACCACGCGCTGGCTGAGCTGGCGAGAAGCGGAGTTGTCGCCGAGGATGCTGGAATCGATGTGCAACAGTTTCATGGGGCTCTCCTGAATTAGGATCGGCTGGCGATCACGATGGGGAGGATGCTACCGGGATAGCCAATAGCTGATAAGATCGCAAATTCGCACTTCTTCGTCCCACTGGCAGGACAATGCCCATGACCGGCATGCAAGACCTCAACGATCTGTTCTATTTCGCCCGCGTGGTGGAGGCCGGCGGCTTCGCGGCGGCCGGGCGTCTGCTCGGTGTGCCCAAATCCAGGCTGTCGCGGCGCATTGCCGAACTGGAGGAGCGCCTGGGCACGCGTCTGCTGCAGCGCACCACCCGGCAACTCAAGCTCACCGCCGTGGGCGAGCGCTACCTGCGCCATTGCCAGGCCATGCTGCTGGAGGCCGAGATGGCCGACGAGGCGGTGGCCAGCATGACCAGCGAACCGCGCGGGCGCTTGCGGGTGTCGTGCCCGGTGGGCCTGGCCCATGAGTTCCTGCCCGGCGTGATCAGCGCATTTTTGCAGCAGTACCCGCAGGTACAGCTGGACATGGTGCTGCTCAACCGCCGCGTCGACCTGATCACCGAGGGCATCGACGTAGCCCTGCGTGTGCGCGACCTGGGCGACGAAGACCCGGCGCTGGTCACCCGTCGCCTGCGCCAGGCGCAGATGCTGCTGGTGGCCGCACCTGAGTTTGCCGCCCGGCACCCTGTCAGCTCCCCTGCCGACCTGGCCAGGGTGCCGGTACTGGGCGCGGTCGAGGCCGACCGCCTGGTGCACCTGCGCCTGCTCGACGAGCAGGGCCACAAGCAGGACCTGACCCTGGAAGCGCGCCTGGCCATCGACGACTTCGTGGTGCGCAAGGCCGCCACCCTGGCGGGCCTGGGCTTCACCACGCTGCCTATCATGCACTGCGAGGCCGAACTGCAGCGCGGCGAACTGGTACGCCTGCTGCCGGGCTGGTCACTGCCGGGCGGTTACCTGCAGGCGGTGTACCCGCACCGGCGCGGCGTGCTGCCGGCGGTCAGGGCGTGGATCGATCACCTGGTAGCCTCGTTCGAGGAATGCGGAGAGCGTTATGTCTGAGCGAAAAATGACCGAGGCACAGGTGGCGGCATTCTGCCTGGGCCTGCCCGGTGTGCAGGAAGATTACAAATGGGGTGGCGTGCGGGTGTTCTCGGTGGCCGGCAACAAGATGTTCGCGGTGATGGACCTGGCGGGTGCAGGCTTGTCGTTCAAGGTCGACACCGAGCTGTTCCTGGGCTACGTGGACCGCCCCGGGGTGCGACCGGCGCCGTACCTGGCGCGGGCACACTGGATCAGTGTGGCGCAGCCTTATGCGATGGGGCGTGGGGAACTGGAAGAGTTGCTGCGCCGCTCGCATCAACTGGTGGTGCGGCGATTGCCCAAGCGCGTACAGGTCGGGCTGCTGCTCTGAGGCCGATGGCTTTCGCCGGCAAGGCCGGCCCCTGAAGGCGCCGACCTTGCCGGCGAAAGCGCTCTAGAACCCGAACAATCGCCCGGCAAGAAACAGGTAGTCGGCCCAGAACACCTGATGCCCCAGCACGATCACCCAGAACACCAGCTGATAGGACAACTTGCGTGTCTTGTGCCGGAACACCTGCTGCGCCAGCAGCGCGCCTGGCCAGCCACCGACCAGTTCGCAGGCATGCAGCACCTTCTCGGGGGTACGCTGCCCCTGGCCGCGCGCCTGACGCTTGTCGTAGCCATACAGCCCGAAACAGCCAAGGCTCGCCAGCCCATAGGCCGCCAGCCACAACCAGTTGCCTGTGCCCACACCCAGCTTCAGTGCGCCCAGCACCGGCAGCAGGCACAGGGCCACGAATGCCAGCAACTTGAGGCGCAGGTGGCGCATGGGCGGGCGCGTTTCGATGCGGGCCATCTCAGCCGTGCGCCACGGCCCAGTCGACCCAGCCGAACTGCCAGGTCGCCAGGATCACCAGGCCAAATGCGATACGGTACCAGGCAAACACCGCGTAGCTGTGGCTGGCGATGAACTTGAGCAAGCCGCGCACCGCAATCATCGCGAAGATGAACGACACCACAAAGCCGATGGCGAACACCGGGAAGTCATCCGGCTGGAACAGGTCACGGTACTTGTAGCCCGAGAACACCGCCGCCCCGACCATGGTCGGCATCGCCAGAAAGAACGAGAACTCGGTGGCGGCCTTGCGCGACAGGCCGAACAACAGCCCGCCGATGATCGTCGAGCCCGACCGCGAAGTCCCTGGAATCATTGCCAGGCACTGCGCGCAGCCGATCTTCAGCGCATCGGTCCAGCGCATGTCATCGACCTCCTCGGCACGCACCACGTGCTGGCGGCGCTCGGCCCACAGCATGATCACCCCGCCCACCACCAGGGCCACCGCCACCGTGATCGGGTTGAACAGGTACTCATGGATCAGGTCGGCGAACAGCACGCCCAGCACCACGGCGGGCATGAAGGCGATCAGCAGGTTGAGGGTGAAGCGCTGGGCCCGGGCCTGGCGGGGCAGGCCCACCACCACGTCCAGGATCTTGCGGCGAAATTCCCACACCACCGCCAGGATCGCGCCCAGCTGGATGATGATGTTGAACGCCATCGCGCGTTCGCCGCCAAAGTCGATCAGGTCGGCGACCACGATCTGGTGACCGGTACTCGAAATGGGCAAAAATTCCGTCAGACCCTCGACGATGCCGAGAATCACAGCCTGCATGGCGGTCCAAAAATCCATCATTCCCCCGTAAGACATTGCCGCTGGCAGGTCTCATCATTCGTTATTTGATTGCCCGAAACCGGGCATATTACGGCGACACTCCGTCGCAAAACCGAAGGAAATGCTACCCCGGCCTTCAGAACTGCCCCGTGAAGGCCGAAATCCTAACAGAGCGCTCGTGCAAACGCTGCCGCTCGACGCGACAGCGCTCTACTAATCAATCACTTAGCCCTTGGTCGAGTAGGTTGTTTCGGTAAAGCGTGGTTGGATGCGGACAATAACAAGAACATAGGGTGACCTTCATGAAGACTTTACGCAGTATGTCGATCAGCCGTCGGCTGTGGCTCATCCTGGTGGTGGCGGTACTGATGCTGGTGACCCTGGGGCTGCTGATGCTGCGTCAGATCCACGGTGACCTGTACCAGGCAAAGGCCGAAAAGACCCGGCACGTGGTCGAAACCGCAGCCGGCGTGCTGGCCTATTACCAAGGGCTGGAAGCCAGCGGTACCCTTACCCGCGAGGCCGCCCAGCAACAGGCGCTGAGTGCGGTGCGCGGGTTGCGTTATGACCAGGACGACTACTTCTGGATCAACGACCTGGGCCCGAAGATGATCATGCACCCCATGAACCTCAAGCTCGAAGGCCAGGACCTCTCCGGCATTCGCGACCCGGACGGCTATGCGCTGTTCAACGAAATGGTCGCGTTGGCCAAGGCCCAGGGCGCCGGCAGCATCGACTACCGCTGGCCCAAGCCCGGTGCCAGCGAGCCGGTGGAAAAAACCTCGTACATCCAGCTGTTCAAACCCTGGGGCTGGGTGATCGGCTCTGGCGTGTACATCGACGACATGCACGCCGAGTTCGTGCGCCAGCTTCGCGACGCATCGCTGCTGGGGGTGGTCATCGCGGTGATAATGGCACTGGTGGTCATGCTGATCGCCCGCAGTATCACCCGCCCCTTGCAGGAAGCCGTGGATGCCATGGGCAACATCGCCAGCGGCGAAAGCGACCTGACCCGTCGCCTCGACACCCATGGGCAGGATGAAGTCACCCAGCTGGGCCTGCACTTCAACACCTTCACCGCCAAGCTGCAGCAGGTGGTGACCCAGTTGCAGGGCGCCGCCCAGGCCCTGGGCCATTCGGCCGGGGACGTAGGCAGCAACGCCGGCCAGGCGCACCAGCGCAGCGAACAACAGTCGCAGCAGATGGAACAGGTGGCCACCGCAATCAACGAGGTCAGTTATGCGGTGCAGGACGTGGCCAGGAACGCCGAGCACGCCTCCAGCGAGATGCAGGACGCCCAGCAGCGGGCCGAACAGGGCCGGCAAAGCATTCATGGCAGCCTGCTGAAAATCGACGAGCTGTCGGGCACCATCGACCAGGCGGTGCAGGTGATCCAGGCCCTGGCGGGCCAGAGCACGCGTATCGGCAGCGTGCTGGAGGTGATCCGTTCGATTGCCGAGCAGACCAACCTGCTGGCACTCAACGCCGCCATCGAGGCCGCGCGGGCGGGTGAACAGGGTCGCGGGTTCGCCGTGGTGGCCGACGAAGTGCGCCTGCTGGCGCAACGCACCCAGCAGTCGACGGCCGAGATCCAGCAGATGATCGAGCACCTTCAGGGCCAGTCCGAGGCTGCGGTCAAGGCGATCGATGCCAGCAGCCTGGCCTCGCGCGAGACGGTCGAACAGGCCAGCGAGGCCGGTGCCAGCCTGGATGCCATCAGCCAGGCACTGCACAACCTCAGCGCGCTGAATGCCTCGATTGCCAGTGCCACGCTGCAGCAGTCGCATGTGGTGGAAGAGATCAACCACAACGTCACCCAGACGGCCGAGCTGTCGCGTCAGACGGCCGTGGCGGCGCACCAGTCGAGCAGTGCCGGGGCCGCATTGAACCAGTTGAGCGAACAGCTGGGGCAGTTGCTGAGGCAGTTCCGGGTCTGACCGCAGCCTGCACCTCGCCGGCGGCCGACTTCTGCAAGGCTCGACATTGCCTCAGCAGGAGCCGGCCTTGGCGGCGAAGTGCTCACCCAAGGCTGGCACCTGACGTGCCACAAGGTACAATCGCCGCCCTGCCCCCCTTCAAGGAACGCCGATGTCCGGCCTGGAACTGTACGCTGCCGTGCTGGGCGTCATCGCTGTATGGCTCACGACCCGCCAGAACCCCTGGTGCTGGCCCATCGGCCTGCTGGTGGTGCTGCTCTACAGCTGGATCTTCTTCGACTTCAAGCTGTATTCGAACATGCTGCTGCAACTGGCGTTTGCCGTGTTCCAGCTCTATGGGTGGTGGCAGTGGACACGCCCCGGCGAGGATCGCCCGATCCGGCAGGTGACCTACCTGGGTACCGCGCCGCTGCTGTCGGGCCTGGGCGTGGGCCTGCTGGCCAGCCTGGCCCTCGGTGCGGCCATGGCGACCTGGACCGATGCTGCAGAGCCCTGGCTGGACGCCACCCTCACCGCCTTCAGCCTGGTGGCGCAGTTCTGGATGGCGCAAAAGCGCGTGCAATGCTGGCCGTTGTGGATGGTGCTGGACGTGATCTTCGTCGGCCTGTTCCTCTACAAAGGCATGTACATCACCGCCGCGCTGTATGCGCTGTTCACCCTGATCGCCCTGCAGGGCTGGCATAGCTGGCGACGTGACCCGGCCTTGGCCAGCCCATGAAGGTCCTGGTACTGGCGGGCCCGGAGTCCAGTGGCAAGAGCTGGCTGGGCGGCGAAATCCAGGCGCATTTCGGTGGCGAACTGGTAGGCGAGTACGTGCGCCACTTCATCGACGAGCAGCGACGCGACACCTGCTACGCCGACATCGACCCCATCGCCCGCGGGCAGCTGGTATGGGAGGATGCGGCCCGCGCGCGCCAGCCCGAGCTGCTGATACTCGATACGCACCTGCTGAGCAACATGCTGTGGAGCCGCGTACTGTTCAACGACTGCCCGGCGTGGCTGGAACAGGCGCTGCTGGCACGGCGCTACGACCTGCACCTGTTGCTCAGCCCCGCAGGCGTGCCCTGGGTCGGCGACGGCCAGCGCTGTCAGCCACGGCTGGAGGAGCGCCAGGCGTTCTTCGAGGCCAGCCGCCAATGGCTGCAACGGCATGGCCAACCCATGCAGGTCATCGAGGGCGATTGGGCATACCGCCAATCGACGGTACTGGCGGCCGTACAGGCACTGCTGGAAGGCAAGCCCCCGGCCTGCGCCACCGAGTGTTAACCCGGCGTTACACACCCGGCCACCTCAACCGCCGATCCAGAGCACTTGCGCCCAACACGCGGTGACGTGTTAAGCCAGTGATACACCCACCCTCGGGGCACGGCGGGCATCTGCGCTGCTGCAAGTCCTGCAAAAAGGACCAGCGGTTGTATCACCGGTGATACAGGTTTTCCGACCAGCCCCCGCCCCGTGCGCTATGCCCTTGATTCGCTGGCACAAAGCAAAAGCGGCACAGCTTCTGCTCTCCTTCTCGCAACGCTGATAGGGCCAGCGCACCGAAGAAGGAATCGCTGCCGTGGGGAATCACACCAACAAGCTGCTGAGTCTTTTCGTCATGGGCTGTGCGCTGGGCGCCAGCACCCTGAGCCTGCCGATACTGGCCGCCGGCGACGGCACCATCATCATCCAGCGCCAGGTTCAGCCGCGTTCGGCCGTTCGCCCGACCGGCACCCCCGACCCCCGCCCCATGACCGTCAATGCCAATCAGTCGCCACGCATCCTGAGCCAGACCAACGAGCTCAGCGATGGCGACTTTGCCGGTGTGGCCAGCGGTGCCAGTGTAAACCGGGTGTTGATGCCCGACGCGTCCGGCAACATCCGCGGCATGGGGGCGGTGCCCACCAGCCTGCCGGGCCTGCGTGGCGGCTCCGGCCCTGGCGCAGGGGGCGCCAACAGCATCTCCAATTCGGTCAACCAGAACGTGCAGCGTGGCCTTGCGCCGCTGCAGATCCTGACCGGGGGCCGTTGAGATGAACCACTCACTGCTGTTTCTGGCGCTGGCCTGCAGCGCGTCGGCCCTGGCGGCCCAACCGGTCAATGACAACGCCACCATCAACGCCAGCGGCCAGGGCTACAAGGGCAACGTGACCATCAACCAGGCGGCTGGCGACCAGCAGCAACAGAACAACAGCCGCGCCATCGCCATCAACCCCGATGCCACCGCCACCACCCAGGTGCGCCAGCGCATCGACACCCCTGCCAGCAGCGCGATCAATGCCCGCGCCAGCATCGGTGGCAACGCCTTCACCAACGGTAACGGGATGATTGGGATCAACCAGTCGGCCGGTGCCAACACACAACAAGTCAATGCCGTGCGGGTAAGCATCAGTGCCACCGCGCAGAGCATCGACGACAGCGTCCTCGACCAGCAGAACGTGGCGCTGTCAAACGGCTCAGGCTCGACAGGTCAAACCCCCGGCAGTCGCCAGGTCGCTACCAGCGATCAGGCCTTCACCGGCAGCCGTGGGGTGATCCAGTTGAACCAGAGCGCCGGGGTCGGGAACCGAATGGCCAACACCCTGAGCGTACGGGTTGCAGATTGACCCGAGCAGTTCACAACGCAGCACAACACAACACTTAACAACTAAAAACAATGCGGAGAAACACCATGAAACCCACAATGGCACTCAAGCCTCTGGTATTCGCACTCGCAGCGGTCATGGCAGTTGCTGCACAAGCGGGCGGAAACAACGGTGGTCACAACGGCGGACACAATGGCGGCAATAACGGCGGCAACAACAATTCCAGCGCGCTGCTCGCCCTGCTGGTAAACGCCGGCGCTGGCGCCACCGTGATCGATACCCAGGGCAATGGTGGTAACGGTGTGCTCAACGAGAACACCCGCAACAACGGCACCATGGACAACTCGGCAAACGGCTCTCAAGGCAACCTGGGCGCCAACGTGGCAGCCGGTGACGGCAACCAGCAAGACAACGTTGCCGCCATCGCCACCGCCGACGAACGCTTCATCTTCGGCAGTGCGGTTGCTGTTTCCAGCGCCACCCAGACCAACACCAGCAACATCGTCAACAACTTCTCTACCCAGAACAACGCCAATCTCACCAATTCGGCGAACAACAGCTCCGGCAACATCGGTGTCAACGTGACCGCCGGCGACTTCAACCAACAGAAAAACAACTTGGCAATCGCCGTGTCCGGCGGCCGTGTGGCCGTGGCCAGCGCAGCCGCCAACCAGTCCACCTCCGGCCTGAGCGTCAACAACAAGGCCGACCGTACCTACACCAAGGAAACCCTCGGTGGCGCCTTTGCCGCCTATGGCCAGTACGAAGGCGAAGGCCACGGCTACGTGGAACGCAAAGACGACAAACCCGGGCACAACGGTGGCTGGGATGATCGTGGCGGCAACAAACCACAGAAAGACAAGCTTACCTTCACCGAAGAAGGCAGCTTCGTACTCGGTGGCGTCTACACCTACCAGGTGCTCAAACCTACCGGCTGGGCCAACCCTGTGGTCAACAACGCCAACATGAGCAACTCGCTCAATGGCGTGTCGGGCAACGTGGGCGCCAACGTGTCGGCCGGCTCGGGCAACCAGCAGAGCAACTCGCTGTCCATCGCAGCAGGCTGCCGCGCCTGCCTGTAAGCTGAAAAAGGACGGGGCCCCCAGGGGCCCCTTTCCTGCCATCTACACGGTGCGAAGACCATGCGCATTGCCCTGCTTGCCGCATTGCTGTTTCTGGCCAGCCTGGCCGAGGCCGCACAGATGCCCATCGCTGCCCTGCCGGGCGGCAATGTCATTTACAAGCCCATCCAGAGCATTCGCGAACGACGCTTCGCCGACCTTGTACAACAGAAAACCGACTTCAGTTGCGGCGCCGCCGCCCTGGCCACCGTCCTCAAGCAAGCCTACTGGCTGGACGTCGACGAAGAACACATCATCGACGGCATGCTCGCCCACGCCGACCAGCAAGTGGTCAAGACCCAGGGCTTCTCCATGCTGGACATGAAGAAATACGTGGAAAGCATCGGCATGCGTGCCCGGGGCTATCGGATCCCGCCCGAGAGCCTGCAAAGCGTCACCATTCCGGTGGTGGTGCTGATGGACATTCGCGGCTACAAGCACTTCGTGGTGCTGCAACGCACCGAAAAGGACTGGGTGTACATCGGTGACCCGGTTCTGGGCCACAAACGCTACAAGTTCGATGATTTCGTCAAAGGCTGGAACGGCATCATCTTTGCCGTCATCGGCCCTGGCTATGACAAGGCCAACGCATTGCTCGACCCGCCACAACCCTTGACTGCAAAAAACAAGATCAACGGGTTCAGCCCGGTAGACGATGCGCAGTTGATGGATTTTGGTTTCATACAAAGTGATTTCTTCTAATCAGAAGGGGCATGAAGCTCCGGGGAGCACCCGATGAAGACTTCAACCTGGCTGGTTGCCGCCTGCCTGGCCGCCAGCTTGCCTGCCCATGCGCAGTTCAAGCCCATCGAGATCAAGGACCAGGAACTGTCCGAGCTGCGCGGACGCTATGTGATGCCAGGGCGCATCATCAGCTTTGGCGTGGTGATGAGCAGCACCTGGCAGAACGCCCGCGGCGACAGCATCGGCGCCACCGCCAGCATGCAAGTGCAGCAGTCCTCGTTCAAGCCGCAGTTCTATGTCTCGCTCGACACGCGCGATGGCAACGGCGCCCCGGTAACCCAGGGCAACGGTACCGTCACCGGCGGGGCCGGCCTTGGCACGACCCAGGGCGTTACCCAGTCGGTACGCGCGGCGGGCGACTACAACACGGCCTACAACAATGTCTCGATCAACGTGAAGGAAGCCAACAGTGCCCCGGCGGCGGGCCAGCCACAGGGTCAGTTGCTGGGTAGCGGGCAGACCATCACCGGCAGCAATGGCGCCGGCACGCTGAGCGTTTCCTCCACCGGCAAGGGCATCCAGCTGGGTATCCAGGCCAACAACAACCAGGGCAATACGGTGCAGCGCCTGGCCCAGGGCGGGCTGCTGCAGGCCACCACGCTCCTGGGCGGCAACAACGCCGTCAACAACATCACCCAGCTCAATGTGGTACTGCGCAACAACCTGCCTACTGCCGGGGCCTTGAACTGCAACCTGGATCAACTCAAGGGCCTTCGTATTTCCGGATATTGATCTACGCTCTGTCTCAATTCACCGCAGTTGGAAGGGACGGCTAACCCATGCATCGATCGTTTTCGTTGAAGGCAGTGGTCTGTGTGAGCACTCTGGCGTCTTCAGCGCTGCTGCAAGCGGCGCCAGATCCGCAAGTTGAGGCCCTGAAACAGGAGTTGCAGGCACTCAAGCAACGTTATGAATCCCAGCAGCAGGCACTGATGGTGCTCGAGCAGCGGGTCCGTCAGGTTGAAGATCAACCCGCGGCACCTCCTCAGCGCCTGACCCGCTCGCCAGCGGCCCCCACCCGGTCAGGCCAGGTGGCTACCGCATCCGGGGCGGCCCCCGGCACCGGCAGTTCCTACGGCGAAGCGCTCAAGGGCGACTCGGAACCTGCGCAGAGCGTGTCCAACCTGTACGACGAGGCCAGCGGCTTCTTCGGTGGCGGCAAGTTCAGCGTCGAGACCGGCATCACCTACGCCCGCTACGACACCCGCCAACTGATCCTCAACGGTTTCCTCGCGCTGGACTCGATTTTCCTGGGCAACATCAACCTGGACCGCATCAAGGCCGACAACTGGACCCTGGACCTGACTGCCCGCTACAACCTCGACCAGCGTTGGCAGTTCGATATCAACGCCCCCATCGTCTACCGCGAGTCCACCTACCAGTCCGGGGGCGCCGGCAACAACGCCCAGGGCGTGACCGAACAGACCGTCACCCGCGACCCGACCCTGGGGGATGTCAACTTCGGGGTGGCCTACAAGTTCCTCGACGAATCGGAAAACAGCCCCGATGCGGTGCTCACCCTGCGGGTCAAGGCGCCCACCGGCAAGGACCCGTTCGGCATCAAGCTGATCCAGGACCCGAACAACGACAGCCTCGCCTACCCCGAAGACCTGCCCACCGGCAACGGCGTATGGTCCATCAGCCCGGGCATCTCGCTGGTCAAGACGTTCGACCCGGCAGTACTGTTCGGCAGCCTGTCCTATACCCATACCCTGGAAGAGTCGTTCAGTGACGTCAGCTCCACGTCCGGGGTCAAGGTGCCGGGCAAGGTCAAGCTGGGCGACAGCTTCCAGATCGGCGCCGGTATCGCCTTTGCGCTGAACGAGAAGATGAGCATGTCGTTCTCGGTGTCCGACCTGATCGCGCGCAAATCCAAGATCAAGTCGGCCGAAACCGGCGACAGCTGGACCTCGGTGCCCAGCAGTGATGCCAACGCCGCCTATTTCAACGTGGGCATGACCCTGGCCGCCACCGACAACCTGACCATAGTGCCCAACCTGTCGATCGGCCTGACCGACGATGCGCCGGACTTCACCTTCAGCCTCAAATTCCCTTACTACTTCTGATCTGCGCCGACGCCATTCGCCAGCAAGGCTGGCTCCTACCTTCGGGTAGGAGCCAGCCTTGCTGGCGAATGGACGTAGCGTGGGATCTTCAGCGAATCTGATGCTTGTGCAGCAACCGGTAGAACGTAGGCCGCGACACCCCAAGCACCTTGGCCGCAATGCTGAGGTTGTCACTGTGACGATTGAGCACGTCACACAGCGCCTGGCGCTCGGCGCGGTGCTTGTAGTCTTCCAGGGTACCCATCGGCGTCATCTCGACCTGCGCGCCCTGCAACCCGAGGTCCTGGGCCTCGATCTGCCGCCCTTCGGCCAGCACCAGGCCGCGACGCACGCGGTTGGCCAGTTCGCGCACATTACCCGGCCAATCATGCTTGCCCATCGCCATCAGCGCGTCTTCGCTGAAGGTGCGCGGGCGCCGGCCGGTCTCCTGGCTGTAGAAACGCGAAAAGTGGCTGGCCAGCATCGACAGGTCGCCATGCCGGTCACGCAGCGGTGCTGTCACCACCTGCAGCACGTTGAGCCGGTAATACAGGTCTTCGCGAAAACGCCCGCTGGTGATCGCGCTCTCCAGGTCGACATGGGTGGCAGCCAGCACGCGCACGTCCACCGCAATCGGCTGGCTGCCGCCCACCCGTTCGATATGCTTTTCCTGCAGAAAACGCAGCAGGTTGGCCTGCAGTTCCAGCGGCAGGTCGCCGATCTCGTCGAGAAACAGCGTGCCGCCGTTGGCAGCCTCGATGCGCCCGACCTTGCGCTGGTGCGCGCCGGTGAAGGCGCCCTTTTCGTGGCCGAACAGCTCGGACTGGATCAGGTGTTCGGGAATCGCCCCGCAGTTGATCGCCACGAACGGTTTGTCGTGGCGCTGCGACTGCCGGTGCAGGGTGCGCGCCACCAGTTCCTTGCCGGTACCGCTCTCGCCTCGAATCAGCACCGGTGACTCGGTGGGCGCCAGCTTGCTCAGCAACTTGCGCAGTTCGCGGATCGGGCGGCTGTCACCCAGCAGTTCGTGCTCGGGCTCATCCACATGCAGGTTGCCCTTGCCGCGCAGGCGTGCCATGCCGAATGCGCGACCCAGGGTCACCTGCACGCGGGAGACATCGAATGGCAACGTATGGAAGTCAAAAAACCACTCGCACACAAAATCACCCACGTTCTGCGCGCGCAGCTCCTCGGCGCTGAGCACCGCGATCCACTCGGTACCGCTGCGGCTGATCAGGTCCTTGACCGCATCGGGGTGCTGCAGGTGGCTGGCGTGCAGGCGCAGCAACCCCACATCGCAAGGGTGCTCCAGGGCAGTGGCAAGGGTGCAGGTGCGCACGTCCCAACCTACGCTGCGCAGGCCTGGCAACAAGCGGTGGCAATCGTCACAAGGGTCAACGATCAGCAAGCGGCGGTTCGGTACCGGTTCCAGCATGACCTTTCCTTGGCGCCAATTATTGGAAATGTTAGTAGAAACAGCATGTTGTATGGCCCGTCTGTAACAGTAGCAACCAACGTCAGAATGCCCACTACCGTCCGTCTGCAAATACGGCCTTGCTTTCGGCTCGGTAGAATTTTCCTGTTAATTCAACGTCCCAGATGTTGCCAATGAATGCAGATTGTCAGCACCGATTAAAAAAACATTACTTGCAGTGTGACCTGACCCACTACTGCGTGCATCAGTACAAGTAACCTGCCGCAGGGAACACACCTTGCCGCAACTTTTTCAATGTTTGGGACCACAGAGAGACCGAACCCATGAACGCCCCGCTCCGTGTCAACGAAGCACTGCTGATTGCCGACCACGCCTTCGAACCTTTCCAGTGCGTCGCCTGGGATGTGCCTAACGGCACTGGCGAACTCAGCCTGGCGGTAATCGACCGGACCAGCACCCGTATCGGCAGCAAGCAAGTTCCAAGCAGCACCTATTCCGACCCGCAGCAATTGGCACACCTGATCGAGGAAGTGCGCGCCGAGTTGAGCCAGAAAGGTTATGACTTGCAGCCGTGGAGCATGCCGAAGTAACTTTCCGGCCTGCCCCGTTCATGCAAAAGTGCACCCACCGGGTGCACTTTTTTTGTTTGTGAAGTGTGCGCCGGCGGCTGCGGCAGTTGGCCGCAGTTTACGGCCCAAGTACTTGTTTCAACGCAAGTTGAACTGTTCCAGGTGTTGGTATTGCGCACCCAGTTCCAGCGCCATTTGCCTGGCGCGGCCCAGGCGAACCGGTGCGCTTTCCATGTCCACCAGCAGGCTGCTGCACGGCAGTGCCTCCAGCGCCGGCCAGGCCTTGAGCCGGCCATCGGTGAGGATCAGGCAGTGCTGCACCTCATTGGGGTAGCGCCGCTGGCGTTGGGTCAGCCATTGCCGGGCCTGCTGCAGTGCCTCGAGCAGTGGCGTGCCTCCGCCGGCGCCAAGCTCCGCCAGCCAGGGCTGCAGCGCAGCAGAGGCCTTCAGGCCGTGGCGCTGCCAGCGCGGTTCGCGGCCGCTGGCCGTTAGCAGGGCGAGCCTGGCGCGGGCCCGGTAGGCCTGGTCGAACAGTTCGGCCAGCAAACCCTTGGCCTTGCTCAATGCCTGGTAACGCCGGGTAGACGCCGACGCATCCACAATCACCAGCCAGAGCTGCGCCGGCGCTGCGGTGCGCTGCGCCCAGCACAGCTCGTCGCGCTGGCGCGGGCGGCCCTTGAGCAGGGTGGCAGGCCAGGCCACGCTGCCCTGCCCGGCTGCCCGGGCACGCCCGCGCGGGCCCCGGTCGAGCTTGCCTGCACGGGGCCTGGCATCCGCCGCCGGGTGCGAGCGCGGGCGGATGCTCAAGGCTTTTTTGGCCAGCGCGGTACCTCGCGCCGAGCGCCCACAGCCACCGGCTGGCCTGGCAGCTCACCCCACTGGCCACTGCCCTGGGGCTCGCTCGACGGGCTCGATTGCCCCTGGGGCTGAGCGTCGGGGCGAGGCGGTTGCTCGGCGGGCCGGTCATGGCGCCGATGGCGCAAGGCAAACTCTGCCACCGCCTCGATATCCTCGGCCTCGATGCCCGGTGCACTGCGCCAGGCCGCATGGGCACGGGCGGCACGCAACCAGACCAGGTCGGCGCGCAGGCCGTCGACCCCGGCCTCGAAGCAGCGCTGGGTGATCTGCGCCAGGGCCTGGTCATCCAGGGCAATCTGTTCCAGGCGTTCGCGTGCCTGCTGGCAGCGCTGGCGCAGCTCGGCCTGGGCATCGGCCCACTGCGCGCAGAACGCCTGCGGGTCGCTGTCGAAGTCCAGCCGGCGGCGGATGATCTGGCCTCGCGCCTCGGGCAGCGGCTGGCCCTGCAGGGCCACATTCAGGCCGAAACGGTCGAGCAACTGCGGACGCAGCTCGCCCTCCTCCGGGTTCATGGTGCCGATCAGCACGAAGCGCGCACTGTGCCGATGGGAAATGCCATCGCGCTCTACCCGGTTGGTGCCGCTGGCAGCCACATCCAGCAGCAGGTCGACCAGGTGATCGGGCAGCAGGTTGACCTCGTCGACGTACAGCACGCCGCCATCAGCCTTGGCCAGCACACCCGGCGAGAACTGCGCGCGGCCCTGCCCAAGCGCAGCATCCAGGTCCAGGGTGCCGACCAGGCGCTCCTCGGTGGCGCCCAGCGGCAAGGTCACGAAGGGCCCCTCGCCCAGCAGGTCGGCCAGGCCCCGGGCCAGGGTGCTCTTGGCCATGCCGCGCGGGCCTTCGATCAGCACGCCGCCGATCCTGGGGTCGATGGCCGTCAGGCACAGCGCCAGCTTCAGGTCGTGGGCGCCGACCACGGCGGCCAGCGGAAAATGTACGGGTTCGCTCATGTCTGGCTTATTCCTCTGCGTCCAGCAGTTGCTCTTCCAGGGCCTGGCGATACTCGCCCGGTGCCTGCCACAGCCCGCGCTGCTGGGCCTCCAGCAAACGTTCGGTGATGTCGCGCAGGGCCTCGGGGTTGTGCTGGCGGATAAACTCGCGGGTCGCGGCATCGAGCACATAGGCCTCGGCCAGCGACTGGTAATGATGATCGTCGATCAGGTGCGTGGTGGCATCGAAGGCGAACAGGTTGTCGACCGTCGCGGCCATCTCGAACGCGCCCTTGTAGCCATGGCGCTTGACCCCGTCGATCCACTTGGGGTTGAGCGCACGCGCACGGATCACCCGGTTCAGTTCTTCCTTGAGGGTGCGAATGCGCGGGCGATCCGGCTGGCTGTGATCGCCGTGGTAACTGGCAACGCCGGCGCCGGCCAGGCTTTCTGCCGCCGCGAGCATGCCGCCCTGGAACTGGTAGTAGTCATTGGAATCGAGCAGGTCGTGCTCATGGTTGTCCTGGTTCTGCAGCACCGCCTGCACCTGGCTCAGGCGCCGGGCAAAGGGTTCGCGCGCGGCGGTGCCGTCGTCCGAGGCGCCATAGGCATACGCGCCATGGTTGATGTAGACCTCGGCAAGGTCTTCACGGCTGTGCCACAGACGGCCGTCAATGGCGTTCTGCACCCCGGCGCCGTAGGCACCGGGCTTGGAGCCGAACACCCGCCAGCCCGCCTGGCGCTCGGCCTGCTCGGGGCTCAGACCAGCGGCCAGCAGTTCGGCACGCTCGCTGCGCACCTTGGCCGCCAGGGGGTTGAGGTCATCCGGCTCATCCAGTGCCGCCACGGCCTGCACCGCCGCGTCGAACAGCTTGATCAGGTTGCCGAACGCATCGCGGAAGAACCCCGAAACGCGCAGGGTCACGTCTACCCGTGGGCGATCCAGCAGGCTCACCGGCAGGATCTCGAAGTCGTCCACCCGCTGGCTGCCGCTGGCCCATACCGGTCGTACGCCGAGCAGGGCCATGGCCTGGGCGATGTCGTCGCCGCCGGTGCGCATGGTGGCCGTGCCCCATACCGACAGGCCGAGCTGGCGCAGGTGGTCGCCGTGGTCCTGCAGGTGGCGTTCCAGAATCAGGTTGGCCGAGGCGAAACCGATGCGCCATGCCGTGGCGGTGGGCAGGTTGCGCACATCCACGGTGTAGAAGTTGCGGCCGGTGGGCAGCACGTCCAGGCGCCCGCGGCTGGGCGCCCCGCTCGGCCCCGCCGGCACGAAACGCCCGTCCAGCGCCGCCAGCAGGCCCTGCATTTCGGCCGGGCCGCAGGCATCCAGCTGCGGCGCCACCTGGGCCCGCAGCGCCTGCAGCACGGCCTCGACGTCGGCGCTGTGCTGGTGGCTGGCCGGCGCCCCGTCGAGGGTCTGCTCGATCAGGCGGGCGGCATACAGTTCAAGCCGCTCGCGGGTGTCGCCGTTGGTCCGCCAGGCCTCGCTGCTCACCTGTGCCAGGCTCGGCGGCCGTGGCCCTTCCCAGGCAAGGCCCAGGTCGCAGTCCAGCGGGTCGAAGCCCAGCCCCAGGCCGCGGGCCAGGGCGCGCAGCAGGCTGGCATTGGGGCCGCGCCCATCACCACGTTCCACCCGCAGCAGGGCCAGCAGCGTGTCGATCCGCAGGCGACCGTCCGGCGATTGGCCGAACACATGCAGGCCGTCGCGAATCTGCGACTCCTTGAGGTCGCACAGATAGGTGTCCAGGCGCGGCAGCCACACCGCCGCATCGTCCAGCGCGCCTTCCAGTTGCAGCTCGCGGTCGATGTGGTTGTCGCGCACCAGGTTGAGGATGTCGCGCTGCAGTTCACGGGCCCGGCGCGGGTCCAGCAGTTGCGCCTCGTAGTACTCGTCGGCCAGCAGTTCCAGGTCGCGCAACGGCCCGTAGGTTTCGGCGCGGGTCAACGGCGGCATCAGGTGGTCGATGATCACCGCCTGGGTGCGGCGCTTGGCCTGTGCGCCCTCGCCCGGGTCGTTGACGATGAACGGGTAGATGTTCGGCAGCGGCCCCAGCAACGCGTCCGGCCAGCACCCGCCTGACAGGCCGACGCCCTTGCCCGGCAGCCACTCCAGGTTGCCGTGCTTGCCCACGTGGATCAGCGCATCGGCGGCATAGGCGTGGCGCAGCCAGAAGTAGAACGCCAGGTAGCCATGCGGCGGCACCAGGTCGGGGTCGTGGTACACCGCACTGGGGTCGACCTGATAACCGCGCGCCGGCTGGATACCGACGAAGGTCAGGCCAAGGCGCAGGCCGGCGACCATCATGCGCCCGCTGCGGAACATCGGGTCCTGCTCCGGCTCGCCCCAGCGCTCGCGCACCGCCTGCTGGTTGGCCTGGGGCAACAGGGCGAAGGCGGCGCGGTAATCGTCCAGCGCCATGCTCTGCGCACAAGGGCGCTGGTCGAGCGTGTCGAGGTCGTTGCTGACCCCGCCGAGCAGGGCCTGGATCAGCGCCGTGCCACTGTCTGGCAACGGCCCCACCGGGTAGCCCTGGGCCTGCATGGCGCGCAGGATGTTGAGCGCCGCCGCCGGGGTGTCCAGCCCCACACCGTTGCCGATGCGCCCGTCGCGGGTCGGGTAGTTGGCCAGAATCAGCGCAACGCGTTTTTGCGGGTTGCCCAGGCGCGCCAGCTCGCACCAGCGCCGGGCCAGTTCCGCAACAAAATCCATGCGCTCCAGGTGCGGCTTGTAGCACACCACGTCCGACTGGCTGCGTTCGCTGCGCCAGGCCAGGTCCTTGAAGCTGATCGGTCGGCTGATGATGCGTCCGTCCAGTTCCGGCAGGGCAATGTGCATGGCCAGGTCGCGGGCCCCCAGGCCCTGTTCGCTGGCCTCCCAGGCCGGCTGGTTGTCCTGTGCGCAGATGGCCTGCAGCACCGGGATGTCGCGCCGGAACGGGCGCAAATGCGGCTGCTGCGGGCTGGACTGGGCGAAGCCTGTGGTGTTGATGATCAGGGCCGCGTCGACCTGGTCCAGCCATTGCTCGACCTGGTCCAGGCAGGCTGCCTCCTTGAGGCTGGCCACGGCAATCGGCAGCGGGTTGAGCCCCGCGCCTTGCAGACGCTCGCAAAACGCATCGATGAACCCCGTGTTGGCGGCCTGCAGGTGCGAGCGGTAGAAGATGATCGGCGTCACGGGCTGGCCGGGCTGCCACAGGGCACGCCAGCTGTCCACGCTCGCCTGGGGGTGTTGCGGGTGATAGACACTGGTGCGCGGCAACTGCTGCGGCTCGTCCCAGTGGTAGTCGCGGCCCAGCCATTGGCTGGCCAGGCACTGGAACAGGTTCAGCGCATTGGCCTTGCCGCCCTGGCGCAGGTAGTGCCACAACCGTTCGGCCTGGGCAGGGGGCACCGTGCTCAGGCTGGTCAGCTCAGGGTCCGGGCGGTCGTCGCCCGGCACCAGGATCAGTTGCACGCCCCGCCCCGCCAGCGCCACCAGTTGCTCCACGCCATAGCGCCAGTAACCGATGCCGCCGTGCAGCGACACCAGGATGACCTTGGCATGGCGCAGCACTTCGTCCACATACAGGTCGACCGAAGCATGGTTCTGCACCTGCATCGGGTTGGCCAGGCGCAGGCTGGGGTAGTCGTCCGGCAACTGCTGGGCGGTTTCGGCCAGCAGTGCCAGGTGCGAATCACCGCTGCAGAGAATCACCAGGTCGGCGGGGGTCTGGCCGAGGTCGGCGATGCTGTCGTCCGGCACAAAGCCGCCGGGCTGGGTCCGCAGCAGGTGCATGGGTCAGGCGCCCAGTGCGGCGCGCAGGCTGGCTTCGAGTTGCACGGCGTCAAGGTCCTGGCCGATCAGCACCAGGCGCGTGGTACGTGGCTCGTCGCTGCGCCAGGCGCGGTCGAAGTGCTTGTCGAAGCGCGTACCCACGCCCTGCACCAGCAGACGCATCGGCTTGCCCGGAATGGCCGCGAAGCCCTTCACGCGCAGGATGCCGTGCTGCACCACCAGTTGGGTCAGGGCATCGAGCAGCAGGCTTTCGTCAGCCTGGGGCAACTCGATGGAGATGGAGTCGAAGGCATCATGGTCGTGATCGTCGTGGTCGTCATCGCCGTCATGGTGCGAATCGTGGTGGGTACGACGCGCGTCGATGTGCTGCTCGGACTCGGCACCCAGGCCCAGCAATACGTCCAACGGCAGGCGGCCGCTGCTGGCCTCCACCACCTTGACCGCAGGCGGCAGTTCCTCGGCCACCTCGGCGCGCACCCTGGCCAGGTCGTCGGCAGCGATCAGGTCAGCCTTGTTCAGCACCACCAGGTCGGCGCTGGCCAGCTGGTCGGCAAACAGTTCGTGCAGTGGGGACTCGTGGTCCAGGTTCGGGTCGAGCTTGCGCTGGGCGTCCACCTGGTCGGGGTAGGCAGCGAAGGTGCCGGCGGCCACGGCCGGGCTGTCGACCACGGTGATCACCGCATCGACTGTGCAGGCGTTGCGGATTTCCGGCCACTGGAAGGCTTGCACCAGCGGCTTGGGCAGCGCCAGGCCGCTGGTTTCGATGAGGATATGGTCCAGGTCGCCACGGCGCGCCACCAGCTCGCGCATCACCGGGAAGAACTCTTCCTGAACGGTGCAGCACAGGCAGCCGTTGGCCAGCTCGTAGACGCGCCCGCTGGCTTCTTCCTCGGTGCAGCCGATGCTGCACTGCTTGAGGATCTCGCCATCGATGCCCAGCTCGCCGAACTCGTTGACGATCACCGCGATGCGGCGGCCCTGGGCGTTGTCGAGCATGTGCCGCAGCAAGGTGGTCTTGCCCGAGCCGAGGAAGCCGGTAACGATGGTGACGGGGAGTTTGGCCAGTGTTTTCATGGGGGTGCCCTTGGCAGGATGGCGGGCATGCAGGACGAGAGCCGCAGGAGCCTTGCTGCCTGAGCGCATTCGCCACCGGATCACCCCGCCCGGTTGAAAGTCGGAAACTGTTCGAGGCAGGTCTCCTGGCTCGCGCTGTGCCGGCACGCCTGCCGGCAGCATCGACGCCTTCCCGCCCGGGGCAGTGGCACGGCCGATGCCGTTAACGCTTACAGTTGCGGGGGCAGCCACGGCTTGAACCGTATTCCCGTCTTAGCTGCAGCCAGGGCCGCAGAACCTCGAAGCGGCTAGGCTACGCAGTGGTCCGGGGCAGGTCAACCGCTGTATTGACGGATGCCGGCGCGCATGATTTGCTAGCCGCATTCGTTCGGGTGCCTTTTTACAAGGTGAAACGGGAAACCGGTGCGTCAGCCGCTTCTGCAAAGAAGCAGCGACAAATCCGGTGCTGCCCCCGCAACGGTAAGCGAGGAAAGCGTCTTTACCACTGTGCCAGCTGTGCGGCATGGGAAGGTGACGCCCTCAGGCTGAGCATGCTGCCAGCCCTCGCAAGCCCGGAGACCGGCCCGATACAGTCATGACAAACCCGCGGTGGGCGGGCGCTGTTGAACCCCTGGGCGAGCCTCGCGCAGGGGTTGGCCGCGCTTGCCTGTTGCCGATAGCCCCGACGACACGACAACAGCAAAAAGGAACGCGCCATGCCCATCAGTACCGCCAGCCAGCCCCTCGTCACCCCCACTACCCTCAGCCAGCGCCTGGCCGTCGCCATCGGTGCCTCGCTGCTGGGCCTTTGCCTGGTCTACTTCGCCGGCTTCTCGCACATCGAGGCGGTGCACAACGCTGCCCACGATACCCGCCACAGCGCCGCGTTCCCTTGCCATTGAGACCTGCCCCGATGATCAAGCGCATTGCCCGCACCGCAGGCTTTACCGGCCTGCTCGCCGCCCTGCTGCTGACCCTGCTGCAAAGCTTCTGGGTCGCACCGCTGATTCTGCAGGCCGAAACCTACGAGAACCCGGCACCGGCCGCCCAAGCCCATGAGCATGCCGACGCCGCGGGTGAAGGCCACCACCACGATGCCGAGGCCTGGTCGCCTGAAGACGGCTGGCAGCGCGTGCTGTCGACCACCGGTGGCAACCTGGTGGTGGCGGTCGGCTTTGCCCTGATCCTGGCTGCGCTGTACACCCTGCGTGCGCCGGGCCGTACCGCCACCGGCGCAGCCTGGGGGCTTGCCGGGTTCGCGGTATTCTGCCTGGCGCCCAC
Source organism: Pseudomonas sp. 8209 (assembly GCF_028682105.1). Lineage (NCBI taxonomy): Bacteria > Pseudomonadati > Pseudomonadota > Gammaproteobacteria > Pseudomonadales > Pseudomonadaceae > Pseudomonas > Pseudomonas sp. 8209. The sequence goes on from NZ_JANIAH010000001.1 coordinate 428,945, forward strand.
CCTCGGGCTGCCGCCAGAGCTGCCGGGCACTGCCGCCGCAGACCTGGCGCAGCGTCAACTGTGGTGGGTGGGCGCCGCGGCTGCCACTGCTGCCGGCCTGGCCCTGATCGTGTTTGCCCACAACTGGCTGCTCAAGGCACTGGGTGTGGCATTGCTGGTTGTTCCGCACGTGATCGGTGCGCCGCAGCCGGAGGTGCACGAGAGCCTGGCGCCGCAAGCACTGGAGGCGCAGTTCAAGGTGGCGTCGCTGTTGACCAATGCCGCGTTCTGGCTGGCCCTGGGCCTGCTCAGTGCCTGGCTGTACCGTCGCCAGCCAGCCTGATGCAGTTGTATGCCGGGCTGGGCTGTCGTCGCGGCTGCCCGGCCCGCGAACTGGCCGCCCTGCTCCAGCAGACCCTGTTCGCCCATCACCTGCCCGCCTCTGCCCTCGCCGGGCTGGCCAGCATCGACCTCAAGGCCGACGAACCCGGCCTGCATGAACTGGCCAGGCAACTGGGGTTGCCGCTGGTGTTCTTTTCGGCCGCGCAACTGGCCCCCTTCGAAAGCCGCCTGAGCCACCGTTCGCCCACGGCGTTCGCCCTCAGCGGCTGCCATGGGGTGGCCGAAAGCGCCGCGCTGGCCCTGGCCGAGCAACGCGGCGGCGCCAATGCCGCACTGCGCCTGCCACGCACCGTGCAAGGCGCCGCCACCCTGGCATTGGCCTGGGCCCCGCCGTTTGACGGATAATGCCGCGCAATCTTTCCAAGGATTCATCATGACCGTCTATTTCATCGGTGCCGGCCCGGGCGACCCCGAGCTGATCACCGTCAAGGGCCAGCGCCTGATCCACAGCTGCCCGGTGATCATCTATGCCGGCTCGCTGGTGCCCGCCGCCGTGCTCGAAGGCCACCGCGCCGAAACCGTGATCAACAGCGCCGAACTGCACCTGGGGCAGATCATCGAGCTGATGCGCACGGCCCACGCCAACGGCCAGGATGTGGCCCGCGTACACAGCGGCGACCCTGGGCTGTACGGTGCGATCGGCGAACAGATCCGCCACCTGCGTGAACTGGGTATCCCGTTCCAGATCATCCCCGGCGTGACCGCCGTGGCTGCCAGTGCCGCCCTGCTCGAATGCGAGCTGACCCTGCCGGACATCGCCCAGAGCGTGATCCTGACGCGCTACGGCGATACCTCGCCGATGCCGCCGGGCGAATCGCTGGGGAGCCTGGCCAGCCACCAGGCAACCCTGGCCATTCACCTGGGGGTCAAGCACCTGGCCAGAATCGTCGAGGAACTGCGCCCGCATTACGGCAGCGACTGCCCGATCGCCGTGGTGCACCGCGCCACCTGGCCAGATCAGGATTGGGTGCTGGGCAGCCTGGACGACATCGTGCAACGGGTGCAGGCCAAGGGCTTTCGACGCACCGCACTGATCCTGGTGGGCCGGGTATTGGGCAGCGATACCTTCAGCGAGTCGGCGCTCTACCGCGCCGGGCATGCGCACCTGTACCGACCTTGACGGCCATTGACGGCGGCCCTCCCGGCCCGATGCCCGGCGCGTTCCCATGGGCGCGCCTGCCAATTCAACAGCCCCTGCAGGCGACAACCGGCCCAGACGATAGGAAATCGGCTACAGAACTTTCGAGCGCCTTGTAAGAAAAATCCTCTAATCGAACTGATTTCTTCCTCACTTCTATACTGGACGTACTCCTGCTGAGCGTTTCCACGTATCTTGGCCGCCTTGCCAGAGCCTGGGCAGGCGTCGCCCCGAACGGTTCGGGGCCTGGATCACCTCTCTGACAAGGAGTTGCGCGATGCCCAAAGTCTTGATCGTTGATGACCACACCACCATCCTCTTCGCCATCCGCACCCTGCTGGAGCGCGATGGCTACAACATCGTCGGTGAAGCCCGAGACGGCGCCAGTGCCGTCGAACTGGCGCGCAAGCTGCAGCCTGACGTGGTGATCCTCGATCTGGGGCTGCCACGCCTGGATGGCCTGAGCGTGCTGGAGCGGCTCAGCCAGTTGACCAACCCGCCACGTATCCTGGTACTGACCGGCCGCCCACCCCGGCTGTTCGCCCGCCGTTGCATCGAGTCCGGTGCTTCGGCATTCGTGCGCAAGGACGAAGACCTCGATATCCTGAGCGCCGCCCTCAAGGCCGTGCTCAACGGTTACTCCTACCTGCCCGATGCGTCACGCTTCAATGACCGGTCAAGCTCGGAACTCCAGCGCCTGGACAAGCTGTCCAACCGTGAGTTCGAGGTGCTGCGCCAGTTGGCCAAGGGCGCCAGCAACGGCGAAATCGCTACGGCGATGATCCTCAGCGCCAAGACCATCAGCACCTACAAGACCCGCATCATGGAAAAGCTCGGGGTGGTATCGCTGGTTGAGTTGATCGATGTGGCCAACCGCAACGCACTGACCTGAGCCGCCCATGACCAAGCGTTGCCTGCCTGCCCTGCTGCTCGCCTGCCTGGTGCAGTGGCTGGCGATAAGCGCCATGGCACAGGAGCCGGGGGTTGCCCGGCAACTGCTCGGGCGCTCGGTCAGCAGCAGTGCGCCACCCTCGCTGACCCTCGCCGAACGTCGGTGGCTCAAGCACAAGCAGGTGCTGCGCCTGGGCACCTCGGCGCCGGACTACCCGCCCTTCGACATCAATGTGAGCCAGCACGACTATGAAGGGGTCAGCGCCGACTTCGCCGGCCTGATCGGCGAGCAGTTGAAGATCCCGGTGCAGGTGCTGCAGTTCCCGAACCGTATCCAGGCCATCGCCGCCCTGCACAGTGGCCAGATCGACCTGCTGGGCAGCGCCAACGGCTACGAAGCCGCCGACAGCGCACTGGTGATGAGCCAGCCCTACGCCGACGACCAGCCGATCATCGCAACCCCCGTCGGCGTGACCCATGACCCTGACGACCCGCTCGACGGGCTGACGCTGTCGATGGTCGAACACTACCTGCCACCGTCGCTGGTACGCCAGCTCTACCCCCGGGCGAACCTGCAACTGTACGCCTCGACCATGTCGGCCCTGTCGGCGGTGGCACTGGGCCAGGCCGATGCATTCATCGGCGACGCGATCAGTTCCGACTACCTGATCGGCAAGAACTACCGCGAAAGCCTGCAGATCTCCCACTACGTCAAACCCCAGCGCTCTTCCTTCGGCTTTGCCCTGGTGCGCGAGAACACCGCGTTGCTGGACCTGGTGAACAAGGCATTGGGCAGCATCACCGACAGCGACCGGCTGAACGTGATGCGCCGCTGGACCAGCGGCGTGAGCAGCATCCTGCTCAACCGGGCGGACATCGCGCTGACCGACGAAGAGCGACACTGGATCGCGCAGCATCCCAGCGTGCGCGTGGTCATCAACAAGTACTTCGCGCCCCTGAGCTTCTTCGACGAAAACCAGCACTTTCGCGGCATCACCGCCGACGTGCTGGCGCAGATCAGCCTGCGCAGCGGGCTGAAGTTCCAGATCATCGAGACCGACTCGGTGCCCACCATGATCAGCATGGTCGAACAGGGCGAAGCCGAGGTCGTCGGCGCGCTCAACTATGGTGAGCAGCGCGCCAGAACCCTGGCCTTCACCCGGCCCTACCTGGCCAACCCGCGGGTGCTGGTGACCAGCGTGCGCGATACATCGATCCGCCACCCCGACCAGCTCGACGGCAAGCGCCTGGCGATCATTCGCGGTACACCGGTGAGCGCCGAACTGCGCCAGCGCTATCCCGCCATCAGCCTGATCGAAGTCGACGACCCGCTGGCACTGATGGAGTACGTGGCCCAGGGCCGCGCGGACGCGGCGCTCAGTTCGCAGATCAACGCCGCCTACTTCATCAGCCGCATGTTCAAGGACCGCCTGCGCATCGCCACCCTGCTGGACGACACCCCGGCCCTCGCCGCCTTCGCCACCGAACGTTCTTCGCCACTGCATGCGATATTGGAAAAATCCCTGCTCAGCATCCCGCCCGAGCAGATGACCCAGCTGGTCAATCGCTGGCGCATCAACGCCCTGATCAGCGACACGCCCTGGCGCAACTACCGCTCGCTGGTGCTGCAGATTCTGGGCATCGCGGTAGCGCTGGTGCTTGCCATAGCGTTGTGGAACCGTTACCTGCGCAAGCTGATGCAGCAACGCGCCGAGGCCGAGCAGGCCCTGCAACTGCAGCTGCGCATCAGCGAACACCTGCTCGAAGAGCTGCATGTGGCCAAGGAACAGGCCGACAGCGCCAACCACGCCAAGAGCACCTTCCTGACCACCATGAGCCACGAGATCCGCACCCCCATGAATGCGGTGATCGGCCTGCTCGAGCTTGCCCTGAAGGATGCCGCACAGGGCCGCACCGACGAGCACTCCCTGCAGGTGGCATTCGATTCGGCCAGCAGCCTGCTGGAGCTGATCGGCGACGTGCTGGACATCGCCCGCATCGAATCCGGACACATGAGCCTGGCGCCACAACCCACCGACCTGGGTGCGCTGGTACGCAGCACCGTGCAGGTGTTCGAAAGCAGCGCCCGTCTCAAGGACATCAGCCTGACCCAGGACCTGCAGCCCCCCGCCGCCCTGGTGGAGATCGACCCGCTGCGTTTTCGCCAGATCCTGTCCAACCTGCTGGGCAATGCCATCAAGTTCACCGAGCGCGGCGGCGTCAACGTGCGCCTGCAGTGCCAGCCCACACCGTGCGGCAAGCAGGTGCACATGCACCTGGCCGTCGAGGACAGCGGCATCGGCATCAGCCAGCCGGACCAGCAGCGCCTGTTCCACCCCTTCATCCAGGCCGGCAGCCAGCCGGCTCGCCAGGGCACCGGCCTGGGCCTGGTGATCAGCCGGACCCTGTGCGAACTGATGCAGGGCAGCCTGGAGCTGCACAGCACCCCGGGCCATGGCACCCAGGTCACGGTCAGCCTGCCGCTGATGCTGGCCAGCACTGCCAGTCAACCCGAGGAACCGGCCCAGGAGCCAACGGCGCAGGCCAGCCAGCGGCTGAACATCCTGGTGGTCGACGACTACCCCGCCAACCTCATGCTGCTGGAAAAGCAGCTGAGCGTGCTGGGCCATCGGGTGACCCAGGCCAGCGACGGCGCGGGCGGCCTGCAAGCCTGGCAGGCCGGGCGCTTCGACGCCGTGATCACCGACTGCAACATGCCCGGCATGGACGGCCACCAGCTGGCGCGCGAGATTCGTGCCCAGGAAGCCCAGGCGAATCGCCCGCCCTGCCTGATCCTGGGCCTGACCGCCAACGCCCAGGCCGACGAACGCGAGCGCTGCCTGGCGTCGGGCATGGATGACTGCCTGTTCAAGCCGATCGGCCTGGGCGCCTTGAGCCGTCACCTGTCGGGGGTGGATACCCCCGAGCCGCAGGCGCCACCCGAGCCCCGCGCCGAGGACAACAGCGGTTTCAACATCGACAACCTCAAGCACCTGACCCTGGGTGACCCACGGCTGATCAAGCGTCTGCTGACGGAGCTGGAGCGCAGCAGCGCCGAAGACCTCGAGGCGTTGCGTGCACTGGGCTCAGGCGCGAGTCGACAGCAACTGCGCAGCCTGTCGCACCGCATCAAGGGCGGCGCCAAGATGCTCAAGGCCCATGGCCTGGTGGGGCACTGCGATGCGCTGGAGCAGGCCTGTACCGGCAAGGCCCCGGACAAGGCCATCGAGGCGTTGCTGGCGGCACTGGAACAGAGCCTGAAGGATCTGCATGAACACCTGCAGCGATCCATTGCCGCCGGCTGAGATGAGGCTCAGTGCAGTTGCAGGGTCGAGTTGATCTGGCTGATGGCGTCCACCACGTGCTGCGAACCCTGCTGGATTTCCAGGATCACTTCCCCCGCCTCATTGGCCAGTTCCACCCCCAGCCCGGTGCGGCTGAGGCTCGACTGCATGCTGGCCACCGCATTGAGTGAAAGGTCGTGGTTCTGGCGCACCACATCGACGATCTCCAGGGTCGCCTTGCTGGTGCGTGCCGCCAGGCTGCGCACCTCGTCGGCCACCACGGCAAAGCCGCGGCCGTGCTCACCTGCCCGCGCCGCCTCGATGGCGGCGTTCAGGGCCAGCAGGTTGGTCTGGTCGGCAATGCTGCGGATGGTCTGCACGATCTGCCCGATCAGTTCCGACTGCTTGCTCACCGCATCGATGCTGCGGGCTGCGGCATTGAGCTCGCGGGAGATCTCCTCGATCACCTGCACCGTATGCTGCACCACCTCCGAGCCCTTGCGCGCGCAGGCATCGTTCTGCACCGAGGTGGCGTGGGCCGCTTCGGCCGCCGTCTGCTGGGTACACACCTGGTGGGTGATGTCGCTGGCGAACTTGACCACCTTGTACAGGCGACCACGGGTATCGAAGATCGGGTTGTAGGAAGCTTCCAGGTACACCATCTGCCCGAGTTTGTTCTTGCGCTCGAAACGATGGGAATGGTACTCGCCGCGATTGAGCGAGGCCCAGAATGCCTTGTAGGCGCTCGACTCGCTTTCGCTGCGGTGGCAGAACAGGCTGTGGTGCTGGCCAATGACCTCCTCGGCCCGGTAATGCATGGTCTTGAGGAAGTTCTCGTTGGCACGGATCACATTGCCTTCGGGGGTGAACTCGACCATCGCCATGGAACGGCTGATGGCATTGATCAGGCTGTCGCTCTCATGCTCCTCGACCACCCGCCGGGTGATGTCGGAGGCGACCTTGATCACGCTGGTGACCTGCTGGTTGGCGCCGAACACCGGCATGTAGCTGGCCTCCAGCCACACATCGTGCCCGGCCTTGTCGCGCCGCAGAAAGGTACCGCTGTGGGCCTCGCCCCGCGCCAGGTCGCGCCACAGGGTGCGGTACTCATCGCTCTTGACGTAGTCGGGCTCGCAGAAAATGCGGTGGTGCTTGCCGATGATCTCCTCGGCGGCATAGCCCAGGGTGGAGCAGAAACGCTCGTTGGCTTCGAGAATCACCCCGTCGGGGCTGAACTCGATCATGGCCATCGAGCGACCTATGGCCGCAAGCTTGGCATTGGAGTGGTGTAACGCTTGGGTGCAACGCTCGATTTCAGCCAGGTCAGACTTGCGATGGGCGTTAAACATTGGTTACCACTCCATTGGCGGTTTTTGCTCAGCATAGATGCACTTCTGTACCCTGCAAGCCAACTGCCATCACCGTTTATCACCCCACGTCAACTGCTTTCGCGCACCATCAGTTCGAAGCCCAGGTCCTGGGTGCGCGGCTGCCCGCCCTTGCCGTCGAGCAACGCCAGCAGCGCCTGCGCAGCCTGCCGCCCCACGGCAGCGCGCGGGGTGCGAATGGAGGTCAGGCGCGGTACCAGGTGAGCCGATGCCGGCAGGTCGTTGAAGCCCACCATCGCCACCTGCCCCGGCACCTCGATGCCCTGGCGCAAGGCCTGCAGAATCGCGCCCTGGGCCAGGTCGTCGTTGCAGAAGAACAGCCCGTCCACCTCCGGGTGACGCTCGAGCAACTGGCTGAACAGCTCGCCGCCCAGGCCGATGGATGACGGCTGCGGTGCGAGCATTTCCAGCGCCGGGTCATACAGCCCTGCATCGTCGAGCGCCTGGCGGAACCCGTCGGCGCGTTGCATCACCCGCGGATCGAGCTGCGCGGCAATGAAGCCCAGGCGCCGCCGTCCGCGTTCGATCAGGTGTCGGGCGGCCGCGCGCCCGGCCTGCTGCTGGGAAAACCCGACCGAAGTGGCCGTGTCCGGCCCACCCAGCTCCATCATGTGCACGCAGGGCACACCACTGGCGGCCAGCATCTGCTGCGACGCCTCGGTGCGGTCAAAACCGGTGAGCAGCATGCCGCACGGCTGGTAGGCCAGGTAGTTGCGAATCAGGTTCTCCTCTTCGGCCACGTCGTAGTGGAAGTTGCCGATCAGCACTTCAAGGCCGCGCGGGCGCATCACGTCGTGGATGGCTTCGAGGGTTTCGATGAACAGCTGGTTGGACAGCGACGGAATCAGCACCACCACCGACTGGCTCTGTGCCGACGCCAACGCGCGGGCTGCCGGGTTGGCGACATAGCCCAGCGCTGCGGCAGCATCCTTGACCTTCTGCACCAGTTCCGGGGCAACCGTGCTGATGCCGCGCAGGGCGCGCGAGGCGGTGATCGGGGAAACCCCGGAAAGCCTGGCCACTTCAGCCAGGGTGGGACGACCGGTAGTACGGGAGCCAATGCGGGTCATGGGGGCTTTTATTTTTCGGCTTGCAAAGAGAAGGGAACGGGCACTAAGGTAGCGCTGTCTCAGACGTCAGGCAATGCATAACTGCAGGTGCACGGCGATGAGCGCCCAGACTGCTTTTACAAAACCAATAACAACCGGGTGGGAAGCCGCCGAGGCGTTGTCAGCCTCGGCCAAAGATAGCGCTATCTCGCCCCGCAGGAGGTACCGATGAACTCTCCCCTGTCCGCTATTGTGGTGATGGGCGTGGCTGGCTGCGGCAAGAGCTGCGTCGGTTCTGCCATCGCCGATTGCAGCGGCGGCCGCCTGATCGAAGGCGATGCCTTTCACCCTGCCGCCAACATCCAGAAGATGAGCGCCGGCATTCCCCTTGACGATGACGACCGCGCTGGCTGGCTGATCCGCCTGGGCGAAGAGCTACAGGCCACCCTCAAGGCCGGCGAACGGCCGATCCTCACCTGCTCGGCGCTGAAAAAGCGCTACCGCGACGCCCTGCGCCACGCCGTACCCGACCTGGGCTTCGTGTTCCTCGAACTGACGCCCCAGGAAGCCGAACGCCGCGTGCTGGCACGCCCCGGCCACTTCATGCCAGCAAGCCTGATCGACAGCCAGTTCGCCGCCCTGGAGTCGCCGCGCGGCGAAACCCTGACCCTGACCCTGGACGCCACCCAACCCATCGCCCAGCTGGCCCGTCAGGTAGACACCTGGCTAAAGCCCTGCGGTGAGTCGGCACTGGCGCGAACTGCCTGATTTTCCGGCAGTTTTCCGGCTCACCAAAGATAGCGCTGTCTCGACTGCTGCACGCTGTAAAAGTTCCGCCCACAACAATGACAATACGAGGCACTGAACCATGTTCGGTCTGGCAACTGATACCTACCTCTTGCTTGATGCACTGGTGACCATCATCGGCCTGGTGCTGCTGATCACCCACTTCAAGGTGCACCCTTTCGTGGCGCTGACCCTGGCCGCGGGCTTTCTGGGCCTGACCTCCGGCATGCCGGTAGCCAAAGTGATGAAGTCGTTCCAGGACGGCTTCGGGGGCGTACTCGGCTTTGTCGGGATCGTGCTGGCACTGGGCACCATGCTCGGCAAGCTGATGGCCGATTCCGGCGGCGCCGACCAGATCGCGCAAACCCTGATTCGCGCCTTCGGCAAGCAGAAGGTGCACTGGGCCATGATGTTCGCCGCCTTCCTGGTGGGCATCCCGCTGTTCTTCGAAATCGGCTTCGTGCTGCTGATACCCCTGGTGTTCATCGTGGCCCGGCGCACCGGCGTATCGCTGATCAAGATCGGCATTCCACTGCTGGCCGGGCTGTCGGTGGTGCACGGGCTGGTGCCGCCGCACCCGGGCCCGCTGCTGGCCATCGGCGTGTTCGGCGCCGACATCGGCAAGACCATCTTCTACGGGCTGATCGTGGCGTTGCCCACGGCGATCATCGCCGGGCCGCTGTACGGCACGTTCATTTCGCGGTACATCCCCGGCTCGCCGTCCCAGGAGCTGATGGACCAGATCGCCCGCGAAGCCGAGCGCACGCAACTGCCCAGCTTCGCCATCACGCTGGTAACCATCCTGCTGCCGGTGTTCCTTATGCTGCTCAAGACCTTCGCCGACGTGGTACTGCCGGCCGAGCACATCTTTCGCCAGTGGATGGACCTGATCGGGCACCCGATCACGGCGCTGCTGGCCGCCCTGCTGCTGGCCTTCTACACCTTCGGCTCGGCCCAGGGCTTCAGCCGCCAGCAGATCATGAAGATGCTCGACCAGAGCCTGGCGCCTACGGCGGCAATCGTGCTGATCGTGGGGGCTGGGGGCGGCTTCAAGCAGATGCTGGTGGATACCGGTGTGGGCAACGTGATCGGTCAGATGGCGGTGCAGGCGCAGATCTCGCCGATCATGCTGGCCTGGCTGGTGGCGGCGGTGATTCGCATCGCCACGGGCTCGGCGACGGTGGCGACCATTACCGGTGCGGGTATCGTGGCCCCGGTGATCGGCATGATACCGGGCGTGAACCGCGAGCTGCTGGTGCTGGCCACGGGGGCCGGCTCACTGATCCTGTCGCATGTCAACGATGCGGGCTTCTGGCTGGTCAAGCAGTACTTCAACATGACCGTGGCCGAAACCTTCAAGACCTGGAGCATGATGGAAACCATCCTGTCGGTGGTGGGCATCATCTTCATCATGCTGTTGTCGCTGGTGGTCTGACGGCATCGCCGCAAAGCCAGCCCACAGGTTCTGGCTGTACCGCAGAACCCTGTGGAAGCTGGCTTGCCAGCGAAGATGCGCTAGAAGGCTGCCTTGAAGATCGCCTCGATCTCGGCCTGGCTGGCCCGCCGCGGGTTGGTCAGGCCGCAGGCATCCTTGAGCGCGTTGGCCGCCAGGGTCGGCACATCTGCCACCCGCGCACCCAGCACCTCCAGCCCCGGCGGGATCTCGATATCGTCGCTCAGTTGCACGATGGCCTGGATCGCCGCATCGGCACCCTGCGCCGCGTTCAGCCCCTCCACCGCCACGCCCATCGCCTGTGCCACATCACGCAGGCGCGCCGCGCTCACCGCCGCATTGAACCGCTGCACATGGGGCAGCAGCACCGCGTTGCACACCCCGTGCGGCAGGTCGTAGAAGCCACCGAGCTGATGCGCCATCGCATGCACGAACCCCAGCGAAGCATTGTTGAACGCCATGCCGGCGAGGAACTGCGCATAGGCCATGTTCTCCCGCGCGGTCAGGTCCTGCCCGTCGATCACCGCCTGGCGCAGGTTGCGGCTGATCAGCTCGATGGCCTTGAGTGCGCAGGCGTCGGTGATCGGCGTGGCCGCCGTGGATACATAGGCCTCGATGGCGTGGGTCAGTGCATCCATACCGGTGGCCGCCGTCAGCGACCTGGGCATGCCGACCATCAGCGCCGGGTCGTTCACCGACAGCAACGGGGTGACGTTGCGGTCGACGATGGCCATTTTCACGTGGCGCGCCTCGTCGGTGATGATGCAGAAGCGCGTCATCTCGCTGGCCGTACCGGCCGTGGTATTGATCGCGATCAGCGGCAATTGCGGCTTGGCGGAGCGGTCGACCCCTTCGTAGTCGCCGATGTGCCCGCCATTGGTGGCACACAGGGCAATGCCCTTGGCGCAGTCGTGGGGTGAACCGCCGCCCAGCGAAATCACGCAGTCGCAGTGCTCGCGCTTGAGCATCGCCAGGCCCTGCTCCACGTTGGCGATGCTCGGGTTGGGCTTGGCGCCGTCGAACACCACCGAGTCGATGTCACGCATCGCCAGCTGCTCGGCGATTCGCTGTGCCACGCCGGCCTTGGCCAGCCCGGTATCGGTGACGATCAACGCCTTGGCAAAGCCATAGCCGACAATGGCGGTCATGGCTTCGTCCAGGCAGTCGATGCCCATGATGTTGACGGCTGGGATGAAAAACGTGCTGCTCATGGCGGTATTCCTCAGGCTTTATATCTCTGCCTCAAGGATCCGCCCGTGGGCCGCAGGGCATGTTGATCCAGCGCAAAGTCAGCCAAGAAACAGCCGATAGGCCGGGTTGTCGGTCTCGTCCCAGTAGCGATAGCCCATGCCGTCTAGGGTGCCTGGCAACTGCGCCAGCTCATCGTCCGGCACCTGCAGCGCCACGAACACCCGCGCCTCGGCAGCCCCGTGGTTGCGGTAGTGGAACAGGCTGATGTTCCAGCGCTTGCCCAGGCGCTCCAGAAAGCCCAGCAAGGCGCCAGGACGCTCCGGGAACTCGAAGCGCAGCACCCGCTCGTCGAGCGAGGGGGCCGAGTGGCCGCCCACGGTGTGGCGGATATGCAACTTGGCCAGCTCGTTCTCGGTCAGGTCCAGCACCTCGTAGCCCTGCCCGGCCAGGCTGGCCAGCAACTGCGCGCGCGGGTCGGTGTGCGGATGGGTCTGCACGCCGACGAACAGGCGGGCCTCCTTGCCGGGCTGGTAGCGGTAGTTGAACTCGGTGATCTGGCGCTGGCCCAGGGCCTGGCAGAAGGCACGGAAGCTGCCCGGCTGCTCGGGGATGGTCACCGCGATGACCGCCTCGCGCTGCTCGCCCAGTTCGGCGCGTTCGGCCACATGGCGCAGGCGGTCGAAGTTGACGTTGGCACCGGAGTCGATTGCCACCAGGGTCTGGCCCGTCACGCCGCGGCTGGCCACGTACTTCTTGATCCCGGCCACCGCCAGCGCACCGGAAGGCTCGGTGATCGAGCGGGTGTCGTCGTAGATGTCCTTGATGGCCGCGCACAGCTCGTCGCTGCTGACCGTGACCACTTCGTCCACGTAATGCCGGCACACCTCGAAGCAATGCGCGCCGATCTGCGCCACCGCCACGCCGTCGGCGAAGGTGCCGACCTGGGGCAGCACCACCCTCTCGCCAGCGGCCAGCGCGGCCTGCAGGCAGTTAGAGTCATGCGGCTCGACGCCGATCACCTTTACCTGCGGGCGCAGGTACTTGACGTAGGCGGCGATGCCGGCGATCAGGCCGCCGCCGCCCACCGGCACGAAGATCGCGTCCAGCTCGCCCGGTTGCTGGCGCAGGATCTCCATGGCCACGGTGCCCTGCCCTGCAATCACGTCCGGGTCGTCGAACGGTGGCACGAACGTGGCGCCTTCGCTCTGGGCCAGTTGCAGCGCATGGGTCAGCGCCCGCGGGAAGCTGTCACCGTGCAGCACCACATTGCCGCCGCGCGAGCGCACCCCTTCGATCTTCAGCGCCGGAGTGGTGGTGGGCATCACGATGGTGGCGCGCATGCCCAGTTCACGGGCGGCCAGCGCCACGCCCTGGGCATGGTTGCCGGCGGACGCGGTGATCACCCCGCGCTCGCGCTGCTCGGTGCTCAGGCGACTGAGGCGGGTGTAGGCCCCGCGGATCTTGAAGGAAAAGGTCGGCTGCAGGTCTTCGCGCTTGAGCAGCACGTTGTTGCCCAGGGCCTCGGACAGTGCCCGGGCGGGCTGCAGGGGCGTCTCGATGGCCAGGTCATATACCGGTGCGGCAAGAATCCTTCGCACGTAGTCCGACAGCAGGCTGGTGGCGCTGGTCGAGGTGCTGGGGCAGACGGTAAGGCTGGTCATCGGTGACTCCTGGTTTTTTTTGAAGTGCCCAGGAGTCAGAAAGGAAAAACCCGCCTCCAAGGCGGGTTAGGTGCAAGGTGCTCGCTAGCCCGCCAATCTGATAATGGCGGTAATAATGCTGTGCGAAGGCAACGCTGCGAATAAGGTCATGGCAGCGAAACTAGCCCAGGGCCTTTTTCAAGTCAATCATTCATTTTGCGCTCGTGCAGGCTTGCACGCCGCGTTCGTGCGCCGATTCGGGCACGCCGAACACCCGGTCGAAGCCCCACTGGAACACGAAGGCGTACACGAAGAAGAACACGAACAGCGCAAGGTTGGTGCCCAGTGCCGCCCACAGGCTGATGTCCAGCCACCAGGCCACCACCGGCAGCAGGATCAGCACCAGCCCGCCCTCGAAGCCGATGGCATGCAGCAGGCGCCGTACGAAGGTGCGGCTGCGTCGGGCCTGACGTGCCTCCCAGAACTCGAACAGGTAGTTGTAGAGCATGTTCCAGCCCAGGGCCATGCCCGACATGATCACCGACAGCACGGTGGAATGGGCCATGCCCTCATCGAAGGCCAACGCCAGGGCCGGTGCGACACAGGCCACCGCGATGACTTCGTACAGAATGGCCTGGGTGATCTTGCGGGTAACGCCTTGCATGACGGGCTCCTTTCAACGGTATGCCGCGCAGGCTAGGCTGATTGAAGCCGGGTTTCAATGCTGAAGCGGTCAACTGTCGTCGGCCCGCTGGGGCCGGCAGACCGGCCAACACGCTGCCAGGCCATTGCGAGGCTCCCCGAATGGCCTGGCACAGGGCTCAATGGCCCTTGAGCTTGAGGTAGGACTGGTGCAGGTCGGACGCCCAGCCATCGAGCACTGCCTTCACATCGTCGGCCTTCATCACCTGGCTGTCGTTTTCCAGCGGCTTGCCACTGCCCTTGCGCACCACCTGGGCGAGCACCTTGTTGTTGCCGCCATCCAGAAACTGCGCCTCGGTGGCGATATCGGTCTCCTGGTCGCGGATGCCCGAGGCCGTGCTCACCGCTGCCGCCACCAGCGCCACCGGAATCACTTCGTATGCCTTCAGGCCCTCGGTCTTGCTGCTGACGGCCGTGATCGCCGGGCGTACCACGATCACCCCCGGGCCAGGGCCGGTGGCCAGCGGCAACGACTTGCCCAGCTCGCGCTTGAGCGCCTGGTCGTAGTAGTGGGTGATGCCTTGCAGGGTGCTCTGCGGAATCCGCGCGGTAGGCTGCGGCTTGGGATACAGCTGGCTGGGCTCGATGTATACGCTGGTGTAGCGGTCGAGCTTGAGGTTCGGGTCGATCCAGCGCATCACCGTGGCACCGGAGGGCGAGGTGGTCTGCTTGAGACGGCTGTAGTCCTTGAGGAACCCGGAGTACTCGTCGGGCTGCACGGTGCTGCTCGAACAACCGGCCAGGCCCAGCCCGGCCAGGCACAAGGTGCCGATGATCAATGCGTGTTTCATGCGGTCGCTCCAGTGGCGCCTGAAGAAAGGCTTCCTAGGTATAGGCTACAGTTGGCGGTGCATCCATCGACGTGAGGCAACATGGCATTCCACAAACTGGCCCATACCCACCCGCGCCTCAGCGCCGCCGCACTGGTCGGCTGCCTGGGCGGCGTGTTCATCCCGGCAGACAACCTGGTGCAACACATCCTGGCGGGCTGGAACCTCGGGGTCTGGCTGTACCTGCTGCTGGTGTTCTGGCTGACCCTGCGGGCAAAACCGGGCCAGGTGCGCAAGGTGGCCTGCATCGAGGACGAAAATGCCGGGCTGGTGCTGTTTACCGTGAGTATCGCGGCCATCGCCAGCCTTGCCGCAGTCACCCTGCAACTGGCCAGCAGCAAGGGCCTGACCGGCAGCACCCAGGCCCTGCACTACCTGTACACCGGCCTCACCGTGGCCGGCTCGTGGCTGCTGATCGGCACCATCTTCAGCCTGCACTATGCGCGCCTGTTCTACACCAGCACCGCCAAGCAGCCGCTGCTGCGCTTTCCAGACGAGGAGCGCAACCCCGATTACTGGGACTTCCACTACTTCTCGTTCACCCTCAGCGTCGCGGTGCAAACCTCCGATGTGGGCGTCGCCGGGCGTGAACTGCGCCGGGTGGTGCTGGCCCACTCGGTGATCGGTTTCGTGTTCAACACCGCGATTCTGGGTTTCACCATCAACATCGCCGCCGGCCTGCTCAGCTGAGCCCGCCGCTGGTCTGAAATACCCGTGGCGCCACCCTGCCCGCTTCAGCGGCCATGACAGCCTCACCCGCCGCAATGCGGACCACGCAAACGCTTGCGCAACCCACACATAGCAAAAAGCCATTGTGACGCAGGTCAAACATCCTGCAACGGGGCGCAAACAAGCGGCGGACAGCGGCCGCATCGGTGCTATGGTTAGGGTCTTGGCCTTCCCTGGGCAGCGTGTCCCGGGTACAGGCATGCTCAGCGAATCGGGGTCAGCTGTAAAAGGAGGCCGGCATGAACAAGCTCACGTTTCCCAACGCCTGCCAGATGATGCGCTGGCACTTCCATCCCCTGGGCTTTGAAGCCAGCATGGATGCACCGCGCAGCATGGTGGCGCGCGTGTTCGACCGCGCCACCGGCGAAACCCTGCTGGCGATTGCCGGCATTCCGTGCGCCACACTGATGGCGGCGTCGGATGTGGAGCGCATCATCGAAGCGGTGGAAGACGAGCTTGAAGCGTTCCAGCCCTCGTGTGCGCTGCGCTCGGCCTGACGCTGGCGCTCAGGCCTGCCCCACCGCCAGTCTCTCGATATCAGCCATGAAACGCTCGGCCGGCAGCGGCTGACCGAGCAGGTACCCTTGCAGCGAATCACACCCCAGACGGGTCAGGAAGTCCTGCTGGCGGTCGGTTTCCACCCCTTCGGCAACAATCCTCAACCCCAGTGCCTGCCCCAGCGCCACGATGGCCGACACGATCGCGGCATCGTCGCTGTCCTGTTCCAGGTCGCGCACGAAGCCACGGTCTATCTTCAGCTCGTTGGCCGGCAGGCGCTTCAAGTACATCAGGCTTGAGTAGCCGGTACCGAAATCGTCGATGGACAGGTCCACGCCCATGTCCGACAGGCGCTGCAACACCATCAGGCTCGCATCGGCGTCGTGCATGGCGGTGGTTTCGGTGATCTCCAGGGTCAGGCTGTTGGCCGGCAGGCGATGACGCTGCAAGGCCGACGCCACGCTGTCAACCAGCCCGGCATGGCAGAACTGGATGGCCGACAGGTTCACTGCAACCCGCCAGTTTTCATAGCCCTGGTCCATCCAGCTGCGCATCTGGCGGCAGGCCTCGTCCAGCACCCACTCGCCGATCGGGATGATCAACCCGGTTTTTTCCGCCAGCTGGATGAAGCGATCGGGCAGCAACATGCCGTGCTGCGGGTGCTCCCAGCGCAGCAGGGCCTCGGCACCGATAGGCTGGCGCCCCACCGCATCGAACTTGGGCTGGTAGAACAGGCGCAACTGGCGCTGCTCCAGCGCCATGCGCAGGTCCTGCAGCAACTGCAGCTGCAGGCGCGCGTTGCTGTTCATCGACACATCGAAAAAGCTGTAGGCGTTCTTGCCGGCGCTCTTGGCGTGGTACATGGCCGCGTCGGCATTGCGCAGCAGCTCCATCTGGTCTGCGCCGTTGCCGGGGTACAACACGATGCCGACGCTGGCGGAGATCTGCAGGCTCTGCTCGGCCACCCGGAACGGGCGCGACACCAGGTTGACCTGCTTGGCGGCCACCCCCACCGCGTCTTCAGGCTCGTCCAGTTCCACCAGCAGCACGAACTCGTCACCGCCGATGCGCGCCAGGGTGTCCTGGCTGTGCAGGTGGCCACGCAGGCGCATCGCCACCTCCTTGAGCAACTGGTCGCCGGTGTGATGGCCGAACGCGTCGTTGACCGGCTTGAACCCGTCCAGGTCGATGAACATCAGCGCAAAGCAGCCGCCCTGCTCGGCCACCTTGGCGATGGCCTGCTCGATGCGGTCGGTCAGCAGGCTGCGGTTGGGCAGCCCGGTGAGGGTGTCGTGCAGCGCCAGCTGGGTCAGCTCCTGGTTGGCCAGGGTCAGCGATTGCGCCAGCTCCGCAGTGCGCGCCTCCAGGCGTGCATCCAGCACCGAGGTCAGCAGCGCCACCGCCAGCACCGCCAGGGTGGTGATCAGCACCAGGTAGTCCAGGCCACTGCCGCTGAGCCCACCGTCCAGCGCGCCACAGAAGCTGCCGTCGGCAAAATTGGCCGCTGCCATGCCGGTGTAGTGCATGCCGACGATGGCAATGCCCATCACCACGGCGGCGCCGCCGCGAATCTGGCGTACATACGGGGTATTGCGGCGCAGGCGGAAGGCGATCCACAGTGCGGCCACCGACGCGCCTACTGCAATCAACAGCGAGGCGGCGAACAGCAGCGGGTCGTAGTCGATGCCCGGTTGCATCTGCATGGCGGCCATGCCGGTGTAATGCATGCTGCTGATGCCCGCGCCCATGATCAGCGCCCCCAGCGCCAACACGCGGCCCGGCAGGCTCGGCTGGCTCACCAGCCACAGTGCGAAGCCCGACGAAAGCACCGAGATCACCAGCGACAGCGCGGTGAGGCTCAGGTCGTAGCCCAGCTCGATGGGCAGGCTGAAGGCAAGCATGCCGATGAAGTGCATCGACCAGATCCCGGTGCCCAGGGCCAGAGCACCGCCGACCATCCACAGGTACGCGGCACGGCCCTTGGCGGTGGCGATGCGCCCGGTCAGGTCCAGCGCCGTGTAGGACGCCAGAATCGCCACGCACAGCGAAATCAGGACCAGCGAGGAGGAATAACTACCGTTGAGCATGAAGGTTCCAAGGCCCGGTTGACGGGCGCTGTCCCGGCCCGGTGAAAAACCGATGATTGTACTCAACCTTTAGCGAAACGCACGGAGTTTCCGAGGGATGGCGGGATGTTTTTGGCGAATGGCCATCAGGCTTTGGAACCGCGTCGCGGCCTTCGCCAGCAAGGCTGGCTCCTACAATCACACCGCGGCCTGTAGGCGCCGGCCTTGCCGGCGAACGCCTCGACGCACACTACCTGCCGATCGCGGTACGGTCTTCAGCAGCAAGGCTGGCTGCCTCCCAGCCACCCCCCAACGCCGCAATCAACTGCACGCTGGCCACCAGCCGGCCCTGCAGCAGGTTCAGCACGCTGCGTTCATTGCTCAACGCGGTGGTCTGCACGTTCACCACGTCCAGGTACCCGATCAGGCCCGCCTTGTACTGGTTCTCGGTCAGGCGCAGCGACTCGCGCGCCGACGCCAGCGCCTCATCGCGCACCTGCGCCTCATCGGCATACACCTTCAGCTGCACCAGGTAGTTTTCCACCTCCTGGAAGCCATCCAGCACGCTCTGACGGTACTGCGCCACAGTCTGGTCATACACGGCCTTGGTACGGTCGACCTCGGCCGAGCGCTTGCCGGCATCGAACAGGGTCACGGCCAACTGCGGCCCCACCGACCAGAATCGGTTCGGCAAGCTGATCCAGTCGCTGAAGCTGCTACTGCTGTAGCCACCGCTCATGCTCAGGGTCAGGTCCGGGAAGTACGCCGCCCGCGCCACGCCGATATTGGCGTTGGCCGCCATCACCTTGCGCTCGGCCGAGGCAATGTCGGGGCGGCGCTCCAGCAGCTGCGACGGCAGCGCCAGCGGGATCTGCGGCAAGGCCGGTATGGTGGTGCTCGGCGCCAGGGCAAATTCGGCCGGCGCCTTGCCCATCAGCACGGCAATCGCATTCTCGAACTGCGCCCGCTGCCAGATCAGGTCGATCAGGTCGGCCTGGGTGCTCTTGAGCTGGGTCTGTGCCTGGGCCACCGCGTCCTTGCCCGAAACCCCGGCGCGGTACTGGTTCTGGGTCATGGTCAGCGAACGCTGATAGGCCGCCAGCGTGGCCTCGAGCAGGCGCTTCTGCTCATCGATCACACGCAGCTGCAGGTAGTTCTGCACCAGCTCCGACTGCAGGCTCAGGCGTATCGCCGCCAGGTCCGCCAGGCTCGCCTCGGCACTTGCCTCGTTGGCGTTCAGGCCCTCACGCAGCTTGCCCCACAGGTCGGCTTCCCAGCTCACGCCCAGCTGGGCGCTGTACGTGTCGCGGATACCGCTGCTGTTGTTGCTCAGGCTCGAACTGCTGCTGCCGGTGCCCTGGCTGGAGCGGGTCTTGCCGGCGCTCAGGTCGAGGCTGGGAAACAGCGAAGCCCGGGCGCTGCGCACCAGGGTCTGGGCCTGGCGGTATTGCGCCTCGTACTGGGCCACCGTCTGGTTGTTGGCATTGAGCTGCTCGACCAGACCGTTGAGCTGCGCATCGCCGTACAGCTCCCACCAGGCGCCGCGCGCCAGGGCGTCGGAGGGGTTGGCCTGGGTCCAGCCCTCGGCGTACTTGAACGCCACCGGCTCCGGCGCCTGTGGCCGGTGGTAGTCGGGGCTCAGGGTACAGGCGCTGAGCATCGCCAGGCACAGGGCCGAGGTCAGCAGGCGCGAACCACGGGCCGCCAGCACGCGCTGCAGGGAAGGTGGACAAACATCGGCAGGTCGGGTCATAGCGGGGTTTCCAAAGCAGCGTCGGTACGCACGCCGCGCCAGTGATTGAAGCGATGGCGCAAGCGGTCCAGATAGAGGTAGACCACCGGGGTGGTGTAAAGCGTGAGGATCTGGCTGAACACCAGCCCGCCAATGATGGTCAGGCCCAGCGGCTGGCGCATCTCGGCGCCCTCGGCGGTGCTCAGCAGCAACGGCAAGGCGCCCAGGATCGCCGCCAGGGTGGTCATCAGGATCGGCCGCAGACGCAGCAGGCAGGCCCGACGAATCGACTCCTGCGGGCTGAGCCCTTCATGGCGCTCCAGCTGCAGGGCCAGGTCGATCATCAGAATCGCGTTCTTCTTCACCACCCCGATCAGCAGGAACAGCCCCAGCAGCGAGATCAGGCTGAATTCGCTGCCGACCACGTACAGCGTCAGCAGCGCCCCTACCCCGGCCGACGGCAGGGTCGAGAGGATGGTCAGCGGGTGAATGTAGCTTTCATACAGAATCCCCAGCACCAGGTACACCGCCAGCAAGGCGCCGAGGATCATCCAGGGCTGGCCCTCCTGGCTCTTGGTGAAGGCATCGCCGGTACCGCCAAGCTTGGCGATCACGTCCTCGGGCAGGCCGACCTTGGCCACCGCGCGCTCCACCGCGGCCAGCGCCACGTCCTGGCTGACGCCTTCTGCGAGGTCGAACGAGATGTCCTCGGAGGCGAACTGCCCCTCGTGGCTGACACGGTCCTCGGCCAGGCTGTTCTCGTAATGGGCAAAGGTCGACAGCGGCACGCGCGCGCCGTCGGCGGTGATCACCTGGACCTGCTCCAGGGTGCGCGGGTCCTGCGCATACTTGGGGTTGACCTCCATCACCACCTGGTACTGGTTGAGGCTGTCGTAGATGGTCGAGATCTGGCGCTGGCTGTAGGCGTTGTTGAGCACGGCGGTGACCATGTTCATGTCGATGCCCAGGCGCTTGGCCTGCTCGCGATCGACCACCAGGGTCACCTGC
This sequence comes from Pseudomonas sp. 8209, assembly GCF_028682105.1. NCBI lineage: Bacteria > Pseudomonadati > Pseudomonadota > Gammaproteobacteria > Pseudomonadales > Pseudomonadaceae > Pseudomonas > Pseudomonas sp. 8209. Next base: position 449,711 of record NZ_JANIAH010000001.1, read on the forward strand.
TGGGTGCCGCTGCCTTCGCGGGCGTCGATGGCCGTCAGCTCCGGCAGCGCCTTGAACGCCGCCACCACCTTCGGGTACCACTCGCGCAACGCCGTCAGCTCGCCACTTTGCAGGGTGTAGAGAAACTGCGAGCTGCTCTGCTCGCGGCCACCGCCAAACTGCAGGTCCTGGTCGGCCATCAGGAACAGCCGCCCGCCGGGTACCTTGGGCATCTCCTTGCGCAGGCGCTCGATGATCTTCTGCGCCGACTCCTTGCGCTCCTTGATCGGCTTGAGGCGCACCAGCACCATGGCGTTGTTGATGCCGCTGTTGCCGCCGATGAAACCGGCCACGCTCTGCACGGCCGGGTCCTTGAGCAAGGCGCGCCGGTAGATTTCCATCTTCGGCTGCATCACCGCGAACGACAGCCCGTCGTCACCCCGCACAAAGCCCATCAGCTGGCCGGTGTCCTGCTGCGGCATCAGGGTCTTGGGCACCACCACGTACAGCGCCACGTTGACCACGATGGTCACCAGCAGGCTCAGCAGCGTCAGGCGGCGATGGCGCAGCGCCCAGCCCAGGCTGCGGTCGTAGCCGGCCATCATGCGCTGGTTGAGACGCTCGCTCCAGCGCTGCAGGCGGGTCTGCTCGCCGGGGGCGTGAGGTTTGAGCCAGCGCGCGCAGAGCATCGGCGTGAGCGTCAGCGACACCACCAGCGACACCAGGATGGCCGCCGCCAGGGTGATGGAGAACTCGCGGAACAACGACTCGACGATGCCGCCCATGAACAGGATCGAGACGAACACCGCCACCAGCGAGGCGTTCATCGCCAGCAGCGTGAAGCCCACCTCCTTGGCGCCGAGGAAGGCCGCGGCCAGCGGCGCGACGCCTTCGTCGATATGCCGCGAGATGTTCTCCAGCACCACGATGGCGTCGTCCACCACCAGGCCGGTGGCCAGAATCAGCGCCATCAGCGACAGGTTGTTGAGCGAGAACCCGCACAGGTACATCACCGCGAAGGTGCCCACCAGCGACACCGGCACCGCCAGGGTCGGGATCAGCGAGGCGCGCAGGTTGCCCAGGAACAGGAACACCACCAGGATCACCAGCGCCACGGCGATCAGCAGCGTGTGTTCGGCCTCCTTGAGGGTGGCCTTGATCACCGGCGAGCGGTCCATGGCCACGTTCAGTTGCACGCTGGCCGGCATCAGGTCCTGCAACGCCGGCAACTGCTCCTTGATGCTCTCGATGGTCTTGATGATGTTGGCGCCGGTCTGGCGGTTGATCACCAGCAGCACCGCGTCCTTGTCATTGAAGAAGCCGCTGTTGTAGCGGTTCTCCACGCCATCGGTGACCTTGGACACGTGGCTCAGGCGCAGCACCGAGCCGTCCTGGTAGCGAATCACCAGCGGGCCGTAGTCCTTGGCTTTCTCCAGTTGATCGTTGGCCTGTACCTGCCAGCTGCGCTGGGTGTCCTCGATGAAGCCCTTGGGCCGGCGCACGTTGGCGTTGGCGATGGTCTGGCGCACATCGTCCAGGCTCACGCCGTACTGGTTGAGCAGTTGCGGCTCAAGCTCGATACGCACCGCCGGCAGCGAACTGCCGCCGATCTGCACCTCGCCCACACCCGGCACCTGGGACAGGCTCTGGGACAGGATGGTGGAGGCCAGGTCGTAGAGCTGGCCCTTCTGCAGTACATCGGAGGTCAGCGACAGCACCATGATCGGTGCCTGGGCCGGGTTGAACTTGTTGTAGGTGGGCATGCTCTTCATGCCGCTGGGCAGCAGGTTGCGCGTGGCATTGATGGCCGCCTGCACCTCGCGTGCGGCGCCATCGATGTCGCGCCCCATGTCGAAGCCCAGGATCACCCGCGTGGAGCCCTGGCTGGAACGGCTGGTCAGGGTGTTGACCCCGGCGATGCTGCCCAGCGAGCGTTCCAGCGGGGTTGCCACGGTGGAGGCCATCACCTCGGGGCTGGCCCCGGGCAGGCTGGCCGACACCACGATCACCGGGAAGTCCATCTGCGGCAGCGGCGCCACCGGCAGCAGGCCGAAGCTGACCCCGCCCAGCAGCATGATGGCCAGGCTCAGCAGCATGGTCGCCACCGGGCGACGGATAAACGGGCCGGAGAGGTTCATGCGTCGGCCTGTTGCGGGTCAGGCTGACGGCGCCAGCGACGCGCCAGGCGGTCGAAGTACAGGTAGATCACCGGCGTGGTGAACAGCGTCAGCACCTGGCTCACCAGCAGCCCGCCCACCATCACCAGCCCCAGCGGCTGGCGCAGCTCGGCGCCCGAGCCGGTGGCGAGCATCAGCGGGATGGCCCCGAACAGCGCCGCCAGGGTGGTCATCAGGATCGGCCGGAAGCGCAGCAGCGCCGCCTGGTAGATCGCCGTCTGCGGGTCCATGCCCTGGTTGCGTTCGGCCTCCAGGGCAAAGTCGATCATCATGATCGCGTTCTTCTTGACGATACCGATCAGCAGGATGATGCCGATGATCGCGATCATGCCCAGGTCGTTGCCACTGATCATCAAGGCCAGCAGCGCGCCCACTGCAGCCGAGGGCAGGGTCGAAAGGATGGTCACCGGGTGGATGTAGCTCTCGTAGAGCACGCCGAGCACGATATACATGGTCACCACCGCCGCCAGAATCAGCAGCAGGGTGCTCGACAGCGACGCCTGGAAGGCTTCGGCCGCGCCCTGGAAGCGGGTCTGCACGCCCAGCGGCATGCCGATCTGCTGCTGCACCTGTTCGATGACCTTGACGCCCTCGCCCAGCGACACGCCTTCGGCCAGGTTGAACGACATCATCACCGCCGGGAACTGGCCGATGTGGGCAATGGCCAGTTGCGCCTGGCGCTGCTCCACATGGGCCAGGCTCGACAGGCGCACCTGCGCGCCATCGGTGGTCTTGACGTAGATCTGGTCGAGCACCTTGGGCCCAAGGTCGGCCGCCGCAGCGGCCTGCAGCACCACGCGGTACTGGCTGGCCTGGGTATAGATGGTGGAGATCTGGCGCTGGCCGAAGGCGTCGTACAGCGCGTTGGTGATTTCCGACACGTTGATGCCCAGACGGCTGGCGGCGTCGCGGTCGATCACCAGAAACACCTGCAGGCCCTTGTCCTGCAGGTCGCTGGCCACATCGGTCAGCTCGGGGCGATCATGCAACGCATCCACCAGCTTGCCGCTCCACTGCGCGAGCAGGTCGGCATCCGGCGACGACAGGCTGAACTGGTACTGGGTGCGGCTGACGCGGTCTTCGATGCTCAGGTCCTGCACCGGCTGCATGAACAGGCGAATGCCCACCAGCTTGTCCAGTTGCGGTTGCAAACGGGTGATGACCTGCGAGGCAGTGATGTCGCGCTCGCCGTGGGGCTTGAGGTTGATCAGCAACCGGCCGCTGTTGAGCGTGGCGTTGTCGCCGTCGACGCCGATGTACGACGACAGGCTCTGCACGGCCGGGTCCTGCAGGATCACCGCGCTCAGTTCCTGCTGGCGCTGGCTCATGGCGGCGAACGAGATCGATTGCGGGGCTTCGGAAATACCCTGGATCACCCCGGTGTCCTGCACCGGGAAAAAGCCCTTAGGCACCGCCAGGTACAGCAGCACGGTCAGGCCCAGGGTCGCCACCGCCACCAGCAGGGTCAGCGGCTGGTGGCGCAGCACCCACTGCAGGCCGCGACCATAGTGGGCGATCATCCAGTCGATCCAGGCACCGCTGGCGCGGTAGAAGCGCCCCTGTTCCTCTTCCCTGGGCTCGCGCTTGAGCAGGCGCGCGCACATCATCGGCGTGAGGGTCAGCGACACCACCAGCGAGATCAGGATCGCCACCGCCAGGGTGATGGCGAACTCGCGGAACAACCGCCCCACCACGTCGGCCATGAACAGCAGCGGGATCAGTACCGCGATCAGCGAGAAGGTCAGCGAGATCAGGGTGAAGCCGATCTGCCGGGCGCCCTTGAGCGCGGCCTGCATCGGCGTCTCGCCCTCCTCGATATGCCGCGAGATGTTCTCCAGCATCACGATGGCATCGTCCACCACGAAGCCGGTGGCGATGGTCAGGGCCATCAGCGTGAGGTTGTTGATCGAGAACCCGGCCAGGTACATCACGCCGAAGGTGCCGATCAGCGACAGTGGCACGGCGATCGACGGGATGAGGGTGGCGCTGGCCCGGCGCAGGAACAGGAAGGTCACCAGCACCACCAGCACGATGGCGATCAGCAGCTCGTGCTGCACATCCTTGACCGAAGCACGGATGGTCTGGGTGCGGTCGGTGAGCACCACCACGTCCAGCCCCGCCGGCAGGTTGTCGGTGATCGACGGCAGCAGCGCCTTGATCCGGTCGACCACCTCGATGACGTTGGCCCCAGGCTGGCGCTGGATGTTCAGCAGCACTGCCTGGCTCTGGTTGGCCCAGGCCGCCAGGCGCTCGTTCTCGGCGCCGTCGACGATCTCGGCAACGTCCTTCAGGCGCAGCGGCGCACCGTTCTTGTAGGCCAGGATCAGGTTGGCGTATTCCTCGGGGGAGCGCAGCTGGTCGTTGGCGTCGAGCATCGAGACCCGCGTGGGGCCGTCGAAGTTGCCCTTGGGCTGGTTGACGTTGGAGGCGCCGATCAGGGTGCGCACGTCGGCCAGGTTCAGCCCGGCCGAGGCCAGCGCGTCAGGGTTGACCTTGATGCGTACCGCCTGGCGCTGGCCACCGGCGATGCTGACCATGCCCACACCGCTGATCTGTGCGATCTTCTGCGCCATGCGCGTGTCGACCAGGTCGTTGAGCTTGGGCAGCAGCATGGTCTTGCTGGTGATGGCCAGGGTCAGTACCGGGGTATCGGCCGGGTTGACCTTGTTGTACACCGGCGGCGCCGGCAGGTCGCTGGGCAACAGGTTGCTGGCCGCGTTGATCGCCGCCTGCACCTGCTGCTCGGCGACGTCCATGTTCATTTCGAGGCTGAAGCGCAGGGTCAGTACCGAGGCACCGCCCGAACTGGTCGAGGCCATCTGGGTAAGCCCGGGCATCTGCCCGAACTGGCGCTCCAGCGGCGCGGTGACCGCGCTGGTCATCACCTGCGGGCTGGCACCGGGGTACAGGGTAATGACCCGGATGGTCGGGTAATCGACCTGGGGCAAAGCCGCCACGGGCAGCAACGTGTAGGCGATCAGGCCGGCCAGCACGATGGCAAGCATGCTCAGCGTGGTGGCGACCGGGCGCAGGATGAACAGCCGCGAAAGGTTCATGCGCCAGCCTTGCCCTGCTCGCCCGGCGTGGCCGAGAGGTCTTTCTTGTCCTGGCCCTGCAGGTGCTGGCCTGGGGTGGCGGGCACGTCGCTGCTGTCGTTGACCACTTCCACCTCGCTGCCGTCACGCAGGCGGTCGGTGCCTTCGAGCACCACGCGCTCGCCTTTGGCCAGGCCTTCCTTGACCACCGTGAGGTCGCCGTCGCTGGCGCCGAGCTTGAGGCTGCGGATGGTCACCTTGTTGTCGCCGTCCATCACGTAGGCGAAGGTGCCGTTGGTGCCGAACTGCATCGCGGCCGATGGCGCCAGCACCACGTCCTTCAAGGTGTCGGCCAGCAGGCGCACGTTGACGAACTGGTTGGGGAACAGCATTTCATCCTGGTTTTCGAACCCGGCCTTGAACTTCAGGGTGCCGGTGGTGGTGTCGATCTGGTTGTCCAGGCTGCTCAGCACGCCCACCGAGAGCTGCTGGGTGTCGCCGCGGTCCCACGCCTGCACCGGCAGCTGGGCCCCGCTGCGGTAGCGCGACAGCACGGTGCTCAGCTCGGTTTCCGGCAGGGTGAAGACCACGGTGATCGGCTGGGTCTGGGTGATCACCACCAGTGCCGTGGTGTCGTTGGCCGCCACCAGGTTGCCGACGTCCAGCTGGCGCAGGCCCAGGCGCCCGCTGATGGGGGCACGAATCCTGGTGAAGTCGAGGTTGAGCCTGGCATCGCCCACCGCCGCCTGGTTGGTCTTGATGGTGCCCTGGTACTGGGCTACCAGCGCGGCCTGGGTATCGAGGGTCTGCTTGGCGATGCTGTCTTCGGCGAACAGGCCCTTGTAGCGCTCAAGGTCGATCTGGGCGTTTTTCAGCTGCGCCTGGTTCTGTGCCAGGGTGCCTTCGGCCTGCTGCAGGGCGATCTGGTAGCTGCGCGGGTCGATCTCTGCCAGCAGGTCGCCGGCCTTGACCCGCTGGCCTTCCTTGAAGTTGATCTTGACCAGCTCGCCGCCCACGCGGCTGCGCACGTTGACCGTGTTGGTCGCGGTCACGGTGCCCAGGGCCTTGTAGTACAGCGGGAAGTCGCCCACGGTGGCCGGCGCCACACGCACCGGTACCGGCCCGCCGAACGCGCCGAAACCTGGCCGCCCGCCCCCCGGCTTGCCTGCGCCCGGGGCCTTGGTCGCCGGCGATGAGGGCCAGAATACCCAGCACAGGCCGGCAATCAGCAGCAGGACCAGCAGGCTCAGCAGCCAGCGACGGGAGTGACGAGGACGGGCGGTTTGCATCGGTTGATCGGCCATTGTGCGGAAAGACTTCTCTTGAGGAGGCTGAACGATAAGCAGTAGAGCGGTTTTAGCAAAGCGCCTTTACCGGCTATTTACCTAGAGCTGACGTTGGCAAAGTGCTGAACTATAAATAAAAACGGCCTGGGCTAAGGCCAGGCCGTTACAACTTTTTTCAAATAACCTTTCTATTTCAGCACCGCCCCCCTGTGGGAGCTGGCTTGCCAGCGAAGGCATCCATGCGGTGCATGAAAACTCGCGGTGCCTGAATACGTTACTTCAGTACCGCCAGCGCCGCGTCGTAGTTCGGCTCTTCGGCGATTTCCTTGACCAGTTCGGCGTGCAGCACCTTGTCGTTTTCGTCCAGTACCACGACTGCACGGGCAGTCAGGCCCTTGAGCGGGCCGTCGGCGATGGCCACGCCGTAGTTCTGGATGAATTCGGCACCACGCAGGGTGGACAGGTTCTTGACGTTCTCCAGGCCTTCGGCGCCGCAGAAGCGTGCCTGGGCGAACGGCAGGTCGGCCGAGATGCACAGTACCACGGTGTTGGCCAGTTCGTTGGCCTTGGCGTTGAACTGACGCACCGAGGTGGCGCAGGTCGGGGTGTCGACGCTCGGGAAGATGTTCAGCACTTTACGCTTGCCGGCGAAGGAAGCCAGGGTCACGTCGGACAGGTCGCCCGCCACCAGGGAAAACGCAGGTGCCTGGGCACCGACTTTCGGCAGTTCGCCGTTGACCTGAACCGGGTTGCCTTTGAGAGTCACTTGAGCCATGAAAGAAGTCCTTATGCGGGGGTGAGTAAAGGACCAGAGTTAAGCATGAAAGTGCCCCGACACCTATGGGGCAGCGATAAATTGTTGAATATCCAGAGAGTTTTTGTGGACAAAGAGCGAGCAAGGGTGTGCACCCCTGCCCGCCCCCGGCCTCAGCCGACCAGCGAGTAGACGATGGCGCTGATGGCCACCAGGCCCACCACGACCACGAACACGTTGGACAGCGCGCCACTGTACTTGCGCATCGCCGGCACGCGGCGGATGGCGTACATCGGCATCAGGAACAGGATCGCCGCGATCACCGGGCCGCCGAACGACTCGATCATGCTCAGGATGCTGGGGTTGAGCGTGGCCACCACCCAGCAGATCACCAGCATGAAGGCTGCGGTGAACCGGTCCAGGGCCTTGGCGCCCGGCCGCTTGCCCGTCTTGAGCACCAGGCCCTTGAGGCCTTCGCTGGCACCGATGTAATGGCCCAGGAACGACTTGGCGATGGCGATGAAGGCAATCAGCGGTGCAGCGAACTCGATGGTCGGGTTGCTGAAGTGGTTGGCCAGGTACGACAGGATCGACAGGTTCTGCGCCTTGGCCTCGGCCAGTTGCGCCGGGTTCAGGGTGAGCACGCAGCTGAACACGAAGAACATCACCATCGCCACCATCAGCAGGTGCGCGCGCCGCAGGATCTGCCCGCTGCGCTCGTCGGCGTGCTCGCCGTAGCGGCGTTTCTGGTCCACGGCAAAGGCCGAAATGATCGGCGAGTGGTTGAACGAGAACACCATCACCGGAATCGCCAGCCACAGGGTGTGCACGAATGCCGACCCCGATGGCAGCTCGGTGGCGGTCGTGAGGATGCCGCCGTTCCAGTGCGGTATCAGGAACACCGCCAGCAATGCCAGGGCCACGATGAAGGGGTACACCAGCAGGCTCATGACCTTGACGGTGGCCTGCTCGCCGCAGCGCACGATGACCAGCAGGCCCAGGATCAGCACGAACGACAGCAGCACCCGCGGCGGCGGCGCCATGTGCAGTTGATGCTCCATGAAGCTGCTGACCGTGTTGGTCAGGGCCACGCTGTAGATCAGCAGGATGGGGAAGATGGCCAGGAAGTACAGCAAGGTGATGCAGGCGCCGGCGCTGAGGCCGAAATGCTCCTCCACCACTTCGGTGATGTCGGCACCGTCACGCCCCGAGAGCACGAAGCGGGTCAGGCCACGGTGTGCGTAGTAGGTCATCGGGAAGGCCAGCAGCGCGAGGATCAGCAGCGGCCAGAAGCCGCCGAGGCCGGCGTTGATTGGCAGGAACAGCGTGCCGGCACCGATGGCGGTACCGAACAGGCCCAGCATCCAGGTGGTGTCCTGCCGGGCCCAGCTACCTAGGGCGGCGGGGGTCGATTCGAAGCGTTGATCAACGCTCGGGGCCTGCTCATTCATCCGGGTGCAACTCCGCTCGCAAGACTGCAACATCGCTGGGAGTGGCCAAACAGACGCATCGGCGCACCCCAGCTGTAAAAGAGGGGCGCGATTGTGCGCGCTTTGGTTGCACTTGCAAAGCCCTTGCCGAGGAGTGGTTGCACCTGCCGGCAACGCAGCGCCGGTCAAGGCCGCCCCCACAAGGCCATCACTGTACGTGTGGGAGCGGGCTTGAGCCGCGACTGGTCGTTATGCGGTCTTGTGCACCGCCGCGAACGCTTCGGCCACCTGCTGCAGGTTGTCCGGGCGCACGCCCGACATGCACACCCGGCCGCTGTCGATCAGGTACACGCCGAACTCGTCACGCAGCCGGCGTACCTGCTCCACGCTGAAGCCGGTGTAGCTGAACATGCCGCGCTGGCTCAGGAAGAAGTCGAAGTTCTGACCCGGCAGCAGCACCGCCAGTGCATCCACCAGCGCCTGGCGCATGTCCAGGATACGCAGGCGCATCCCCTCCACTTCAGCCTGCCACTGGGCATTCAGGCCGGCATCGCCAAGCACCGTCGCAACCAGTTGCGCACCGAAGTTGGGCGGGCTGGAGTAGTTGCGGCGCACGGTCGCCTTGAGCTGGCCCAGCACGCTCTGCGCGGTGGCGCTGTCGTCACAGACCACCGACAGGCCGCCAACCCGCTCGCCATACAGCGAGAAGATCTTGGAGAACGAGTTGCTGACCAGGCACGGCACGCCGGCGCGGGCAAACTCGCGAATGGCGTAGGCGTCGGCGTCCAGGCCTTCACCGAAGCCCTGGTAGGCGATGTCGAGGAACGGAATCAGCTCGCGCGCCTTGACCACCTCGATCACCTGCTGCCATTGCGCCTGGTTCAGGTCGACCCCGGTCGGGTTGTGGCAGCACGGGTGCAGCAGCACGATGCTGTTGGCCGGCAGGGTCTGCAGGGTGGCGAGCATGCCGTCGAAGTCCAGGCCACGGGTGGCCGGGTCGAAGTACGGGTAGGTGTTGACCTTGAACCCGGCGCCTTCGAAGATCGCGCGGTGGTTGTCCCAGGTCGGGTCGCTGACCCATACCTGCGAGTCGGCGAAATAGCGCTTGAGGAAGTCGGCACCGACCTTCAGCGCACCCGAGCCGCCCACGGTCTGCACGGTGGCCACACGTGCGCCACCCACGGCCGGGTGATCGGCGCCGAACAGCAGCGCCTGGATCGCCTGGCGGTAGCTGCCCAGGCCTTCCATCGGCAGGTACAGCGAGGCTTCATGGGGCTGGTCGGCCAGGCGTTTTTCCGCCTCGCCCACTGCCGCCAGCTGTGGCACCACACCGGCGGCGTCGTAATACAGGCCGATGCTCAGGTTGACCTTGTTGGCACGCGGATCGGCCTTGAAGGTCTCCATCAGGGAGAGAATCGGATCGCCGGCATAGGCATCGACATGTTTGAACACAGCGTGCAGCTCCTTGGGTCTGGGCAAATCGTGAAAGACGCTGCCGAGGATACCTGTAGCCGCCGATTTGTGACATGACCCTGGATGCAACTGATCAGTGCAGCTGCGCATGCATCCGCCGGCGAAAAGGCCGCGGGTCACCCCTTGGCCAACACCTGCAACTGCTCGAACTCCTGCGCCGTCACGCTCACCCCGTCCCGCGCCGACGCCTCGCGCTCACGCAAGCGCCGCTCGCCGGGCATGCGGGTCAGGCCTACCGCCTGCATCTGTTCCACCAGTTCACGGCTGCGCTCGGCAAAACGGCTGCCTTCGGCCTTGGTCGGGTCGATCACGATCACCAGTTGCCCGGTCCACGGGGTCTTGGCGCCCGGGTGCTGCGACCAGTCGAACTCGAACGAGAAGTTGCCGCCGGTCAGCGCCGCGGCCAGCAACTCGACCATCATCGACAGCGCCGAGCCCTTGTGCCCGCCAAAGGGCAGCAAGGCACCGCCGTCGAGAATCGCCTGCGGATCGCAGGTCGGCTGCCCGTCGCGGTCCACGCCCATGCCTTCGGGCAACTGCTCGCCCTTGCGCGCGGCAATCTGCACGTCACCATGGGCCATGGCGCTGGTGGCCATGTCGAACACGATCGGCGCATGCCCGGCACAGGGTGCGGCGAACGCGATGGGGTTGGTACCGAACAGTGGCTTGCGCGCGCCGTGCGGCACCACGCAGGTCATGCTGTTGACCACGCTCAGGGCCACCAGGCCTTCTTCGGCAAAGGGCTCGACATCCGGCCACAGGGCCGCGAAGTGATGCGAGTTGTGTATCGCCAGCACAGCAATGCCGGCACTGCGGGCCTTTTCCACCAGCAGCGCCCGCGCCGCCTCGAGCGCCGGCTGGGCAAAACCGCCCCCGGCATCGACCCGTACGTAGCCGCTGGCCACGTCCTGCACCTGGGGCACCGCCGTGCCGTTGACCCAGCCACTGGCCAGGGTCGACACATAGGCGGGGATCCGGAATACCCCGTGGCTATGGGCGCCGTCGCGCTGGGCGCTGGCGCAGTTGGCGGCCAGCGTGCGGGCAACCGATTCGCTGGTGCCGTGGCGCACGAAAATCTGCTGCAACAGGCGCTCGAGGTCGGCCTGGGGCAAGTGGTGAACAGCTGCGGACATCTGAAGCTCCCTTGTTGGAATTGGTATGGGCGACAGCAGTGAGCGATAGCGGACTTTCCTCCGATTGACAGCAAACTGTCAAATATTGACTTGATGACAGAAAACATTCATTTTCTATTCCCAGCGCAACCGCCGTCGAGAATCGTCCGTGAGCCAACCGATCAAGCAACGCCTGGAAAACAGCCTGCAACATGCGGCGGCCTCGGGTCGCAAGATCGCCACGTACATGCTCGCCCATTTCACCGACCTGCCCTTCGAGACCTCGGCCAGCCTGGCGGCAAAAATCGGCGTCAGCGAATCGAGTGTCGGGCGTTTCTGCCGCTCGCTCGGCTACGAGCACCTCAAGGCCCTCAAGCACGATCTCAAGGACGACCTGGGCGATGGCCCATGGCTGGTCGGTGATCGGTTGCAAGAATTTCGCCAACAACAGGGCAAGGACGACATCGACCGCGCGCGCAGCCTCGAGCTGGAGGTCGCCGCCCTGGTGCGGGTCTACGAGTACAGCCGCACCGAGGCCTGGCACACCGTGGCCCGGCGCCTGGCCGAACGGCGTCGGGTATTCATTGCCGGGTTCCAGACCGAGCGCGGTATCGCCCAGTGCATGAGCCACCTGCTGCAATACCTGCGCGATGGCGTGCAGGTGGTGGACGGCAGCGCCGGGCACTTCGGCGAAGTGCTGCTCAGCGCCTCGCACGACTGCGCGCTGGTGGTGTTCGAGGCGCGCCGCTACTCGCGCCACGCCCTGGTGCTGTGTCGCAAGGCACGCGAAGCGGGCATCCCGGTAACACTGGTTACCGACACCTTCTGTGACTGGGCCGATGCCAACGCCGACGAGGTGTTTCGCATACCCACCGAATTCAATCTGTTCTGGGAGTCCACCGCGACGATGCTGTCGTGGGTACACCTGATGGTCAACGAGGTCTGCAAGAAGCTCGGGCCGGATGTTGAAAAACGCTTGGAAGCAACTGCCGCTCTACACAACGAATTCGTTGGCTACACGTCAACGAGCAAACAATAGCAAGAGTGCAATCAACCACGAGGTGTTTCATGAAACCCGTCCTCCGCTTTGCAGGCGCATGCGCGCTGCTGTTCGCCGGCATCACCTCGGCCCAGGCCGAAACCCTGAAGATCGCCACCGAAGGCGCCTACCCGCCGTTCAACTACGTCGACTCCAAGAACCAGCTGCACGGCTTTGACGTGGACATCGCCAAGGCCCTGTGCGAACAGATGAAGGTCGAGTGCACCGTGGTGGCCCAGGACTGGGAAGGCATCATCCCGGCGCTGATGGCCAAGAAGTACGACGCCGTGGTGGCCTCGATGATCAACACCGAAGAGCGCCGCAAGAAAATCGCCTTCACCAACCACTACTACAAGACGCCGCTGTCGGTCGCAGTGCCCAAGGACAGCGAGATCACCGACGCGCAGACCGACTTCAAGGGCTACACGGTGGGCGCGCAGTCCTCCTCCACCCAGGCGATCTACGCCGAAGACGTGTATGGCAAGGCCGGTGCCGACGTCAAGCTGTACCCGACCCTGGACGAAGCCAACGCGGACCTCGCCGCCGGGCGCCTGGACGGGGTGATTGCCGACAAGTTCCCGCTGCTCGAATGGCTGGGCAAGGCAGGCAAGGACTGCTGCAAGATCCTGGGTGACGTCAAGGGCACCACCGCCGATGCCTCGATCGCCGTGCGCAAGGAAGACGAGGCGCTGCGCGAGCGCCTGAACAAGGCCCTGGACGAGATCGTCGCCAACGGGACTTACCAGAAGATCTCCAGCAAATACTTCGACTTCGATATCTACCAGTAAGACCGCATTCGCTGGCAAGCCAGCTCCCACAGGGTTTTGCGTCAACCGCGACGCTGTGGGAGCCGGCTTGCCGGCGAAGAGGCCCTGTTGTCTTGCCGAGGGTTCGCGCATGATCGAACAACTGTCCCTGTTATCCTTTGCCAGCGGTGGCTGGGGCCAGGCCCTGCTGGCCGGCGCCCTGGTGACCATTTCCCTGGCCCTGGCCTGCCTGCCCATCGGCCTGCCGCTGGGCCTGGGCGTGGCGCTGGCCGCCCGCTCGAAAAAACGCTTTCCGCGCGCCTGGGCCACCGTGTTCTCCACGGTATTTCGCGGCCTGCCCGAACTGCTCACGCTGCTGATCATCTATTACGGCTGCCAGATCGCCGCGCAGAAGATCCTCACCGCCATGGGCTACGAGGGCGAGGTAATGATCAATACCTTCCTCGCCGCCATGATCGCCTTCAGCCTGGTGTTCGCCGCGTTTTCCAGTGAAATCTGGCTGGGCGCGTTCAAGACCATTCCCAAGGGCCAGTACGAGGCCTCGGCCGCGCTGGGCCTGAGCAAAACCACCACCTTCCGCAAGGTGGTGTTCCCGCAGCTGGTGCGCATCGCCCTGCCGGGCCTGTCGAACAACTGGCTGTCGCTGCTCAAGGACACCTCGCTGGTGTCGACCATCTCGCTGGTCGACCTGATGCGCCAGACCAACCTGGCCGTCAGCGTGACCAAGGAGCCGATGTTCTTCTACACCGTCGCCTGCCTGGGCTACCTGCTGTTCTCGGCGCTGTCGGGCCGGGTCTTCGCCTATATCGAACGCCACACCAGCCGTCACCTGCGGAGTGCACGCACATGAATCTCGATGCCCTGCTGGCGTTCTTCGTCGACCCCGACCTGCTCGAACGCTACGGCCCGCGCTTTATCGACGGGCTGCTGGTCACCGGCAAACTGGTGGCCATCTCCTTCACCCTGGGCGCCCTGCTGGGCCTGCTGCTGGCGCTGGCGCGGCTGTCGAACAACGTGCTGCTGCAACGCCTGAGCGCCGGCTACATCTACTTCTTCCGGGGCTCGCCGCTGCTGGCGCAGCTGTTTCTGCTGTACTACGGGTTGGGCTCGCTCAAGAGCTTCTGGCAGGACGTCGGCATGTGGTGGTTCTTCCGCGAAGCCTGGTACTGCACCCTGCTGGCCTTCACCCTGAACACCGCCGCCTACCAGGCCGAGATCTTTCGCGGCAGCCTGATGGCCGTGGCCCCAGGGCAATACGAGGCGGCCAGGGCACTGAGCCTGAAGCGCTCGACCACCTTCTTCAAGGTGATCCTGCCGCAGTCGCTGATCGTGGCCATCGGCCCGCTGGGCAACGAGCTGATTCTGATGATCAAGGCCAGTGCAATCGCCTCGCTGGTGACCATCTACGACCTGATGGGCGTGACCAAGCTGGCCTTCTCGCGCAGTTTCGACTTCCAGATCTACCTGTGGGCCGCGGTGCTCTACCTGCTGATCGTGGAGATCGTGCGCCGCAGCCTCAAACACATAGAAGCCCGACTGGGCCGCCACCTGCGCTGAACCGTAGCCGTAGAGGATTTTTTCATGCATTGCCAAACCATCGTTCTGGGCGCCGGTATCGTCGGTGTTTCCACGGCCCTGCACCTGCAAGCACGCGGGCGCAAGGTGATCCTGATCGACCGTGACGAACCGGGCAGCGGCACCAGCCACGGCAATGCCGGCCTGATCGAGCGCTCCAGCGTGATCCCCTATGCCTTCCCGCGCGAGCTGTCCAAGCTGCTGCGCTACGGCCTCAACCGCCAGCCCGACGTGCGCTACAGCTTCAGCTACCTGCCCAAGGCCGCGCCCTGGTTGCTGCAGTACTGGAAGAACTCTGCCCCGGCGCCCCTGGCCGAGGCCACCCGCGCCATGCTGCCGCTGGTGCAGCGCTGCGTCGAGGAACACGACGCACTGATCGAGGCCGCCGAACTGGGCGCCATGGTGCAGGCCAAGGGCTGGATCGAGGTGTACCGCACCCAGCCTGCCCTGGCCCAGGCCGTGGCCGATGCCCAGGCGCTCAAGCCCTACGGCCTGCAGTTCGAGATTCTCGACAAGCAGCAACTGCACGAGCGCGAACCGGACCTGAGCGCCAACGCCGTGGGCGGCATCCACTGGCTCGACCCCAAGACCGTGAGCAACCCCGGCGGCCTCACCCGCGGCTACGCGGCGCTGTTCGTCAAGCGCGGCGGGCAGTTCATCCAGGGCGATGCGCGCACCCTGCGCCAGGTGGCCAGCGAATGGCAGGTCGACACCCGCCAGGGCCCGGTCACTGCACCGGAGGCGGTGATCGCGCTGGGCCCGCAGGCCGGCGAGCTGTTCCGCCCGCTGGGCTACGACATCCCGCTGGAGGTCAAGCGCGGCTATCACGTACATTTTCATACCAAGGCCGGTGCTGCGCTCAAGCATTCACTGTGCGACGTGCAGGGCGGCTTCGTGCTGGCACCGATGGCCCAGGGCATTCGCCTGACCACCGGCATCGAGTTCGCCGCCAGCGACGATGCGGCCAACGAGGTCCAGTTGCAGCGCTGCGAAGCCATCGCCCGCCAGCTGTTCCCGCTGGGCGAGCGCACCCAGGACGCGCCGTGGCTGGGCCGACGCCCCTGCCTGCCGGACATGCGCCCGGTGATCGGCCCGGCGCCGCGGCACAAGGGCCTGTGGTTCAACTTCGGCCACGCCCACCACGGCCTCACCCTGGGCCCGGTATGCGGGCGCCTGCTGGCAGAAATGATCACCGGCGAAAACACCTTTACCGACCCGACGCCCTATGGCGCCGACCGCTTCGAACACTGAGATCGCGGAGAACAACAACATGACCGCACCACTGAGCCTTGCCGCTGCACGCCCCGACACGCACCCCGACCCGCGCAAGGTCGTGGTGAGCATCGACGGGCTGAACAAGTTCTATGGCGACTTTCACGTACTGCGCGACGTCGACCTCAAGGTGCGTGAAGGTGAGCGCATCGTGCTGTGCGGGCCGTCCGGCTCGGGCAAGTCGACGCTGATCCGCTGCATCAACCGCCTGGAGATCGCCGAAAAAGGCACCCTGCTGGTCAACGACACCGACCTGGCACTGACCACGCGCCAGGCCGCCGAGGTGCGCAGCGAGATCGGCATGGTGTTCCAGCACTTCAACCTGTTCCCGCACATGAGCGTGCTCGACAACTGCACCCTGGCGCCGATGAGCGTGCGCGGCCTGTCGCGCAAGGAGGCCGAGGAGCGGGCACGGTTCTACCTGAACAAGGTGGGCATCGAGAGCCAGGCGGGCAAGTATCCCAGCCAGCTGTCGGGCGGGCAGCAGCAGCGCGTGGCAATCGCCCGGGCGCTGTGCATGAAGCCAAAGATCATGCTGTTCGACGAGCCGACCTCGGCACTGGACCCGGAGATGGTCGCCGAAGTGCTGGATGTGCTGGTCAAGCTTGCCGACACCGGCATGACCATGCTGTGCGTGACACACGAAATGGGCTTTGCGCGACAGGTAGCCGAGCGCGTGCTGTTTCTGGACGGCGGGCAGATCATCGAGGATGCCCCGCCCGAGGCGTTCTTCAACAACCCGCAGAGTGATCGGGCCAAGGGCTTCCTGGCGCAGATTCTACACTGAAGCCGCTGGCCTTTCGCGGGTCACGCCCGCTCCCACAGGGGCTCACGCCGGCCTTGAGGGAGCGGGCTTGCCCCGCGAAGAGCCCACCAAGTACTACGCCTAGCGCGCCTGCATCTTCGACTTGATAAACCCGGCCACGAACGTCAGCACCGCGCCGCCGGCACCACCGCCGACAATGCTGCTGATGATCGCCGCCATGTCCAGCGACCCGCCAGCCCCCATGGCGGCCCCGGGCTCACCGGTGATCGCGGCCAGTATCTGGCCCACGATCACCCCGCCCACCCCGCCGAAGATCGAATTGAGCAACGGCCCCATGCTCTGCTTGCTCATGCCGGCGGCATTGCCGCCTACCACACCACTGATGACCTGAATGACCAGACTCACGATGTCCATGGCTATACCCCTGCGCAGCGCTGATTGAGTGACGGCTCAGCTGCGACTACGACTACAGGCACTACCGGCGGCATCGAGACGTCTCGATCCGATCAACGACAGCCAGCTGTTGCGGATACGCGAAGTATAGGACAGGTACACGCCCTGCCCTTGCCCCCTCACACGTCGAAGTTCATGCGCCGCAGCCGCGCATCGATGGCCGGCGCGTTGAGCGCGCGGTTGAACACCAGGGCCAGCAGCAGCGACAGCGGCACCAGCGTGGGCAAGGCCCCCAGCATGCCGACCAGCGCATTGGGCAGCATGTGCTGCAGGCGTGGCCCGTCCCGCAGCAGGGCGATCGGCGTGTCCGGGAACAACGCCAGCAGCGGCATCAGGCAGAAGGCCAGCACCACGGCGGCCAGCAGCCGATTGCCCGGGCCCTTGCCCATGAAGCGGTTCATGCGGTGCCACAGCATGTCCTTGAACAGCCAGGTGCACAGCAGCCCCACGCCCACCAGCATCACCCCGTTGATCGGGCTGGTGAACGGCAGCACCAGGTAATGCTTGAACATGGCCCACACCGTGGCCGGGCCATCGGCCCTGAACAGCACCTGCGGCCCACCGAACTTCACTTCCAGAAGCTTGCCCGCGCTGAAAAAGAACAGCACCAGCATCAGCAGGCTCAGCCGCCAGAGGTAACCCAGCGCGCGGCGCAGCACCAGCCTGGGCTCCAATTTGCTGCGCAGGGCCGTCTGCTGGTCCGAGGCGTTCTTGCGCAGCGCGAAGAAGCGATTGGCCTGCTCGGGGCTGACCGTGCCGTTTTTCACGTCCGACAGCTGGCTGACGTAATTCACGTGTCCAGACTCCTCGATCATGCGCCGGGCCACCGAACGCTCGCTGGCCAGGGCCACCTGTTCGATGTCTGCCGGGTTTTCCAACTGCTCGATCACCCTGTCGAAGTAGCTGGCGGCCAGCCCGTCATCGAATACCACATGCCGGTAGCGGCCAAGCATGTTGCAACGGATGCTGCGCCGTCCGGCACGCACCTGGGCCTGGCTGTAATAGCAGGTGCCGTCCACGCTCAGTACCAGGTCGCCCTTCTCGGGTGTGTTGTCCGGGTAATAGGGCGCGGCGAACCCTTCGGCAGCCCGCTCGATGGTTTCGGGCTCATCCCCCCACTCGTCGACGTAAGGCTTGAGCCAGGTATCGTTGGACTTCAGGTGCACCGAATTGCCGACCGCCTTGGCCGACACCTCCAGGGTGTAGCGGGTGCAGATGAACTTGTCGCCCAAACAGCCGCCGCAGGTCACCTGCCCCCCCATGCAGCCGCACGCCACAGAGCCGCCCACACAACTGGGGCAGTTGTCGCCGCCTGCGCCCATGCAGTAGGCACAACTGCCACTGCCGGTGCGGCCGGAGCCGCCACAGCCCCAGCACTGCGTGCGGCCCTTGCCGCTGCAACTGCTGCATCTTAGCTTGCAACTGCCGTTGCACGCGGTGCAGCGCTGCTTGCCGTAACCGCTGCAGGTGCCGCAGGTATGGCTGGTGTAGAGCGGGTCCAGGGCAAACAGCTTCACCTGCTGGCTGCGCAGAAAATGCGCGGGATTGCTGCCCAGCCCCTTGAGCACACGGTTCTTGTAATGCGCCGCGCCCCTGCCCAGCAGCACTTGACGCTGCTCGGCCATCGACTGCTCGAGCTGGTGTTCGCTCACCGAATTGATCCGCAGCCCCACCGAAGCCGACTCGCGGCGCACTTCGGTCACCAGGCTCCAGCGCCGGCTCACGCTCACCGCGCGCCCCTTGTCCTCGACCTGCTGCACGGTCAGCTCGAGATCGGAGGTGTCATAGCCGCATCCCTGCAGGCGGCTGCGCAGTGCTTGCTCCACGGTGCGGGTGAATGCCTGGGTCATCGTCTACTCCGTCTCAATGCGCGCGTCCTGTTTTCGCCTGCTGGCGTAACGCCACAGAATGCCACGCCGCCCCTGGCGTGCGCTACGCGTCACGTTTCGGTTATCAGCAATTCTTGTAGGAAACTGCCCAATATGTAGCCCTGTGCTACCATCCCGCGCAGCGGGTCACGCGCGCCATCAGTACAGGGAAGCACTCTTTGAAACACCACACCCCCTCACGTTTCAGCGCACTCGCCCTGGCCTGCTGGCTAATGGCCGGGCTCGCCTTCCAGGCATCCGGCGCGCTGGCCGACCAGTTGATCGGCACCCACCCCTCGGCTGCCGGCCCGATCAACCACATGGAAACCCCGCAGGGGAACGCCTACCTCACGCTGCCCCAGCGCAAGCTGCAGTTGCAGCTGCCAGCGCAGTGGCGCGAAACCAATGTGGAGGGCACCTACGACCTGCAGGGCGAAACCGCCGTGGTGCTCAGCTACCGCACGCCGCAATGCGACTCGCAAAGCGCGCTGGTGGTGTTGTCCGGCACCTCGGCGTGGGGGCCTTACCGCCTGGGCGGCTGTTCCGACATGCTGGCCTTGCAGCGCGCCGAAGACGGCAAAAGCCTGGTGGCGATGCAGCTCAACGGCACGCAGTCGGCGGCCTGGACCTACTCATCGCTCGACCGGCAGTTCCGCGGCCCGCTGCGGGTCGACCTGCCGAACCTGCTCAAGGGCCTGGCCAAGGCGACACCAGCCCCTGCCAGGGCCGCAGCGCCACGCCCTGCACCCGTCCAGCACGCCGTGGCCCCGACGCCCCCGCCGCAACCCAGGCCCGCGCCCGCGGTGGCCAGGGTCGAAGCCAAACCGCCAAAGCCTGCCCCGGCAGCAGCGCCATCGGCCGCGCCGCAGGTCACGCCCCAGGTCGCCACTGAAGTGGTCGACCGCGCCAAAACCGCAGCGCCGGCCCAGCGCCGGGTGACGCTCGACCTGACCTCCGAGCTGGAACACTAGCCGTGAACAGCCGCCTGTCGCCCGACCTGACGGGCCGGCCATGGCGCGGGTGGCTGCGCCGGCCTGTCGTGGCACGAGCGTCAACGCCCCGCCAGCAGCAACGCTTCGTGGACCGCCTGATGCTGGGGCTGACGCTGTGTTACCTGCTCGTCGAGATGGGCTTCAACGCACGCCTGCTGGATGTGGTGGGCGGGCTGGCCAGCCCCGCGCAGGTCGAGTCGATCGAAGTCTACGGACGCCTGATCGCCGGCACCGCCGTGGCCCTTCTGGGCCTGGGCTGGGTACTGAAAAAGGCCTGCAGCCAGTACTGGAGCCTGGGCCGCACGCTGGCCTGGTCTGCGCTGACGGTGGGCAGCTGCCTGCTGGTGGTGTTTTATGCGCAATTGGCCCTGATCAACCACCTGGTCGCCACCTCCACCCCGCAGGAGCGTGCCCGCGCCGTGCTGGGCGTGCCCATCAGCTACCTGTTGGTGCATCGCGAGTTCGGCCTGAAGGGGCTGGAGCTGGGCACCGACGACTACAAGCGCCCCGAGGGCAAGACCCTGCTGGCCACCCTGCCGATCCTGCTGCAGTCGGTCGATCGCCTCGAAGAGCGGGTGCGCCAGCAGGGCCTGGCCTTCTTCGAACTGTTCGCCGAAACCCGCCGCGGCCCGCTGGCCGACAACTACCAGCGTTACCGCGAGGCCCTGGCCGAGCTGGACGAGCTGTACGGCAACTACCGCCAGGGCAGCCAGCGCTACCTGGACGCCACCAGCCCGGCCGCCATCGCCCGGCATCAGCAGCAGGCCTGGGACGATTACGTGCAGACCCTCAAGCAGCGCAATCGCCGCCTGACCCCAGGCAACGTGCCGCGCCGGCACTGGCCGCAGGTGCGCCGCATGCTGGATGACAAGGGCATTCAGGTGAGTGACAACTGGCAACCCGGCGACCGCGCCGGCTTCAACCTGGCCGTGGCCAAGCGCGTGCAGGGCCATGCCAGCGGCGCCTACGGCACCGAGCTGTTCAAGCATATCCAGGGCGACTGGATCAAACCCGGCCTGTCGCGCCAGGGGTTCTTCGCCGACCCGGCGATCCAGCAGCGCTGGCGTAGCGCGCTGTACCTGCCCGACAGCCTGTCACTCAAGCCCGACTGGTCGCTCGACGCCTATGAACAGGCGATCTACCGCCCGACCCTACGCCTGGATGCCCAGCAACTGCTCGACGAACGCCTGGTCGAGCCGGCCCGCTATGGCGAGCGCAACGACAAGGCCGACATCGGCCGCGACAGCTACCGCGCCCTGATCGTGCCGATGATCGCCCTGCTGTTCTCGTTGCTGGGGGCCTTCACCCACCTGTTCAAATGCACCCTGTTCGCCCTGCGCGCCGTGCGCCCGGTGCCGCGTCGCGCCTACTGGGGTGCGCTGGCGGTGTACGCGGTGGTGGTGCTGGCGCTGCCGATGCCGTTCAGCAACAAGGTCACCGAACAGCCGCTGTTTCTCACCCTCAAGCAGCGAGGCGCCAGCACCCTGGGCGCCATGGGCTGGGTGATCGCCCACGGTGCGCAGTGGACCGCCCAGGTGCAGCCGCTGTTCTACCCGCTCAACGAAGCGATACGCCTGCACCTGCTGCAAGGCCTGAGCTACGGCTACCACGACAACGACTGATGACAGCGCCCCGCCACGGCCTGAAAGGAGCCCCACCTTGACCCGCTCGACCACCCTTACCCTTGTACTACTGGCTGGCAGCGTGCTGCTCGGCGGCTGCCAGAACTCGCAGATGGGCAGCACCGCACTGGGCGGTGCTGCCGGCTGCCTGGGCGGCGCGATCATTGCGGTCGGCACCGGCGGCAAGCCCGGTGTGGGCTGCGCCATTGGTGCCGCGCTGGGCGCCCCCAGTGGCTACTACATCGGCCGCCAGAAAGACCTGCAGCAGGCCCGGCAGGTGCAGGCCGACATCGAGCGCCAGTCTGCCGACGTAGCCGCCGTGCAGGTCAGTACCCGCCAGGTCGCGGTGCCGGCCGACGAACGCAATGCGGTGGGCGCCGCCAGCATCGATGCCGTCGACTCCATGCAGGTGAACGTACCCCAGGCCCTGGTCAACAAGCGCGACAAGCGCCTCAAGGAGCCCCTGGGCCGTGTCGGCAGCTACGTGTCCGGTGCCCGCAGCAAGGCCAATGTGGTGGTCACCACCCGCAGCAAGGGCGACTTCAACTACATCGTCAGAACCATCAAGAGCGGCTACAACGGCAAGGTCGCCACCGACAAGGTCACCTACCAGTACCGCGAGCAGACCCGCGGCACCCAGTCGGCGATTCAGGTCATGCACGACGCCCAGGCTTAAGCCTTCCAACTCCAGTGGAGAACAGCAAGCATGCAGGATTTCAAGATTCAACGCCCCGACCCGGATGGCCGCGCAAAGCCGCAGAGCAAGCCCCAAAGCCAACCGCAGCAGCCCGACAGCACCGACCACACGGCCTACTACAAGCCCCGCCACCGCCAGGCGCAGCAGAACCAGAGCACCTACACCCGCAGCAGCGACAACGGCCCGATGCTGGTCTACGTGCTGTACCTCATCAGCCTGCTGGTGGTGGTCACCGCGCCTGCCGGGCTGGTCTACGCCTACCAGAGCCGCGCTGGCGCCAATGACCTGGACCGCAGCCACTACACCTTCCAGATCCGCATGTTCTGGATCGGCCTGTTGCTGCTGGGGGTGGGCGTCATCGGCATACCCTTCGTGTTCGGCTGGTTCGTGCTGGTCGGCTGGGCTGTCTGGCTGCTGTACGCAATCACCACCGGCATGCGGCGCTGGCGCAAGGGCCAGCCGGCCAGCTGAGGCCTGGTTGCCTACGCCGAAAGTCGTACGTTAAATATAATGAACTACCAAGCACGCTAACAATTGACATTAATCCTTATAAAACAAGGTATTGGGTTGTATTCCTAGAAACAACATAAGTAAATTAGCCTGCCACAGGGTAAAGCCGTTTGACATATTTAACGGCTCTGGCAAGCTATGTCACAGGTTTCGACCGGGAGTCGTCCTTCCAGGCGCTCTCGGCAGTGCTCGAAACCTCAGGTAGCGTCAGCGGTTCCCGATGCGCCTGCACAACAATGACAGGCCGAGCCTGTCCCAAGGTGACATATGCCCAACAGCAACATTGGCAATAAGAATCAGACCCTGCGCAAGCCTGTCGTACTCATGACCATGGGTGCCCAGGAACGCAAGGGCCATGCCTACCAGGTAATGACCCACAAATACATCCAACCCCTGGTCGACCATGCCGGATGCGTGCCGGTTCTGGTTCCGACCTGCTGCGGTACCGAAGACCTCGAGCAGTACCTGGACATGGCCGACGGCGTGTACCTGACCGGTGCCGGCAGCAACATCGACCCGGCGCTGTATGGCCAGGAGAACGAAACCCCGGGCAAGGCCCAGGACCGCGACCGCGACCTGTTCGACCTGCCGCTGGTGCAACTGGCCATCGCCCGTGGCCTGCCTATCTTCGGTATCTGCCGCGGCATGCAGGAAATCAACGTGGCACTGGGCGGCGACATCTACCAGAAGGTCTATGCCGAGCCAGGCTTCAACGATCACCGGGAGAACCCCGATGATCCGGTTGATGTGCAGTACAGCCAGGTTCACAGCGTGCGCCTGGAAGCCGGCAGCTGGCTGCGCGAACTGCTGCAGAGCGATGAAATCCGCGTCAACTCGCTGCATGGCCAGGGCCTGAAGACCCTGGGTGAAGGCCTCGAGCCACTGGCACGTGCCGAAGACGGGCTGGTGGAAGCGATCCATGCACCAAGCCTGTCGCCGTTCCTGTTCGCGGTGCAATGGCACCCGGAATGGCAGGCGGCGCAGAACCCGGACTCGGTGAAGATGTTCGAAGCCTTCGGCCAGGCCTGCCGCCAGCAGGCAGCCAAGGGTCAGGCGGCGAAGAAGGTCGGCTCTACGGCCTGATTCGCGCCAACCGTTTCGCCGGCAAGGCCGGCTCCTGCCGCAGGAGCCGGCCTTGCCGGCGACGGGCCCGGCCTGTCACCTCACACCCCCAGCGCCTCGATCAGCAACTGCGCCGGCACCGGCAGTTCCACCCCCTTGCGCGTGACCACCTCATAGGGCTCGCTGCGCGAGTTCAATTCCAGCGGCAGTTGCGCCAGCATCCCATGCTCGAGCGCGATCCTGGCCGAGTCCCACGGCATCACCGCCACCAGCCCACGGTCCTGCAACAGCAACGTGAGCGTGGTAAAAGTTGATGAAGTTTCAATGGGATACAGCGGAAAGCTCAAACCCGCCTCACGAAATTCACGCTCCAGCGTCAAGCGCATCGGCATGTTCACCGGGAACACCACCCAGCGTGAATCGGCCAACGCCTCGAGCCTCAACTCGGCACACCCCACCAGCGGGTGCTGCAGATTGGCCACCACCACCAATTGCTCCTGATGCCTGGCCCGGCTCACATAGGCGCCCGGTCGCGGGCTCACGCTGGTTCGGCAGATCACCACATCCAGACGGCCCTGATCGAGCAAGCTGAGCAGGCGGTCGCTGGTGTCCTCGACGATCGATACCGACAGGTCCGGCTGGCTCTCGCGCAGACGCGCCAGGCCCTCCACCAGCATCGGTACCGCCCCCATGATCGACCCCACCGACAGCCGCCCGCCGTGGCCCTGCAGAATACCGATCATCTCTTCGCGCAGGTGCGCCAGGTCGGTATTGATCAGGCGCGCATAACGCACCACGCAGCGCCCCAGGTCATTGGCCTCCAGCCCCTTGCTGGTGCGCTCGAACAGCACCGCGCCCAGGGTCGATTCGATTTCATTGAGGGCCTTGGTCGCGCCCGGCTGGGTAATCGACAGGGCCTGGGCGGCCTTGTGGATCGAGCCCAGCTCGTCGAGGCTGATCAGCAGGCGCAACTGGCGCATGCGCAGGCGCGAAGCCATGGTAGTCAGGGGTGGCAGCATAGGTGATTACTTTTGGTTATCCCTCGGTCAACAGCTGTCATTAGGCAGCAAAGCCACGCAAATTTAAAGTGTCGGACAACAGCCCTCCCCACAAGAACAATCAGGAGTCAGCATGCGTCTGATCCAATTCGAAACCCCTGCAGCCGCGCGTCACGTCGGCGTCATCGAAGGCGACCTGATCCAGGTGGTACGCAATACCCGCACCATGCGTGAACTGGCCCTGGCCGCGATTCGCAACGCCCGCAGCCTGTGCGACGAAGTGCTCGCCCGCGGCCTGGACGCCACCGCCCACAGTTACGCCCAGGCCCTGGCCGACTGCCGGGTGCTGCCGCCGCTGGACCACGATGACCCCGCCCACTGCCTGATCAGCGGCACCGGCCTGACCCACCTGGGCAGCGCCTCGACCCGCGACAAGATGCACCAGCAGAAAATCGACGACAGCACCGCCCTGACCGACACCGCCCGCATCTTCCAGTGGGGCATCGAAGGCGGTCGCCCGCCCTCCGGCACCGCCGGTGTGCAGCCGGAATGGTTCTACAAGGGCGACGGCTCGATCGTGGTACGCCCCGGCCAGCCGTTCCAGAGCCCCGCCTTTGCCGAAGACAGCGGCGAAGAGCCCGAGCTGGCCGGCCTGTACGTGATCGGCGATGACGGCCAGCCCTACCGGGTAGGCTTCGCCATCGGCAACGAGTTCTCCGACCATGTGATGGAGCGGCGCAACTACCTGTACCTGGCCCACTCCAAGCTGCGCAACTGCTCCTACGGCCCCGAGTTGCGGGTCGGCGAGCTGCCCGCTCACCTGGGCGGCGTCAGCCGTATCCACCGCGGTGATAACCTGCTGTGGGAAAAGGAATTCCTCAGTGGCGAGGACAACATGTGCCATTCGCTGGAGAACCTGGAGTACCACCACTTCAAGTACACCCAGTTCCTGCGTCCGGGCGATGTGCACGTGCACTTCTTCGGCACCGCGACCCTGTCGTTCGCCGACCAGGTCAAGGCCGCGCCCGGCGACGTGTTCGAAATCAGCCTGCCCGAGTTCGGCGCCCCGCTGCGCAATGGCATCAGCGTGACGCCTTCGGCCATCTCACCCGGCGAGGTGAAAGCGCTCTGAACCGCAGGCGGCGCCCCGCGCGCCGCCGCGGCATTTCATAACAACCATAAGAGTGAGATGAGCATGAAAGACACCTCCTTGCAGGCCGCCCCGGCACCTGCCCTGGCTGCCACCGATGCCCAGCGGCCCACCACCGTGCGCTGGCGCATCTTCCTGATCCTGCTGTTGCTGGCCGCGATCAACTACATCGACCGCGCCTCGCTGTCGGTGGCGCTGCCGCTGATCTCGGCGGAATTCGAACTGACCCCGGCCATGGAAGGCCTGATTCTCAGCGCGTTCTTCTGGTCGTACGCACTGATGCAGATCCCCAGCGGCATGCTGCTGGACCGTTTCCAGGTGCGCAACATCATCGGTGCCGCCACCATTGGCTGGGGCGCCTTCCAGGCACTGGCCGGCGGCGCGCACAACTGGATCACCCTGCTGATCACCCGCGTCGGCCTGGGTGTGGCCGAATCGCCGATCATGCCGGCCGGGGCCAAGCTCAACGGCGCCTGGCTGACCCCCAACGAGCGTGGGCGTGGCGCCACCCTGGTGGACGGCGGCGCGCCGCTGGGCACCGCATTCGGTGCGATCATCATCGCCGGCCTGATCACCTGGTTCGACTCCTGGCGCATCGCCTTCGTGATCGCCGGGGTGGGCACCATCGTGGTCGGCATCTGGGCCTGGTGGTACATCCGCAACCACCCTTGCGAGCACCCCAAGGTCAACGCCGCCGAGCTGGACTACATCAACCAGGCCAACGCGGTGGCCAGCGACGGCAACGGGCGCAAGGCGATCCTCAAGGAGCTGCTCAAGAGCCGCTCGGTACTGGCCATGTTCGCCGGCTATGCCTGCTACAACAGCGTGTTCTACGGCCTGCTGACCTGGATGCCGAGCTACCTGCACCAGGCCCACAACCTGGACATCAAGGCCATGGGCGGCGCCACCTTCCTGATCTTCATGTGCGGCTTCGTCGGCGAGCTGATCGGCGGCTGGATCGCCGACAAGTGGAAAGCCAGCGGCGGCCAGCCCAACACCGTGATGCGCAGCATGTTCGCAGGCTCCGCCGCCGTGGCTGCCCTGTGCATCCTGCTGGTGGCCTACACCCCGGATGCCGCGCGGGTCATCGCCCTGCTGTGCGTCGCGCTGTTCTTCATCCGTTGGTGCGGCATGTACTGGTGCCTGCCGGCGATCCTGGGCGGCAAGTCCAAGGCCGGCATCCTGGGCGGCAGCATGAACTTCTGCGGCAACATGGTCGGCGTACTGGTGCCGATCCTGATCGGCCTGATCGTGCAGTTCACCGGCTCCTACTTCCTGGCCCTGATCTTCTTCGTGGTCATGGCCTTCGGCCTGATGCTGTTCTCCGGCCTGATCGACTATCGCGAGCGCGGCCTGGCGTAAGCCCGGCCCACGCCTCTGGAGATGACTGAGATGCAACTCATTACAACAACAGGCAGCGACAGCGCCGCCAATGCCGTGATCCGCCTCAACCCGCTGGACGACGTGCTGATCGCCCGCCAGCCCCTGCCCAAGGGCCTGCACCTGCAGGCCGAGCACATCGAGGTGCTGCAGGCCATCCCGGCCGGGCACAAGGTGGCGGTGCGCGCCATCGCCCCCGGCCAGCCGCTGCGCCGCTACGGGCAGATCATCGGCTTTGCCAGCCAGCCCATCGCCGCCGGCGAGCATGTGCACGTGCACAACCTGGCCATGGGCGACTTTGCCCGCGACTACGCCTTCGGCGTGGACGCCAGGGGCACACCGGCCACCACCGACGATACCTTCATGGGCATCGTGCGCGCCGACGGCCGGGTGGCCACGCGCAACTACATCGGCATCCTCACCTCGGTGAACTGCTCGGCCACCGTGGCACGCGCCATCGCCGACCATTTTCGCCGCGACATCCACCCCGAGGCGCTCGCGCCCTACCCCAACGTGGACGGCGTGGTGGCCCTGACCCACGGCGTGGGCTGCGCGGTCGACCCCGGCGGCGAGGCGCTGGCGATGCTGCAGCGCACCCTGGGCGGGTACGCGCTGCATGCCAACTTCGCCTCGGTGCTGATGATCGGCCTGGGCTGCGAGACCAACCAGATCCCCGACCTGCTGGCCGCCCAGGGCCTGAACAGCAGCCACACCCTGCGCACCTTCACCATCCAGGGCACCGGCGGCACCACGCGCACCATTGCCAGCGGCATCGCCCAGGTCAAGTCGCTGCTGGCCGAAGCCGATCAGGTGCGTCGCGAGCCGGTCAGCGTCAGGCACCTGACCGTCGGCCTGCAATGTGGCGGCTCCGACGGCTATTCGGGCATCACCGCCAACCCGGCACTGGGCAATGCGGTGGATCGCCTGGTGGCGGCCGGTGGCACCGCGATACTGTCCGAAACCCCGGAAATCTACGGCGCCGAGCACCTGCTCACGCGCCGTGCGGTCAGCCGCGAAGTGGGCGAAAAGCTGATCGCGCGCATCCACTGGTGGGAAGCCTACTGCGAGCGCATGGGCGCCGAACTGAACAACAACCCCTCGGCCGGCAACAAGGCCGGCGGGCTCACCACCATTCTCGAAAAATCCCTGGGCGCCGTGGCCAAGGCCGGCTCCAGCGACCTGATGGACGTCTACGAATACGCCGAACCGGTGCGTGCCCACGGCCTGGTGTTCATGGACACCCCCGGCTACGACCCGATCTCGGCCACCGGCCAGGTCGCCGGCGGCGCCAACCTGATCGCTTTCACCACCGGGCGCGGTTCGGCCTACGGCTGCGCACCGTCGCCCTCGATCAAGCTGGCCACCAACACCCGCCTGTGGGAAACCCAGGAAGACGACATGGACGTGAACTGCGGCGGCATCGCCGACGCCAGCACCACCATCGAGGAACGCGGCGAACACATCTACCGCCTGATGCTGCGCATTGCCTCGGGCGAGCGCAGCAAGAGCGAACAACATGGCTACGGCCAGAACGAATTCGTGCCCTGGCAGATCGGCGCCATCACCTGAGCCCCTGCCCTCAACCGACAAGGACCCCGCAATGACCTCTGTTCTCGGCCACAACTACATCGCCGGCCAGCGCAGCGCTGCCGGCACCACCGTATTGCAGAGCCTGGATGCGAGCACCGGCCAAGCGCTGGCGTGCACCTTCATCCAGGCCACTGCCGAAGAAGTGGACGCCGCCGCCAAGGCTGCCGCCAGCGCCTACCCGCAGTTCCGTACGCTGCCTGCGACGCGGCGCGCCGAATTTCTTGATGCCATCGCCGACGAGCTGGACGGCCTGGGCGATGACTTCATCGCCACGGTATGCCGCGAAACCGCCCTGCCCGCTGCACGCATCCAGGGCGAACGCGGGCGCACCAGCGGGCAGCTGCGCCTGTTCGCCAACGTGCTGCGCCGTGGCGACTTCCACGGGGCTCGCATCGACCGCGCGCTGCCCGAGCGCCAGCCACTGCCGCGCCCGGACCTGCGCCAGTACCGTATCGGCCTGGGGCCGGTGGCGGTGTTCGGCGCCAGCAACTTTCCGCTGGCCTTCTCCACGGCCGGCGGCGATACCGCCTCGGCGCTGGCCGCCGGCTGCCCGGTAGTGTTCAAGGCTCACAGCGGGCACATGGCCACCGCCGAATGGGTGGCCGATGCGATCCTGCGCGCTGCACAGCGCACCGGCATGCCGGCGGGGGTATTCAACATGATCTATGGCGCAGGCGTGGGGGAATGGCTGGTGCGCCACCCGGCGATCCAGGCGGTGGGCTTCACCGGCTCGCTCAAGGGCGGCAACGCCCTGTGCAAAATGGCCGCCGAGCGCCCGCAGCCGATCCCGGTGTTCGCCGAGATGTCGAGCATCAACCCCGTCATCCTGCTGCCACAGGCGCTACAGGTGCGTGGGGCGGCCATCGCCCGCGAGCTGACCGGTTCGGTGACCCTGGGCTGCGGGCAGTTCTGCACCAACCCCGGCCTGATCATCGGCGTGCGCTCGCCGGCGTTCAGTGACTTTGTGCACGCCTTCGTCGCACAGATGGCCGAACAGCCTGCACAGACCATGCTCAATGCCGGGGCACTGGCCAGTTATGCCAAGGGGCTGGAGCACCTGCACCGCCATCCTGGCCTCACGCACCTGGCAGGGGCCGCGCAGAACGGGCGCCAGGCGCAACCCCAGCTGTTCAAGGCCGATGTTAACTTGTTGCTGCAAGGTGATGATTTTCTTCAGGAAGAAGTGTTCGGCCCAGCCACCGTCGTTATCGAGGTAGAAGACGATGCGCAGCTGGCGCTGGCATTGCAAGGGCTGCGCGGACAACTGACCGCCACCCTGATCGGCGAGCAGGCCGAGTTGCTCGAATACCGCTGGCTGGGTGAGTTGCTGGTGGAAAAGGTCGGGCGGGTTCTGCTCAATGGCTATCCGACGGGGGTCGAGGTGTGCGATGCGATGGTGCATGGCGGACCGTACCCGGCCACGTCCGATGCCCGGGGCACCTCGGTGGGTTCACTGGCGATCGACCGGTTCCTGCGCCCGGTGTGCTTGCAGAACTACCCCGATGCACTGCTGCCCGAAGCGTTGCAGAATGCCAATCCGCTGGGAATCCAGCGGCTGGTCGATGGCGTCATGAGCCGCGAGGCTGTCGGCGCCTGATGCGGGCGCCTTCGCCGGCAAGGCCGGCTCCTGCACCTGCAGGGGCCAGCCTTCCCGGCGACTGGGGTCAACCCTTGTTGGCAGCCAGGCTGTCAACCAGCATTGCGCTCTGCGCATCGCTGGCTTCGATCATCAGCTGCTTCAGGCTCTTGTCGAAGCCCGGGAACGGCGCTTCGAAGTTGAACGTGGACTTGCCCAGCAGCCCGCCCACGTACTGGATACGCGCCGCGTCCCAGCTCACCTGCTTCTGACGGCCCAGGCGCGGGTCGCGCAGGAACACCAGTTGCACCGGGGTAACGCCCGAATAGTCCGCCTTGTCCAGATCGGCACCGGCCGCGATCAGCGCATTGGCCACGGTCTTGTCACGCTGCGTGATGCAGTAGTGCAAGGCAGTCTGGCCCGCGTAGTTCACCGCGTTGATGTCCTGGCTGGCGATCAGGCGCTGGCCCAGTTCCGGGCGCTCCTTGGTCAGGCTGTTGCTCTTGCACAGCTCGTGCAGCGGCGTGTTGCCGAACAGGTTGGCCGTCTTGGCATTGGACAAGGCCAGCAGCTGGTCGAAGTGCGCGTCCGAGCAATCGCGCCACGCGTTCTTCAGGCACATCATCAGCCGGGTATTGCCCTCTGCGGTGGTCTTGAGCGGGTCGGCGCCCAGGCTCACCAGCATGTCGTAGGCATTCTCGGCCACATAGTGGACCGGCAGCTCGGCTTCGGCGACCAGCGGCTTGTTCAGGTCGATGTCAGAGGCCTGCAGCAGGTACTTGAGCGACTCCACATCGGCCACGTAGCCGTCACGGGTAGACTTGCCGGCCAGCGCTTCCTTGAGCTTGTAGTGGTTGGGCGGCACGTCCTGGTACGGCACCAGCACCTGTACATCCAGCTCGCGGTAGATCACGGTCTTGCCGGTGTCCTGCCCCGCCGCGTAGGTTTCGCGTTTTTCGACGGTCTTTTCCGGCCAGTCGGGCGAGGCGAAGTACTGGATCGAATCGCCATCGCGCTGGCCATCCTTGTAGGCAGTGACCTTACGCAGACGGTAGGTGCCGTCGTCGAGCAGCACGAACTCCTCCTGCAGGCCCTCCAGCTTGCCCTGGTTGTAGTGCTTGCGCTCCTGCACCTGGCCGGTCGGGTAGAAGGTTTCCTGCACGCCATCGAGCTGGCCGCTGCCGTCCTTGTCATAGTTGGCGACCACGGCCGGCACCTGCTCGCCATTGACCACGCGCCAGGCCGATTGGGCCAGGGTGCGACCGTTCTGCTTGCTGCCCTCTTCGTGCACCGTGACCTGTTCGCGGGTCTGCAGGCCGCTGGCGCAGTCGAACTGGCTATCGGTCTGCTTCTTGCCGGCGATGACGATGCGCTGCTGCGGCTTTTTCTCGCCGCCGCTGCAATACACGGTCGTGGTGCCGGTCAGCTGGCCGTCATCGAGTTGCGCCTCGATGGCCACCGAGCCGTCGGCATTGTGGGTAACCCAGTCGCCCTGGACCTTGCCGTTCTTGACCTTGAACTCGGAGATCAGCGTGTCGCCTTCCTTCCAGATGATGGTGCCGGACACCGGCTCCTTGGTCTTCTTGTCCACATAGATGGCAGTGGGCTTGCCCTTGCTGCCCTTGGAGGTGGTGACCTCGTCCCACTGGTAACTCGACCCGCAGCCAGCCAGCAACGCGGCAATGCCTGATACAGCCAGTACTTTTTTCACAGAACGTCCTTGGAGTTGAATGTGGCGTGGGGAGTTACTTGATGCGGGTCAGGGTCATGCTGACCAGCTCACCGCCGTCCAGCACCACCAGGCGGTTGCCGTTGTCTTCGACGCGCGCGTTCATCACCGCGGTGCCGTTCTTGTCGCGGGCGACGACGGTGTCACCGTCACGCTTCCACTCGTCGATCTCGTACTTGTCGCCCAGCAGGGTGATGTAGTCCTCGTCCAGCTCTGCGGTACCCACGTTGCTCTTGAAGCCCATCACGCTGGCCTGCACGTTGAACTTGCCTTCGATGGCATCGCTGCCGCAGCCGGCCAGGGCGGCGAACAGCGAGGTGAGCACCAGCGTCTTGATGATTTTCATTAACCGAGTCCTTAGCACGTATCTGTCTTGTGGGTTGCACGCTGGCACTTTCATATCAACCTGCCAGCATGAGCAACCTATGACCCTGTCCTACAATTTAAGTTCACTTCATAAACAACTTTAGATTATTTACCTAACTATCTGTTTTAAAACAAAAGATTATGAAAATAGCCTGGGAACCCGGTGATTTGTTTGCTACGCAGATGAGCCCCGCCATGGCCTATGCTCATCAGCTTGACCCGGATCAACAGCCCGCCGCCCGTGCAGGTGCACCCTGCCCCATGAAGTTGCGCGTGTACCCCCTTGAGGAGAAACGACCATGGCCCGCATGAAAGCTGCAATCTTTGTCGAAAAGAACCGCATCGTGCTCGATGAAAAACCGATCCCCGAGGTCGGCCCCTCGGACGCCCTGATCCGCATCACCACCACCACCCTGTGCGGCACCGACGTGCATATCCTGCGCGGCGAGTACCCGGTGGAAAAGGGCCTGACCATCGGCCATGAACCGGTCGGCATCATCGAAAAGCTCGGCGCCCAGGTTAAGGGCTTCACCGAGGGCCAGCGCGTCATCGCCGGCGCCATCACCCCCAGCGGCCACAGCTATGCCTGCCTGTGTGGCTGTTCGTCCCAGGACGGCCCCGGCACGCCGCACGGTTTCAAGCCGGCCGGCGGCTGGAAGTTCGGCAACACCATCGACGGCTGCCAGGCCGAATACGTGCTGGTGCCGGACGCCATGGCCAACCTCTCGCCGATCCCGGACGGGCTGAGTGACGAACAGGTACTGATGTGCCCCGACATCATGTCTACCGGGTTCTCCGGGGCCGAGCGCGGCGGCGTGCGTATCGGCGACACGGTGGCAGTGTTCGCCCTGGGGCCGATCGGCCTGTGCGCGGTGGCCGGGGCCAAGCTGATGGGCGCCACCACCATCATCGGCGTCGACACCGTGCCCGCGCGTCTTTCGGTAGCCCGCCAGCTGGGCGCCACCCATGTGGTGGACTTCAAGCAGGGCAACGTGGTGGACCAGATCATGGCCCTCACCCACGGCCGTGGCGTAGACGTGAGCATCGAGGCGCTGGGCACCCAGTCGACCTTCGAGTCGGCGCTGCGCATCCTGCGCCCGGGCGGCACGCTGTCGAGCCTGGGGGTGTATTCCTCCGACCTGACCATTCCGCTGTCGGCCTTTGGCGCCGGGCTTGGCGACTACAGCATCGTCAGCACCCTGTGCCCCGGCGGCAAGGAGCGCATGCGCCGCCTGATGGAGGTGGTGGCCAGCGGCAGCGTCGACCTCAAGCCGCTGGTGACCCACCGCTACAAGCTCGACGACATCGAGGCGGCCTACGAACTGTTCGCGCACCAGCGCGACGGCGTGATGAAAGTCGCGATCACTCCATGAGCACCGCCATCAGGGCTGCATCGCCGGCAAGCCGCTGCTGAGCACCAGGCTGTCGCGGATCTGCCCCGACAGCGCATTGACCCCCGCCATCACCCCGGTGGCGGGGTTCTGCATCAGGCCCTGCCATTCCTCGTTGAGCGCCACATTGAG
Organism: Pseudomonas sp. 8209; assembly: GCF_028682105.1. Classification (NCBI taxonomy): domain Bacteria; kingdom Pseudomonadati; phylum Pseudomonadota; class Gammaproteobacteria; order Pseudomonadales; family Pseudomonadaceae; genus Pseudomonas; species Pseudomonas sp. 8209. The sequence continues at coordinate 483,892 of NZ_JANIAH010000001.1, forward strand.
GATTACCCGCAGCTGCTCGACCATGGCCGGGCGCTCGCTTTCGTGCATCATCGCGCCGATGCCCGCCGAGGCCACCGAGATCAGCGCCCCCACCGCCTTGCCCACCGCAGCCGCCACCGCGCTGGCCGCGCCGCGCGGCACCAGCGTTGCTTCGAGCTGGGCGCTGGCGCGCTTGGCCACCGACGACAGGCCCGTGTCGGACGGCGCCTGGCCTGCCGCCACCGCAGCCTTCTGGATCTGCTCGTTCAACGCCAGGTAGGCCGGCAGGCTCAGCAGTGGCTGGGCCGTGATCAGCTGATGCACCGAGGCGTCGCGTGCGGCCGGCGGGCCGAGGGCGATGGCGGGAATGCGGTTCAGGTGCAGGGCGAACTGGTCGGGGGCGGCGCGGTAGCGCTGGCCGATACCTTGCAGCTGCTGGCCGAGCAGTTGCACGTACAGTTGGGTGGCGCGCTCGCGGATCAGCTGCGGGTTGATTTCCCTGGCCACCGGCTCCAGCACCCGTTCGCGGTACTGCTCCTGCAGGTAGAGCGCCAGGCGGTCCTCGCCGGGCGCGGTCTGCTGGTTCTTGCTGACCTTGTACCAGGCCACCTTGAGGGTCAGCCACTGCTGGGTCCAGTAGCCGGTGAACCACGGAATGAAGTCCGCCTCGGTACGCGCGTGCACTGCGTCTTTCCATACCTTCATGGAGCGTCGCGCATAGTCCTGGGCGGAACGGCTGGCGCCCTCGGAGGCATCGATGATGTCCCAATCGACACGTTGCCAGGCGGCCTGGGACAGCACCACCGGGGGTTGCGGCGCTGGTGTCGGCCGGGACCGGGCGCAACCGCCGATGGCCAGCAACAGTGCAAGGGTGCACAGGGCGAGCAGGATGCGCTGGTTCAAGGTCGGCCCCCCGGTGCAGTGAAGCGCTTGCCTGGAGTATAGCGAGCGGCACGGGAACCACGGCTGGCCTTGGTCGGCGCTGCTCGGTACCCTGTCGGCACCTGCACACATTCAAGGGAGCTTCCATGCGAGGTGAACTGCGAACCCCGGGCGAGCCGTTCAAGCGCCTGTTCATCGCCCTGCCCTGTACCGAGCAGCAATGCCGGGCCATCGGCAAATGGCGCAGCACACTGGGGATCACCCGTGGTCGTCCGGTGCCTGCGGCCAATTTTCACCTGACGCTGATGTTCCTTGGGGAAGTCGGCGTCTCGCGCCTGCCTGCGCTGTGCGACGCCATGGCGGCGGTGCCGCGCCCCGAAGGCCCGCTGCGCCTGGAGCTGGACCGGCTGGTCGCATGGCACCGCGCCGATGCACTGGTGCTGGAGCCCACGCAGACGCCGGTGGCCTTGCGTCAATGGGTGTATGCCCTGCAGCAGGCGTTGCTGCCGCTGGGCGTGGAAGACAGCGTGCGTGAGTTTCGTGCGCACCTGACGCTGGTGCGCGACTACCCGGGTGATGTACCGGAGACGCCGGAGCCACCGGCGTTCAGATTGAACATCGACGATTTCGTGTTGTTCGAGTCCAGTGGCGGCCGCTACAAGCCGATAGCGCAGTGGCCGCTGGCGTGAACCCCTGCCGACCGTGGTGTCGGCGCTGACTGGCAAGGAAGAGCATGTATTACTGGAACAAGGACAATTTCGAAGGCCTCAGGCGCATTGGCGAGGTCTATGCCTCCCGTGAAGGCTTTGCCGGTTTCTCGCGGTATTGCCTGCTGCGCGAACAGGGCCTGAAAAAGCCGGCGCTCAAGGCGCTGGACGAGTTTCTCGACGGTGCGCGTCAGCGGGAGGTGGGCCAGCAGCGGGCGATTGTCTGCGAGATTGCCGACCTTGCCTTCAGCAACAGTGGCGCGCATCAGTTGTTGTCGCATGCCTTGACCCGCTACCTCAGGCAGGTGCTGCGAGCCTGGTGCGACGAGGGCCCGGCGTTGGCCGAGCCTTATCGCTGGATGGGCAAGCTGACGGGCGAGTCGGCGTGGCTCCAGGCGGCACTGGCGCACGACCCGCAGGATCAGGTGGCGTTGCGGCAGTTGGCGCTGGATGAGCTGGGCGAGGTTGATTTCATGGTTCATCACCTGCATGAGTCGGTGTTTCTGGGTGACGTTACCGTTGCGGCGACGAAGCTTGCGCGTGCCAGTGCGCTGGCGCGGTTGATCGAGGCCGAGACGACCCGCAGTTACATTGATGGTGAAGTGTGCAGCCTGCGTGAAATGCTCGAGGCCTGGGCGCAGTATCAGGCGGGTGATCGGGCGGTGGGGTTTGCCCAGTGGTGCGAGGCGCAGGCGCATGAGTTCCGGTTCTTGAAGAGCTACTACTACACCGAATGAGGAGTGGCCCACCTCTATTGTAGGAGCCGGCCTTGCCGGCGAACGAGCGCCACGCGCTCGCCTCCCTAGAGATAAGCCTGCTCCCGCCCCGGGCTGCGCTCGAAATGCCGCTTGTACTCGCGGCTGAACTGCGACGTGCTCTGATACCCCACCCGATGCGCCACCTGCGCCACACCCAACCCCTCGCCTATCAACATCTGCTGCGCCTTGAGCAAACGCAACCGCTTGAGGTACTGGATCGGCGACAGCAACGTGCAGCGCTTGAAGTGCTCATGAAACGTCGAGGTACTCATGTTCGCCCGCCCCGCCAACGCCTCCACGCTCAACGGCTCGGCGTAATGCTCGCGCAAATGGCTGAGGGCTGCAGCGATGCGCGCAAAATGCCCCTGCTGCTCCACCAGCGCCCGCAGCACCCCGGCCTGCGGCCCGCGCAAGGCCACGTACAACACCTCGCGCACTCGCGCCGCCCCCATCACCCGGCTTTCCAGCGGGTCGTGCAGGCATCGCAGCAGCCGCTCCACGCTTTCGCGCATCGGCGCATCCAGCGCCGCTGATGTCATGGACTCGGGCGTCTGCGCCGCCACCACCTGGCCAGCCCCCAGCCCCATGCTCTGCACCAGTTCGCTCAGCACCGTGCGGTCGATCGCCACCGACACGCCCAGCAGGGGTTCATCTTCGGTGGCGAAGGTTTCGCACATGAACGGCACCGACAGTGCCTGCACCAGGTAGTGGCCAGCCCCATATTCCAGGGTGCGCGGCCCCAGCCGGGCCAGTTTGCTGCCCTGGGCCAGGATCATCAGGCTCGGTTCGTAGATCTGCGGGCTGCTCGCCACGTAGTGGCTCCAGGACAACACCTGCACCTGCGGCAGGTGGGTGTCGACCGGGCCCGGGCGGGTGGCAAGGGGTTGGATCAGGGCGCAAAGCGTGGCATTGGCATCGGCGTGGCAGGTGAGCTGCATGGGGTACCGCATCAGAGGATCAGACACGCGCATCATCGCAGATTCGCTGCCCACCGCCACTACCGCACGCCCGATCCCGGAGGATCAGGCATGACTATCGGAGCATTAACCCAGGATCAGGTAGGTCTTGCGTACCGTCTGGCGCACGTCCCAGGTGCCCTGGCTGTTGGCGGCAAAGTACAGCGCATCGCCGGCACCGAACGGGATAGGTTCGCCACCCTCGGGGGTGAAGCTGCCCTCGCCGCTGATGATGTAGCTGTACTCGGCCTGCACCACCTGGCGCCGGAAGCGCCCCGGCGTGCATTCCCACAAGCCGGTGCTGGCGCCCTGCCCGGCCAGCTCCTGGTGCAACGCGGTACGCGCCATGGCTACCGGCTCGCCCAGGGGGGCGCCGACTGCCGCGCTGGGGCCGAAGGCCGTGTCGTCTTCAAGGTGAATCAGTACAGGGTTCATGTGCAGTCCTCAGGATTTGTCTTCAAGCCCGGCCGGGGCCAGGCGGGCCAGCATGCAATCGAGACGGCCGGCGGTGTGGCCGGCCATTTCGGCGCGCTCCTTGCGTATCACGGCGTTGCGCACCAGCGAACCGCCCACATAACGCAGCGGCTCCGGCGGGAAGGCCTTGCAGTTGCGCCCCACCAGCGCACAGGTGCTCCAGGCATCCTTGCGCCCCAGGGCCAGGCTGGCCAGGATGCGCCCGCCCAGGCGGCTGGGGCCCACGCCGTTGCCGCTCCAGCCGATGCCGTAGTGGATGTTGCCCTGCTCGCCCAGGCCGCCGAAGGTCGGCAGGCTGTCGTAGGTGCGGTCGATGGGCCCCGACCAGGTATGGGTGATGCGCACGTCATCGAGCATCGGGTAGGTACGGCGCAGGTCGGCCTCGGTCAGCGCGATGCTGCCCGGGTCGTGGCTGAACACCGGCCCGATCCTGCCGCCGTAGGCTATCGCCCCGGTGCCCTTGCCGAAGGCGATACGGCCATCCACGGTGGTGCGGTAGTAGTCGACCATCAGTTGCGAATCGGTGATCGACTCGGCGCCGGTCCAGCCCATCTGTTCCAGGCGGGTCGCCACCGGCTCGGTGAGCACGATGGAACTGTTGACCGGGGTGATCAGGCGCGCCAGTTGCGGCAAGGCAGCCGCCCAGGCATTGGTGGCCAGCACCACCGAGCCGGCACGGATGCGCGCCTGCGGGGTCAGCACCTGCACCGGTGTGCCGGGCTGGATATCGCTGACCGCAGTACCCTCGGCAATCACCACCCCCGCCTCCAGCGCCACCCGGCGCATGCCGCGCACCAGGGCGCCGGGTTGCACGGTGGCGTTGCTGCGCTCGAACACGCCGGCCAGGTGCACCTTCGAGCCACAACGGCGCGCCACCTCGGCAGCCGGCACCCGCTCGAACGGCGTTACCCCAAGGCGGGCACAGGCGGCCAGCGTGGCGTTCCAGGTGTCGATGTGCGCGGGGCTGGTGGCCGTCCACAGCCAGCCCTTCTGGCGAAAGTGCGCGTCGATCTGGTGCTGCTGGCAGAACTCGCCCAGCTCGCTGATCGCGCGCTCGGCGCTGTGCCCCAGAAACAGCGCCTGCTCCGGGGTGCAGAAGCTCGCCAGGGTGCCCACCTTGGGCCACCACGACATCACGAAGCCGCCGTTGCGCCCCGAGGCGCCCCCGCCGCACACGTCCTGTTCCAGCACCATCACGCGGATATCCGGCTCATGCTCCTTGAGGGTCAGGGCGGTCCACAGGCCGACGAAGCCGCCACCGACGATCACCACATCGGCGTCGTGCTCACCCTGCAGCGCCGGGCCGGGTTTGAGGCTGGGCTCGGCGCTTTCCAGCCAGTAGCTGCGTTTGAGCGGTGCGCTGGGGGTCAGTTTCATGAGCGTGCCGCCCAGGCGTTGAAGCGCTGTTCGAGCAGTTCGCCGTGGTCGGCCCAGAAGCTTGCGTTCATCGGCAACTGGCCTTGCAGGTTGGGGCTGCCGGTGGGCAGCTCGCTGACCCGCTGCTCGCTCAGCAGGCCCAAGGCCTCGCGGTTGACCGGCCCGTAGGCGATCTGTTCGGCGTAGCCCTTCTGCTGCTCGGCCTTGAGGGTGTGGTTGATGAACTTCAGTGCTTCGTCGCGCTTCTTGGCCCCACGCGGAATGGCCCAGGCGTCCATGTCATAGATGCCGCCATTCCACACGATGCGCAGCGGGGTCTGGCTCTGCACCGCGCTGATCCGGCCGCTGTAGGCCGAGCTCATCACCACGTCGCCCGAGGCCAGGTATTGCGGCGGCTGGGCGCCGGCCTCCCACCACTGGATGCTCGACTTGATCTGGTCGAGCTTGGCGAAGGCGCGGTCCTGGCCTTCACGGGTGGCCAGCAGGGTGTAGACATCGGCCGCCGGCACGCCGTCGGCCAGCAGGGCGAATTCCAGGGTATACATGGCGCCCTTGCGCAGCCCGCGCTTGCCGGGGAATTTCTCCAGGTTCCAGAAGTCGTCCCAGCTGGTGGGGGCCACCTTGAGCTTGTCGGCGTTGTAGGCGATCACCGTCGACCACACGAAAAAGCCCACGCCGCACGGCTGTACCGCACCGGGCAGCAGTTGCGCGGCCACGGCCGGGTCCGGGGCGAACTCTTCGAGCAGGCCTTCTTCACAGGCGCGTGCCAGCTCGGGCATCTCCATCTCGACCACGTCCCACGAGACGCTGCCGGTATCGACCATCACCTTGACCTTGGCCATCTCGCCATTGAACTCGCCGGCCACGATGCGGGTGCCGGTCTGTGCCTGGTAGGTGTCATAGAAGGCCGCCACCTGTGCGGCCTTGTTGGCCCCGCCGTGGGACACCACGGTGAGGTCGGCCAGCGCCGATGTGCTGCACGCAGCGGCAGCGATCAGGGTGAGCGAAAAGGCCAGATTCTTGTGCATTGTTATGTTCTCCGGGTCGGGATGGCTCAGTAGGCCAAGTGTCGAGCCGCAGCCGGGTCGCCACAATCAGACGCAAACAAGATTCAGCCGCGCACCTTCATACGTTCGTACAAAGCCGTTCAAAGGCGTGCCATGCCCGGTTACACTGGCCGTCACCCTGCCCCGGAAGCTGCCCCATGGCCCTGTCTGTCAGCGACATCATCGCCCTGCCCGAACTGCGCACCCGCGTCATCAGCGGTGCCGGAGGGCTGGGCAAGCCGGTGCGCTGGGCCCACGTGTGCGAACTGGCCGACCCCAGCGAATGGCTGGGCGACGCCGACCTGCTGATGACCACCGGCATCGGCATACCCGCCGATGCCGATGCCCAGCGCGCGTACGTGGAAAACCTCGCGGCCGCTGGCCTGGCGGGCATGATGATCGGCGAGAACATGCAGGCCCCGGCCAACCTCGAGGCCTTGATGGAGCGGGCCGACGCCCTGGACTTTGCGGTGATGTTCACCCACTACGGCGTGCCCTTCGCCGCCGTCACGCGGGCCATCGTCGATGCCGGCCAGCAGGAGGAGCAGGCGCGCCGCAATGCCATCACCCGGGTCTACGAAAGTGCCCGCATGAGCATTCAGGGGCTGGGCCTGGGCGCACTGCTCAAGCGCCTGGAAAAGGACGTGCAGGCGCGCCTGACCCTGCTCGACGCCGCGTCGCTCGCGCCCTGGCGCGACGCACTGGGCGGCCTGCCGACAAGCCAGCGCCAATGGCTGGCAGCCCGCCAGCGCGACACCTCGGGCAACCGGCCGGTGGTGCAGCGCCATGCGCTGGAGGCGGGCGAGCTGCTGGTGATGGCGCTGCCGTCCCAGGCCGACTGCCTGCTGGTGGCCGAAGGTGACGGGCTGCTCGACTACGGCCTGTTGCACCATGTGGTGGCGGTGCTGGGCATCGAGCTGGAGCGCCTGCGGGTCGACAACGAGCGCAACCTGCGCCTGGGCTCCGAGCTGCTGGACGATCTGTTGCAGCAGCGTCTGCCGGCGCATCAGGCACAACAGCGCCTGGCCGCCTTCGACATCGGCGCCGAACAGGCCTGCCTGCTGCTCGGCCGCGCCGCCGGGGTGTCACCGGCGGCCTGCGACGAAGCCCTGCAACGCCAGGGTCGTCGCGTGCTGATTCGGGTTCAGGGCGATGACCTGATCGTGCTCGGCGCCGCCGAGTGCATCCCGCAGCTGCAGGCGCAACTGCAGGTGCCGCTGGGGGTGAGCAACCCGCTGGGCCACGCCGGGCGCAGTGTCGAGGCGCTGCGCGAGGCGCGCCTGGCACTGGCCCACACCAGCGCCGCGCAACCGCTGGTGACCTACGCCCAGGCCGGCGCCAGCGTACCGTGGCTGGCGCAGAGCCTGGATGAAGCCGAACGTACCTTCCGCAACGTACTGGGCCCGCTGGCCGACTACGACAGCCAGCAGAACACCCAGCTGCTGCACACCCTGCAGGTGTTTCTGCAACACAACCGCTCGTGGCTGGCGGCGGCCGCGCAGCTGCACGTGCACAAGCAGACGCTGGTGTACCGCATGCGCCGCATCGAAGAGATCACCGGCCGCTCGCTGGACAGTACCGAGGACGTGGCCACGCTGTGGTTCGCCCTGCGCGCGGCGCGCATGGCGGGGCTGGCCTGAGGGCTAGGCGGCAGACGCCCCAGCGTGCTGCCATGGCGCCCCCTTGGCAAAGGCCGCCTCCATCCAGTGCTTGAACGCCAGGGTAGTGGCCGTGGTGAAGCGCGCCGAAGGCCGCATCAGGTAGATGCCCGACGCCGAGTCCAGCTGCCACTGGGGCAGCACGCGCACCAGGCGCCCCTCGGCCAGGTCCTGGTGCATCATCCAGTCGCCACCGGCCAGAATCCCCACGCCGCAGCGCGCCGCCACCAGCAGTGCCTCGTTGTCATTGCTGATCAGGCTGCCCTGCACCCGCACCGTCTGCTGCCCGCCCTGCCCGTTCAGGCGCCAGTCGGGGAACGAACGCAAGCCGCTGAAACCCAGGCAATTGTGCCCGGCCAGGTCGGATGGCCGTTGCGGTGCGCCGTGACGATGCAGGTAGGCCGGCGCAGCACACAGGATGCGCGTGTGCTCGCACAGCTTGCGCGCCACCAGCCGGTTGTCGGCCAGCTCGCCGACGCGCACGGCCACGTCGAAGCCTTCGCCCACGATATCGACGAAGCGGTCGGCATAGTCGACGTCGACGGTCACCTCGGGGTAGGCCAGGGAAAACCCGGCCACCAGCGGGCTCAGCCAGCGCCGGCCCATCGCCCCCGGCAGCGCCACGCGTAGCCGCCCGCGCACCTGCGCCGCACCGTTGCAGGCCTCGAGTTCGGCCGTGCTGATCAGGCTGGCGGCATGCTGCAGGCGCTCCACCAGCCGCGTGCCCTCGTCGGTGAAGCGCAGTTGCCGGGTGGTTCGCTCCACCAGGCGGATACCCAGGCGCTGCTCCAGAGCCGCCAGGCGCTTGGACAGCACCGAGGCATGGCGTTGCAGCACCCGGCCGGCGGCAGCGAACGAGCCGTGCTCGTGCAGCGCCAGCAAGGTGGCAAATTCATCGGCCTGACGGCTGTCGAAAGGGTCCATCGGTGAGGTCGGCCTCGTGCGGGTCGGTCAGGGGATCAGCACGACCGCCCCCTGGGACCGGCCTTGCTCGATGGCAGCATGGGCGCTGGCCACGTCGGCCAGGGGGTAGCGTTGCCATATGTGCGGCTGGATGATACCCGCCGCCAGTGCATCCAGCACATCCTGCGCGCGCTGCTGGTACTCCTGGGGGCTGGCGGTATGTGCCGCCAGTGACGGCCGGGTGAGGAACAGCGAGCCCTTGGCGTTCAGCGTGCCCACCTCGACCGCAGGGGGCGCGCCGCTGGTGGCGCCGAACGACACCAGCGTGCCGCGCGGGCGCAGGCTGTCCAGCGACGCCTCCCAGCTCACCCGGCCGACCGAGTCGTAAACCACATCGACCTTGTGGCCCTGGGTCAGCTCGCTCACCTGGGCCGCCAACGTGGCCGCGTCAAACACCAGCACCGCATTGCAGCCGGCCGCCTTGGCGCGCTCGACGCTTTGCGCCCTGGACACCACACCAATCACATGGGCGCCCAGGTGCCTGGCCCACGGCACCATGATCTGCCCTACCGCCCCCGCCGCACCGTAGATCAGCACACGCGTGCCGGGGCCTACCGGGTAGCTCGCCTTGAGCAGGTACTGGGCGGTGATGCCCTTGAACAGCACGGCAGCCGCGTCTTCGAACGACACGGCAGCGGGCAGCCTGACCAGGCGCTCGGCCGGGTACAGGCGTGCACTGGCATAGCCACCCAGCGGCCCGGTGGCATAGGCCACACGGTCGCCCACGGCCACCTCGGTCACGCCCGCCCCCAGCGCCCGCACGGTGCCGGCACCTTCCAGGCCCAGCGCGGACGGCAAGGCAATCGGCACGGTGCCCTTGCGCTGGTTGATGTCCAGCGGGTTGACGCCGATCGCGGCCTGTTCAAGCCACACCTGGCCCGGGCCTGGCGCTTGCACGGCGCCGGCCTGAAGCTGCATCACCTCGGGGGCGCCTACCGCCTGGAGCGTGATTGAAGTCACCATGATGTTGCCTCTTGCAGTGGTTGAAGGTCTGCAAAGGCTAATTAGCGCACCCGCAAACGACAATACAGCGCCATTGCCGAACATATGTGCACCTGATGCAGCAATGCCAGGTGCCCTTCGCCCCCTACAGCGCCCGCACCAGCGCCGCTGCCACAATGCCTGCCGCAATCGCCGGCAGCGGCTTTTTCACCAGCAGCATCACCACCGCCGTGCTCAGCAGCGCCAGGCGTGCGCCGTTGTCGCCGTTCACCGCCAACGGCGTCAGCACCGCCACCAGCACCGAGCCGGACATCGCGCTGATGAACTGCTGCACGCGGTAGTTGATGGGCACGAACGACATCACGAACACACCCCCCCAACGGGTGGCCAGGGTCACCAGGCCCATGATCACCACCAGCAGCAGCGTGCCGGCGCCTGCAGTTTCAACGTTCATGCTTGTTCTCCATCCACACCACACCCAGAATGCCGCCCGCCAGCGCGCCCACCACCACGTGGCTGTTCTCCGGCAGGTACCAGTAGGCCAGCAGCGACGAACCGGCCGCCACGATCCAGATCATCAGCATGCGCAGGCTCTTGTGCCCGCCCAGCACCATCGCCAGCAGAAAGCAGCCCATCACCATGTCCAGGCCCAGGCTGACCGGGTCGTGGATCGCATTGCCGAAATGCAGCCCCAGCCAACTGCCCAGGCACCACGCCGACCACAGCGCGATACCGCCGCCCAGCACCAGGCCCAGGCCCGGCTTGCCGGCGTTCAATGCCTGCATGGCCATCGCCCAGTTGGCGTCGGACACCACCAGCATCACGCCGTAGCGCCGAGCGGTGGGCAGCTCGCGCAGCCAGGGGTACAGCGTGGCGCCCATCAGCAGGTGACGGGCATTGATGGCGAACACGGTGATAATCAGCGGCACCAGCGGTACCTGCTCGCCCCACAGTTCCAGCGCGGCGAACTGCGAGGCGCCGGCGAACACCAGTGCGCTCATCAGCAGGGTCGCCGCGTCCCCCAGCCCGGTCTGGGCTGCAGCGAGGCCGAAGGCCACACCGAACACCACGACGAACAGGGAAATCGGCAAGAGTTGCTTGAAGCCAGCCCAGACGTCGCTCCACGCAAGCCTGGATAGATGCTTCTCTACGGTTGACAAGGCACAGCCTCCTTCGTGTGGCGATCTTGTCATGCACCGGCCCGAAGGGGCGCATGCCGAACCGCTCGTTTTATAGTGACGCACGCGCGCGCTGGCGTGCGGGCGCTACTATGCCCGTACACACGCGCGTCACAAAGCCTGTTGTGCAGTTGTCGGCGAATTTACTCTCGCGTCGGTGCCTGGGGGCGCAAGGCGGCCTCGATGGCGGCGATGTCTATCTTGTCCATCTGCATCATCGCGTCGAAGGCACGCTTGGCCGCAGCCGGGTCGGGGTGAGTGATCGCGGCGGTCAGCGCGCGCGGGGTGATCTGCCACGACAGCCCCCACTTGTCCTTGCACCAGCCGCACACGCTGGCCTGGCCGCCGTTGCCGATGATCGCCTGCCACAGGCGGTCGGTCTCGGCCTGGTCGTCGGTGGCCACCTGGAACGAGAACGCCTCGCTGTGATGGAAGGCCGAGCCGCCATTGAGGCCCAGGCACGGGATGCCCATGACCGTGAATTCCACGGTCAGCACATCGCCCTGCTTGCCGGCAGGGAAGTCGCCGGGGGCACGGTGCACGGCGCCCACCGCGCTGTCGGGAAAGATGCTGGCGTAAAAGGTGGCAGCCTCCAGCGCCGCGCCGTCGTACCAGAGGCAGATCGTGTTCTTGCTGTTCATCGTGGTTCTCCACAGAAAAGCGACAGACCTCTGCAGTCTAGTCGCCCGCGGCGCAACCCTTGAGCCAGTCGATCAGTACCTGCACCCGCCGGGGCAACGGGTCGCGCGGCGGGTGAACCAGAAAGTAGTCATAGCGCCCCGGCTGGGAAAACCCGCCGAACGGCAGCACCAGCTCGCCCTGGTCGATACGCGCCTGCACCAGGCGCTGGCGGCCGATGGCGATACCGGCGTGGTGGATGGCCGCCGTCACGCACAGGTCCGACCGATCGAAGGTCAGGCCGCGCTGCGGCAAGGCGTCCAGCAGCCCCTGCTGGCCAGCCCACAGTTGCCACTCGGCATCGAACACCGCGTTCTCCCAGGCCAGTGCATCGTGCAGCAAGGTGCACTGGCGCAGATTGGCAGGGTTGTCGAACAGCTGGTGCAGCTCGGCATAGCGCGGGCTGCACACCGGGGCGATGGTCTCGCTCATCAGCGCATGGCTGACCAGGCCGGGAAACTCGCCATTGGCGTACAGCAGCGCCAGGTCGATGTTGTGCGTGCGAAAGTCGACCGCATCGTTGCCCACCCGCACGTCCAGCGCGATGTTCGGGTAGCGCTGGTGGAAGTCGGCCAGGCGCGGCACCAGCCAGCATTGCGCTGCGGACGGGCGCGCATACAACGCCACCGCCCCGCGCAGCTCGGCCTCGGGCGATGGCTCCAGGGCATCGCCCAGCTGCTCCATCACCCCCTGCAGTATCGCGAACACCCGCTCGCCCTCGGCTGTCAGGCGTATGCGCCGGGTCAGCCGCTCGAACAGGCGCAGCGCCAGGGCCTGCTCCAGGCGGGCGATACGGTGGCTCACCGCACTGGGGGTCAGGCACAGCTCCTCGGCTGCCTGGGCAAAGCTCAGGTGCCGCGCCGCCACCAGAAAGGTGTGCAGGTTGGCAAATTGCGAGCTGTTCAGGCGTGCGCTCAAACGCGGGGGCAGGTTCAGCATCGGGGCAGGTTCCGCTAGTGTCCGGCCAGCAGTGTACGGCCCTGCGCCAGATACGCCTGCATTTCATCGTCCGGCACCATGCTGCCTCCGGTGCCCCACACCAGGTGCGTGGCATTGGCCAGGCGCTGCGCGCTCAGGCCCAGGCGCTGGCGATAGCCCTGCCGTTCCCCGGTCACCCGCAGGAACCCCGGCAGCCCGGCCAGCGCCGAGGGTTCCAGGCGATGGCCCTCGATGGCTTCGAGTTGCGCCAGTTGCCGATACAGCTGCTCGTCGGGAACGGTGTAATAGCCGTCGATCAGGCGCTGCATGGAGCGCCCGACAAACCCGGACGGGCGCCCCACCGCCAGGCCGTCGGCGGCGGTGCGGTTGTCGATGCCGAAGTCGTACACGCTGACCTGCTCGTGCAGCCCGGTGTACACCCCCAGCAGCATGCAGGGCGAATGGGTCGGCTCGGCGAACACGCAGTGCACTGCGTCGGCGAAGATCTGCTTCAGACCGAATGCCACCCCGCCAGGGCCGCCACCAACGCCGCATGGCAGGTAGACGAACAGCGGGTGCTCGGCATCCACCCTAATGCCCGCCGCTTCAACCTGGCGTTGCAGGCGACGCGCCGCCACCGCGTAGCCGAGGAACAGGTTGATGGAGTTTTCGTCATCGACGAAATGGCAGCGCGGGTCGGCCTCGGCCTGCTGGCGCCCCTGCTCCACCGCCACGCTGTAGTCGGACGCATACTCGATCACCTCCACCCCACAACTGCGCAAGCGGTCCTTCTTCCACTGCCGGGCGTCGGCCGACATGTGCACGCTGGCCTTGAAGCCCAGGCGCGCACTCATGATGCCGATGGACAGGCCCAGGTTGCCGGTGGAGCCGACCGCCACGCTGTACTGGCCGAAAAATGCCCGCGCGCGGTCGCTGTCGAGGCTCGCGTAGTCATCCCCAGGCTGCAGGATGCCCGCCGCCAATGCGAGGTCTTCGGCGTGCTTGAGCACCTCGTAGATACCGCCACGCGCCTTGATCGAGCCGGAGATCGGCAGCAGGTTGTCGGCCTTGAGCCACAGCGCGCCCTGCACGGGTACCTGCGCTTCGGCGCACAGCGCGGCCTGCACCTGCGCCAACGGCAGCAGGGGCGACTCGATGATGCCCTTGCTCACCGCCGTCTGCGGGAAGGCCGAGGCAATGTAGCTGGCAAAACGTTCCAGCCGCGCGCTGGCGTCGTCCACATCGGCCAGGGTCAGCGGCACGTCGCCCAGCGCCTGCGCTGTCGGGGCCAGGCCCGGGTTGAACCAGGTGGTCGGTTGCAGGCGCACCAGGTCGGCGATCAAGGGGTGGCTGTGCTGCCACTGGTCCAGGGTCTTGTCGTGAATCATGCGGTTCTCCAGAAAAGTGACGGTAGTACGGGCAGGCTCATACCCAGTGCGACAGCAGCAGGGTCATGCCCAGGGCCACGACCGAAGCCAGCAGTGTCGCGGCAGTGAATTTTTTGAGCGCCTCGCCCAGCGACACGCCCAGGTATTCCTTGACCACCCAGAACGCCGAGTCGGTGACGGTAGTCCAGCCAATCGCGCCGGCGCCAATGGCAATGATCACGATCTCGCGGTTCTGCCCCGGCATCGCGTCCAGCAGCGGCAGCACCATGCCGGCGGCGCTGACCATTGCCACGGTGGCCGAGCCGACCGCCAGGTGCATCAGCCCGGCGACGAACCAGGCCAGCAGGATCGGGTTCAGGTCCCACTGCGACAGGGTGCTGGCCAGCACCTTGCCGACCCCGCTGTCGATCAGTACGCCATTGAAGGCACCGCCGGCACCGATGATCAACAGGATACTGGCCAGCGGGGTGAAGGAGCCGGCAGTCAGCGCCTGCAACCGCGCCATGCCCAGGCCACGGCGCAGGCCCAGCGCCCAGTAGGCGAAGCACACCGCGATGGCCAGGGCAGTGAGCGGGTTGCCGAGGAACATCATCAGCCGGTACAGCCCGGCCTCGGGCGCCAGGGTCATGCTGGCCAGGGTCTTGCCCACCATCAGCAGCAGCGGCAGCAGAATCACCAGCAGGGTCAGGCCCAGGCCCGGCATCGACTGGCCAGCGGCTGGCGTGGCGGCAGGCTCTGCCGCAGCCTGCGCGTCGGGCGCCGCGTGCCGCGGGCACACCAGCGTGGCCCATACCGGGCCGGCAATCACCGCGGTCGGCAGGCCGACGATCAGCCCGTACAGGATCACCTTGCCCACGTCGCCCCCCAGCAGCTGGGTGATGGCCATTGCCGCCGGGTGCGGCGGCAGCATGCAGTGCACGGTCATCAGCGATACGGCCAGTGGCAGGCCGACGTAGAGGATGTTGAGCCGGGTCTGGCGGGCCACCACGTAGATCAGTGGTATCAGCAACACGAAACCGACTTCGAAAAACACCGGTATGCCCACCACGAAGCCCACCAGCATCATGGCCCACGCCGTGCGCTGTTCACCCAGGGCGTCGAGCAGCGAGCGCGCAATGCGTTCGGCGCCGCCCGACACCTCCAGCAGTTTGCCCAGGATGCTGCCCAGGCCGATCACCGCCGCAAGAAAACCCAGGGTGCCGCCCATGCCCTTCTCGAACGAATCGGCGATGGCCGGCAGCGGCATGCCGGCCCCGGCGCCCACCACAAAACTGGCCAGCATCAGGGCCAGGAACGAGTGCACCCGAAACCTGACCACCAGCACCACGATCAGGCCGATGGCCGCCATCAATATCAGTAACAAACCTGCGTCTTCGTGCATGACTTCGCCTTTATTTGTTTTAGTGAGCGATTGCCGCGCAGGGCGCGGTCGGAGGCGATTAGGCGGCACGCAGGCAGGCCTTTACAAAGGATGGTTTTTCAGCGCACAGGTGATCTGAGGTCATCTGCCAGGGCCCTCGCCGGGCGGACACCTGAACCTTAAACCGCTATGATTCCCGCCATCACTCATGACCCCTTTGGCCGCTGGTAACCACCGCATGATCGAAGTCACCGAAGTTTCCATTGCGCAGCTGCGCGCCGCCCTCGAATCGGGCCAGACCACCTCGGTCGAGCTGGTGAAGGCCTACCTCGCCCGCATCGATGCCTACGACGGCGCAGACACGCCCACCGCGCTCAATGCGGTGGTGGTACGCAACCCCGAAGCCCTGCGCGAAGCCCAGGCATCCGACGAGCGTCGTGCCCAGGGCAAGCCCCTCGGCCCGCTCGACGGCATCCCCTACACCGCCAAGGACAGTTACCTGGTCAAGGGCATGACCGCCGCCTCCGGCAGCCCGGCCTTCGCCAACCTGGTGGCCTACCGCGACGCCTTCACCATCGAGCGCCTGCGCGGCGCCGGGGCGATCTGCCTGGGCAAGACCAACATGCCGCCCATGGCCAACGGCGGCATGCAGCGCGGCGTGTATGGCCGGGCCGAAAGCCCGTACAACGCCGCCTACCTCACCGCACCCTTCGCCTCGGGCTCGTCCAACGGCGCGGGCACGGCCACGGCGGCCAGCTTCGCCGCGTTCGGCCTGGCAGAGGAAACCTGGTCCAGCGGCCGCGGCCCGGCCTCCAACAATGGCCTGTGCGCCTACACCCCTTCGCGCGGGGTGATCTCGGTGCGCGGCAACTGGCCGCTGACGCCGACCATGGACGTGGTGGTGCCCTTCGCCCGCACCATGGCCGACCTGCTCGAAGTGCTCGACGTGGTGGTGGCCGAAGACCCCGATACCCGTGGCGACCTGTGGCGCCTGCAGCCCTGGGTGCCGATCCCCAGCGTGGCCTCGGTGCGCCCCGCCGCCTACCCGCAACTGGCGGCGGACAGCGCGGCGCTGGCCGGCAAGCGCTTCGGCATCCCGCGCATGTACATCAACAAGGACCCGGATGCCGGCACCTCGGACAGCCCCGGCATCGGCGGCCCGACCGGCCAGCGCATCAACACGCGGCCTTCGGTGATCGCACTGTGGGAGGCGGCGCGCAAGGCACTGGAAGCGGCCGGCGCCGAGGTGCTCGAAGTGGATTTCCCGCTGGTATCGAACTGCGAGGGCGACCGCCCAGGTGCCCCCACCGTGTTCAATCGGGGCCTGGTGTCCAAAGCATTCCTGCACCATGAACTGTGGGACCTGACGGCCTGGGCCTTCGACGACTTCCTGCAGGCCAACGGCGACCCGCAGCTCAACCGCCTGGTGGACGTGGACGGGCCGAAGATCTTCCCCCACGACCCCGGCACCCTGCCCAACCGCGAGGGCGACCTGGCGGCGGGCATGGACGAGTATGTGCGCATGGCCGAGCGCGGCATCACGCCGTGGGACCAGATCGCCACCCTGCCCGATGGCCTGCGCGGGCTGGAGCAGACGCGGCGCATCGACCTGGAAGACTGGATGGACAGGCTGGGGCTGGATGCGGTGCTGTTCCCGACGGTGGCCGATGTGGCCCCGGCCGATGCCGATGTGAACCCGGCCTCGGCGGATATTGCCTGGAGCAACGGGGTGTGGGTGGCCAACGGCAACCTGGCGATCCGTCACCTTGGGGTGCCGACGGTGACGGTGCCGATGGGGGTGATGGCGGACATCGGCATGCCGGTGGGGCTGACCTTCGCCGGGCGGGCGTATGATGACTCGGCGTTGCTGCGCCTGGCCTCGGCGTTCGAGGCTACGGGTTCAAAGCGCTTGATACCGCCGCGAACCCCGATGCTGGTGGGTGGCCGTTTATCTTGAGTTGATTGGTCTGGCCTCTTCGCCAGCAACGCTGGCTCCTACGGGTTTGGTAGGTCTGTAGGAGCCAGCCTTGCTGGCGAAGGGCACAACACAAAAAAGGGGGACGCCATCACGGCGCCCCCCTTTTTTGTCAGCCTGAACCCATCAGTTCCAGGGACGATCGCCGTTCTCGTCCTTGATGCGGGTCGGCAGGCCCATCACGTCCAGCGCCTTCAGGAACGGCTCGGCCGGCAGTTCCTCGACGTTGGCCATGCGCTGCACGTCCCACTCGCCACGGGCCACCAGCAGGGCCGCCGCCACCGGCGGCACGCCCGCGGTGTAGGAGATGCCCTGGCTGTCGGTCTCGGCATAGGCCTCTTCGTGATCAGCCACGTTGTAGATGAACACTTCGCGTGGCTGGCCGTCCTTGGTGCCCTTGACCAGGTCGCCAATGCAGGTCTTGCCGGTGTAGCCCGGCGCCAGCGAAGACGGATCCGGCAGCACGGCCTTGACCACCTTGAGCGGCACCACTTCCAGGCCCTCGGCGGTCTTCACCGGTTGCTCGGACAGCAGGCCCAGGTTCTTCAGTACGGTGAACACATTGATGTAGTGCTCGCCGAAGCTCATCCAGAAACGCACGTTCGGCACGTCGAGGTTCTTGGACAGCGAGTGCACTTCGTCATGGCCGGTCAGGTACAGGTTCTGCGAACCCACCACCGGCAGGTCGTCGGTACGCTTGACTTCGAACATGGTGTTGCTGGTCCACTGGCTGTTCTGCCAGCTCCACACCTGTCCGGTGAATTCACGGAAATTGATTTCCGGGTCGAAATTGGTGGCGAAGTACTTGCCATGGGAGCCGGCATTGACGTCGAGAATGTCGATCGAATCAATGCGGTCGAAATACTGTTGTTGCGCCAGTGCTGCATAGGCATTGACCACACCCGGGTCGAAGCCCACGCCAAGAATGGCGGTGATGTTCTTCTGCTGGCATTCCTCGAGGTGCTTCCACTCGTAGTTGCCATACCAGGGCGGCGTCTCGCAGATCTTGCCCGGTTCTTCGTGAATGGCGGTGTCCAGGTAGGCCACGCCGGTATCGATGCAGGCACGCAGCACCGACATGTTGAGGAAGGCGGAACCGACGTTGATCACGATCTGCGATTCGGTTTCGCGGATCAGCGCCTTGGTTGCCTCGACATCCAGTGCATTGAGCGAAAAGGCCGTGATGTCGGCGGGTACCTTCAGGCTACCCTTGGCCTTGACGCTGTCGATGATGGCCTGGCATTTGGAGATGTTGCGTGACGCGATGGCAATACGACCGAGTTCGTCGTTGTGCTGCGCGCACTTGTGGGCCACCACCTTGGCGACACCTCCTGCACCAATGATAAGAACGTTTTTCTTCAATTTCTTTATCTCTCCTTTCCGCCAGCTTACGAGAGGCTGGACAGGTAGTCGTCAAAACCAAATTCGCGAACCACCTCGACAGTACCGTCAAGTTGTTTCACTACGATGGATGGCATCTTCAAACCGTTGAACCAGTTTTTCTTGACCATGGTGTAGCCTGCCGCGTCGATGAACGACAGCCGATCGCCGATGGCCAGCGGACGATCGAATTGATACTCGCCGAAGATGTCCCCGGCCAGGCAGGATTTGCCGCATACCATGTAGGTGTGCTCACCCTCGCTGGGCGCCAGCTTGGCGTTGAGGCGATAGATCAGCAGGTCGAGCATGTGCGCCTCGATGGAGCTGTCGACCACGGCCAGGTGCTTGCCGTTGTACAGGGTGTCGAGCACGGTCACTTCCAGCGAAGCGCTCTGGGTGATCGCCGCTTCGCCCGGCTCCAGGTACACCTGCACGCCGTACTTCTGCGAGAACGCCTTCAGGCGCGCGCAGAATGCATCCAGTGCATAGTCTTCGCCGGTGAAGTGGATACCGCCGCCCAGGCTCACCCACTCGACCTTGTGCAGCAGCTCGCCGAAGCGCTCTTCGATGGTGTTGAGCATCTGGTCGAACAGGCCGAAATCGCCGTTCTCGCAGTTGTTGTGGAACATGAAGCCGGAGATCTGCGACATGACCGCATCGATCTTGACCGGGTCCCATTCGCCCAGGCGGCTGAACGGGCGCGCCGGGTCGGCCAGCAGGTAGTCCGAGCTGCTCACCTGCGGGTTGACGCGCAGGCCGCGCACCTTGCCTTCGGTGGCCTGGGCATAGCGCTGCAGCTGGCCGATGGAGTTGAAGATGATCTTGTCGCAGTTCTCGATCATCTCGTCGATTTCATCGTCGGCCCAGGCCACGCTGTAGGCGTGGGTCTCGCCTTCGAACTTCTGGCGGCCGAGCTTGAGCTCGTAGAGCGAGGACGAGGTGGTGCCGTCCATGTACTGCTGCATCAGGTCGAACACCGACCAGGTGGCGAAGCACTTGAGCGCCAGCAGGGCCTTGGCCCCGGACTGTTCGCGCACATAGGCGATCTTCTGCATGTTGTGCAGCAGCTTGGTTTTGTCGATGAGGTAGTACGGCGTCTTGATCATTTCGAGGCCCCCGGCAAGGCCGGCCAAAAAAAGGACACGCATTGTGCCTTCACTGCACGGGAATCGAAAGCTCGGAAGTGATTTTTGCCCGACGCGGATTTTTCGGGTGCACCCATCGCAGGTCGAACCCGCCCCCACACGGGAGCGGGCCTGGACGTCAGAAGTCCCAGCGAGTGCTGAACATCACGTTGCGCGGGTCACCGTAGTACGAGGAGTTATAGAAGCCGATGTTGGTGTAGTAGTACTTGTCGAACAGGTTGTAGACGTTGACCGACGCCGACAGGTGCTCGGTGAACTGGTAGCGCGCCATCAGGTCGACCAGCCAGTACGGGGTCTGGGTGAAGGTGTCATTGGTGCCCTTGGCGTAGTTGTTGAGGACCTGCCAGCCCTTGCCCTGCCAGCGTGCCCCACCACCCACCGTGAGCTTGTCGAGGCGCCCGCCAAGTTTGTAGGTGGTGTAGAGGTTGAGCTGATCTTCGGGCTCCCAGGTAGCTACCTTGGCCCCGCCCTGGTCGCGGCTGACCTTGTGCGTGTAGCCGGCCTGCACCTGCCAGCCGGGTGCCAGCTCCCCGGACACCTCTGCCTCGTAGCCCTTGGTTCTGGACTTGATGCCCATGTAGGCGTAGTCGATGTCGGGGTTGGTTGGCCTGGCGTTGTAGAACGTGTCGGCCTGCGGGCGGTTATCTTCGTGCACTTCGAAGTAGGCCAGGCTGGTGTTCAGGCGACCGTCGTAGAACTCACCCTTGATGCCCACCTCGTAGTTCTGGCCCTCGTTGGGCTCGAGCATCCTGTTGCGGCTGTCACGGTAGGCCGTCTGCGGCAGGAAGATATCGGTGTAGCTGGCATACGCAGAGAAGTTGCTATTGAGGTCGTACACCACCCCGGCATAGGGCACCAGCCGTCCGCTCTCCTGGCTGTCGCTGGTGCCGGTGACCTGAAAGTTTGCCAGGCGGCTGCCCAGCAGCAGCGAAAGGTCATCGGTGACACTGAAGCGCGCAGTCAGGTAGCCGCCACTTTGCCGGGTGGTTTCGTCGTTGCGCTTTGTCACCGAGCCCCAGTCCGGCTCGATGGCCTGGCCGTGCCAGCTCTCCAGATCGTATTCGTTGTCGAAGTAGGTGACGTTGTTGTAGTTGTCGCCCTTCCAGTGCGAGCTGGACACCGAGCCACCCACCACCAGTTGGTGTTCGCGCCCGAACAGGCTGAACGGCCCGGTGGCGTAGAGGTCGCCGCTGTCGCTGGTGGTTTCGCCGGTGTACTTGCGCGAATAGATCGACGACACGGTCGGGGTGTCGGGCGACACCGAACCCAGTGGCGCGTCATAACCATTGATCTGGTGGTTGTACTGCCCCTTGATGACCCAGTCATTGGCCAGGCGATGCTCCAGGGTGGCGAACAGCGTGCGCGAGTACTGCTCCCAACTGCTCCACTTGGCGCCATTGTTGAACGAACGCGGCAGGCTGATGGGGTTGCCCTGGGAGTCGTACACCGGACGGCTGCCCGACCAGCCCGAGCCCCTGGGGTCGCTGTCCTGGTAGTCGGCGCCCAGGGTCAGCAGGGTGTCTTCGTCCAGGTCCACTTCCAGGATGCCGTAGTACACGCTGGTCTTGCGCTCGTAATGGTCCATGAACGAGTGCTTGTCCTGATAGGCGGCCACCGCCCGGCCCCGCACGTTGCCACTGTCGGTCAGCGGGCCGCTGAGGTCGATCTCCGAGCGGTAGTTGTCCCAGGAGCCGGCGCCCAGGTCCACATGCCCCCTGAAGTCGGCCGTCGGCTTCTTGCGGATCAGGTTGATCGTGCCACCGGGGCCGCCCGCGCCGGTGAGCAGGCCGGTGGCGCCCTTGAGCACCTCGACCCGGTCATAGATCGCCATGTCGGTAAGGGTCTGCCCGGCCGAGTACTGCGCGTCACGCAGGGTCGGGATGCCGTCGTACTGGAAGTTGACGATGGAGAAGCCGCGCGAATAGTAGTTGGTACGTTCACTGTCGTAGGTCGACACGGTGATGCCGGGGGTGTGGCGCATCACATCGTCGATGGCGTTCAGGCCGAAATCGTCCATGGCCTGGCGCGTGACCACCGAGATCGACTGCGGGGTTTCCCGCGGGGTCAGCACCATGCGCGTGGCGGTGGCGATGGTGCCCGGCGTGTAGGAGCCGGTGCCTTCGGTGATGGTGCCCAGCTGGTTGGCGCTGACTTCGGTGGCCTGCAGCTCCAGCTGCGCACTGCCGGTGGCCAGCCTTGGCATTACCCGGTAGCCCTCGCCTTCGGGCATCGCCTGCAGGCCCTGGGGCGCGAGCAGTCGCTCCAGGCCCTCGGCGATGGCGTAGCTGCCGTCCAGGCCGCTGCTGTGGATGCCTTGGGTCAGGGCCGAGTCGACCGCTATCATCACCCCGGCCTGCTGGCCGAATGCGCCGAGCACGCGATCGAGGTTGCCGGCGTCGATATGGAAGGCGTGGGTGGCGTGGGCATCGGCGCCGGCCAGTACGCCCTGGCTGGCGCACACGAGGGAAAGCCCGAGGATGGCCGTGCGCAAGGCACCGGCAAGCGGAGTGAGGCGGCTGTGCATAAACAATTCCATGGGTTGAGGGTGTTGGCGATGCGCTGTTTTTCAGCGTCTTCCCTGGTCTTGATGCATGAGATGGAAAAAACTGCCGCCGCTGTTAAAAATAATCGTTCTCAGGCCACGACCACGTTTGCCCAGTAGCCGAACACCCGCTGTACCCGTATCGGCAACACACTGGCCAGCAGGTCGAGGCTGGCATCGGGCCGATCGAGGGAGAACGAACCCGACACCTGCAAGGCCGCCACCGCCGGATCGCAGCGCAGTACGCCGCGCCGGTAGCGGTCGAGATGGGCCAACACCCGGCCCAGTGGCATGCGCTCGGCAATCAGCAGGCCGTCAACCCAGGCCTGGGCGCCCGCGTCGAGGGGTTCGACACTGCCGACCTGCTGCCCGAACGCCACCTGCTGGCCGGCGCTCAAGGTCATGCGGGTGCTGCCGGGCCAGGCGATCGAGGCACTGCCTGCCAGCACCTGCACCTGGGTACCCGACACCCCGGGCAGGCCCTGGCTGACCACCAGCCGCGAGGCGGGCTCGGGGCGTACCCAGCCATTGGCGGTGCGCACCGCCAGCGAAGCACCTTGCCCCAGGGTGAGCATGACCCGCCCCAGGTTGAGCGCCAGCACGTCTGCGTGCGCATCCACGCCGGTGCGGGTATCCAGGGTCAGCTCCACCTCGCCAGACAACGCCACGTGATGACGCTCGCCGGTGGTGGTGCGGTAGTCACTGAACAGTTCCGGCAGCAGCACCCGCTCACGCACGCTCAGGCCAGCCGCCAGTACCACCCCCAGCCCGGCGAAGCCCTTGAGCACATTGCGCCGCGACGCAGTGCCACGTGCCTGCAGCAATCCGCGCGCGCCGGCGGCCGGTAACGTCCTGGTGCCCTGGCGCAGGTCATGGGTGAGCCCGGCAAGACGCTGCCAGGCCAGTTCATGCTGGGGGTTTTCATCGCGCCAGTGCTGGCAGGCCTGCTGCTCGGCCAGGCTGCTGACACCCGACTGCAGGGTGACCATCCACAGCATGGCCTGCTCTACCACGCCGGGGTCCAGCGGCTGGTTGTCGATCCGGGCGAAGCGGCTCATGCGCCGTAGACCGCCGCATAGCAGTGGCGGTAGGCCTTGAGCATGGCCTTTTGCACCACGTTCACCGTCAGGCCCTGGTGTTCGGCGATCTGCGCGTAGGTCAGGCCGTCAAGCTGTGACAGCAGGAAGATCTCGCGCACCTTGCTGCCCAGCCCATCGAGCACCTGGCCCACCGCATCCAGCGCCTCGAGCACCAGCAGGCGAGTTTCCGGGGACGGCACCAGCGCTGGTTCAAGATGGGCCAGCGACTCCATGTAGGCCTTCTCCAGCGCATGGCGCCGAAAGTACTGGATGCACAGGCGGCTGGCCACGGTGGTGAGGTAGGCGCGCGGCTCGCGGTACACCGGCGGTGCCTCGCTGCGCAGGATGCGCACGAAGGTGTCCTGCGCCAGGTCCAGCGCCTGCTCCCGGTTGCCCAGCTTGCGGCGCAGCATCTGCGTCAACCAGCTGTGGTGTTGAACGTAGAGTTCGCCCACCGCATGGTGGGTGCTGGAAAGTGGATGCATCGGCAGGGTTCCGGGACGCAGGCTGACGGGAGTCGTGCATGGTAATACTTCTCATTAGCTTGCGGTGGATTTTTATGATTGCCGCCGAAACAACCTGCTTCACCGACACTGGCAGGCCGGCGCTCAGGTGCAGTACTGTGCGAGGCAGCCAAAGGGAGGGCTGCATATGGATCAAGCGACACTCACCACCTTGTTGACCAAGCTCCGCAATTGCGACCTCGAGGGCGCGGCCGCCGACCTGCAGGCCCAGGCAGTGGCACTGGCGGCCCGAGGGGAAGAGGCACTGTCCGACTTCCTCGCCCGCTATGCCTTCCGCTCGTTGCAGGGCAAGCACAGCCCGGACAAGACATCGCCGGCGCTGGCCCAGGCACTGCACGACAGCGAACAGCACCTGCAGCGGCTTCACGACGAGCGCAAGGCGCTGCTCGACGACATCCACACCTACTTTCTGGAATTCGAGAAGATTGCCGTCAACCTGACCCCGGCACTGATCGAACCGGCGACCTTCAGTGAGCAGAACCGCGACAACCTGCCGTTCATCGAGGACTACCTGAGCGGTCGTCGCGAGGTGGTGGACGATCTCAACCTGCAGAGCGTGCTGAAAAAGCAGATCAAGTTCTACCTCAACCTCAACCTGCACGATGAACGCCCCACGTTGCAGGTCAGCTATCGCAAGACCCACATCCAGCCGGGCAAATCCTGGCGGTTCGTGGAGCTGAGCCAGCAGGCCGGGCAACGCAGCGAACAGTTGAACCGGCTGGTGCAACTGGATACCGAGTGCGATGCGGTGCAGCGCCAGGTATCACGCCTGAAATGGGAGCTGCGCTGCAACGAGGACACCGGCAACCAGCAGGTGGCCGACTTCCAGAAGAAACTGGGGTTGTTCATGGCCAGTGTGGCTGCACAGGCCTGAGGCCGACCGGGTGGCGGCACCGGCCCGGCGCCCCCGCCCGGCCATTCGCGGATCAGCCCAGGCGGCCCCAGACCTGCACCAGCCCCACCAGGTGCACCACCCCGAACCCCAGGCACACCAGCGAGCTCACCACGATGAAGCGCTGGCTGCGCCCGGTATTGGCCAGCACGAAGGGCCCGGCGATACCGCGCAGCAGGTACACCAGCGTGATCGCGCACAACGCCGGCAGCAGCAACGGCAGCGGCGCGATCACGCCCGCCCCCGACAATGCAAAGGCCGCCCAGCTCAGCAGCACCAGCGCAATCGCTGCCGTGACCACCGCCGGAAAGGTCCGGCCCGCCTCCGCCGCCCGGATGAAGCGCTCACCCGCCCCGAACAGGCGATACCAGGACGGCCCCGCGATGATCGTACCCACGTGCAGCACGGCCGCCAGCGCGCTGAGCGCCGCGGCAATCACCAGCGCCAGATTGTATTCACCTGCCATAACGGTTCTTCCTTGTAGGAGCCGGCGTTGCCGGCGAAGCGGGCAACGCGTTACTTGGCCGAACCCTGCATGTACGTCGCAAAGTTGTTGATATGGTCGTCCAGGTTGTCTTCGAGCATCATCCGGTACTGGTCGCAGAAGTACGTGAGCATCGCCTCGCGTGCCTGCGCCATTTCTTCCCCCGACTTGAAGTTGCGCGCACTCACCCAGGCATTGAACCGGGTGGTGCCGAACATCATCGAGGCACTCACCTTGCCCAGGTCCTGGACCTGCCCGAGCTGCTCGTTGGACAGCTCTATATGGGCGTCGGCGCGGTCGTAGAACGAGTCGTCAGCATTTTGCGGCATTGCGTGTCCCTTTCTCATCACGTCTGGTTATTGCAGCCCCCTCCTGCCGTCCGGCCAACCGTCGGCGAGTGGATATCTGCGCGAAGCTGATTATGCTTCAAACGAGCGGGCAGCGCTGCGAGGTGTCTGTGCGCATTGCGTAGTCCGATGACATCAGCCCCAGGGCTTGGGTGAAGTGGCAGTGGGTGTTCCGGCCTACAACAACAATCCGGAGAAAACTCATGGCGACAATCGACAGCACTTCCACAGGCAGTGCGCCCAGGCGCGGGATCACCAAAGAGGAACGCAAGGTCATCTTTGCCTCGTCCCTGGGCACCGTGTTCGAGTGGTACGACTTCTATCTGTATGGCTCCCTGGCGGCGATCATCGCCAAGCACTTCTTTGCCGGGGTCAACGAAACCACTGCCTTCATCTTCGCCCTGCTCGCCTTCGCCGCCGGGTTTGCGGTAAGGCCGTTCGGCGCCATCGTGTTCGGCCGCCTGGGCGACATGATCGGACGCAAGCACACCTTCCTCATCACCATCGTGATCATGGGCGTGTCCACCGCGGTGGTGGGCCTGTTGCCCAGCTACTCGAGCATCGGCGTGGCGGCCCCGGTGATCCTGATCACCCTGCGCCTGCTGCAAGGCCTGGCGCTGGGCGGTGAATACGGCGGCGCCGCCACCTACGTGGCCGAGCACGCACCGCCCGGCAAGCGCGGCTTCTTCACCTCGTGGATCCAGACCACCGCCACGCTGGGGCTGTTCCTGTCGCTGCTGGTGATTCTGGCGTGCCGTACCGTGCTGGGCACCGAGGCGTTCGAGGCGTGGGGCTGGCGCATACCATTCCTGCTGTCGATTCTGCTGCTGATCGTGTCGGTGTACATCCGCCTGCAACTGAGCGAGTCGCCGGTATTCAACCGGATGAAGGCCGAAGGCAAGGCATCCAAGGCACCGCTGACCGAGTCGTTCGCACGCTGGGACAACCTCAAGGTGGTGATCATGTCGCTGCTCGGCGGTACCGCCGGCCAGGCGGTGGTGTGGTACACCGGGCAGTTCTATGCGCTGTTCTTTCTGTTGCAGACGCTCAAGATCGACCCGCAGACCGCCAACCTGCTGATTGCCGGTTCGCTGCTGATCGGCACGCCGTTCTTCGTCATCTTCGGCAGCCTGTCCGACCGCATCGGGCGCAAGGGCATCATCATGGCCGGCTGCATCCTGGCGGCGCTGACCTACTTCCCGATCTTT
The DNA here is from genome assembly GCF_028682105.1 of Pseudomonas sp. 8209. NCBI lineage: Bacteria > Pseudomonadati > Pseudomonadota > Gammaproteobacteria > Pseudomonadales > Pseudomonadaceae > Pseudomonas > Pseudomonas sp. 8209. The sequence continues at coordinate 510,732 of NZ_JANIAH010000001.1, forward strand.
CATGCGCTGACCCAGTACGGCAACCCCGACGTGTTCAGTGCCCAGGCACGCAACCCGGTGACGGTGGTCGCCGACCCGGCGCAGTGTTCGTTCCAGTTCGACCCGGTGGGCAAGGCGCGCTTCACCAGTTCGTGCGACGTGGCCAAGAGCGTGCTGGCCAAGCGCGCGACCCCCTACGTGAACGAAAAGGCCGAGCCCGGCAGCGTGGCGCAGGTGCGCATCGGCAGCACGGTGGTGCCCAGCTTCGACGGCAGCCGCCTGCCGGCCGCCGACTTCAAGACGCAGAACGATGCCTTCGCCGCCACCCTGGGCGCGGCCCTGAAGGACGCCGGCTACCCGGAAAAGGCCGACCCGAACAAGACCAACTACCCCATGGTGCTGTTGCTGCTGACCATCCTGGTGATCTACGTGACCATGGTCTACGGGCCGATCGCCGCGTGGCTGGTGGAGCTGTTCCCGGCGCGTATCCGCTACACCTCGATGTCGCTGCCCTACCATATCGGCAACGGCTGGTTCGGCGGCTTCCTGCCCACGGTGGCGTTCGCCATGGTCGCGGCCACGGGGGATATCTACTACGGGCTGTGGTACCCGATCGTGATCGCGGTGATGACCGCCATCCTGGGTACCTTCTTCCTGCCCGAGACCAAGGACCGCGACATCAACCACAGCTGAAACCGCCCGCCCTCCCGGGTGCCGGGAGGGCGCGGTGCAGCCTACTGCGAGAGGTGCCGGATCATCGCCACCGTCAGGTACAGGCGCGGCGCGATGCTGGACAGATCGATGTATTCATCGTCGGCGTGCAACCCGGCCCCGACCACGCCCATGGTTTCGAGCACCGCCGGCGTGGCGCTGCCGGGCACATAGGCATAGCCGGCGTCGGTGCCAAAACGCATGGCGATGGGTTCCAGGCTGCGATCGATCTGGCCATACAGCTGCTGGGCAGTGCTGGCCAGGGCGGCGGAGCCTTCATTTCTGGCCAGCGGCGGGCGCCCCTTGCGCAGGGTCAGCGTGACCTGCGTGTCGGCGATGAGCCGGGCCTGGCTGATACGTTGCGCGTCGGCCAGCACGCGGTCGCTTTCGGACAGGTCGGCATAGCGCATGTCGGCTTCGGCGGTGGCCAGCGCCGGGATGATGTTGGCTTTCTCGCCGGCCTTGGCCAGGGTCCAGTTGACCGTGGTGCCTTTGGCCGGGTCGCCCAGGTCCTTGAGCTGCACCACCTGGTGCGCCAGCTCGGTCAAGGCGTTGCGCCCGTCTTCAGGGGCGGAGCCGGCGTGTGCCGAGCGACCGCGCACTTCCAGCAGCAGCTGGTTGATGCCGTTGGTGGCCACCGTCACCGCGTCCTTGTTCGGGGGCTCGTAGGAGAAGACGTAGTCATGCTTGCGCGCAAGCTCAGCAATGATCTGCCGGGAGCCGAGCGAGCCCATTTCTTCATCGGGGTTGAACAGCACGGTCAGGGTGGCGTAATCGTTGAAGCGCACATCCTGCAGCAGCTTGATCGCATGCAGGATCATCGCCACCCCGCCCTTCGCGTCGGCCACCCCGGGGCCATAGGCACGCTCGCCCTCGATGAGAAACGGGCGCCTGGCGGCGGTGCCGGGGCCGAACACGGTGTCGTAATGCACCATCAGCATGAAGCGCTTGCTGCCGCTGCCCTTGAAGGTGCCGACGATGTTGTTGCCCACCGAGGGCGTGGCGGCGCTGGTCTGCACCGTGGCGCCCAGGGCTTCCAGGCGCTTGACCAGCAATGCGCCGATGTCGGTGAGGCCTTGCTGGGTGCCGGTACCGGTGTCCACCGATACCAGGGTTTTGAGGGTATCCAGGTAGCTCGACTGCTCGGCCTTGGCTTTTTCCAGCAGGTCCTGGGCGGGGGAAGCGATGGCGCCGGTACAGGCGAAGGACAGGCAGAGCGCCAGGGCGCTGGCGTAGGGAGGGCGAAACAACGGCATAGGGCGGGGCCTCGGTGCAGGGTGGCAAAAGGGTGTGTTGCATGACGGGCAAGGGATCAGCTTAGACTGTCGGCCCTGTATTGCGAGCAACCGGGTTGGACCTTCCATGACACACCAGTACCAGGGCAGCTGCCTGTGCGGCGCCATCCGTTATCAGCTCAGCGCGCCCCTCAAGGCGGTTTCGCACTGCCATTGCAGCCAGTGCCGCAAGGGCCACGGGGCGGCGTTCGCCAGCTACGCCAGCGTCAGGCGCGACGACCTGCAACTGCTGCAGGGAGGCGAGCGGCTCAAGTCGTACGCATCGTCCGAGTCGGTGGCGCGCCAGTTCTGTGGCGACTGCGGTTCATCGCTGTTCTGGTCGCGCTCACAGGGGGACCATGCCGACTGGATCTCGGTTGCGCTGGGCACCCTGGACTCACCCCTGACGTTCGACAGGCAGCGCCATGTGGAGGTGGCTTCGAAGGCGCCGTGGTACGTAATCGAGGACCATTGGCCACAGGGTCGATAGGGTCTTTTGCACTGCCCGCGACAGGCTGGCCCAGGTTTGCGACAGCCGGCTGAAACGCTTCGCGCAAGCACTGCGAAAAACCGATTCAAACGCTTACAATCGCCGCTTTCCGTGCACTTCATGCAGGCCCGCTCGCCATGGCGCTAGACCCACCCACGATGCTCACCATCACGATCGCCCTCGCCGCGGCCGCCGCGCTGTACCTGGCGATCGAGTGGCGCAGCGTGCGTGAACCCTCGCTGCTGTTCTGGAGCGCCGGGTTCGCCACCATCACCGTGGGCTGTACCCTCGCGCTGCTGCGCAGCAGCGGCCTGCTGCTGATCGGTATCTGGTTCGCCAATGGCCTGCTGGTGACGGCGCACTGGCTGTTCCTGCTGGGTGTCGGGCGTTTCACGCAAACCCAGCTGTCGCGGGGCTGGTACCTGGTCTTCGTGGTATGGCTCGCGCTGCTGGTGGTACCCGAGGAGCCGCAATGGTCCAAGCTGATGCTGCTGGTCAACTCGCTGCTGGTGGCGCTGCTGGCGCTCAAGGCCAGTGCACTGCTGCGCCCGCATGGCAAGTCGTTGAGCGTGGGGGCGGTGCAACTGCGCTACGTGCTGCTGATGCACGGCCTGTTCTACGTGGCCAAGGCGATCACGGCGGTGGGGCCCGGCACGCTGATCGACCTGGCGGCGTTCCGCGGCCAGATCATCCAGATCTCGCTGGTGGAAGGCGCCATGGCAATCATGCTGATTGCGCTGTCGATGACCGGCACCGAGCGCTACCGGCGAGAAAAACGCATCGCCCGCCTGGCCGCCCGTGACCCGCTGACGGCCCTGTACAACCGCCGCGCCCTGGAAGTCCGTGCGCCGCGCCTGCTCGAAGACGTGTCGGCCACGCGGCCCGGAGCGTTGCTGCTGATTGATATCGACAACTTCAAGCTGGTCAACGACCTGTTCGGGCATAGCGCCGGTGACCGCCTGCTGGTCGACCTAAGCGAGATGATCCGCGCGGTGCTGCCCACCGGCGCCCTGGCGGCGCGACTGGGTGGCGATGAGTTCGTGATTCTGCTCAACAACGCCCCCACCGAACGTATCCTGGCGCTGGGCGGCGCCTTGCGCGAGCAGTTCCGGCAGGCCGCCGCGCAGCTGTTCCCCACGCCTGCGCCAGTGACCCTGAGCATCGGCGCCAACCTGTTCGACCAGCCGCCGGGCAGCCTCACTGCCCTGATCGAACAAAGCGACAGCGCGCTCTACGCCTCCAAGCGCGGTGGACGTGACAGTATTCGCGTGGTGGACCGCACCGCAGCCGCTGGCGAATCCCTGCACACGCCTTGAGGCCGAACCAATGGATAAGGTGAACAGCAGCATGATCGCCACAACAGCACTCGAACCCTCGCACTGGCCGCTGTACCGCGACCTGCGCCTGCAGTCACTGCAGGACTCGCCGGATGCGTTCGGCAGCACCTACGGCTCGGAGGCCACGCGCACCGATGAAGACTGGTCGGCGCGCTTGCAGGCGGCGGCAAGCTCCGGCCAGGGCCGTGCGTTTGTTGCGCTGGAGGGCGAAGCGCCCTGTGGGCTGGTGTGGTGCAAGCTGGCCGGTGCAGGGCCCGGCGTTGCCGAGATATTCCAGATGTGGGTCGACCCGGCCTGCCGCGGGCGCGGCGCCGGACGGGCACTGCTGCAGGCAGCGCTGGACTGGGCCCGCCGCCACGACATGCAGCGGGTACGGCTGGGGGTCACGATTCAGGACAGCCCTGCCATGCACCTGTACACCGCGCTGGGCTTCAAGCCGATTGGGCCACCCGAACCGCTGCGCGCGGGCAGCGCGCTGATGTCCCAGGGCATGGAGCTGGTACTGGATACCGTGCAGGCCCGCAACGACTGACACCGCGCGCCCCTGGCAGAACAGGACCCCGAAACCTAATCGGCAGCAAACAGCTGCTGTTGCCGCGCATACGCCACCAGGCGCTCCTCCAGCTGGTCGGGGTCGAGGTAGAAGCGACTGTCCAGTGCATCCAGCGCGGCCTCGCAGGCCAGGTCGGGCTCATCGGCATAGGTGGGCATGCGCAACTGACGCTCGCCCTGCTCGGCAGGCACTGCCTGGGCGCCGAACAACAGGCCCTTGGCCTCCTCCAGCAGCGCGAGGGTCTGCAACGCGCCGAGTTCGCGTAGCCCCGCGCACGCGCTGGCGTAGTGATCGCCCGAGGAGTTGCCGAAGTACTGGTCGAAACCGCCGTTGTACACCTCGCCCTGCAGCACGTTGACCGCGTAATAGTGCTGCTCGGCCAGTGCCAGCCCGGCAAAGCCCTGGGGCGTGCGGAACACCCGGTCGACCAGCGCAGACCAGTACAGCGCCTGCGGGCTGGCCAGGTACTGCTTGCGCTCCTGGGCGTAGCGCTTGCCGTTCTCGATGTTCTCCCGGTAGCCGCCCTTGCAGGGCATGCACAACCCGCCGGTGCGCGCTGCGGTGCTTGCCAGGATCACGTTGCCGCAGACGCGGCAGGGTTGGTTGTCGCTCATGCGCACCCCATGGTCATTGCGTGGTGAGGGCGCGCCCCTTGCGCGTCGCGCCCAACGTGGCGCACATGCTACAGCGTGCCGGCCTGCGCGATCCAATCGCCTTGGCGCATGGGTTTGGTTTACCCTCGGTGCCGACACCTTGCCCACCCTCGCCCACCCCATGCATTACCGCTTCGAGGCCAAGATGAACCGCATCCCTACCTTCACCACCGCGCGCCTGCAGCTCACGCCCCTGCAATTGAGCGACGCTGCGGCGATCCAGCAACTATTCCCGCAGTGGGAGGTGGTGCGTTATCTCGACAGCCGCGTGCCTTGGCCGTACCCGGACGACGGCGCACTGACGTATGTGCGCGACCTGGCGCTGCCCGCCATGGCGCGTGGCGAGGAATGGCACTGGATGATCCGCCTGGTGCAGAACCCGCTGCAGTGCATCGGCAGCGTGTCGCTGCACGATACCCCCGGCAACCACCGCGGTTTCTGGCTGGCGCCGCAGTGGCAAGGCAAGGGCTACATGCGCGAGGTGTGCGAGGTGATCAACCGCTTCTGGTTCGACACCTTGAATCGCCCGACCCTGCAGGTGCCCAAGGCCGTGAGCAACCTGGCGTCACGGCGCATATCGCTGCGCGAGGGCATGCACCTGCTGCACGTGCAGCCCGGCAATTTCGTCAGTGGGCCGATGCCCCAGGAAACCTGGGAGCTGACGCAGGATGAATGGCGCAAGCGCCGCGGCGACGCCAGCCCCGCAACGCAACCCGCTGGCGAGCTGGAAGCCACCCTGCACTACCTGGAGCAACGCCTGCTGCAGCAGGACGTACGCAGCAACACGGCCTTGCTGTCGACGCTGCTGGCCGATGACTTCATGGAGATTGGCGCCAGCGGCAAGGCCTGGCACAAGGCGGATGTGCTCTCCAGCCTGCCCGTCCAGGCATTCAGGGTGCGCACGATCAGCGATTTTCAGGTACGCCCCCTGGCGCCGGACGTTGCGCTGGTGACCTATACCTGCCACAGCGACACCGCGTCGCTGCGCAGCTCGGTATGGCGCAGGCTCGATGGCCATTGGCAGATGACCTTTCATCAAGGCACCCCGGCCGCGTAATGCCGCAAACGGTGCGGCCCCACCCGCGCCGTTTGCCTGCGGCGCCCATGCGCGGCATCATCTGCCGCCCCTGTACAGCGAGCCACCTCGATGACCGATTACCGCGGGCTGATGCTCGAAGACACCCGGCAAGGCGCCAGCGACGCTGCGCTTGCACAGCTGGAGGCCAGCCTTGGCGCGCCCCTGCCGGCTGACTACCGTGAATTTCTCACGACCTGCAACGGCGCCTACCTCGAGTACGACGTGGCGGTCACCCTGGCCAGCGGCGAACGCGAGCTGATGAGCTTCTCGCTGTACGGGCTGGACCTGGACGGCGAATGGGAGTCGAACCCCTACGAGCTGGAACGCGCACGCCAGCGCCCTGGCTACCCTGCCCACGGCCTGCTGCCGATCGGGCGTGACGGCGGCGCCAGCCTGTTGCTGCTGGACCTGCGCGAGGGGCGCCAGCAGGTGGCCGCGATGGTCGCCGCCCTGCCCGCCTGGACCGGCCGCCGCCAGCAAGGCGACGAATACGTGGTGCTGGCCGAAAGTTTCAACGACTACCTGGCCCTGCTGCATGTGGCCGAAGAGACCATCGTCAACCATATCGACAGCTTCATCATCAGCCAGGACAGTGTGCAGGCCACCCTCGCCTGGCTCGATTCCGGCAGCCGCGGCTGGCGCGAACGCCACCGTGAGCGCTGGAACGCACGGGTAAGCGACTGGCCAATATGACTCCCAGGGAAACACCGCAATGAAGCTGACCAGTCAGATCCGCCCCTACGACAACCAATGGCCCGAGCGCTACCTGGCCGCCAGGGCAGGCATCGCCCAGGGTTTTGGCAGTGAACTGATCGACATCCATCATGTGGGCAGCACGGGCGTACCCGGCCTTGCCGCCAAGCCGGAGATCGACGTGCTGGTGGTGGTCCAGGCGCATCGGGAAACCGCAGCACGCCACGCCCACATGCAGGCTCTGGGGTACGTGCGCGGCTCCGACCTGTCGCCGGGCCACCACTTCTACCGTCGTGATGTCGACGGTATCCGTACCCACAAGGTGCACGTGTGTGCCCAGGGCCACCCACAGATTGCCTGGATGCTGCGCTTTCGCGACCTGCTGCGCAGCGATGACGACCTTCGCCAGCGCTACCAGGCGTTGAAGCTTGAGCTTGAAGCAACCAATCGTGACGGTATCGGCGAGTACCTGGCCGGCAAGGCGCCATTCATCGAGGCCGCGATGCGTGGCCAGGTGCCGTCGCAGGGCGGCGTCTAACGGGCATATCCGCAATCAGTGGCTATGCTTTGCGCGTGATCCACGCACGTTGCGTCATGCGTTGTTCCGCTCATTCAGCCATTACATGGAATGCAGGCTTATGAAATCGATTCGCTCCCTCGCCCACGCCGTTGCCCTCGCCTCACTCATGACCACTGCCAGCTTTGCGGCCCACGCCGCCGAACTGCCGCTGGGCAGCGAAGCACTGCAAGACCACATCAGCACCCAGGTGCTGGCCGTGGACCCGGGCAACTACCGGGTCACGATCGAAGGCCCGAACAACAGCCAGGTGCCTATCCAGCTAAGCGACCAGGCAAAGGACCTGCACAACCTGAAGGTGGGCGACAAGGTCGACATCACGGTGACCCGTGCCGTGGCCTATGTGCTCAACACCAGTGAGGGCGGCGCGCCGAAGGTCACCGACGAGGCCGGCACCGTGCGCGCCACCAAGGACAACCCCAACCCGGGCGGCGAAGCTTTCCGCCAGGTGCGCGTCACCTCCAAGATCACCGCCATCGACCTCGACGCCCATGAAGTGACCCTGCTGCCGCCCCAGGGCAAGGTGAAGGTGGTGAAGGTCGAGGACCCCGAACTGCAGGCGCGCATGAAGAACCTCAAGGTCGGCCAGACGGTCGACGTGGTGTACACCGAAGTGCTGACCGTGAAAACCTCGCGCCCGTGAGGTATGCTCGCCGAGTCGACTGACTCGAACGGCTCTGGCGCGCCGTTCCCGGCCGGATTTCCCCGGCCAGGAACGCACCGCCCACCACCCGATGGCCAGCCGCGCCTGCCACGGGTATTCCATTGGAACACCCCCCTTTTTCACGTCGCTTGACCGTTGCACAGGGGAACCGGGATGAACGCAAAAACAGTGCCTGGCCGCTTGTCATGGGGCCTGCCCTGCCTGCTTGCATTCGCCCTGCTGCTGACCGGCGGCTGCGCCGGCAAGACGGCCGCCAATCGCTATGCCGCCCAGGGTTCCAACTGCTACGCAAAGGCGGTGCCCAGCACTGGCGAAGGCGGCCTGGCCTGGGGCTCGACCCTGGGCCAGGCCCGCAAGAAATCCATGGACAACTGCATGCGCTACGCCAGCCGCTCCGGTGGCACGCCCAGGACCTGCCAGGTGGTACTGGCCCAGTGCAAGGGCCAGTAACGCATCGGCAAGGCGAACCTGTTTGAACGGACGACGCCCCATCGCACCACGTCTTCACTGCTAGGCTGGATTGATACCCACTGCCCAGGTCAGCCCCATGCCCTACTCCCCCGCCGCATTGCAGATGCTCGAACAGCTCGGCATACCGTTGAACGCGGTGATCGAGCGCCATCTGCAGGAGTTCGTCGAAGCCAGCCTGCTGCAGTGGGCCGAGACCGGCCAGGACAACCGAAAGCACGAACTGATCGCCGTGGGCGCTCAGGCCTGGCGCCAGTTGAAAGCGGCTGCCGGTGCCGAGGGCGTGGCGCTTTACCTGGTGTCGGCCTTCAGAAGCGTCGAACGGCAGAAGAGCATCATCCAGCGCAAGCTGGACAAGGGGCAGAGCATCGAGCAGATCCTTGCGGTCTCGGCCCCGCCGTTCTTCAGCGAGCATCACACCGGGCGTGCCGTCGACATAGGCACCCCCGGCTGCACCGACCTGGAGCCCGAATTCGAAGCGACACCGGCATTCAGATGGTTGACCCGCAACGCAGCGACCTATGGCTTCGAGCTGTCGTACCCGCCCGACAATGGCGCAGGCTACGTGTATGAGCCCTGGCACTGGCGCCATGTAGCCAGCTGATTCAGGCGGGCTGCGACGTCGCCGCCCGTGCAACCAGGCGCCGGTGGGCCCACACAGCCACCAGCAGCACCAGGGCACCGGCCACCAGCGCCACACCGAAGCCGGCCCGTGCACCGCTGCCATCCACCACCGGCCCCGATACCGCCGCCCCCACGGCCACACCGATGTTCAAGCCGGCCAGCAGCCAGGTCATGCCCTCGGTCAGACGATGTTCGGGCACCAGCCGCTCGACCAGGGTCATGGCCACGATCAGGGTCGGCGCAAAGAACAGCCCCGCCACCAGCACCGCCACACCCAGGCCCGGCAGGCTGGCGACCAGCAACAGCGGCAGGGTCGTGGCAGCGGTTGCCAGCCCACCCAGCAACAGCAGGCGCGGCAAGGGCACCTGCAGCTTGAGCGCACCGAACAGCAGCCCCGCCACGCACGACCCCACGGCATAGGCCGACAGCACCAGGCTGGCCGCCGCCGGCTGGCCGCGTTGCTCGGCAAAGGCCACGCTGACGATATCCACGGTGCCGACGATCATGCCCATCGCCACCATCAGCAGGGTCAGCAGGCGCACGTTGGCCAGGCGGATCACCGAGCCCGAACGATCCCCGGCAGCTTCCCGGGGCTGGATCGGCGGCTCGGTACTGCGCTGGACGACCAGGGCGAACACACCCAGCACCAGCAACAGTGCGGCCGCAAGCAGGCCCGCCTGGGGCAGTACCACCACCGCCAGGCCCACCGACAGCGGCGGCCCGGCAATGAAGCTGACCTCATCGAACACCGTCTCCAGCGAATACGCCGTCTGCAACTGCGGCTGGCCACGGTACAGGGCCGTCCAGCGCGCGCGCACCATCGCCGACACGCTCGGCATGCACCCTGCCAGCACCGCCCCGATGAACAGCGCCCAGTCGCCAGCCCGTTGCCAGGTGCTGGCCAGCACCAGCAGCAGGCCGAGGAGGCTGATGGCGGTGGCCGCAGGCAACACGCGGCGTTGCCCGAGGCGATCCACCAGGCGCGATACCTGTGGCGACAACAGCGCATAGCTCAGCACGAAGGCCGCCGCCACTGCCCCGGCCAGTGCGTAGCTGCCACGCAATTGCGACAGCAAGGTGATGATGCCGATGCCTGTCATCGGCAGTGCGGTACGCGCCAGCAGCCCGGCCAGGGCAAAGCCCAGGGCGCCCGGCGCGGCAAAAAGGTCTCGATAAGGGTTGGCCATCTGATGCTCCAGGGCGGTGAATTGGCCGCTGACACGGCAGCGCGACAAGTTACATACGGAATGTATGTATAAAAAGCGTATATTCATACGCACCGAATGTAAATAATCATACGCACCGTATGTAAGGAGACACGCCCATGGCTCGCCGCACCCGTGCCGAAATGGAAGAAACCCGCGCCACCTTGATCGCCACCGCCCGCAGCGTGTTCAGCGAACGCGGCTATGCCGATACCTCGATGGATGACCTGACCGCCCAGGCCGGGCTGACCCGCGGCGCGTTGTATCACCACTTCGGCGACAAGCAGGGGCTGCTGGCGGCCGTGGTGGCGTCGATCGACGCCGAGATGGATGCACGCCTGCAGGCGCTCTCCGACACTGCCCAGACGCCCTGGGAAGGCTTTCGCCAGCGGTGCCGGGCCTATCTGGAAATGGCGCTGGAGCCGGATTACCAGCGCATCGTGCTGCGCGATGCCCCAGCCGTGCTGGGGGGCACCTCGACGGACGCGCAACGCCATTGCATCGCGTCGATCCAGGCACTGCTGGAACGGTTGATCGAACAAGGCGTGGTGGCCGAGGCCGACCCGCAGGCCCTGGCCTCGCTGGTCTACGGCAGCCTGGCCGAGGCTGCGGTGTGGATCGCCCAGGGTGATGACGGCGATGCGCGACTGGCGCGCAGCACCGGCGCACTGGAACTGCTGCTGCGCGGGCTGCTGGCCAAACCATAGGGCATCAAGGCCACGCGAGGGTGGCCCGATTGGGGTGACAGCGGCGCACTAGCCCCACTGCAGGTTGAACACCATGAAGTTAAGCACCACCCACACCACCAGCGCCAGATGAGTGAGCTGCAGGCCCTCCTGGCGTATCCAGTAGCCGAACCACAGCCCCCCGAGCAGCATGGCGAAAAGAAAGCCCAGGGCTGCGCTAAGCGCCAGGTTCAACCAGGGCCGGGCTGCGTCCAGGCCGCTGCCCAGCAGCAGGTGGTAGCAGCCCGCCCAGGCGGCCAGCACCGCCCCCGCCTGCAGCAGCACGACGACCATCAATGCCGCCCGGTGCACGGCGGGCGAGTGGATGGCCCGCGAGCACAGGGGCAGGTCGATCGCCGGTGCCTGGCGCAGGGGCGCCATCGACAGCGTGCCCCCGACGGCCGCCGCCGAACTGGCAAAGGCCTGCAGGTTGTTGACCAGGGCGATGCTCAACCACAGGGTGAACCCTGCGGCCAGTACCATCTGAAACATCAGCAGTGAAGTTGCAGTATCCACGAAGCGGTCCTCATCAGTTGTTCAGGGTGTTTGCGCTCAGCGTCCTGCCGGCAGGCGCGCGCCAGGCCAGGGCCTTGTACAGGTCCACGGCGTTGCCATAGGAGGCGGCCTGTGCCCGCGCGATGTCCTGGCGCAGACGCAACAGGTCGCGCTGGCTGTCCTTGACCGCCAGGTAGCTGCCCGAACCTGCGCCATAGCGCTGCTGGGCGATGGCGAACGCCGCCTCGCCATGCCGCGCCGCCTGCACCAGGCCGAGCAGGTGGCGCTGGTGCTCGGCCAACTGCGTGACTGCGCCCTCCACCTCTTCCACCGCCACCAGCAGCACCTGTTCGAAGTGCGCCGCCTCGCCCTGGGCCAGCGCCTGGGTACCGCGAAGGCGCGCCCGCACCGAGCCCAGGTCGAACGCTGGCCAGGTCAGGCCGGGCGTCAGCTCGAACGCCCGCGCCGCACTGCCCAGGTCGCCGTCACGCAAGGCAAAGAAGCCGATGAACCCACCCAGGTTCAAACGTGGGTACAGGTCGGCAGTGGCAGCGCCCACATCCTGCACACGGGCAGCCAGCAGCCGTTCGGCCTGGACCACATCGGGCCGGTTGCGGATCAGCTGATCCACATCCCCCAGTGGCAGCTGGCGCGCCAATGGCATCGGCGGCATGTCACCCAGCGCGATGGCAAAGCTGCCGGGGCGCTGGCCTGTGAGCACCTGCAGCCGGTACAGGCGCCGCTGCAACTGGCTGCGCAGTGGCGCCACAGTCGATTGCGCCAGCAGCAGGTTGCTCTGCGCGCTCTCCAGCGCTTCGGGCAGGCCGGCGCCGGCGTGCAACTGCGCCTGGGTCAACTGCACGGTCTCCTGCCAGCTGCGCACCGCTTCTTCGGCCAGCAGCCCTTGCTGGCGTAGCCCCTGGGCCTCGAAGTAGGCCTGGGCCACCTGGGCCGCGATGCTCAACTGCACCTGCTCCAGGTCGGCCGCGGAGGCCTGCGCACGGGATTGGGCGGCGCGCTCCAGGTGATCGAGGCGGCCGAACAGGTCAAGCTCCCACTGCAGGTCCAGCCCCGCCCGCCACGATTCGGACAGGCTGCGGGCCGGCGGCTGCCCCTGCCTGGCCTGCTGAGCCAGGCTGCGCTGGTAGCTCGCGCTGCTGGTCACCGTCGGCAGGCGCTCCAGCGCCTGTTCATCCACATGGGCACGGGCCAGCAGCAGGCTGGCACGCGCCTGCTCGATGGCGTGGTTGTGGGCCAGGGCGGTTGCGATCAGGCGTTCCAGCTGCGGGTCGTCGAAAAAGGTCCACCAGGCTGACGTCGGCTGCACCGGCGTCGCAGCGAAGGCCTGCGCCTGCGGGCTGACCACATGAATGGGCGCCACCTCGGGGGCGTGATATTGCGGCCCGACGCTACAGGCGGCCTGCAACGCCACGGCGCCCAGCAACAGCGGATAACGGCTGAACCCCTTCATGGCCTTGCCTCCCTGTGCCCAAGCGCAAGGCCCTGCTCGGCCTCCTCCAGTTGCTGCTTGCGCGGGCTGTGCACGCGATGGTCACGGGCCAGCCAGGCATACACCGTGGGCAGCACGAACAAGGTGAACAGCGTGCCTATCAACATGCCGCAGACAATGACCACACCCAGGCCGAAACGGCTGTTGGCACCGGCGCCGCTGGCGAACAGCAGCGGCATCACGCCGAAGGTCATCGCGGCGGTGGTCATCAGTACCGGGCGCAGGCGAATCTGCGCGGCGCGGATGATCGCCCCGGCACGGTCGAGGTTCTCGCGCAGCTGGATCTCGTTGGCGAACTCCACCATCAGAATGCCGTGCTTGCTGATCAGCCCGATCAGGGTCACCAGCCCGATCTGCGTGTAGATATTCAGGGTGGCCCAGCCCAGTGCGAGCGGCAGCAGTGCGCCGCAGATCGACAGCGGCACGGTGACCAGGATGATCAGCGGGTCCACCAGGCTTTCGTACTGGGCCGCGAGCACCAGGTAGATGACCACCATCGCGGCGAGAAACGCCAGCACCAGTGCATTGCCTTCCTGCACATACTGGCGCGACTCGGACTGCCAGTCATGGCTGAACTCCGGCGGCAGTTCGCTGGCCAGCGCCTGCAGAAACGCCACCGCCTGCCCCTGGGAAACCCCCGGTGCCGGGATGGCCTGCAGCGTGCTCGCATTCTGCTGGTCGAACTGCAGCAGCCGGTTGGGCTCGACCGTCATCTGCAGCCGCACCACGGCAGACAACGGCACCAGTTGCCCCGCTTCGCTGCGCACATACTGGCGCTCGAGGGCCTGGGGCGTCAGGCGCTGATCCTGGGTGCTCTGCGGGATCACGTCATACGAGCGGCCATACAGCGCGAAGCGGTTGATGTACTGCTCGCCCACCAGCACGGCCAGGGAGTCGCCGAGGGCCTGCATGCCGATGCCCAGGCTGGCGGCCTTGGCGCGGTCGACCGTCACCTTGACCACCGGGTTGTTGTAGTCCAGGTCGCTGTCCACCACCGCGAACAGGCCGCTGTCGCGGGCACGCTGCTTGAGGGTTTCCATGGTCTGGTACAGCACCGGGTAGTCCTGCGCGCTGCGCAGCACCATCTGCACCGGCAAGCCACCGCTGGAGCCTGGCAGCGAGGCCACCTGGAAGGCAAAGATGCTGCTGCCCTCCACTTCGCTCACGGCCTGCTGCAGGTCGGCCTGGACCTGATCGGCCGAGCGCTCGCGGGCCTGCCACAGGCTGAGGTTGATACCGCCGAAGCTGCTGGCCGGCCCGTCGGTGCCGTTGATGATCCAGGTGTCGGTGGTTTCCGGCAGGCTGTGCATCACCTGGTCGAGCTTGCTGGCGAAGCGCTCGGCATAGTCGAGGCTGGCGTACTGCGGCGACTTGATGGCGGTGAGCACGGCGGCCTGGTCCTCGGGTGGCGCCAGCTCGCGTTGCGGCTGCAGGTACAGCCACGGCAGGCTCAGGCACACCAGCAAGGCGACGCCGCCGCTGACCCAGCGACGCGACAGCGAGTGCGCCAGTGCCCGCCCGTAGGCGCTGGCCAGCCCGCCGAACACCTTCTCGGCAAGCCTGGCCATGCGCCCCTCCTGCTGGCCGGGCTTGAGCAGCAGCGAGCTCATCACCGGCGACAGGGTCAGGGCCACCACCCCCGAGACGATCACCGCCCCGGCCAGGGTCAGGGCGAACTCGCGAAACAGCGTGCCGGTGAGCCCGCCGATCAGGCCGATAGGGGCATACACGGCGGCCAGCGTGAGGGTCATGGCGATCACCGGCCCGGCGATCTCGCGGGCACCGACCAGCGCGGCGGCCACCGGCGTCTGGCCCTCCTCGATATGGCGGTGCACGTTCTCCACCACCACGATCGCGTCGTCCACCACCAGCCCGATGGCCAGCACCATCGCCAGCAGGGTCAGCAGGTTGAGGCTGAAGCCGAACGCCAGCATCAGCCCGGCCGCGCCGAGCATCGACAGCGGGATCGCCAGCACCGGGATGGCCACGCTGCGCAACGAGCCCAGGCACAGCCAGATCACCAGCACCACGATCACGATCGCCTCGACCAGCGTGTGCAGCACTTCCTGGATCGAGGCCTCGATAAAGCGTGCAGTCTCGTAGGCCAGCGCCACGTTGACCCCTGGCGGCAGGGTCTGCTGGATCTGTGGCAGCAGCTTGCGAATGCCGTCGACGATCACCAGCGGGTTGCCCGCAGGCGTCGGGAACAGGCCCAGGTGCACCGCCGGGCGGCCATCCATGGTGGCGCTGGTCTGGGTGGCCGCGGCGCCCAGTTCGACCGTGCCCACATCGCGCAGGCGCACCAGCGCCGTGCCGTCATTGCGAATCACCAGGTCGCGAAAGGCCTCGACACTGGTCAGGTCGGTATCGATGCGTATGTCGGCCAGCACGAACTGGCCGCGTACCTGCCCGGGCGTGGCCTGGTAGTTGTTGCTGCGCACGGCATCGGCCACCTCGGCGGCGGTCACGCCGCGCCCGGCCATGCGTTCGCTGTCCAGCCACAGGCGCATGGCCAGGGTCTGGCCACCGAAGGTCTGGATCTTGGCCACGCCGTCGATGCCGGAAAGCTGCGGCTCGACCACTCGCGACAGGTAGTCGCTGAGTTCGGGAATCGACAGCGTGTCGCTGGCAAAACCCACATAGGCCACGGCGGTGGAATCCCCGGCCGACAGCTCGACCACCGGGTCGTAGGCCTTGTCCGGCAGGCGGTAGCGCACCTGGTTGACCTTGGCCATGGTCTCGCTCAGCGCCTGGGTCGAGTCGCGGTTCAGCTCCATGCGCAGGGTCACCAGGCTGCGGCCCTGCACCGACGACGAAGACAGGTAGTCGATGCCTTCCACCGACGACACCGCCTGGGTGATCGGCTGGGTCACGAAGCCCTGCATCAGTTCGGCCGATGCACCCGGGTATTCGGTGCTGACGGTAATGGTGGCGGTTTCCAGCAACGGGTACTGGCGGATGGGCAGCTTGCCCAGGGCGAACAGGCCGGCCAGCACGATCAGGCTGCTGACCACCAGGGCCAGCACCGGGCGACGCACAAAACTGTCGGTGAACCTCATGAGGCGTCGCCCCCGTCGGCGTTGTGCAGCGTGTCATTGGCCACCTGCTCCACCTGCATGCCGTCACTGAGCTTGAGCTGGCCCGAGACCACCACGCGGTCGCCCGCCTTGAGCCCGGAGGTGACTTCCACCTGGCCCTTCCAGCGCTCGCCGGTGGTCACCTGCACGCGGTGCACGCTCAGGCCGCGTTCCGGGTCGTGGGTGGCAATGAACACGGTCTGGCCGTAGGCGGTATAGGTGATGGCGGTTTCCGGCACGGCCATCACCCGGGTCGGCTGCGCCGCCGCGAGCTGCACGCTGGCGTACATGCCGGCCTGCAACTGCCCGTCCGGGTTGGCCAGGGTGGCCTGCACCCATACTGCGCGCGCCTTGCCCACCATCGGGTCGATGGCGTTGATGCGCGCCGCAAAGGTCTTTTGCGGCAGTGCATCCACCGCCAGGGCTGCGGTCTGCCCCACCTGCAAGCCCGGGGCGGCATGCTCGGCCAGCGAGAAGTTCACCCGCAGTTGCGTGGCGTCCACCAGGCTGGCCACGGCGTCACCGGCATTCAGGTACTGGCCTTGATGCACGCGACGGATGCCCAGCTTGCCGGCAAAGGGGGCCCGGATCGCCTTCTGCGCAATCCGTGCATCGACCTGCTGCAGTTCGCCCTCGGCCATCTGCACGGCGGCGGTGGCGTTGTCGAGTTGCTCCTGGGTAGTGACATTGGCGGTGCGCAGCTTGCCGATGCGCTGATGCAGGGTGCGGGCATTGCGCAGCTGTGCGCTCAGGCGCACCCTGTCGGCCTGCTCGGGGGCATCGTTGAGCTGCACCAGCAGTTGCCCGGCCTTGACCCTTTGCCCCGACTCGAAGGCGATGCGCGTGATGCGCCCGGTGGTTTCCGCGGCCACCTGCACCTGGTGGGCGGCTTCCAGCTCGCCGGCCGCGAAGGTCTGGCGGGGCGCCTCACGCGAGGTGACGGTGGCCAGCGCGACCTTGGTCACCGGCCACGCCGCAGTGGCGTGCGCCGTCGAGTCCTTTCTGGTCAGCAGCATGACGACGGCCAGCACGCACACAACAGCGGCGCCCCCTCCCAACAGCATCCTCTTGCCCATCTTTGCTCCGCTCATCGGTGTGGTGTGTTCGCTGCACAGCGCATCCCGTGCCGACGGCTGGCATCGGCACGGCAAAGCGGTTGCAGGAAAGATCGGGCCGGACTATAAAACCTCAACTTAACTTGAGGTCAACACACGTGGCGGCAGAAAAGACGATGGATGGTGCGCGCTCGCTCACCATCGGCGAGGTGGCCAGGCGCAGTGGCGTGCCGATTTCCACCTTGCACTTCTACGAGTCCAAGGGGTTGATCGCCAGCACGCGCAATGCCGGCAACCAGCGGCGATTTCCAGCGTTGGTGCTGCGCAGCATCGCGATCATCAAGGTGGCGCAGCGCACCGGGATTCCGCTGGAAGAGATCAAGCACGCGATGAGCCGCTACCCACCCAACAGCAAATTGACGGCGGCGCAGTGGGGTGAGATGTCATCGGCCTGGCGCGAGAACCTGAATGCGCGCATCCGGACGCTGGAGGCATTGAGAGACAGCCTGGACAACTGCATCGGTTGTGGCTGCCTGTCGCTGGATGATTGCCCGTTGCGCAACCCGGGGGATGCGCTGGGGCAGGATGGACCGGGGCCGAGGATTCTGGAAGGGGCTGCCGGGGGGTAGGCGCAAGGGTTGCGGGTGGTGTGGCTGATGCACCGTGCACGCAGGTTCTGCGACCGCTTCGCGCTCGTTCGCCAGCAATGCTGGCTCCTACAGCCCTGGGGCTTCTGCCCGAAGGGCGTAGGAGCGGGCCTTGCCCGCGAACTGGCGCGCAGCGCCAGCAAAACCTGCGAACGCGATCTGGCTGATGCATCGCACACGCAGGTTCTGCGACCGCTTCGCGCTCGTTCGCCAGCAATGCTGGCTCCTACAGCCCTGTGGCTTCTGCCCGAAGGGCGTAGGAGCGGGCCTTGCCCGCGAACTGGCGCGCAGCGCCAGCAAAACCTGCAAACGCGATCTGGCTGATGCATCGCGCACGATCGTCGGCCAGCAGCAGCCCACCTGCACGCCTGTGGTTTCAAACGGAGCGACAGCGCTCCATCAATCGATCCATATGGAGCGCAGTCACTCCATATAACCAAGCCCCGCTGCGGCCAGTTTCGCCACCTCAAGGGTGCCGCCCGGCGGTTGATGGTCTTCGAGCAGCCAGCTGACCGACAGGCCCGTCCACGCGAGCACCCACTGCAACAACCGACGAGGTTCCATGCCGCTGGCCTTGGCGACGATCTCGACCCGGTGCGCGAAGCGCCCCGGTACCAGCGCCTGCTCACCATCGGGATTGCAGAAAATGTTCGCGTAATCGAAGCCCCGCTCGCCATACAGCCCCTTGGGGTCGATGGCGAGCCAGCCGGCTGCGCCGAAATCGAGCACGTTGCCGTGGTGGATGTCGCCATGCAGTACCCCCACATCGCGCGGCGCGGCCAGCAGTTCGCGGGCGGTGCTGGCGCAGTGCAGCAGAAGACCGCCGTGCCTGTCGGCCCCGTGCCACAACCCCTCGAACCACTGCTCCAGTGGCACCAGAGCGGGCATGGGCGTGGCGCGCGGTGCGTGCAGGCGGGCGGCAACCGCGCAAAGAATGCGCGTGGCCTGCTCGTCGTGCCCGTCCTTGACCATCTGCGTCAGTGCATCCGTACCTTGCGCGCGCACCATAAGAAGGGCTTGGCCGTCGTGAGCCAGTACCGGCGCTGCCCCCTCGCCCTGCCACCACGCCATGAGCAGGCTGCCCGCCTGTTCTTCGGCAACGTGCGAAATCTTCAGCATCGCTGGCCTGCCCTGCTGGCGCACCGGCAGCAGGGTGCCGTTCAGCGAGTCGAACGGCTCGCCATCAACAGTCAGTTGCCAGCGCTTGAGATAGTCGTCAAACATGCCGTGGCCTGGGTAGCGAGGCGATCATCTGGTCAAAGGCCTCCAGCGCATAGCGCCCTTCCAGGCGCTGCAACGTGGGCAACTGCGCGGGCAAACCGAATTGCACCCTGCCGGGCAGCACCTGCTCGATGGCGCCGTACCAGTTCAGCACTGCTTCCTGCAGGCGCACGTGCAGCTCGAACCTGCTGCGCCGACGCGTGCTGTCGGCCCGGGCCCGCTCCCGTGCCAGCTGTGGGTCGATGCGCGCAACCAGGTAGGCGTCGGCAAAGCCGATGCGCCCTTGAGCGAAGGTCTGGCGGGTGGCGTCCAGTTCCACCTGCCAGTCGCGCTCACTGGCCTCGCCGATCTGCCACAGGCTCCAGATGTAATGCAGCTTGAGCGGGTCGCTGTCGCATACGGCCCGCGAACGGCGCTGCTCCATGGCCAGCGCCGCCTGCCAGCGATCGACGTTGCGTTCGGCCCAGAACCCAGCCGCCCCGAGCGGATCTGCCGCGCGATCGGGCTCGTTCTCAAAACGCCCGTTTTCGGCAATCAACTGTTGCTCGGCGTGACTTGTGCACCAGGTGGTCTTGCCACTGGCGCTGATACCTTCGACTACCACAATCATTGCAACTGCCACTCCGTTGAACAGGGCTTGCTGCAAAGCCCAAAACCGGCCGACATCATACAAGCCGCCGAGCGTGTGCAATACACAGGTGCGTGCACCACCCCATCCGCAGGATAAGAAGAACTGATAAGGCATGAGGCCTAATCATTGGATCTGATACGGCTCACCGTTCAAGAATGCGCACCTGTTCTGCTCCCCCTGCCTTCTGGAGAAATACATGTCGTTTGTCGTGCCTGTTCTTGACCCGCAGATTGCAGAGATAGCACCGGGGTTCCGTGCCATGAGCATCTGCGTCAAAGCCACGCCGATCACCCGGCCCGAGGTGGCGACCAACGCCCTGACGCAGGCCTGTGAGGCGGTCACAGCCGGCGCCCCGGACTGGGCAGAGGCGCACCTTGCGGCATGGGCAAACACCTTCCGGCTGTTCGGCGCCAAGCCGCAGCGCACGCCGTGCTCGGCCGAGGCACTGCGCAAGCGCGTGCTGCGCGACGCCGTGCTGCCGAGCATCGACCCCATTGTCGACCTGTACAACGCCATCAGCCTCAGGTTCGCCGTGCCGGTCGGCGGCGAGAATTTCGCTGCCTACATAGGTGTGCCGCGTTTGACCGTTGCCACCGGTACGGAGCTGTTCGACACCATCAAGGACGGCAGCGCCGCCAACGAATCGCCCGACAAGGGTGAAGTGATCTGGCGCGACGACCTGGGTGTGACGTGTCGGCGCTGGAACTGGCGCCAGGGAACCCGAACGCGCCTGGACGCCGATGCAGAACAGATGTGGTTCATCCTCGAAAGCCTGCCTGCAATGCCCCTGGAGGCACTGCAAGCCGCGGCTGACGAACTGGGCACCGGGCTTTTGCAGATGATGCCGGGTGCCACGATCGACCGGCAGTTGATCGAACTCTACTGAGTTGTGCGCGCCGAGGGTCAGAGCCGGTGAACCCTGATCTCGACCCCCTCCTCGGGGTCGGGCACCCGAAAGTGGCTGGTGATCAGATCGAACTCGGCGTCGGTCGCGGCGAACTCATGCTCGGCGCGGCCGTTGCGAAGGTGCAGCCTGGCCCGGCAAGTTTCATCGCTTGCCTCGATGTAGTGAACGCAGTGCGGCACCTGTGCGGCGTCGGCCAGGGCGCGCAGCCATTGGCGATCGGCAGGCGTGTTGGCCGGAAAGTCCAGCACCACGCTGGTGCCCGCCCTGAGCATGTCGGTAACCAGCGGCCCCATCACCGCCCGCACCTGGCGGGCAAGGCGCACGTAGTCGGCCACCGAGTGGATCTGCTGCGGGTACAGCCTGGAGAGCCAGTGATCCTCGCTCAGCAAGATCGCCGCGTGTTCGGTTGCCAGGGCCTTGGCCAGTGTCGACTTGCCGGAGGCGATCTTGCCGCACATCAGATGAAGCGTCGGGGTGGCCATGGCGTTGTCCTGATTGATGAGCCGCCATGATGCCGTGCCGGCGCTTGCCCCCACAACAGTGGAACGCGCTCAGAGGTTCATGCCGATGGCCAGCCGGTTGAACGCATTCATCAACGCCACGGCCAAGGTCAGGTCGGAAATCTCGACGTCGGAAAAATGGGCTTTCAAGGGCTCGTACAACGCATCGGGTGCGCCCTTTTCGCTGACGTGGGTCAGCGTCTCGGCCCAGGCCAGTGCGGCGCGCTCGCGCTCGTTGAACAGCCCACTGATGCGCCAGCCGGCCAGGCAATCGAGCTTGGCTTGCGCCACCTCGCTGTCACGCAGGGTTTGCGAATGCTTGCCCAGGCAGAAGGCGCAGCCGTTGATCTGCGAAATGCGCAGGTACACCAGTTCGATCAATGGCAGGCCCAGGGAACTGGCGGCCAGTGCGTTGTTGGTGGCGAGCAGGCCTTGGTAGGCCTCAGGCGACAGGGAAGCGAACGGCAGTCTGAGTTGGCTCATGGTGAAACTCCAGTGAAGTGAAAGGGATCAGGCGCAAACCTGTGGGTTGAACAAGGGCTCCAGCGCCAGGCGAGCGCGGCCGGCGTCGATTGCGCTACGCACCGCCTGCTCGCTGCCCACCAGGCCCTGCAGGTAGGTGAAGTGCAGGTCGAACAGCCCGAGGGTGTTGAGTACATGGCGCAGGTACGGCGTGAGAAAGTCTGGTTGGCGCGCCGCCTCGCCCTGGTGAATGCCACCGGAGCCCACCAGCACGTACACCGGGCGGTCGCGCAGCAAACCGACCTTGCCCTGCGGGCCGGCACTGAAGGTGCGGTGAATGCGCAGCACGTAGTCGATCCACAGCTTGAGCGCGGCCGGCAGCATGAAGTTGTGCATGGGCGTTGCAATCAGCAGCACATCGCTGCGCTCCAGTTCCTGGATCAACGCCTCGGACACCGCGAAAGTGGGTGCGTCGAATGGCGTGCGGGTGGTCAGGGCGCGGGCGTAATCGGTATCGAGCGGGGGCAGCGGGCTCGCGCCCAGATCACGCTCGATCAGTTGCAGCCCGGGGTGGCGCCGGCGCAAGGTGGCCACCAGCTCCAGCGCCAGTTGATTGGCATGGGACACCGCCCCCTGCGGGCTGGCGTTGAGCAGCAGTATGTTGTTCATTGCGGGCTCCCCGGCTTAAGGCTTTGGGTAAAGTGCATGCCACGGGCCAGCAACCCCTGGCGAAAATAGAAGCGCTGGGCCAGCGGCATGTGCAGGCCGGTATCCAGCACGAAGTGATCGCAACCGCGCTGCAGCGCCTCGTCACGCACGGCGCTCAGCAACTGCGCGCCCAGGCCGCCGCGTTGCAGGTCGGGGCTTACCACCAGGTCATCGACATAGATGAAGCGCCCGTACAACAGGTTTTCCAGCGGGCGGTAGCCTGCCAGGCCCACCACCTGTTCACCCTCCCATGCTGCCAGCAAGCGATAGCCTTGGGCGGCCTGGCGCTGCAGTTGCGCCACATAGGCGGCCAGGTCAGTGAGGTGCGGGCGCAGTACACGCATCAGTTCAAAGCTGGCTTCAAAGGCTGCGTGGCTTTCGAGGTGTTGAAGGGTGTAGGCCATGGTCGTCGTCCGCTTTTCAAGAGCGCCCACTTTAAGCAAGCAATGGCTTAAGCTACAGGGCCGAAAAATGAATAAACGACTAGGCCAAGATGCTTTCCTTCGAACTGGACCGCAGCCAGCAGGCGCCGATCTATCGCCAGCTCTACCAGCGCTTTCGCGAATCCATCGCCGACGGCCGCCTGCGCCCAGGTGATCGCGTGCCGGCCGTTCGCGCCCTGGCCGCCGAGCTGAACCTGGCGCGGGGCACCGTGGAGGCGGCCTACCAGTTGTTGATCGGCGAAGGCTACCTGATGGCGCGCGGCGCCGCCGGCACGGTGGTCACCCCGCAACTGACCCCGGTTGCCCCACCCCAGCTAGGCCATGGCCTGGCCGCCAGCACCTACCCGACCACCCATTCCGGCGAGCTGCCACTGCCCTTGCAGATGGGCCTGCCGGCCCTGGACGCCTTCCCGCGCAAGCTGTGGACCCGGCTGGCCGGCCGGCAACTGCGTCAAGGCGGCCTGGAAAGCCTGGTGTACCCGGACCCACGCGGCCACGCACCGCTACGGGCGGCGATTGCCACTTACCTGGGCATCTCGCGGGGCATCACCTGCCGCCCCGAGCAGGTGTTCGTGTGCGCCGGCTATCGCGCCTGCCTCGACCTGATTTGCCATACGCTGATGCAGCCGGGCGACCGCTGCTGGCTCGAGGAACCCGGCTACTTCATGGCCCGCAACGCCCTGCAGGAAGCCGGCGCGCAGCTGGTGCCCGTCAGCGTGGACGACCAGGGCCTGGATGTGGAACAGGGCATCGCCCGCGCGGTGGATGCGCGCTTTGCCGTGGTCACCCCCACCCACCAGAGCCCGCTGGGCGTGTCGCTGTCGCTGCCGCGCCGGCTGGCGCTGCTGGCGTGGGCCAACCGGCAAGGCAGCTGGATCATCGAGGACGACTACGACAGCGAATACCGTTATCGCGGCAAGCCCCTGCCCGCCCTCAAGAGCCTCGACCAGCAGGGCCGCGTGCTCTACACCGGCACCTTCAGCAAGGTGCTGTTCCCCGGATTGCGTCTGGCCTACCTGGTGGTGCCGGCGCAGCAATGCGAGGCCTTCGCCCGCCAGGCCGACCGGCTGCACAACCACTGCCCTCACCTGCTGCAGGCCACCGCGGCGGCGTTTATCAACGAAGGCCACTTTGCGCGGCACCTGAACAAGATGCGCAATCTGTACGCCCGGCGCCGGCAATGGCTGATCGAGGCATTGCAGCAGCAGTTGGGCGAGCGTTTGCTGATCGATACCCAGGCAGGCGGCATGCACCTGGTAGCCGGTTTGCCCGGCGTGGACGATGTAAAACTGGCCAAGCGCGCACGGGCCGCCGGGCTGGCGGTGGAGCCGCTATCGCAGTGGTACCTGGCAGGTGCGCCCAGGCACGGGCTGGTAATGGGGTTTACCAATGTTGCCAGTGCGCAGCAGGCGGCGATGGTGGCGCGGGAACTGGCTCGGCTTGCATAGGGGCAGCAACCCCTATCAGAGCAAACCCGGCTAGGCACGACGAGGGGGCAAAGGCGGATGCTATTGCTCACCGCATCTTCAGGAGGTTTTGTTCGGTGACCGACTCAAGCAACAGCCATGCCTACGCAAAACGGTTCGACGCCGTACTCGCCTATATAGATACCTGCCTCGAGGGCGATCTCTCGGTGAATGCACTGAGCCGCGTCGCCAACTTCTCGGTGTTTCATTTTCACCGGCAATTCACGGCGTATGTAGGCGTGCCGGTTGCACAGTATGTGCAGTTGATGAGGCTTCGGCGCGCTGCGCATCAACTGGTCGGTTCACCGGGTCAGTCCGTGCTGGAGACAGCACTGGGTGCTGGCTTCGAAAGCCCCGAGGCCTTTTCAAGGGCGTTCAGGCGCGCCTTTGGCATGGCGCCGAGTGCGTTCGCCAAGGCACCGAGCTGGCAGGTCTGGAATGCGGTCTTCGTTGTCCCTCACTTTTCCAGGAGTATCACCATGCAGATCCGTATCGTGACGTTCGCCGAAACCCGCGTGGCGGCGCTTGAACATTGCGGGGCGCCCGGCCTCGTCAGTCAAAGCGTCAGTCGTTTTCGTCAGTGGCGCATGCAGAGCGGTCAGTCGCCAGTGGCCGTGAGCCGCTCGTTTGGCATCCCCTATGACAATCCCGATACCACGCCCGCAGAGGCCTTCAGGTTCGCGATTTGCGGCGAGATAGGCGAGGCCGTGCTGCCCAATGAATTCGGCGTGCATGAACGGGTCATCCCGGCAGGGCGTTGCGCCGTGATTCGCCATACGGGGTCGCCTGACTACATCGGAGAATCCATCTACCCGCTTTACCGCGACTGGCTACCCTCCAGTAACGAAGAGCTTCGGGATCACCCATTGTTCTTCCATTACCTGAGCGTGTTTCCCGAAACACCGCAGGATCAATGGCAGACGGATATCTACGTTCCGTTGAAATAGGCGAAGCTGGCATGTGAAACGGGTTGCCGTTCGGTGGGTGAGTTGCCGGCCGAGCGGCAGTGGTGCCAAAAGCGGACCGTGCGAGCCGATGTCTGAGCCACCGGCCTTCGAAAGTCGTAAATCATCAAACCGGCAGGATGCGCGTCCAGTAACGGGTAATCTGCTGAATTCGGATGGGTAACGAACGGGCGATAGTGTTCAATGTCAGCTCGATGTTGCCAAGCGAGTACGAGCCCGACACCCGCAAGTGGCTGACCTCCGAGGCGCAGCCCAGATAGCCGGGGCAATAGCGCTGCAACTCGTTGATGAGTGTATCCAGCCTCCAGCCCTCCACTACCAGCCGCCCCTGAGCCCAGGCCTCTTCGCCTTTTTTCAATGGCTGCGTGGCAAACAGTCGCTGACGATCAAATGTCACCGATTGCCCTTGCTCGATCACGACCTCGCCTTCAGCCTGCTCAGGACGGACCGCAACGGCATGCTGGTAGACGCTGAGACGTGTCAGCCCGTCGAGTTGGCGCACGGCGAAGCGAGTGCCCAATGCGCGCAGATCACCCTGTGCACTGCGCACCAGCAACGGACGTGAGTCCTTGCCGGTGGTTACATGGACCTCCCCCGCCCGAAGCACCAGCAAGCGCGTGCTGGCATTGAACAGTACATCCAGCGCGGTATCGGTATCCAATACCAGCAGGGTGCCGTCGGCAAGAGCCGCTTGGCGCTGTTCTCCGGTGCGCGTTCTGAGGTCGGCCATCCATCTGGGCGCAACGTCATATCCCTGCCATGCCAATGAACTGGCGCCGGCGCCCAGCAACAGCCCCTTGAGTAGCGTGCGGCGATTCGGGCCGCTTTCGCGCAGCGTGGACTTTTCCATGACGTTCCAGGCCAACTGCTGCGGCATGCCGCCCAGGCGCGCCTGCAATTCGGTCAACTGCTGCCATGCCCATTCATGCTCCGCCCTCCGGCAGTGCCAGCGTTGCCACTGCGCGCGCAGCGCCGCGTCTTCAGGGTTCGCGCACAGCTGCGCGAACCACTGCGCCGCATGGCGAAGTGCTTGGCGCTGGGCGTCGGTGGTCACCACGGATTGTCCACCAGGTACAGGAGGCAGCGTTCGGTGGCCCGGGCCATGTACTTGGTTACCGAGCTGGCGGACACCTGCAGGTGCTCGGCGATTTGAGGGTAGGTCAGCCCTTGCACTTGCGACATCAGGAACGCCGTTTTGGCCTTCACGCCCAGGCCGTCAAGCATGCGATCCAGCTCCAGAAGTGTCTGGAGCAACGAAAGCTGTTCTTCGGCAGAAATCTCGAACGACTCGGGCTGCGCGGCGAGCACTTCCAGATAGGCACGCTCCACCGACTGACGGCGAAAACTGTCGATCATTACCCGCTTGGCGATGGTTACCAGAAAATGCCGAGGCTCATTGAGCATGGCCGCCCGGGGTTCACGGCGCTCGGCGAGCAGCACGCGAACAAAGGTGTCCTGGGCGAAGTCTGCCGCCGCCTGGGAACACCCGGTACGCTTGCGCAGCCAACTGATGAGCCAGGGTTGATGGTCGTTGTAGAGGGTCGCGATAAGGTTGCCAGACGGCATATCCAGGCCAAACAGTGAATAAGAATTAATCGCAATATAGTGAAATGATGGCCTGAGAGCAATCGACTTCTGGCCGTGAAAATCAGGCCAGGAAAAAATTTCGAAACGCGTTGTCACTTTCCTCTCGGCTACGCGACTCCTTTTGCAGACACCTCACAAAATGCCAACAACCGCATCAGGAGTAAGCATGCAGCATCCCCTTCCAGGCTTCTGCACCGCCACGTTGAACACCCCAAGCGCGCTATGCCTTGCCCTACTTGGCGCATCGTTGTTGATGGCCACTCCAGCACTTGGCCACGCGGCTGAAGGCCAGGTAACAGCCCGTACGCTGCATCAGCAGGAATTTGCCATTGAAGCCGGGGCGCTGGCCACTGTGCTGAACAGCTTTGCCACCGAAGCAGGCGTGGTGCTGTCGTTCGACAACGGGCTGACCGAAGGCAAGCAGAGCCGGGGCATCAATGGCCGCTACAGCATCGACCAGGGCTTTGCCGTGTTGCTGAGCGGGTCCGGGTTGCAGGCGGTTGCAGGTGGGGACAACAGCTATGTGCTGCTGCCGGCTGCACCGTCGGGTTCATTGCAATTGGACGCGACCAACGTGACAGGCTCGGGGCTGGGCGCCATCACCGAGGATTCGGGGTCGTACACCACAGGTAACACCACCACAGCGACGCGGATGAATCTCTCGCTGCGCGAAACGCCGCAGTCGATCAGCGTCGTCACGCGTCAGCAGATGGACGACCAGAACATGCAGTCCCTGGAAGACGTTGCAAGGGCAGCCACGGGCATCAGCACGGTCAAGGGGTTCGGCACTGAGCGTCCGCTTTACTACTCGCGAGGGTTCCAGGTCGACGACCTGCAATTCGACGGCCTGCCGAGCAGCGTCACGGAAAGCTTCTCGATGGACGTCATGTCGGTGAACAACATGGCCATGTATGACCGGGTGGAGATTGTCCGAGGCGCAAATGGCCTGATGCAAGGGGCAGGTAATCCGTCTGCGGCCATCAACATGGTTCGCAAGCGACCGACACGTGAATACCGGCTCAAGGCAGAGATCGGTGCTGGCTCGTGGGACAACTACCGCACGCAACTCGACGTTGGCGGCCCCTTGAACGCAGAGGGCACCGTGCGTGGCCGTACGGTCCTGATGTACAACAGTCGAAACAGCTATCAGGACTACGCTGACAAGGACAACCAACTGTTCTACGCCATCGGCGAAGTCGACCTGAATGACTCGACCACGGTTGCAGTGGGGGCGTCCTTCCAGCAGGACAACAGTGGCGGCTACGATTGGGGCGGTTTGCCTACCCACCTGGATGGCAGCTCATACAACTTCTCGCGGTCGAAGTCGTTCGCTGGAAAGTGGGCGTACCTGGACAAGATCAACCGCAACGTCTTTGCCGATATCAAGCACAGCTTCAATGAGGACTGGAACCTCACCGTCGCCACCAACCTGATTTGGTCCAATTCGGATTTTCTCGCTCAGGTTGGGTACCACACCAGGGACACCGACTCGACGATGCAGTACTGGCCGAACAGCGCCCGCTACGATGATGAACAGATCAATCTCGACGCGGCGCTCAACGGTGCGTTCAACCTGCTGGGGCGCAAGCATGAGGTGGTGATCGGTACCAACTTGCGGCGTGACAGGCTGCAATACGTCACAGGCTCGTCCAGCGTGAACCCTATCGTCGACATTCTGGACTTCGATACCTCCACATTCCCGAAACCGCAGATAGTCGGCAGCCTGACGCCCAGTCGACATGTGCGCAAGGACAAGGGGATCTATGCAGCCACTCGCCTGAACCCATTCGATGATCTGCACGTGATTCTGGGCAGCCGCTTGAGTTGGGTCGACTACGACACCCAGGGCCCGTGGGAGACGGACCGCTTCAGGGAAAACCGCAAGATCATCCCCTACGGCGGCATCGTCTACGACGTCAATGACACTACCTCGGTGTATGCCAGCTATACCGAGATCTACAAGATGCAGAGCAACTACAGCGTCGACAACAAACTGCTCGAACCCACAACGGGCAGCAACTACGAAGTGGGCGTAAAAAACGAACTGTTCGATGGCAGGCTCAATACCTCCCTGGCGCTGTTCCAGGTGGATCAGACAGGCCTTGCGCAGGTCGTGCCCGAGGCTGGGCGCGTGTGTGGGCCCACGCGCGATTCGCGGTGCTACACCGAGGGCGCCAAAGTACGAAACCGCGGGTTCGATGCCGAGGTCTCGGGCGAGTTGATGCCCGGGTGGAATGCCTCCATGGGCTACACCTACAGCCATCCAGAATACGTGGCGGGTAGCAGGAAGGGTGACACCTATGGCACAGAGAACTCGCCACAGCGACTGTTCAAGGCCGCCACCACCTACCAGTTGCCAGGTAGCCTGGACCAATGGCGAGTCGGAACCAGCGTGTACCATCAGAGCAAGCTGTACCTGAACAGTATTTCGCAGAGTGCCTACAACCTTGTGGACTTGAATGCCAACTTCCGGATCGACCAGAACCTGAGCGTTCAGTTGAACCTCAACAACGTTTTCGACGAGAAGTACTACACCGCGATTTTCAGCCAGGACACCGGAAACTATTACGGCGAACCCCGCAACTTTGCCGTCACGCTGCGCTACGAGAACTAGCCGTGAGCAGTGGTC
The DNA here is from genome assembly GCF_028682105.1 of Pseudomonas sp. 8209. Classification (NCBI taxonomy): domain Bacteria; kingdom Pseudomonadati; phylum Pseudomonadota; class Gammaproteobacteria; order Pseudomonadales; family Pseudomonadaceae; genus Pseudomonas; species Pseudomonas sp. 8209. Next base: position 540,066 of record NZ_JANIAH010000001.1, read on the forward strand.
GATAGGGCGATTTCAAGCGGCTGTAACGGCCGCTTGGACGGACCCTGTGCTCACCAGTATCTTCATGTTGAACGGCCAGGGAGTTCGTGCGGGGTGAGCCGGGTGGTGGGCGAGCGAAGTAACAGCTCCCCACGACCAGTCGCTTGCATCGAACTGGATCAGAAAGCCACCGAACGCTGACAGGCCGACGTCGCCACGATCTTCCCGCGCTTTAGCACCATCAACCGTGTGGGCAGGTCGAGAATCACGTCACCCACCGAATGCGTCTCCAGCAACACCACGTCAGCAGGCGCACCCGGCACCAACCCATAATCCTTCAACCCCAGCGCTTTCGCCGGATGGGTAGTGAGCATCGACAGTACCGTGGCCTGGTCATCCGCCCCGCCCAGGTGACAGGCCGGAATCGCCAATTGCGCGATGTTGAGCAAGTCGCCGGTGCCAAACGGGGTGAATGCGTTGCGAATATTGTTGGTGGCAAGGCACACATTCACGCCGCCATCACGCAGGGCCCGCACCGGCGTCAGGGTACGGCGCACGTCATGGCTGTCGCCGCGCGCACCGAGGTGCAAGTCGGTGGCGGGCAGGCACATGACGCTGATGCCAGCCTCGCGAATCAAGGCAATGATCTCCCGCTGTTTGTGCGGCGCCACGGCACCCAGGCTGGTCAGGTGACCGACGCATACGCGCCCTTGATAGCCTTGCTCGATGGTCTTGCGCGCCAGGTACTCAATGGTCATGTGTTCGGCGTTGTCGGCGAAGTCCTGATGGAAGTCGATGTCCTTGCCGTAGCGCCTGGCCAGGTTGAATACATAGTCGATGTGGTCATGGGCCGAGTCGTCGTTGTAGGGAATGCCGCCCACTACATCTGCGCCCTTCTCCATGGCCTCAACCATCATTGCCTGCATGCCCGGTAGTTTCAGTATTCCCTCCTGCGGGAAGGCCACCACCTGGATGTCGATGACGTCGCGCAGCTTGTCGCGCAGTTCCAGCACCACATCAAAGCCGGTGAAGCCTTGCACCGGGTCGAATTCGGCGTGGGCGCGTACGTGGGTAGTGCCGGACTGCACCAACGCACGTAGTGCTTGAGTGGAGCGCGCGAGAATGTCGTCGCGAGTCAACGTGGGTTTGAGCTCGGCGGTAACCGCTATCGCCTCCTTCAACGTGCCGGAGCGATTGGCCTTGCGGTGCATGATGTTGGCTTTTTCCAGGTGCAGGTGCCCTTCGACAAAGCCCGGGATCAGTACGTTGCCGTGGCCCTGGATTTCCTGCACGGCCTGCACTGAAATTGTCGGCGCGATCTCGACAATCTTGCCGTGGTGCACCGCTACGTCCATCAGCGGTTTTGTATCGTCGATGCGCACATTGCGAAAGATCAGATCCATGACGTTGGCCCTCTATGATGCTGCCCCAGGGCGCATCGGTAAAAAACGAACCATGGGCAGTTCAACCGTTGGAACAGCCGTTACCCATCACTCGGTATTCAAGAATGTGTTTCTGGCCCTTGGAGTCTTCATACGTCATGAGCACAGGTACCACGGCGCAGACGTGCGCGACTTCGCTGATGGAAATGACGCGGGCGATGTCCAGGTGCTGGGCGTAGCTGTATTGCTCAACCGGTATCGGTTCGTCGGCCATCGTCGCAGCACAGAAAAAGCCCGCTATCAGTACAGGTAACGCCTTCATGTTCAGAGGCCCTTCTCCACATTTTCAAGAACATGGAGCCCGGCAGCCATGCAGCGCCGGGTCCATCGGTGGGGTGATCAGAACGGTTTGGTCGGCAGGTACTTGCCATCCAGGGTGATCACCGCGCGGGAGCCGCCGTCTGGGTCATCGACCTTCTTGACGTCCAGTTTGAAGTTGATGGCGCTGATGATGCCGTCGCCGAACTTCTCGTGAACCAGCGCCTTGAGCGTGGTGCCGTAGACCTGAATCATTTCGTAGAAGCGGTAGATGGTTGGGTCGGTAGGAATGCCGTTGCCGATGCTGCCGCGCAGCGGGATGCTTTGCAGCAGGAGCACGGCATCGGCGTCGAGGCCCAGGGTGTCGGCAACCACCTGGGCTGCGTTGGCCGGCAGCGGGTGCTGACCAAGCAAGGCGGCGGTGACAAAAGCTTCGTGCAGGCCGGTGCCTTCGGCAATCTGAGCGAACGACAGGTCTTTGCGGGCCTTGGCCAACAGGATGACGTCGGTCAGGGCAAGGCGAGTGTCTTGGCTGATTTGTGATTGGATCATGGGGATATCTCCGTGGGTAGAAACGAGGGCTAGTGGGTAGCAACGCAAGCGCTAGGGCTTTCGGCCAGCGACACGAACTTGCCGGTGCGGCTGTCGAAGGCCTGGATGCAGCCGCTTTCGATGTCGTAGACCCAGCCATGCAACGTCACGCGCTTTTCTTCCAGCGCGAGGCGTACCGAGGGGTGTGTCTGGATATTGGCCAACTGCGCGATGACGTTTTCACGCACCATCGAGGCGACCTTGGCATGCTGGTCGACATGCTGGCGGGCCTCGTTGACCACCCGACCGGAATCGGCGTAGCGCAACCAGCCGGCCACGGCGGGCATGTTGTCCAGGCATTTGCAGGTGGCGATGGCGGTCATGGCGCCGCAGTCGGAATGCCCACAGATCACGATGTCGCTGACTTTCAAGGCTGCGACCGCGTACTCCACCGAGGCGGACACACCGCCTGGCTCAGGGCCGTAGGACGGCACGATGTTGCCCGCATTGCGGATGACGAACAGGTCGCCCGGCTCACGCTGTGTGACCAGCTCCGGCACCAGCCGGCTGTCGGAGCAGGAGATGAACAGCGCCCGCGGGCTCTGCTGGTTGGCCAGGTCTTTGAACAGGCCGGCACGTTCAGGAAAGGCATTGCGCTGGAATTTAAGGAAACCGTCGATGATGTCTTGCATGGTTGACTCCGTTGGTTCGCGATGCGATGAGGCAAAGGTTACGGAGGCCGTTCAATAAGGTAAAAGTCTCATATATGATTATCTTCATCAGATAAACTTATAGGCACAGGCATGCTGGCGCGCCATATTCAGTATTTTCTTGCGGTCGCCGAACATCAGGGCTTTACCAGTGCCGCGGCGGCACTGCATGTTTCGCAGCCCGCGCTGTCGCAGCAAGTGCGCCAGCTGGAGGAAAGCCTCGGGGCGCAGTTGTTCGATCGCTCAGGGCGCAAAACACGCCTGACCGATGCCGGGCAGGTGTACCTGCGTTATGCATTGCGGGCGGCGCAGGAGCTGCGCGAAGGCAAGCGGGCGATGCATGATGTGGGCGATCTCAGTCGAGGAACGCTGCGCATAGCGGTGACGCCAACCTTCACGACCTACCTGGTCGGGCCGTTGGTGGAAGCCTTTCACAGCCGTTACCCGAACATCACGCTGAACGTGCATGAACTGGCCCAGGAGCAGATGGAGAACCTGCTGCTGAGGGACGAACTGGATGTGGGGATTGCGTTTGATGAGGTGCATGCGCCAGACATCGAAGCCTATCCGCTGCTGGTTGAAACGCTTGCCCTGGTCGTTGGTAGCCGACATCCGCTGGCCGGGGCGCGGGCTGTCGGCCTGGAGACGCTGAATGCGCAGTCGCTGATTCTGCTCAGCAAAGCGTTCGCCACCCGCGAACAGATCGACCGCTATTGCAACCAGCACGGCATTCGCCCGCGCGTGGTGATGGAGGCCAATGTAATTGGTGCGTTGATTGAGGTAGTGCGCAGAACCACGCTGTCGACCTTGCTGCCCGCCGCCATAGCGCAGGAGCACCCAGAGTTGGTGTCTGTCGAGTTGGGGCCGCATCGGCTAGAGCGCACAGCGGTCTTGATGCAGCGCAAGAATGTCTATCAATCCGCGGCTGCCCGGGCGTTTATGGCGCTGGCCAAGGAAGTGGCCGGTGATCTGACGACCAAGACAGATGAGTAGCAGAATACGAAGGGCTTTCAGCGTGCCCGCAACCTCTTCCATGTCGCAATGTACCAACGCCTGGCTCGGTACGCAGTACTTGCCCTGCCAGGGCTGCTAAAGTGGCTTATCCATAGGGTTCCGAGGGCTATCGTGTATGTCCGATGCAAGCGAGCTTGTCAATGACAGTGAGGTGTACAGAACCCTTCTGGAGTCGACCAAGGCGATTCCCTGGAAGATTGACTGGGCCTCAATGAAGTTCACCTACATCGGCCCTCAGATCGAGGCGTTGCTGGGCTGGAGCCCTGAAAGTTGGGTGAGCGTGGAAGACTGGGCCATGCGCATGCATGCAGAAGATCGCGAGCATGTGGTGAACTTCTGCGTGACGCAATCCAAGGCTGGTGTGGACCACGAGGCGGACTACCGAGCGCTGACCAAGGACAACGGCTATGTGTGGATCCGCGACGTTGTGCACGTGGTGCGCAATGACAGGGGCGAAGTCGAAGCACTGATCGGCTTCATGTTCGACATCAGCGAACGCAAGAAGACCGAAGACCAGTTGCTGAGTTTGCAGAAGGAACTGGAGGTGCTCTCGTTCAAGGACGGCCTGACGAATATCGCCAACCGTCGTCGCTTCGACAGCTGTTTCGAGTTGGAGTGGGAACGTGCGCGCCGCGAGCGCCGGCCATTGTCGCTGCTGTTGTTGGACGTCGATTTTTTCAAGCAGTACAACGATTTGTACGGCCATATTCAAGGCGACAAATGTTTGATAGCGATTGCCCAGACGCTGAGTTTGGCGTTGGATGGCCCACGCGACCTTGTGGCTCGCTATGGCGGCGAAGAATTTATCGTGCTGCTGCCCGAAGCCGATGCCGAGGTGGCGCGTAAAGTGGCTGAGCGCTGCCAGCGGTTGATCCAAAAGCAGTCCATCGTGCATGCGCTATCGCCACATGACCACCGCCTGACTGTCAGCATAGGCGCGGGTTCGATGGCGCCAGGCGAGTGGGACAGGCCTACAGACTTCATCAAAGCCGTGGACCAGCAGCTCTATGCGGCTAAAAACAACGGACGGCACCGCATTGAGTATGTGCAGTTGGAGGGGTTGTCGGGCTGTTCAGCAGTTGAAGGTGCAGAAGAACAAACAACTGCCCGTCCTTCATAGAGGGTCATCAGCAGCCACGGTGATGCTGGAGAAAACGCAGCGGCGAGTGCGATTCGAGATTACTGGGCAAACACGGTCTCGGCCGTCGCTAACGGACCCAAGGCTGCCGGTGGTTAACGGCAGCAATTGGCCATAAGCGGACTGTAGACAGATAGCTGGCATTCCTACGCTGGCATTCTAGTAATCTCACAACGCTAAAAAGGAACATTCATGTTGGTCATTCAAATTGATCGGGATAGCGTGCATGCAGGGGATGATCTGGAAAGTCACAGGACATCAATCAGGCTTGATCCTGCAGTAACACTGCGCGCTTTGTTCGAAGCGATCCAAGGTATGGGTTACCTGCCTGACATCAGTGGAGGCAAGGCGACGTGGATTATTTGTTCGTCTGGCAAACACATAGGTGTTTTAGCTCAGCAATGGCCAGAAACTAAATTGTTAATCCCCGCCGAGAGCCTCCTGAGTCAGTATTTTGGGGATACCGAACCTCGCCTTCTGTTCAGATATTGGTGCCAGGCAGATCCAGACCATGTCTTTTCACAGATCAAAGCTGGAAATGAACCGCCGTCTCGATTTTAGGACTGGCGGAGGCTACCTACTGATCCAGAAGCTAATATGCCTGCTTTGGGTTGTGGCGGTCTGTTGCAAAGGTGGGCACCGATCTATAGCTGCATCCTTTCGGGTTTGCTAGCCCGAGTACCTTAGGACGTGCAAGCGTCCATCCGTCTCAGCTGACACCTTTTTGCACCCGCTGTTTCGTTTTATGACGGCTGTACGCAGGGCGCATTCGTGCGCGCTGGGTTCCTGGAGTCCCGGTCTACCATCCTGCTTACGGCCGTCACCCTTTGTCGTCGGGTGTTATGGCGACTGTACGCGGGGCGCATTCATGCGCGCCGGGGTCCTTGATCCCTGGTCTGCTAACCCGCGTACAGCTGCCTCCCTTTCGTTCCACGGGCCGCACACGCGGCCTACCGACCGTCCCCATTGTTACTGTTTCCCCAACAATGCTTTTCGACCTTGAGCATTTATCCGCCCCGCCTCGCCCGCCTAAACTGGCCACCGTTTTCAGGCAGCCCTACCGCGCCGACTCCGCAAAGGCCACCCCAACGCCAACACCCTTTCCCAGAGCCTTCGGCGCCCCCCGTATCGAATGATCGCGCACGCCCTTGCGCGCTGATCGCCACGCCCCACGGGTTCGACCTTTACCGCTGCCGACTGAATGCCTTGACCCCTGCGCAGAGCCTGCGTGCACTTTCCATTGACTAACGGAACGTATGAAAAAAATGACGGATGACCATCAACCGCAAACTCGGAAGTTTGCACTCGGCACCACCGCAAGGGTGCTGTTTGCCCTGCTGGTGCTGCTCGTATCGCTGGCGATGATCTACGGCGGCTTCAAACTGGTAGCACTCGATGGCTCGCCTTACTACCTGATCGCAGGCGTTGCATACCTGCTGCTGGCAGCGCTGATGTTCCTGCGCAAAAGCGCCAGCATCGCCCTTTCGGTAGCCATCGCCCTGGCAACCTGTGTGTGGGCATTCTACGAAGTCGGCCAGTTCAGCTACTGGGAGCTGCTGCCACGCCTGGTAGTACCGGCAATCATCCTGACCCTCAGCCTGTGGGTCGGCGCAGCCTTGCCCGGTACCTCGGCAAGCACCCGACGCCTGGCCAACCGCTTCGGCTTTGCGGTGTTCGCGGGGCTGATCGCGACCTTCGTGGCGGCGTTCTATCCGCACGGTGCAATCTCCACCCCGCTCGCCTCCACGGCCAAGCCTGCGCCAACCGAAGCCCCCGCCGCGCCGGAAAACTGGGAGTTCTTCGGCCGCAACGCCTCGGGCACGCGCTTTGCGCCGTTCAGCCAGATCACCCCGGCGAACGTCAAGGACCTGCAAGTGGCCTGGATCTACCGCACCGGCCGCAGAACCACGGGCGCCGGTGCCGGCGTGGACGAGAACACCCCGCTGCAGATCGGCAACGTGCTGTATTCATGCACGCCAGAAAACCTGATCACCGCCCTCGACGCCGACACGGGCAAGCCGATCTGGAAGTTCGACCCGCACGCGCGCAGCGCCGAGCACGTGACGTGCCGCGGCGTGGGCTACCACGACATCGACAAGGACGACAGCCTGAGCACCGAGGTCAAGGCCTCGTATGGCGAGCAGCAGTGCCGCCAGCGCATCCTGGTGTCGTCGGTCGACGCCCGCCTGTTTGCCCTGGACGCACACACCGGCACCCTGTGCCCGAGCTTTGGCGACAACGGTTATGTCGACCTGAAAAAAGGCATGGGCCCCACCGAGAACAGCAAGCGCTACCACCCCACCTCCCTGCCCGTGGTAATGGGCCACCTCACCGTGGTCGGCGGCTGGGTGCGCGACATCGTCGCCAAGGAGCCGTCGGGCGCCGTGCGTGCCTTCGACGTGGTGACCGGTGCGCTGGTGTGGGCCTGGGACATCGGTGCGCCTGAAGGCCAGGACGCAACCGCCAGCGACCACCAGTTCACCCTGGAAACCCCCAACGTGTGGACCGTGCCCACCTACGACAAGGCACTGAACCTGGTGTACCTGCCCACCGGCAACGGCCCGCCCGACTACTGGGGTGGCGACCGCAACCAGGCCAAGGAAAAGTACGGCTCGGCCGTGGTGGCCGTCGATGCCTCGACCGGCAAGGCCAAGTGGGTGTACCAGACTGTGCACCACGACGTGTGGGACTACGACCTGCCCTCGCAACCGGTGCTGTACGACATCAAGAACGCCCAGGGCGAAAAGACCCCGGTGCTGATCCAGACCACCAAGACCGGCAACATCTTCGTGCTGGACCGCCGCACCGGCCAGCCGGTGACTGAAGTTCAGGAGCTGCCCGTACCGACATCCCCCGCCGCCGAAGGCGAACACCTGGCACCGACCCAACCGCACTCGGTGGGCATGCCGGTGATTGGTGCCGAGCCCCTGACCGAGAAGTCCATGTGGGGCGTGAGCACCTTCGACCAGCTGTACTGCCGCATCATGTTCAAGGACTCGGTGTATGTGGGCCCCTTCACCCCGCCGACCGAAAAGCCCTACATCGAATGGCCGGGCCTGCTGGGTGGCATGAACTGGGGTGGCATCTCCATCGACGAAAACACCGGCATGATGTTCGTCAACGACATGCGCGTACCGCTGCGCATGGCGCTGGTCACCAAGGAAAACACCAGCAAGTTCAAGGTTTCCACCGATGAGGTGCCGGGCTTCATGGGTACGATTCGCCCACAAGTGGCGGGCATCTATGGCGGGGTAAAAATCGACATCCTGCAATCCCCCCTGGGCGTGCCGTGCAACACCCCGCCGTTCGGCAGCATGAGCGCCATCGACCTGAACACCCAGAAACTGGTGTGGCAGGTACCGCTGGGCACCGTGCAGGACACCGGCCCCCTGGGCCTCAAGACCCACCTGCCGATCCCGCTGGGCATGCCGACGCTGGGCGGCCCTACCTCGACCGCCTCGGGGCTGGTGTTCTTAGCCGGCACCCAGGACTACTACCTGCGGGCTCTGGACTCGGCCACCGGCAAGGAGGTGTGGAAAGCCCGCCTGCCGGTAGGTGCAGTGGCAGCGCCGTTGATCTACCAGTCGCCGGCGACCGGCAAGCAGTATGTGGTGATCTCGGCGGGCGGCATGAGCCATTCGCCTGATGTGGGCGACTACATCATTGCCTATGCGTTGCCCGACGGTACTGGACAGCAGTAACACGCTGGTGGAAGCCGTATGAAAATAATCCCCGGTTTCGGGGATTATTTTTGCCTGATGGAACGCTAGAGAGAGGCGCCGTCGCACGGCTGCCGGGCCTGCGCGCAGACTTCCCAGCCACCACCCAGCGCCTTGTAGATGCCCACAACCGCCAGGCGTTGTCGGGTACGTGCAGCGGTCAGGGCGCGTCGGCTGGCGTAATCGGCGCGCTCGGCCTCAAGCACATCCAGGTAGACGCCCTCGCCCTCCGAGAACCGCGCCCGGGCAAGCCGCGCCGCCTCGCCGTTGGCCGCCGATTCGAGCAATCGCAGCCTCAGGGTATTGCTCGCAGCCCCGTGGGCCTTGAAGGCATCATCGGTTTCCTGCAACGCGCGCAATACCGTCTGGTCGTACACGATCAACGCCTCCCTGGCGCGTGCCTCGCTGGCGGCAATGCGGGCACGTACACGCCCGGTGTCCAGCAGCGACCAGCGAATCATCGGGCCGATAAAGCTCGACAACGCGCCCGCGCCACTCATCCCGTCGAGGCTTCCGGTGACCACACCGATGGAGCCCTGCACCTGCACCTCAGGATAGAGGCCCGCCGTCTCGACCCCGATTTGCGCCGTGGCGGCCGCAAGGGCGCGTTCTGCCGCGGCAATGTCGGAGCGTCTCCAGAGCAACGCAGTGGGCTCGCCGACGGCGATCGTGCGCAGGGCCAGCGCCTGCTCCCCAGGCTCGGCGGCCGGTGGTGTGAACCGCTGCGGCGGCTCGCCCAGCAGGATCGCCAGGGCGTTGACCGAGGCATCACGCCGACGCTCCAGCTCGGGCACGCTCACCTCGACCGAGCGCAACAGGGCCTCGGCCCGCAGCCGGTCGAACTCGGTGGCCGCCCCGGCGTTCACCTGGCGTTCGACCATGCTCAGGCTGTCGCGCTGGCTTTGGCGGGTATCGGCGGCAACCGCCAACTCGGCCTCGATGCCCCGCAGCTCGAACCAGGTGGCCGCCACCTCGGCCGCCACACTCGCCTGCACCCCGCGCAGCAACGCCTCGCGCGAACCGGCCTGGGCGCGTGCGGCCTCCACCGAGCGGCGCACGCGGCCGAACAGGTCGATTTCCCAGGACGCATCGACCGCCCCCCGATAGGTTTCGTTCTGCCGCGACTGGCCAGCCGGTGTCTGCACTTCGCTCCAGCGGCGGTTCTCGTAGCTGAGCGCAGGGCCGCCACGCGGAAGGAAACCCTGGCGGCTTTCGCGCAACATCGCCCTGGCTTCTTCGAGCCGCACGGCTGCAATCGCGATGTCATGGTTGGCGGCAAGCGCCCGCTGCACCAGCCCGGTCAATGCGGGCTCGTCAAAGGCACCCCACCACCGGGCCTCGACGCTGCCGGGGCCAAGCCCGGCAGGCAGCTCATCGAAGCGTGCGGGAAGCTGCGCTGCCGGCAGCGACGGCGCAACGTAGTCGGGGCCCACTGCAGCACACCCGGCCAGCAGCATGAGGGTGGCCAGGGGCGCCAGAACAGCTCGATAGCAAAGGCTCATGAACGGCGCTCCTCCAGGGCAGGCTGGGCTGTGGGCGTGTGCCGCTCGAAGCGGGCCGCCAGGCCACGGATCACCACATAGAAAACAGGGGTCAGGAACAACCCGAACAGCGTCACCCCGAGCATGCCGGCAAACACCGCCACCCCCATGGCCTGGCGCATCTCGGCACCTGCGCCGCTGGCAAGCACCAGCGGCACGACGCCAGCGACGAAGGCCAGGGACGTCATCACGATCGGGCGCAGGCGCAACCGGCATGCCTCCACAACCGCCTCCAGCACACTCGCCCCCCGCGCTTCCAGGGTGCGGGCGAACTCGACGATGAGGATCGCGTTCTTGGCGGCCAGGCCCACCAGCACGATCAACCCGATCTGCACGAACACGTTGTTGTCGCCCTCCATCAGCCACACCCCGATGATCGCGCTCAACAGGCACATCGGCACAATCAGCAGCACCGCCAGGGGCAGCAGCCAGCTGTTGTACTGCGCCGCTAGAATCAGGTAGGCCAGCAACACACACAGCGGGAAGATGAACAGCGCCGAATCGCCGGCCAGCTTCTGCTGGTAGGTCAGGTCCGTCCATTCGAAGGTCATGCCTTCAGGCAGCATTTCCCCAGCCAGACGCTCCATCAGCGCAACCGCCTGCCCTGAACTCACGCCCGGCATCGCGCCCCCCGAAATGTCCGCCGAGGGGTAGCCGTTGTAGTGAATCACCCGGTCCGGGCCGGAGCTTGGCGTAACGCTGACAAACGCCGACAACGGCAGCATGGCCCCGGCCGCATTGCGCACCTGCAGGCGGCCGATGGCTTCGGCCTGCATGCGGTGGTCCGTGTCGGCCTGCGCCGTGACCTTGTAGGTGCGGCCAAAGCGGTTGAAGTCGTTGACGTACAGCGAACCCAGGTACACCTGCAGCGCCTCGAACACATCGGTCAGGCGCACGCCCTGGCTCTTGACCTGGGCCCGGTCGATGACCACGTCGAGCTGCGGTGCATTGATATCGAGGCTGGTCATCAGCCCGGCCAACTGCCCCGACTCGGTGGCCTTCATCATCAGGATGCGGGTGTGCTGCACCAGGGCCTCCAGCCCCGCGCCGCTGCGGTCCTCGACCTGCATCTTGAAGCCGCCGGTGGCACCCAGGCCCGGCACCGGGGGTGGCGGGAACACCCCAAGAAAACCATCGGGAATACCCGCGAACCTGGCCTGCAGGCGCCCGGCGATGGCGGTTGCAGCCAGGTCCGGCGAGGCACGCTCCTTGAACGGGTCGAGCATGATGAACATCACCGCGGCGTTGGGCACGTTGACGAAACCGTTGATCGAAAGCCCCGGGAACGCCACCACGCTTTCGACGCCCGGCTCGGCCAGGGCCAGCTGTGACATCTGCCTGGCCACCGCTTCGGTGCGGTCCAGCGACGACGCGTTGGGCAACTGGGCGATGGCCACCAGGTAGTACTTGTCCTGCATCGGTACAAAGCCCGGTGGCACGGCATTGAAGCCGAACGCGGTCAACCCCAGCAGGCCGACGTACACCACAAGCACCAGGCCGCTGAGCCGGACCACCTTGCGCACCGTGTTGCCATAGGCCTGCGGTGCACGCTGGAACGGCCGGCCGAGGGTGCCGAGCAACCGCCGGGCACGCCCGCGCAGGCTGCGGGGGTCGGGCGTATCGCCGTGCTGGCGTGGCTGCAGCAGCAACCCGGCGAGTGCGGGGCTGAGGGTCAGCGAATTGACCGCCGACAGAATCGTCGAGATGGCAATGGTGAGCGCGAACTGGCGATAGAACTCGCCCTGCAGGCCGCTGAGGAACGCCGTGGGGATGAACACCGCAGCCAGCACCGAGGTGATCGCGATGATGGGCCCGGTCACCTCGTCCATGGCAAGCCTGGCGGCCTGGGCCGGCGCCTCGCCGTTCTCGATATGACGCTCGACGTTCTCCACCACCACGATGGCATCGTCCACCACAATCCCGATCGATAGCACCAGGCCGAACAACGACAGGGTGTTGAGCGAAAAGCCCATCAGGTGCATGACCGCAAAGGTGCCCACCAGCGACACCGGCACCGCCATCAGCGGGATGAGCGACGCGCGCCAGTTGTGCAGAAACAGCACCACCACGATCACCACCAGCATGATCGCCTCCAGCAAGGTGATGGCCACCGACTCCAGCGAGGCCTGCACGAACACCGTGGGGTCATAGGCAATGCGCGAGGTGAGCCCCGCCGGGAAGTTCGCCTCCAGCCGCTGCATGGTTTCGCGCACCGCCTGGGCAACGTCCAGGGCATTGGCGCCCGGGCTCTGGATGATCTGCAGCGCAACGGCCGGTTCGCCATCGAGCAGGCTGCGTAGTGCGTAAGAGTCGGCGCCCATCTCGATGCGGGCCACATCGCGCAGGCGCGTGACCTGACCGTCGTCGCCGGTGCGAATGATGATGTCGCCAAACTGCTGCTCATCGGTCAGCCGCCCCAGGGTGTTCACGGTTACCTGGAACGCGGCGGTGGCGTTGGGCGCCTGGCCGACCGACCCCGCCGCCACCTGCACGTTCTGCTCGCGCACCGCTTCGATCACCTCGCCTGCGGTGAGCCCGCGCGCGGCGATCAGGTCCGGGTCGAGCCACAGCCGCATGCTGTACTCCCCGGCGCCCCACACCAGCACATCGCTGATGCCGGGCAGGCGCGACAGTTCATCACGCACCTGAAGGTAGGCGTAGTTGGACATGTAGAGCGGGTCGTAGCGTTTGTCGGGAGACAGCAGGTGAACCACCATCAGCATGTCCGGCGAGGTCTTCTGGGTGACCACGCCCTGGTGCTGCACCTCTGCCGGCAGGCGCGGCAGAACCCGCGAAACGCGGTTCTGCACCTGGATCTGCGCAATATCGGCATTGGTGCCCTGGGCGAAAGTGATGGTCAGTACCATCCGGCCATCGGTGGCAGACTGCGACGCCATGTACAGCATGCCCTCGACCCCGGTAATCGCCTGCTCCAGTGGCGCGGCCACGGTTTGTGCGATTACCTGGGGGTTGGCCCCCGGATAGGACGCCGTCACCTGCACGGTCGGCGGCGTGACCGCCGGGTACTCGCTCAGCGGTAGCTGGAAGAAGGCGACGATGCCGGCAATCATCATCAGTATCGAGAGGACGATGGCAAAAATGGGACGATCGATGAAGAAGCGCGGGAATGTCATTGCGCCGCCCCCAGGGTTTGCTGCGCCTTGACGGGCGAACCCTCGATCGAGGTGGGCTGCGGCGTAACCTGCATGTCCGGGCGCACCAGGCCCTTGACCACGATGCGCTCGCCGGGCTGCAGGCCTTTTTCGATCACGCGCAGGCCCTCCACCATCGGGCCGAGTTCGACCGGGCGGTACTGGGTCTTGTCGTCCTTGCCCACTACCAGTACGTAGCGGCGGCCCTGATCGGTCGAAATCGATTGGTCCGAGATCAGCACCCTGGCCTGTGGCGTGCCGGTCTCAAGCTTCACCTTGGCAAACAAACCGGGCGTCAGCTGCCCGTCGGGGTTGTCGACCACCGCGCGAACACGCAGCGTGCCGGTGTTGCGATCGGCGGCGTTGGCCAGAAAATCGACGCGGCCGGGCCGCGCGTACTGCTTGTCGGTGGTCAGCGCCACACTCACCTTCGCCGCCTGCGCGCCCGCGCCAGGCCGGCTTGATGCGAGCGAGCGCAGGTACGTGCGCTCGTCCACATCGAAGTACACATGCAGGGGGTCGACAGAGACGATGGTGGTCAGTGGCGTCACCCCATTGGTGACGTAGTTGCCTTCGGTGACCAGGGTTTGCCCTACACGCCCACTGATCGGTGCGGTGACCCGCGTGAAGCTCAGGTCGAGCTTTGCAGCGTCCAGCGCGGCCTTTGCGGCATCGACCTGGGCCTGGCCCGCATCGAGCGCCGCAATCGCGCTGTCGAGCCGGTCCCGCGCAACGACCTTTTGCGCATACAGTTGCCGGGCTCGGGCATGGTCTGCCTGGGCCAGCAGCCACGCCGCCCGGGCCTCCTGCAGGCGTGCGGTGGCGGCGTCGAGCGCGGCCTGGAAGGGCCGTGGATCGATGACAAAGAGCTGGCTGCCCTTCTCTACCATGCGGCCCTCGGGCACGCTCACCGCCTGAATATAGCCGGCCACCCGCGGGCGCAGTTCGACCCGCTTGATCGCGGTCAGCGACCCGGTGAATTCGGCATGGGGCGTTACCGGGCGCACGATCACCTCGGCTACCGGAACACTGGGAGGCTTGGCGGGTTCAGTCGCGGGTGCCGTCTCCTTGCACCCGACGCTGGTGAGCGCGACGCTTAGCGCCGCAGTGAAAAGGGTTACGCGTTTGACGTTCATCACATGGCCTTTCGCACGAGTGTCGACCTGCTTTGCGGGGGCAAAGCAACGTTCGCGTACTTATCCGACTTGCCACGTCTGGAAGGTCAAGGGTTTTCTGACATTGGCCATACCCTGGCGTCAGAGCCACACAATCCGGTCCTTACCCATGCTCTTGGCCACGTACAGGGCACGATCGGCCCGTTTCAAGGTGTCCTCGTAAGCGTGGTCCTCGGGCAGCATGGCCGTTGCGCCAATGCTCACGGTGACCACCGTGTCGCCTGCCCAATAGCGGCTCAGCTCTTTGCGAAAGCGCTCATGCAGACGCTCGGCAAGCTGCAGCGCCTGCTCGCGCTCGGTATTGGGCAGGCCCACCACAAACTCGTCGCCACCCAGGCGGCAGGCGAAATCCGTTGCGCGCAGCGCGCAACGACATATCTCGGCCACCGCCTGGATGATCTGATCGCCGGCGTGGTGCCCCTGGGTATCATTGATTTTCTTGAGGTTGTCCAGATCGAACAGGAACACCGACGTCGGCACGCGATAGCGTGTCAGGGACTCGTGGTGCAGTTTCAGGTCATGTTCGAGCTTTCTGCGGTTGAACAGACCGGTGAGCTGGTCGGTATCGCTCAGTTCCCTGAGCCTGACTTCCAGTGTGTGCCGTTCGGAGATATTGCTGGCGACCCACAGCACGACCTCCTCTTCGTCCACCCTGAAGTTCAGGGCCTGGATGCGCCCTTCGAACCATATGGGATGTTTGGGGCCCTCATCGGGCAGGCCCTTCACGTCCCTGTTGCTCAGCTCGTACTCGGCGACCAGCAGGTTTCCCGTGGCCAGTGCCCGGGCAATCTGCTCCAGAAACCAGTTCGCCTTGTCGGCATTGATCAGGTCTGAAATATACAGGCCGATCAGGCCGGACCCATCGTGGTAATAACGCGCGTCGCGGCCACCAAACACCGCAACGTACTTGCCACTGCGCGACAGAATGAAGGCAGGGTCGGGCAGCGCATCAAGAATCAGGGCCATCTGTGCGGTGTCGATCATGAAGCACTTCTTCTGTGCCGATTGATGAATGGCGTAACGGTAGCCAACAATACCATTACGCCATCATCCGCAACATGGGCCTTGCGGATGCCACCAACGCCGCACGGCGCTTGCGACAGAAACGTTATCGCGTGTGCTGTGCCAAGCGTTTCCGGCCCCCTGCCCTACCTACAGCCCCTAGATCGACACCAACACATCGCACTGCGATTCGCTCAGCACGTGCTTGGTGACGCTGCCCACCAGCAGCTCTTCCAGCGCGCTTTCGCCCTGCTTGCCGACCACGATCAGGTCGCAGTCCAGCTCCTGCTCGGTTTCCACGATCCGCCAGGCTGCGTCGCCGTGTGCAATGATCTGCCGAGCATTGGGCAGGCCGGCGGCTTCGCTCAGGGCCGCAAGTTGCTCCACGGCATCCTTCTTGATGGCGTTGCGGTAGTGCGTGAGGGTGTCCTGGTCGATGTAGGCAAAGCGCATGCTGCCCTCGAAGGGCGCTTCGAACGCGTGCATCAGAATGATTTCGGCCTGCGGGGCCACGGCTTTTGCCAGCTCGATGGCACGCAGCGACGAAGGCGAAAAATCAACCGGCACCAGCACGCGGCGGTACGCCTCGCGCGGGGCCTGTTTGACCACCAGCATCGGGCAGTGCATGCGGCTCAGCATGCGCTGCACGGTGGAGCCCAGCAGGCGGCGCGCCAGGTTCTGCCCCTTGGCCCCGCATACCAGCAGGTTGGTGTGTTTGTCTTGCACCACACGGGTGATTTCGGTAGCCACCGAACCGGGCGCGACCTGTGTGCCAGCGGAGATGGCGTAGCGGTGGAACAGCATGGCAGCCACTGCACGCAGGTTTTCGCCGGCACTTTCCAGCACGCGATTCAACAGGTTGTCATCGGGTACCACAACCTGCTTGAGGCGCTCGTAAGGCGCGGGGTTGGCAACGTAGAGCAGGTCCAGCGCGGCATGCTGCACCTGGCTCAGGAGTGCGGCCCGCTCTGCTGCGTTGCGCGCAGAAGTGGACAAATCGGTGGCAACCAGTACGTGCTTCAACGGGCTCATGTGGGGCTCCTTATGCAATGTGGCGCAAGCGGATCGAGGCGTTGGCCTGCTGTCGATCCGCTCCTTTCGTGCCGCCATGGTCTCCCGAACCCCATAGGCAGCAGCTTGATTTGCGTCAACCTCAAGGCCAGGCATCTGGCTGCGGCAACAAACTGCAACATGTGGGCAGGGTTCATCAGTGTGCAGCCTGGTTTGTCCTGAACTTGGGAGGGAGGCAAAAACCCGGCAGAGCCGGATGGATGCTTTAAGATCGTGCAGTGTTGAAGGCAGCTGACATCGTTCAGCTTTCGACGCGCTCAACACTCAACAGCAATGAGCCAAGGGGAGAACAACATGGCAGTGGATAAAGCTTGCCCGGTGGTGCTGCGCAGCCGTGAAACGTTGGAGGTTCTGGCGTTCGCGCATCCGTTGGCGGGCCTGCAGTTGGTCAAGGGAAGTGTGGAGCCAGGTGAGCCGAGTGAAGACGCTGCTGTACGAGAACTGTTCGAGGAAGCCGGAATTAATGGCACGGTGGGACGAAATCTTGGCGTGTGGCGCGCTGAGGTAACCGGGCATGTGTGGGCATTTCATGAGTGTCACGTCACCCACGAGCTTCCCGACACCTGGGTTCACTTTACCCAGGATGACGGAGGGCACGCGTTCAGGTTTTTCTGGCATCCACTCCATAGCGAGCCATCCGACGCATGGCACCCACTCTACAAGGATGCATTGAGCTTCCTTCGACTTGGCCTCACTGAAGCACCCGTGCCCGGCTAGGCGCCATGTCGGCTATTGGCCGAGCACAAACGGGCGGTAGACACGCTGATGGCAAAGTAAACAACGTCAACTACGCTGCTCGCAGTTGCCGCGTAATAGCCGGATCGAGTCCATCTTGTGGCGCCCTGCTACTTCAAACGTCGGCACCTTGGGAGGATTGATGAGTTGCTTACCCCGTCACGGCAGAGTCTCCTGCTCGCGTTGCCACACCGAGAGTGCGCCAGCATTCGATGTAGCCACTCGCACCGAGGGCGAGTGGCGTATTACGGCAAACCCGCTGGCATGGGGCAGTACTACGCCAGAGGTGGTTGTGCTGGGCTTCTCCAAGGGCCCCACTCAGGCGGGGGCACTTGCCAGCACACCTCACGACGACATCGCCTACAAGGGCAGTCGTCTCAATGTGGGCAAGATTCTGGCCCACGTGGGCCTTATCCCCGCCGCCCCGCCTGACAGGCTCAAGCAACAGGTGGACCGCCTTATTGCGGACAACAACGGGCGCTTTCATTTCGCATCGCTCATCCGTTGCACCGTAGAGCGCCACGACCGCAAGGCTGGTACCTGGAAAGGATCAGGCGGCGGGATGCTGGACAAGTTCATTGCCAGCCCGTTCGGCAAGTCGGTGGCCAGCAACTGTACAACGGCCTTTCTTCGCGACCTGCCGCAAGAGACCCGACTGATCGTGATGTTCGGCCTGGGCACGGGGATGAACTATGTCGCGTCTGCCTACGCGCTGTTGCGCCATGCCCGCCCCGGCGCATGGAAGATGATCAACGCCGTGGCCTACACAGACGGCAGAATCACCGTGGTGCATGTCGAGCACTTTGCGGCGCAAGGCGCCTTGATCCCCAACTGGCTTGGGGAAAGGGATCACCCGAGAAGCAGGCTTGGCCTGCTCTCGAAAGCGGCTGTTCAAGCATCAGGGGTCGGCAACTTCAGCGGGGGGAATGGGCATGGCTGATCAACCGGTGCTGGCGGGCAAACACTTCCAGGCGATTCTGGCAAGCGCACCGCTGAACCAGGCGACGTTCCTTTGCCAGGGTTCGAGCAGCATGCTGTTCGAGCACGGTACCAGGCTCTATCGCCTCACGCTCGAAGGTTGCGGCCACAATTTTCTTGCCCGGCAGTGGGCCCAGGGCAACCGTAATGTCGTCGAGGTCATTCACGACTATGGCGCCGTGGGTCCCTCTGACGCTTCACTCAGGGGAAGCGAAAACGAGTTCTACTGGCTGGCCGAAGTGGAAAGGTTGATAAGCGTGGATGAGGCCAGCGAGCCGTTACTTGCCAGCCTGCTGTCGGGGTTGCTCGACGACAATGATGATCTGCCGGCCAACGCCGTGCTTGCTGAACAGTGCCTGGCCTTGGCCGGTGAGCATCCCGCGCTGGCGGGGGTGTTGATCACACTCGCCAGGGCGGCGGAATTTGCGCAGCGCCATGAATGTGACGTGGATGCCAAGCTCGACAACCTGATGCGCCGCCCCGCTACCGGGGAGCTGGTGTGGACTGACCCGCTGGGCGGGTGTTTCTATGCGCCGTAGATCAGCAATGAAGTGCTGATTTGGGCTATCGAATCTCAGCGATCTGCAAGGCCGCACACGCGGCCCCCTCAAGATTGACGTCAGCCCATGCGCCGGGCTGCTAGCAAGGCTGAACCGCCATTCGGTTACTGACCTTGCGCCCCAGCACCAGCACCGTGACAAACCCGCAGCCCACCAGTGCCGTGGCCAGGCTCAGCAGCACCGAGCTGCCCATCTGGTCGACGATGCGCCCGCCAAAGAACGACCCCAGCGCAATGATCACCTGAAACAAAGCCACGAACAGCGGCATGCCACGCTCGACATCCTTGGGCGCCACCACGAACATCCAGATGCTGGCGCAGGCCGGAAAGGCACCGAAGGCAAAGCCCCACAGCGCGATCAGCATCACCGCACCGGTCATGCCGGTGGCGAAGTAAGGGAACAGCGCCGTGCTGACGGCAATCATCAGCGCCACCAGCATCAGCGTGTAACGCACGCTGCGGTTGGCGGCAAACCCGGCGAAGACATTCCCCAGCACCCCGGCCACGCCATACAGCAACAGCAGCGAGCCAATGGTCGGCCCATCGAAGCCGGCGCTTTGCTTGAAAAACGGTGCCACGTAGGTGTACGCGGCAAAGTGCGCCAGGCCGATCAGCAACACCGCAATCAGGCCGACCCGGGCTTGCGGATTGATGAACAGTGCCGGCAGGTCACTGATGCGAATGGCCTTGTCGGGGTTGAGCCGCGGCAGCAGGAACACCTGGGCCAGCAGCACCGGTACACCCACCAGCGCGGTCACCAGGAAGGTCATGCGCCAGCCCATCAGGCCGCTGAGCCAGGTGCCGACGGGCACGCCCAGCACGGTGGCCAGGGTCACACCCACCATGATGATCGAGGTGGCCTGGGCTACCCCAACACCCTTGGGGGCCAGGCGGCCGCTGAGGGCGATGGCCGTGGCCCAGAACCCGCCGATGCTCACCCCCAGCAGCACACGGCCGAACAGCAGCAGGCTGAAGTCGGTGGCGTAGGCCACCACCGCATTGGCGATGATCATGATCAGGGTCAGGCCGATCAGCAGGTAGCGCCGGTCCATCGCGCCGATGCCCACCGACAGCAAGGGCGCGGCGAGTGCGGCCATGATGCCGGGCAGCGTCACCATCAGGCCGGCATGACCGGCACTGATGCCCAGGTCGCTGGCGACATCGTTGAGTACGCCCACCGGCAGAAATTCGCTGGTCACCAGGGCAAAGGCGCCCACCGCGACCGAGAGAATCGCCAGCCACTGCTGTTTGACGCTCTGTTGATTGTGTTCGGGAAGGCCGCTAGGGGCCTGGCTTGCGCTTGGCATGGTGCTGGGTTCCATGGGGGAAATGACGCCTTGAGCAGGCGCGGGAAGCGGGGAAAAATCGAAGGCGATTATACAAGCGGGTTTTGCCGCGCCGACAGGCGGGCCCTTTGATAGTAATCATCAGCGCTATCGATGAAAGGCCCGTAGTAGAGCAACTGCTGCAGGCCCATGCAAGCTTGGCCCAGCTTGCCGGGCATGCCAAGCCCCGGTACCTGACGCAACATCCGCCAAGGCCCTGCCCAGCGCCTCAAATAATTTGAACCGCCTCTGGGCGAACTCGCCTAATGATCAGCATGTGGATGATCCCACAGGCAACGTGCCAATACCGGCAAGCGCTATCAGAGGTGGTCAACGTGGCTAAGGACGAGAAGAAAAGCAAAGACGGGTCTTCAAAAGCCAGCAAGGATTTGAAAGACAAGAAGTCATCATCGGCAAAGAAATCAGCTGCGGCATCGGCTCTTTCCAAAGCCTCTGAAAAGAAAGAAAAGAAAGACAAGAAAAAAGATGCCGAACCCAAGAAATCTGCAAAAAAATCGGACAGCAAGCCAGAGAAGGCCAAGAAGTCGGACAAGGCAGATAAACCTGCGAAAAAGAAAAAGTGACGGTTGCGATTGGCCAGGGCTTCATGCCCTGGCCTTCTCACGCTGAATCGCGCTCCCGTCACTGAGAGATGATCGCCTTGGGTCCAGCGCCCTACAGCGACTCAAGAAACGCCCGAATCGCCGCCCGTTCCTTCGCCCCCAGCGTTACATAGCGCTGCCGGGCCACTTGCGCTTCACCTCCATGCCACACGATGGCTTCCTCCAGCGTGCGCGCTCGGCCGTCGTGCAGGTAGCCACTGCCGGGGTTGATCCGCTCACCCAACCCAAGCCCCCACAGCGCAGGGGTGCGCCACTCGCGGCCATTGGCGAGAAAGTCCTCACGGCCATCGGCCAACCCCTCGCCCATGTCGTGCAACAACAAATCGGTGTACGGCGCGATCCGTTGCTGGCTCAGCGCCGGGTACAGCGGGTGTGTGCCCGTGACCAGTTCGGGCCGGTGACAGGCCGTGCAGCCAATCGCGGCAAACAGTTTTTTACCCTGCACAACCGCAGGCTCGGCCTGCTGCCGGCGCGCAGGCACGGCCAGGTGGGCGAGGTAGAAATGCAGGTCACCAAGCTGCATCGCGTCCAGCTCCGGCTCGCCGCCGTGGGGCGCCTGCGCGCAGGCCTGTTGGGCAGGGGTGCAGTTCTGCTCAGGAGCCAGCGTGGAGGTGATGCCCAGGTCGCCCAGCATGGCGTGGGCGATCTGTTGGCGCAGGTCGGGCTGGTTGGCCTTGAGGCCAAAGCGGCCCGCCTCGGCACGCTGTCGCTCCACACTCCACACCTGATTGACGCGCCCGGTCACGCCGTCGGGCTTGGCTTCAGCCGCCATGGCCTGCAGCGTGCTGGCCTCGATGGCCTCCAGCAAACCGAGGCCGAATACCGGCGAGCCCACCCGCGCCGAGGTCAACACCCCGTCCAGTGGCCCATAGGCCAGCTCGCGCAGTTCGACACGCGGCGTGCGCAGCATCACGGTTTCGCCATCGCCCAGCGGCACCGCGTGTTCCTGCCAGTACACATGGGCCCGCCCTTCCCCCGGCACGCCGGGCACACCTTGGTCGTTGAGCTGGTCGCCATACACAGGATGAGGCTTCGGCCCGCCGTGGGCATCGCGGCCCGGCACGGACAGGCGCAGCAACAGGCTGCGCATCGCCTCCCCCTGCTGCGGCGCCTGGCCACGACCGTTCTTGGGGTGGCAGGCGATGCACGACACCCGGTTGTACAACGGCCCGAGCCCATCCACCGCTTCATCGCGAGACGGTGCGACCACCCACGCCTGCCGGAACAGGCTGCGCCCTCGAAAGAAGCGCTCCAGCTGGCCTTCGTCCAGCCCGGCGAAGGGCTGGGCGTAGGCTTCACGGTTGACCGCGGTGTGGGTGACATCGGCGCTGGCGAGCGCGCTCACCAGCAAACCGATCGACAGCCCGGCGATGCGCACAACGGTCACTGACCCAGCCCCTCCAGCAACCGCGCCGCCTCTGCCCGCTGCAGCGCGGCCTGGAACTGCCAGGTGATCTCGGTACGGCCCAATGCATCCTGGTCGGTTGCCGGCTCGTGGGCCATGCCCTTGTCCTGACGTGCCGCGAACAGGCCCAGCAACGGCTTGGCCTCGGCTTGCCCGGCAGTCAGTGGCGGCGCGGTCAACAACTGACGTATGGCGGCTACGTCATGCCCCGCCGCTTCGGCCGCGTGCAGCCGCGTCCAGAGTTCGTTCAGCGCCTCGTGGGGCAGGCCCAGCCATTGGGTGAACAGCGAACTGATCAGCGCCAGGCGTTCGCGCGAGCTGCCGTTGCCGTAGTCATAGGCGCCGTGCCCTGCGGCAACGAACGGGTCGTGGTACTGCGCGGGCAGCTGCGCATACACGCTCGGGCGCACCGGCAGCTTGCGAATGTCGGCATCGGCCAGCAGCGCCTGCCCGGCGTCGGACAACACGTACCGTGCGAACGCCCGGGCACCGGCCGGCGCCTGGGTGCTTGCGGTAATGGCGATGAATGCCGGGTTGAGCCCACCGTGGGCCGGGTACACGAAGTCCACCGGCTCGCCGTTGGCCTTGGCCGAAGCGACGAAGAAGTCGATCGACAAGCCAACCGCTGCCCGCCCGCTGGTGACCTCGTCACTCACCAGCGTACCGCCGCGCGTGACCAGCCGCGCCTGCCCGGCCAGTTCGCTCCACAGCGCCCAGCCGCGCTCCCAGCCATAGGCGCGCAGCACGATATCCAGCAGCACCGGGGCAAACCCTACCCGGCCCGGGTCGGGCAGCGCCACCCGCCCGCGCAAGCGAGCGTCGAGCAGGTCGGGCCAGTCCTTGGGCGTGGGCACGCCCAGCTCGGCCAGCGACGCGGTGTTGATGGCAAAGCCGTAACCTGCCAGCTCGGTCGCCTGGTACAGGTTTTTTTGATCACGCAACGCCAGGCCGCCGATCTGCGCCGGCAGGCCCTCCAGGCTGATACCCAGCGGCTGCCAACTGCCCGCCTTCGCCAGCCGGGTGAAGTTGCCCGGCGACGGCGCCCAGTACACATCCACCCCGCCCTGTCTGGCTTGCAGCAGGTAGGGCAAGGCATCGAAGCCCTGGCGCCAGAGGACCTGCACGCGATACTCCGGGTGGGCCTGGGCGAAGCCATCCTCCACCCGCGTCATCACCTCCTCGGGGTAGCTGGTCATCACCACCACGCTTTGCGGGGCCGCGCTCAGCAGGCCGCTGAACGCCAGCAGCAGGCCCGCCAGCCAGCAGTTACAGCGGCACATTGAATTGCACGAAGTATTGACGGCCCATTTCCGGGTAGCCCTCGCTGTACTCGTACAGGCGGTCGAACAGGTTGCGCACGCCGCCCTCGATCAGCACGTCGTTGCTGAAGCGGTAGCCGGTCTTGAGGTTGTACACCGCGTAGCCCGGTGCCATCTGGGTGGCGTCGGAGGTGTTGTAGCGACGCGAGGCCGCCTCCACGCTGGCGGTGTGCTTCCAGGCGTCGAGGTTCCACGAGGCCGAGCCGAACAGGCTGTGGCGCGGGGTGTCGGTGGGGTGCAGGTCGCGGTCGCTGCGGTTCTCGCGGTCGAGGAAGGTGTAGTTGGCTGCCAGCTCCCACTCGCCCAGGTCGCCGTTGATGCCCAGCTCCACCCCCTGGTTGCGCGCCTTGGCGATGTTCTGGAACTGGCCGCAGGGCGCGGCGCAGTTGTCCTGCGCGGGCACAGTGACCTTCTGGATGGAGTCTTCGATATTGGCCACGAACAGCGCCGCGTCCAGCTGCCATTGCGGGGCAACCTGGCCGCTGTAGCCGAACTCGTAGTGCGTGGCGCGTTCGGACTTCAGGTCCGGGCTGGGGATGACCGTACCGAAGCGGGTCGAGTAGCGGTCCTTGATGGTCGCAAAGCGGCTTTTGCGCGCCACGGTGAGGCGCAGTTGGCCGTTGTCATCGGTGCCCAGCAGCGGGTTGGTGTTGGCGAACAGGCCGAGCTGCGCGTTGACCGCGTCGTTGCTGCCGGTGGGTTCGTCGTACAGCACGGCCTGCTTGGGCGAGCTGGCGGTGGTGCCGTAGTTTTCGGCATCCAGGCTCTTGCGGTAGTTGTAGGAAACGCCGCCCACCACGCTGAAAATCTCGTTCAGGCGCAGGGTGTCTTCCAGGGCAATCGACTGGGTCTGGTCGCGAAAGTGGGTTTGCGGGCTGTCGCCATCGCGGGAGCGGTGCACGTCATCCTTGAAGTGGTAGGCGATGCCCAGGCGGTTGTTTTCGGTCAGGGCCAGGTCGGCTTCCACCGAGAAGCCGGTGCTCTCGTCGTCGTACTTGCTCGGGAAGCCCTTCTGCAGGTTACCCACCACGCCGTTGCGGTAGGCGAAGCTTTCCAGCGAGTTCTTGAAGGTGTCGTGGTACACGCGGGTTTTCAGAAAGTGCTCGCCAAAGCCGGTTTTGGTGGCGATGAACACACTGGTGTTGTCCGAGCGCGGCCACTCCCACCAGCGTGCGCGCTGGCCGGTCGGCGGCAGCTTGCCGGCATAGGTGGGCTGGCCCTTTCTGCCCTCCTGCTGAACGTAGCCGAGCACGTATTCATCGGTTTCGTTGGGGGTGAAGCCCAGCTTGAAGCTGAACTTGGTGTCGCGGTGGTCGCTGTTCTCGCGCCGGCCGGTGCCTTGCTGGTTGTTGGTGGGTTTGAAGTCGTCGGGCAGCAGGGTGTAGTCGTAATCCACATACGACACCCCGCCCTGCATCCACCACGCGCCCTGGTTGGAACCCACGTTGGCGTAGGTGCGGTAGGCGTTCACGTTGCCGTGATCGGTCAGCTCAAGCCCCCCGCCCACTTCGCCTTCGAATTCCTGCACCGGGCGCCGGGTAACCAGGTTGATCGCCCCGCCCAGGGTGTTGGGGCCGTACAGCAGCGAGGCAAAGCCCTTGTCCACCTGGATGCGCGACAGGTCGTAGGTGGTGAAGCGGCCCAGGTCGATGTTGCCGTCATAGGGCACGTAGGTGGGGATGCCGTCGATATACACCGGCACCTGCAGGCGGTCGAAGCCGCGCACGAACACCACCTGCTCGGCGCGACCGCCGATATAGCCTAGGTTGACGCCGGGGGCCAGGGTGAGCGCGCTGGCGACGGTTTCGCGGTCGTGCAGGCGAATGTCCTTCAGGTCGATGACCGAGCCACCGGTGGACAGGGTTTCGTCCTGGGGCGCGGAGATCTGGATTTCACCGAGGGTGAAGGTGTTTTTCTGCTCCGCGAGGGCGGATTCACCTCCCAGGGCTGCGACGGCAACCATCAGGGCGTGCGGTGTTAGCGGCTTCATTGCTGCTCCTGTGTCGGCCTTGACGTAGGCGGCGCCCGGGCGACGTTGTGTATTATTTTATATAGCGACCGACGGTTTTTCTGATCACGACCTCCCCAGGAGGTGATCAGCCGGTGGGTGCTATAGGGGGAAAGCGGGATGGCGGGTGGGCCAAACGGCAGGAATGCTAGCGTTGTTCACAGGACGTTACAACGCTGTACACAAAAATATATAGCGAATTGACCAACCCAGAAGCGGGGCTTCTAGCGGCTTTGCGCTCGACGGCAAGGTGTCAGCGGAGTGCCGGCAAGCGCATCGAACCCCTACCCCTCAGGCACGCGCTACATCGTCTGTCGAGGGATGGCATAAATACGTACAAGTTCCTCGTTGCAGGCGTGGTCAAGGAACCTGCTCTCTAGAAAAAGGAAGCTCTCAACGAAGCCGCAGGTCGTGAACAGCTGCTTGACCTTGGTCATTTCCATTGAGTCCGTTTCAGGTTGATTCTTGATAAGCGTTTGGCGAAGTGCGCCGGCTGCAGTACTTGGGTATATGAAGAGTTGGGGCACCAACGTGGAGCCACCGCTGGCATCGAAGCGTGTGAAGGTGATGGCAGTCAGCTCTAACTGCCTTTGATTGCTGCGGGCGAGTGCACGTACGGTATTCAATACGAAAACAGCAAGCCCCAACAGAAAATCCGAGATGTCTTTTTTCTCGAGTTTTCTTTGTAATTTTTTTAATCTGCTGTCCCGTGAAATGATGGGGTATTCTTCAAAATCGTCGAACGCGCCCGCCATGGAACGCAGATCATTGTAGGCTTCTTTTTTTATTATCTTTGCGTACAACCCGTGTAACTTCATCTATTTGAATCTCAGCATATGTATTTTTAATGTAAAACACCGGGGCGCGGCATTGCATATTCAATCCACGCGAACAACTAATCGGGCTCTGCCCACTAAATCGCCCTACCACGGATCATAGTACCGATACCGGTTATAATGCAGCCTGGCCTCACGGTCGTAACCAACGAAAACTGCCACACGTTCTATTTAGTGTTGATTGAGGATTTGATTTTTTGCCTAGAAGCCTCCACGTCCCCAAAAACCGGATCGACAATAGAAACTCCTTCTTCAGCAAGGAACCTATCGACTTCACGATCAATAATCCCTAAAAAAACACGATAACTAGCTTCGGCAAAAAAACGACCCTGATAAAAAATAGAAAGCCTTTCTCCTTTAATCTTAAATAATAACGCAAAAGATGAATCAACTCCGATAAATTCAAAAGATTTTGTGCTTTTCAATTTCACCAAGCCATCAATTAAGGAGGTAATTGACAAATATATCATCATCCGAAGTCTTGAATCATCCTTGGAGTCTATACCTTGATCGCCAGAGGAAAGCCTTATATCCCCCATGTCAAATCCTTCTGGCTCACCGCCCTCTTCGGATCTCGAAATGTAGAACTCCATAACTATTAGCCTCCTCTAACAGGAAAAACCGTAATTGCCCTATTTCCATCATGAGAGTCGAATACACCTCGAACCCGGAGCGCTTGGTTCAGCTTGCCATTGTCGGCATAGGCAAAGCGCTCGTTCTGCGACTGGTCACCCTGACTGGCGGTATGCGCGCCAGCCGTCCCATGGGGTCAAAACGCGGATCATCACAACACTGGCCACCCTACCAACAGGGCATTTTTCGCATATTTTCGATGAACACTAGGCGCCCTTCATCGCCTACTAAGCTTTTTAGCTTGTTCAAGAAACCATCCATATCTCTCGCGATCAAATCGAAGGCACCCCGCCCATGCTCTCCCGAGCGCTGCAAAATCCCAAAATATTCGCAAGAAGATAATAGCTCTTCATACAATGGGCGTTCAATCCACTTATCATCAGGTAAGAATAACGACAAAGCTGAGGGTGATGGTTTCTCAATACTTCTGTGCCGAGAAATAACAATATATTTTTTTAAAGCTACAATATAGCTTTCATGCTTCATTACCATTTCACAAAAAGCACCCCCGCTGTCCTTAAAAAAGAAATTTGGCAGCCCTCCATTTCTCCTTTGCCTTGGGGGATAAATGGTATCCGGAGAGTTAAAACAATAGCATTCATCAAGCAGCGAATTTAGTACTTTTCGCGATGCAGCATCTGCATTAAACCCTAACGCCCCACTCATGCCACGCGCCATAACAACTGAAAACTCATCATCTTCATTTGCTGGCAGCGAAGATATAAGTTCGTTGGCTCCTTTCTTGAAGTCCTTGAACCTTGACCGATGCACCAAAACCTCAAACATCTTATTCACCCTGGATAAGTAAACACTATAGTTTGCCCTTTCTTATTTCGCGCATGCACATGCGGTCCATCATGATGATCGGGAAACCTTTCCCCCACCATGTCAGGATGCCCATCTGGGTGGGCAAAACTAGTGATTCATCATATTTTCCTTCGCGCCCCAACGTAGTTCCTTTAACGCACAGGCATGTGTAGTTTTTACCTTTACTCGTATCCTTAAACCGGGTAACCGGAATGTTCTCTGCTTGCTGCAACTGCCTGCCTAACAATAGGGTGATCGTCGCCCGACAGCTTGATAAACACACTTTCCTCTGCCTCTCTCTTCATTGCGACACTATGTCTCGTGTTGCAATTCTTGCTGCGGGACAAAAAACCAATCAGCCAAAAAGAAATTGTACTGCCCTAAATTATGCATCCTTCATAACCTGGATATTTATTGGCAACGTCCGGCCAGACTTCATGATTCGCCTATTCGATCACACCCCTACTGTTACCAATAGCAACAGAACTTTCAACTAGACCAATAAATTCTTCTGCAGAACTAATCATTTTCGATCCTGGTATTTGAGTAATACTTAGGTCGATAGAGCGCCCAATTGGGCTCTTTGTGCTTCCCTCTCATCACACTTCCATGCTCGTCAAGATCGTGATCGCTCCAAATACCAGCAGCACTTGCTGAAGGACAACTACCGCACCGTTACGCGCTTAAAAAACCTACAGAAATTATGCAATTTTTATCTCATTGGTTTGCGCTACGCAGTGGTTGAGAAAGTCCTTCCATACATCACCTAGGGATTCGATTAATTTCGATGACGTACACACCCCTATTGCTGCATAGATATAATGCAACATCTAACCGCAGCCATATGCTGCCTACCTGCTCTAAAACCCTAAACCACTAAATGCATTTCAATAACCACTAGTCAGATTTTCTCTATCTTAGGGAACATTGAACTATACCAATAGCAGCCTGGACTTTTTAGCCATCCACCATGCCTCCCCTTTGATAACACCGCCAAAGGCACAAGATCAACACCATAGCGATAAAGCAATGCAATCAACTCTCGAACATTGTTGACGGTGATTTTTCTACCATCCAGTTTTATATTTAAATTTCGACCGTCCCCTACGCACCCCTTGAAGGCCTGAACATCTTTCAACCCGTAGAAAAAACGATCTTCATCATTTCTGGACAAGAATTTCGGAAGAGCAATTTCAACAATCATTAAGTTAGCGCCTTTTACCGCCTGGATAGACGTTTTCATAACCGCCATTAGGCATCTGAAGATCCCAATGAGGCCCACCATGCGCGCTAGAACCTCGGCCTGTAGGAACCCATACGTTTTCATCTTTGTCTAGCCACCCAGAACCTCGTCCATCATCAAGCCTTACCCACGTTTCTCCTCGTTTGCACTCGCAAAACCCCTCCCGTTCCCCTGGCTTCCCTGGTGCTTTCGAGCCTTCGAAATCGTGCGCATCGTTTGGAGGCTTCCGAACTTGATACTTGTTCTTCGCCAGTCCCAGCGAATCCATCCAACCCACTGGATTTGGCGCATATTGATAGAGATTGAGTCCACCCAAGTAACTAATCGGGTCTTGGCTAAGGAATCGCCCAAACCCCGGATCATAGTACCGATACCGGTTGTAGTGCAGGCCAGTCTCCCGGTCGTGATACTGCCCCTGAAACCGTATTGGGTTACTTAGCCCAACCTGCCTTGCCCAGCCCGACCGCTCCTCATGCACCTCCCCCCACGCCTTGTACTGCCCCGCCCACGCCACCGCCCCATGGTGGTCAGTCAGTTCCATCGGCGTGCCCAGGTGATCGCACTGGTACCACGCAATCGCATCAAACGCCTGCGGCTGCATGTGCGTGTGCCACAACGGGTCCTGGTCGAAGTCGTAACTGCGCTGGCTCCAGTCCGGCTGCTTGTGCAGCCGCACCGGCCCCCTGCGCAGGGCCTGGGCCACCGGCACAAAGCTTCCCGGCTCATACAGGTAATGCACCGTGCGGCCCGTATCGCCTTCATCACGCGGCGGGGAGCTTTCCCACGCCAGTGTGTCGCCGTCCCAGCCAAACAGCGTGAAGCCACAGTCCAGCTCACGCTGGCGCTTGGCCCGTTCAAGCTGATTCCAGCCCGTGCCGGCCTGCGGCTTGTTCGAATAATGCGCAACCGAGTGTTTGTGCAATCGCCGCCCGAGGGCGTCATAGCTGTACTCGACCTTGAGCTTGTCGTCACTGTGGCTATCGTGGATATCGGTCAGTTGCCCGGCAGCATCGGGCTAACCGTCCGGCCGGGTTCCAGGCCTGGGTCTGCATTAGCCTGTTGCCCTGATGGCGCACCACTTCACGGTGCAGGTCATCGCACTCGTAGCTGAGTATTTCGTGATGGTCGAGCTTCATGACCGTGCGATCGTAGGCAAGCTCTCGGCTGCGACTAATCAGTCAGGTGAGTCGTACGTTCGGCCAGTCACGCAGGTCAATATTGCGTTGACCGCACTACCAACAAGGCATATCCCGCATATTTTCGATAAACACTAGACGCCCATGATCACCCACCAAGCGTTCTAATCTGTTAAGAAAATAATCCATATCATGGGAAATCAAATCAAACGCCCCCCACCCGTGCTCTTCCGAGTGCTGTAAAATCCCAAAGTACTCGCACGAAGACAGCAAGTGTTTATATAGTTCATTTTCGAGGCGACCACCATCCCTCATAAACTCAGCCAGCATGGAAGGCAGAGGCACTTCAATATGCTTATGCCGGGAAATGATATTATATTTTTTTAAACTCAATACATAGCGCTCATGCTCCACCAACAAACCATTGAACGCACCACCTTTATCTTTGAAAAAATAATCTGGCATTCCACCCTCACGCCGTTCTCTTGGGTGGAAAATGGTATCAGGAGCATCAAGGCAATAGCACTCGAAAACTAACGCATTCAGGATACTTCGCGCCACTGGACTAACGTTAAATCCCAACAACCCATTTGCACCACGAGCCATAACAACAGCAAACTCATCCTCATCACTCGCTGGCAAAAAAGATATAAGATCACTGCCTCCTTTCTTGAAATATTTTAATTTCGATCTGTGAACCAAGATATCCAACATTTTCCCAATCACCCTGGATAAGTAATCACTAACGTTCAGATTACCCGCTTCTTCATGGAACCACTGCAGCTTGCTTGCCGAGTTGATCGCCTGGATCAGCTTGCCATTGCCGTCATAGGCAAAGCGCTCGGTCTGCTACTGATCACTTAGCCGGTCAGCCAGCTAATCGGGTAGAAGCAACCCGTTAAGGCGTACCAATGAGCCCATACCGAACGCTTTCAACACGCACCCAATCACAAATTAATTTAAGTCGACTATTATTCTCGCAGTGTATCGTTACAGCTGCGACATCATCCACGACATCAAATGAAATTTCACAAACTACGTTTGCATGCCCCCACTCACTAAAGCTCACGCACCTACTCCCTATAAATGACAGCTCAATGCAGACCTGATCGTACTTCTCCGGCCACTTGGCTGGACTTTTTCTAAGTTTATTTTGAGTAAGAAACTTAACTGAGACCCTTGGCTCATCTCGCTTAAAGTTAATCTCAGAAATCTCTGAACCTGCAAAATCTGGCACCTCCCCATACATTGAGGTCAAGGCTTGCGGATTCATTACTTTAGAATAATTCATTTTATTTATTATTCCGACAGCCAAAATAATAGTAGTCATCCATGCCCTCTACAGCTCCTGTTCGAGTGTCACTTGCAGATCGCACATTGTGATGGGACGGCTGATCCCCTACACCTCCTGCACCATAATTGTGACCTGCCGAATGATCCTGAATAACGAAATCCTTTCCATTCACCCGATAAGTTAGTTCTCTAGTCATAATTGGTTTTTATCTTCGCTTAAAACCCACTTACCATTTGAGTCGGTAAGCGGCACCATTTTTGGCCGGCTGGATGCTGGTTTTTAGGAATGCCTAACTGTCGACGCACTTCCCGCAAACTCGCACGTCTGGTATGAGCGCATGCAAGACCCAGTGGATCATCGTAGCTAACTGGATTTAAAGCATACTGGTGGAGATTGATCCCGCCTGCATAGCTAATAGGATCTTGGCTAAGAAATCGCCCAACCCCCGGATCATAGTACCGATACCGGTTGTAATTGCAGCCCAGTCTCCCGGTCGTGATACTGCCCCTCAAACCGTATCGGATTGCTCAGCCCAATCTGCCTTGCCCACCCCGAGCGCTCCTCTATTACCTCCCCCCACGCCTTGTACTGCCCCGCCCACGCCATCTCGCCATTGTGGTCGGTCAGCTCCATTGGCGTGCCCAGGTGATCGCACTGGTACCACGCAAGCGCGTCAAACGCCTGCGGCGGCATGTGCGTTTGCCACAGCGGGTCCTGGTCGAAGTCGTAACTGCGCTGGCTCCAGTCCGGCTGCTTGTGCAGGCGCACCGGCCCCCTGCGCAGGGCCTGGGCCACCGGCACAAAGCTGCCCGGCTCATACAGGTAATGCACCGTGCGGCCCGTATCGCCTTCATCACGCGGCGGGGAGCTTTCCCACGCCAGTGTGTCGCTGGTTCCAGCCCGTGCCGGCCTGCGGCTTGTTCGAATAATGCGCAACCGAATGTATATACTGAGACTAAGGTTTTTCGGTCAATCAACCTCTACCCAGCAAGCAGTATCAAGAACCGATAGTGACGAATACCTCTCCAGTGCCCTCATCATATATACGCCGCGCCACTGCATACTCCGCACCAAACTCTTTCAATATCTTTGAGTTCCAGCTTTCAGAAACTATCAGCGCAACCTCCATAGCTTGCTCCTGAGAAAGCTCATCAAAAACGCCTGTTATCTCAAGCAGATTCATCCAAAATTGAGCTTTTTCTAAGCTTTTGCTCCTGCGCAAGTGACCCTGATATATCTCAAAATCAAATAATTCTTCAACAAACACCTTTCCATCAAAAAGCTTGAAAGATGGCCAAAAAAATCGTGCAAACCAAACAATGAAATCTGATTCCAGACTGTGGCTTACATAAATTGCCCGCAGGTAATCGACCCCTGTTACAACACGATCTTCATTAGCTTTTACGAAAGACGCATAATCAAAAGATGTAATGTTATTCACTTTGTCTTCCCTTTAGGGTATTCGTCTGGTTCAGGATCGCGTACGCGCCCCTTATCTATAAATACACGACCGTCTTGTCTAGTATTTTTTGTTGCTTCTTTAATATTCGGCCTAGGAATATTCCCGTGATCTTTGCCCGAGCCACGGTACTGCTTCCACGTACCGTCCCCGTAGTGTGTCGTGTACTGGCCATCAACACCCGGACGCTCAATAATCGAGTGTGGCCTTCCTTCTGCTGCTTCCATTGGCCGCGGCGGTTTGTTTCGAGACTTACATGCCTTTTCACAACCTTCCAACCCCAATGGGTCTACCCAACCCACAGGGTTTGGCGCGTACTGGTGCAGATTCAGCCCACCCGCATAACTAATCGGGTCGTTGCTAACAAACCGCCCAACCCCCGGATCATAGTACCGGTACCGGTTGTAATGCAGCCCAGTCTCCCGGTCGTGATACTGGCCCTGAAACCGTAGCGGGTTACTCAGCCCTACCTGCCTTGCCCAGCCCGACCGCTCCTCACGCACCTCCCCCCACGCCTTGTACTGCCCCGCCCACGCCATCTCGCCATTGTGGTCGGTCAGCTCCATTGGCGTGCCCAGGTGATCGCACTGGTACCACGCAAGCGCATCAAACCCCTGCGGCTGCATGTGCGTTTGCCACAACGGGTCCTGGTCGAAGTCGTAGTGGCGGCCGCTCCAGTCCGGCTGCTTGTGCAGCCGCACCGGCCCCCTGCGCAGGGCCTGGGCCACCGGCACAAAGCTGCCCGGCTCATACAGGTAATGCACCGTGCGGCCCGTATCGCCTTCATCACGCGGCGGGGCGCTTTCCCACGCCAGTGTGTCGCCGTCCCAGCCAAACAGCGTGAAGCCACAGTCCAGCTCACGCTGGCGCTTGGCCCGTTCAAGCTGATTCCAGCCCGTGCCGGCCTGCGGCTTGTTCGAATAATGCGCAACCGAGTGTTTGTGCAGTCGCCGGCCGAGTGCGTCATAGCTGTACTCGACCTTGAGCTTGTCGTCGCTGTAGCTCTGCAGCCGATCGAACAGGTCCCAGTTGAACTGCGCACGCACGCCGTTGTGCAGCCGTTCGGCCAGGTTGCCGCGCGCGTCGTAGGTATAATGGATGCCGGCGTACTCGCGCAGCAGGTTGTCCATCAACCTGTTGCGTTTCGGGGCCTGGTCCAGCGGGCGGTTGAGCTGCTGCGTCTTCTCGTCCAGCAGGTTACCCGCCGGGTCGAAGGCGAATGTCTCCACCCCCAGGCGACTGGTGGCCTGCAACAGGCGACCGACAGGGTCGTATTGGTAGGCCAACTGACCACGTCGGCTGTCTTGAATGTCGGTGAGTTGCCCGGCGCCATCGTACTGGTACTGACGCTTGAGCAACGTGGACTTGCCGTCGTGGCTGCCTAGCAGTTGCTCCTGCAGCCGTCCGGCCGGGTCCCAGGCCTGGGTCTGCATCAGCTTGTTGCCCTGACGGCGCGCCACTTCACGGTGCAGGTCATCGCGCTCGTAGCTGAGCATGTCGTGCTGGTCGAGCTTCATGCCCAGCAGGTGGCCGCTGCCGTAGGTCAGCCAACTGACCGTGTGGCCATCGGGGCGTACGGTCGCGATGCGCTGGTTGAGCACGTCGTACTCGTGCGTCCACACCGCCACCACCGGCTGCTGCAACCCCAGGTAATGCTGATGCTCGCGGGTCAGATTGCCCGCCTCGTCATGGAACCACTGCAACTGGCTTGCCGCGTTGATCGCCTGGATCAGCCTGCCGTTGCCGTCATAGGCAAAGCGCTCGGTCTGGGACTGATCGCCCAGCCTGGCGGTACGCTCGGCCAGCCGCCCCATGGGGTCGAAACGCAGGTCGATGCGGCGCTGGCCGACCTGGGTCGAGGCCAGGCGACCGCTGTACGGGTGGTATTGATAACGGGTGGTCAGGCCATCGAAGCCGGTCTCCTGCAACAGGCGACCGACCGGGTCGTACACGAAGCTCGCCTGGCTGGTGTTTTCGTTTTCCAGGCCGATCAGCCGGCCCAGTTTGTCCCAGCGGTAGCGCAGGGTGTGCTCGTTGGCGTCGACGCGCTCGGCCAGAAGCCCGGCGCCGGAATAGGTCCAGGTGGTGCAGCGGTCGAGCGCGTCGAGGTACGCCAGCAGACGGCCTTCGGCATCACGCTCGAAGCGCTCTTCGGTGTTGTCGGGGTGGGTGACCCTGGACAGTTGCCCGGCCTTGTACTCATAGGCGGTCTTGTTGCCCGCTGCGTCGGCGAACTGCACCAGCTGGCCGAAGTCGTTGTAGGCCCACTGGCTGGCTTTGCCGGAGCAGTCGGTGTATTCGAGCAACTGCCCGGCGTCGTTGTAGGCCAGCGCCTTCTGGTTGCCGTTGGCGTCCTTGATCGCACTTACCAGGCCGCTTGGGGTGTAGGCAAATTCGGTCTTGTTGCCCAGCGGGTCGACCGTCTCTACCAGGTTACCGCGCTCGTCGTAGTCGCGCAGCCAAAGGCCACCCTCGGCATCGCGGATCTTAATCAGCTGGTCATGGTCGTCGTAGGCGTAATGCAGCGTGCTGTGGTCGGGACGGATGTGCTGCAGCAGGTTGCTACGCTCATCAAAGCTGTAGCGGTCCTGGCTACCGTCGGGGTGCACGTGGCGGATGATGTTCTTGCGTGCATCACGGAACAGCCATTGCTCGCGGCCATCGGGATGTACGACGCGGTAGGTATAGCCAAGGGTGTCGTAGTAGTACCAGGTTTCCTGGCCGTGGGCGTCGGTGACGTAGGTCAGGCGGATGTTCGGGTCCCACGCCAGACGGGTCTCGAAGCTGCCGTCATCCGCCCATTCATGAATCGCCTTGGCGTGCGGGCCTGTGCCATCCCACTCGAGGTTGAGGCCACGGTCGGTGCGGTCGGTGTAACGGGTGATCAGATGATGCTGGTACTCATAGTGCCAAGCGGCACCGTTTTCATCCTGAGCCGCTACCAGGTCACCCGCGCCGTCGTAGTGATAGGCGCACAGTTGGCGCAGCGGCTTGCCATCGACCACCTGCCACACGCCCTGGATATGCCCCTGCTCATTCAGCAGGGTGCCCAGTTGCAGGTGCACCTTGCTCGGGTCGTCGTCCTGGTAGGTGTTGATATCGGACAGCACCGGCTGGCCGTTGTGGCGATGCTCGTAATGCAGCATGGCACCGGCACCGCTGCGCAGGCGAATGTGGGTCAGGTAAAAGCGCTCGCCGACCTGGGCATAGGTTTCGAACCGATCCTGGCCCCGCACCAGGGTCAGCTGCTGTGCACGGGTGCGCTTGAGGGTCAGGTATTCGATGGGGTCGTGGTGCCAGGTGTCGACCTCGAGCCACGGGAAGTCGTGGCTGCGTCCATCGCTGTCATGCAGCACCAGCCCCTTGTCGACCACATCGATGCAGGTGGTGAACTCGGTGATCCAGCGTGCGCCTATGGTGCCGCTATCCAGCGCGTCGAGCCGCGAGTTGTAGACCCGGGCCCAATCCACCGGGAACGGGCCGGACAACGCGAAGTCCTGATGAACGACGGTCTCGTCGCCGAGCACATGGCCGATGCTGTGGCCGGTACAGGGACAGATACCATTCTTGTCGGTATTGGGGGCCTTTTTGGCCCTGACCTGGCGGCTGACCACCTCGGTCGGGCCTTCACTGTGGATGTGCCGCGCCTGCTGGGTGACCCCGGGGCGAATGCTGGTGGCAACGCCGCGCCTGGCGGGGTGTGCCAGCACGGTTTCCAGCAGGCGGCTCAGCAACCAGGCAATGCTGTTTTGCATGTCAGGGGCGCCCAGGGCTTCGAGGCGATCCGGCACCGACGCGGCCAACCCGTCGAGCGTGTGTACCAGCGGGCGCAGCAGGCTTTCCAGCGCCTCGCCGAAGTGGCTGGCGACATGGTTGTAGGCCGCCTTGAGGTTGCCCTCGGAGGCATTGGCCAAGGCCGACAGCGCCAGGCGCCAGGCGTCAGTGCTCAGCAGCGAGTCGTACAGCGCCGCCTGGGTCATCTGGGTGCGTGACAACTGGTGGCTGGCTGCGGCGTCGAGCTGGCCCCGGGCAGCGGCTTCTATGGCCCTGGCCAGCGTGGTGAACAACAGGCGCGCGGTGTCGGCGGCCTCGCCGAGCATGGCCGGCAACTGGGCCAGCGCCTCGCGTACGTAGTGTTCCAGGGCGCCGCGGATGTTGGCATGCAGGTGGCCGTCGATGATCTCCAGGATCACCGCGCCGATGTTCGCCCCCGGGCGACGGCGCAGGGTCTGGCGGGTCAATTGCAGCACCGGGCGCAGCACCATGCGCGCCTTGGTCAGGCCTGGGGGAAACGGCACTACGCCGATCAGGTTGATGCCCAGGCTGACCCAGTCGAGCGGGTCGGGGGACGGGCTTTCCAGCAGCGTGAGAATGTCGATCAGTACATCCACACCGGCCAGGGCATTACAGACCACCGGCACATTTTCGCCGGCCTGGCGCAGCAGTTGCAGGTTCACGAGGCCGTAGGTGATCTCGCGCAGCCAGTGGTCGACAGAGGCGGCGGCAGCGCCGAGGTCTTCACTGAGCAGGGTTTCGAGTGGGGCAATCGCAATCTGGATCTCACGCTCGCTGGGCGTGGACGCTGTGGGGGAAGCAGACATCGGGAATAGCCTTCCTAGGCAGGGGCGAAGCGCCCTGGGTGGTCCATGAAGGCAAAAGGGTACGAGGGCAAGGAATGCTCAGATATGGAGAAACTTCCTGGAGTTGTGTGGGATGTGTCACATAAAGATGTAGATGCCGCGGATATACACTGGCACCGGCAGGCGGTCGAAGCCGCGCACGAACACTACCTGCTTGGCGCGACCGCCGATGTAGCCCAGGTTGACGCCGGGGGCCCGGGTGAACGTGCTGGCGACAGTTAAGACAGTACTTTTCGTACAGTGCCTAGAGCGCCCCATCCAGCACGTCACCTACTTCCCATTGACTTGCGTTGCCTACCTCCAATGTTTGGAACTTATGTGGCAGGTGCTGACAGCTCGAGCGCTGCATTTATCGTCACTTCAGTTTTCTACAAAGCCAAGCTCCCCATTGCGCGGCTATGTGCGTTTCCGATCTGGCATCTCGCCCACATACCAGTGGCCTCCATTGGGGAAGTCCAACGTCACAGACTGTTTGGACAACACTGGCCTCTGTCTATACTTTGTCTTGTAGGCGGGTTGCTCCGTAGGATTGTCTGAGTTGAGCCATTTCTTAATGGAAGCGTCGGTAGAATTCAGCTCAATCAGACAGAAGTCAAAATCTGAATTATTTGTCAATTTGAATAGAAGATTTTTTGGATCTTCAGGTGGCGCAGTTAAGGAATCGGCGGTCGTCGCTATAAACCTTCCGCCGGGGTAGAGAACGAAGTCATAAATGGTTTGGGGCGAATTCAATGGGGATTTTGTACCCGTGGTGGGGTCGTTGAATTTTTGGTAGTGAAAATAATTGATCTTACCCTCCATTTCGTTTTGGAGTTGTACGCTGTAGGATGTTGCGCTGGAGATTTTTGCACTCATGATCGATGCTCCCAGGATAGCCACGCGGCTTTGTGTTCCTGGATAGCTTGCTACGTCATTTTGCTTGTCACAACTGTCAACTTTGCCAGTTGCATCGAGCCGATCCAGCCTTGCTGCCTTAGCAATAATGCAAAGCATCCGGCCCCCGCTTCAGGGGCGTTGCGCATGGGGGTGTAGAGCGTGCTGAAGCCCACCCCCGTGAACCTTGCGAGCTCGCAGGCAATCCAGCGAACGGGCCTCGCGCACTGCTACTGCGCCACCCGAACATCAGATGGCAGCTCCACTCAAAAAGGGAGGGTGTTGCAACGGCAATCACCCTCCTCTGTTCGACGCATGCACTACTTAAAAATGCTGACGACGCGAGAGCTGAACTAGGGTCATTTGAGTTCTGTACAGCACCCAAGCTCCCCGTTGCGCTGCCAGGGGAAAAGGTCAGTCTTCGCTTTTTGCTACGCTCACCGCCCATACGCTTCCATCGATTACCGCCACACTAGTTGACCTTCCTGGACGTAGCAGCCATGCGTACCATTTAGAGGGGTCGCCACGGCGAGGTTCGTAGTCGATCCAGCGCCGTAGTACCCCCCCTGGAAACTGCTTCGGTCCTGTATTCACCTCCCCAACCATTTGGTTGTATCTATCGATTATTGACTCGCGCTGAGATTGAACGTCTTTGTCACTTTCGTCCCCCGGAATGTCCTCCAGCGCGGCTATTACCCAGTCGGGATAAGGGGGCTCACCGTATACGCGGAGCAACCCGACAGGAAAACCTGAATTATTTGTAAATTTGAATCGAAGAAGTTTTGGATCTTCAAGCTGCGTTTGGTAGGACTCGGCGGTCGTCGCTATAAACTTTCCGCCGGGGTAGAGATTGAAGTCATAAGTAGTTTGGGGCGATGTTAATGCGGATTTTGTACCCGAGGCGGGGTCGCCGAACTTTTGGTAGTGGAAATAATTGATCTTACCTTCCATTTCGTTTTGGAGTTGTACGCTGAAGGATGTTGCACTCATGATCGATGCTCCCAGGAAAGGCACTCGGCTATGTGCTCCTGGATAGCTTGCTACGTCATTTTGCTTGTCACAACTGTCAACTTTGCCAGTTGCATCGAGCGGATCCAGCCTTGCTGCCTGAGCAATAATGCACAAGCATCCGGCTCCCGCTTCATGGGGGGTGCGCATACCGCTGTAGAACGCCTTGAATCCCCACCCCAACCCCGCTAATCTTGCGACGTCGCTGTCAATCCAGCGACCGGGCGTCGCGGCCCGCTAATGCAAAAGGCGCAACTGCGCCACCTGAACATCAGATGGCGGTTCCACTCAAAAAGGGAGCTGCACAATGGTCAAAACCGTCTCCAATCCCCCGCTTACTACTCAACCCCGCAAACGCATCTACACCGCCTTCGGCTGTTGCAACGGTAATCACCCGCCCCTGTTTTCCGTCTGCGAAGGCATCGAGCTGGAAGACGCCCTGGTTCACCTGTCGCTCCAGATCCAATGCGCCAAGGACACCACCGCCCAAGCCTGCGAACGCGCCGACGAGCAGTTCAAGACGCTGCTGATCGCCGCACAGCAATCGCTGGAAATGAGCACCGTACTGATCGACACCGTGCTGGACGGCATGGAAGCAAACGCGGCACCCGAGTAACGACGCAACACACGGGCCGCACACGCGGCCTACCGAGCTCGCTCCGCCCACCAAAACCCCACCTGCCCCCCACATCACGCACTCTCCCCTTGCTGTCCACGGCCCTCTGGCACTAGGATGCGACAAATTCTCAAATGCACCTGGCTATCATGCTGAGGTTTTCCGTGTCGTCGCCATCCACTTCCCGCACCCCTCATGCCGATGTTCGTGCGCTGTACATCAACCATCACGCCTGGTTGCTGGGCTGGTTGCGCAAGCGCATGCGCCACGGCGACCACGCGGCGGACCTGGCCCACGACATCTTCGTGCACATCCTCGGCAAGCCGGAGCAGCTGCAGCAGTTGCGTCAGCCGCGTGCCTGGTTGAGCACCGTGGCCCACGGGCTGCTGGTGGATCGCGTGCGCCGCCAGCGGGTCGAGCGGGCGTATCTGGAGGCCATCGCACACCTGCCCGAAGCCGAGGTGCCGTCGCCCGAGTCGCAGCTGATACTGCTGGAAACCCTGGCCCGTGTGGACGCCTTGCTCAACGGCCTGCCGCCCAAGGTGCGCATGGCCTTTCTGCTGTCGCGCCTGGAGGGCCTGAGCTACAAGGAGATCGCCGAGCGCCTGGCGGTAAGCCTGAGTTCGGTGGAGAAGTACATGGCCAGCGCCATTCGCCATTGCTACCTGGCCCAGCGATGAGCCGCCCGCCATTGCCCGAACTCCCCGACAACGTGCTGGACCAGGCCATCGGCTGGCTGGTGCGCATCGAGTCCGACGGCGCCAACCCGCAACTGCTGGAGGCCTGCCAACGCTGGCGTCAGGCGCACGCGCTGCATGAGGTGGCCTGGCAAGCGCTGCAGAAAAGCGATGCCACCTTCCAGGGCCTGGCCGCATTGCCCGGCTCGGTGGCGCGGGACACGCTGCAACGCCTGCAAGGCGGTCGTCACAGCCGACGCCAGGCGCTCAAGCTGCTGGGCGTGGGGCTGCTGGCCAGCGGCGTTACCGGCTGGTCGATGCGTGACAGCACGCTGGTGCCCTGGGGCGCGGACTACGCCACCGAGGTGGGCGAGCGCCGTCAGTTCGTGCTGGATGACGGCACCCGCCTGCAACTGAACACAGCCAGTGCAGTGGACGTGCAGTTCACCGCCCAGCGCCGGTTGATCGTGCTGCGGCGCGGCGAAATCTTTATCGACACCGGCAAGGACGCCGCCACGGCGGGCGGGCGTCGCAGCTTCTGGGTCAGCACGCGGCATGCACAGTTGCAGGCCATCGGTACGGCCTTTGCGGTGCGTGATGAAGCCAGCGGCACGCGGTTGCGGGTCGAGGATGGGGTGGTGGCGATTCAGGGCAAGGGCCAGCCGGTGATGGTTGCCGCCGGGGAGCAATACCTGATCGATGCAAACGGCAGCCAGCGGGTCGAAACCAGCCCCCTCAATGCCAGCGCCTGGGCGCGCGGGCAACTGGTGGCCAAGCGCATGCAACTGCGCGAGCTGACCGCAGAACTGGCGCGCTATCGCCACGGCTGGCTGCGCTGCGACCCGGCCATCGCGCACCTGGAGGTGTCGGGCGTGTTCCAGCTCGATGACATCGACCAGGCCCTCAGCGCCCTGAGCGATTCGCTGCCGGTGCGGGTGGAACGCTTTACCCCGTTATGGACCCGTATCGTCGCCCGGTAAGGCTGATGAGAAGAAATCTCAAAAACTTT
Organism: Pseudomonas sp. 8209; assembly: GCF_028682105.1. Taxonomy (NCBI): domain Bacteria; kingdom Pseudomonadati; phylum Pseudomonadota; class Gammaproteobacteria; order Pseudomonadales; family Pseudomonadaceae; genus Pseudomonas; species Pseudomonas sp. 8209. The sequence continues at coordinate 581,981 of NZ_JANIAH010000001.1, forward strand.
TACGGGTTTTGCCACCCTCTTCGACAGACAGGCAATACACCTCGTCATTCGAAAGGAGCACGCCGTCCATGTCTTCTGCTTTTATCCCCACCCGGCCTTTGCAGCGCAGCGTGCTGGCACTGACCCTGCGCAGTATGTTGCTGGCCGGTGCCACCAGCGTGTCGCTGGCCAGTGCGGCCGCGCAGGCCGCCGAGGCAAGCAGCCGCCACTACGAGCTGGCGGCAGGCCCGCTGGAAGAGTCGCTCAACAGCTTTGCCCAGGTGGCCGGCATCAGCCTGCCGTTCGACCCGGCGCTGGTGCAGGGCAAGCGCGCCCCGGCACTGCGTGGGGACTATGCCGTGCAGGATGGCCTCGAACGCCTGCTGGCCGGCAGCGGCCTCACGGTTACCCGCACCGCCAGCGGCAATTACCTGCTGATTGCCCGTAGCCAAAGCGCAGATGCCCTGGAACTGGGCGCCACCACCATCAGCGGCCTGGGCCTGGGCTCGACCACGGAGCACAGCGGTTCGTACACCACCGGCGCCATGCAGACCGCCACCAAGCTGCCGCTGTCGCTGCGCGAAACACCGCAGTCGGTCACGGTGATTACCCGCCAGCGCATGGACGACCAGGGCATGCGCAGCCTCGACGACGTGGTGCAGGCCACGCCCGGGCTGCGCCTGTCGGCCGCGCGCCCGGCCAACAGCGAGTTCTTCGCCCGCGGCTTCCCCATCACCAACCTGATGTTCGACGGCCTACCCACCACCTACAACGCAGACTGGGTGGCCACCGCCGACCTGGCCCCCTATGACCGCGTCGAAGTGGTGCGCGGCGCCACCGGCATGATGCAAGGGGCCGGCAACCCGTCGGCCGCCATCAACATGGTGCGCAAGCGCCCTACCCAGGCGTTCCAGGCCAGCGTGACCGGCAGCGCCGGCAGCTGGGACAACTACCGCAGCGAGCTGGATGTGTCCGGCCCGCTGAACGACAGCGCCAGCGTGCGTGGCCGCATCGTCGGCGCGTACAACGACAAGGGCAGCTATCAGGATTACGCCGGGCGCGAGCGCGGGGTGTTCTACGGCATCAGCGAGTTCGACCTCACCGACAGCACCACCCTGACCGTGGGCGCGTCCGACCAGAACGACAATAACAACCTCAACTGGGGCGGCCTGCCGGTGAACCCCGATGGCAGCCACATGGGCTTTTCTCGCTCCAAGACCTTCGGCTACAGCTGGTCGCACCAGGACGTCGAGAACAAGACGGTGTTCGTCGAGCTCGACCAGCGCTACGACAACGACTGGCGCCTTCACCTGGGCGCGTCGAAAAACTGGTCCGAATTCAAGATGATGGGCGGCGTGCTGGAGCGCAACAACGACGCCACCTACCGCCAGCGCATCTTCAACCAGAACCGCGACTTCGATCAGTTCACCTACGATGTCTACGCCACAGGCCCGTTCACACTGCTGGGGCGCGAGCATGAACTGGTGGTCGGCGCCAGCAAGCGCCAGCTCAAGACCGAAGCCACCGGCGGCACGGTGTTCGTCGATGTGCCGGACATCAACCGCTTCAACCCGGGCGGGCTGGCCAGACCGAACGTGCCGGACATCTACTCCATCGACGACAAAGTCGATCAGGAAGGCCTCTACCTCACCACGCGCTGGAACCTGGCCGACCCGCTGAAGGTGATACTCGGTGCGCGCCTGGACTGGTACGACGCCACGGCCATCTATGACCAGATCAACGACCAGTACTACACCTCGGGCAAGACCAAGGTGGTGCGCAACGTCACCCGTTATGCCGGGGTTATCTATGACCTGGACGACAACCATTCGGTGTATGCCAGCTACACCGATATCTTTCAGCCGCAGACCGAGAAGGACGGCCAAGGCAAAGGCATCGAGCCTATTACCGGCGAAAACTACGAAGTGGGTATCAAGGGTGAGTATTTTGGCGGCGCGCTGAATGCCAGTGCTTCGCTGTTCCAGATCGACCAGCTCAACCGCGCGGCCGAGGTGGCGGATGCAAGCCTGTGCAAGGTCATCCCGGTGGGTAGCTACGGGTGCTATGAAGCGGCCGGCAAGGTGCGCAGCCAGGGCATCGAGTTCGAGATCAATGGTGCGCTGACGCCCAACTGGCAAGTGGGCGCCGGCTATACGTTCGCCCAGGCCAAGTACGAGAAGGATGCCGACAAGGCCAAGGAAGGCCGGCTGTTCGACACCGACCTGCCGCGTCATATGTTCAAGGCCAGTACCACGTACCAGTTGCAGGGTGATCTGAAGCAGTGGCGTGTGGGGGCCAACCTCTATAGCCAGAGCGCGACCTTCAACAAGGGCAGCAATGTGTTCGGCAACTACCATGTCGAGCAGGAGGCGTATGCGCTGGTCGGGTTGATGGCGGGTTACCAGGTCAACAAGCATCTGGACACGCAGTTGAACATCAACAACGTGTTCGACAAGAAGTACTACCAGGGCATCGCCAGCAACTCCACATGGAGCCCATATGACGTGTTTGGCGACCCGCGCAACTTGATGGTTACGGCGAAGTACAGCTTCTGATGATGCGCCGGGGTCAGCGTGATTGCCGGCGTATGCAGATTGACTGATGCACCGTGCATTCAGGCGTTGCGACCGCTTCGCGCTCGATTCGCGGGTCAAGCCCGCTCCCACGCCCTGCGGGCAGAAGCGGATTATGCATGGCTCGATGATCTGTTTCGGGCCGCCAGGCCGTAGGAGCGGGCCTTGCCCCGCGATCTGGTGCGTAGCACCAGCAAAACCTGCACATGCGGTTCGCCTGACACACCGCGTACTCAGGCCTTGCGACCGCTTTGCGCTCGTTCGCCGGCAACGCCGGCTCCTACACCCTGCGGGCAGATTCTGCCTCTGGTCGCCAGGGCGTAGGAGCGGGCCTTGCCCCGCGATCTGGTGCGCAGCGCCAGTAAAACCTGCACGTGCGGTTTGCCTGATACACCGCGCACTCAGGCGTTGCGACCGCTTCGCGCTCGTTCGCCGGCAACGCCGGCTCCTACGCCCTTCGGGCAGACTCCGCCTCTGGCCGCCAGGCCGTAGGAGCAGACTTGACCCGCGATCTGGCGCGCAGTGCCAGCAAAACCTGCACATGCAGTTTGCCTGATACACCGCGTACTCAGGCCTTGCGACCGCTTCGCGCTCGTTCGCCGGCAACGCCGGCTCCTACGCCCTTCGGGCAGACTCCGCCTCTGGCCGCCAGGCCGTAGGAGCGGGCCTTGACCCGCGATCTGGTGCGTAGCGCCAGCAAAACCTGCACATGCAGTTCGCCTGATACACCGCGCACTCAGGCGTTGCGCTCGATTCGCGGGTCAAGGCCCGCTCCCACGCCCTGCGGGCAGAAGCGGATTATGCATGGCTCGATGATCTGTTTCGGGCCGCCAGGCCGTGGGAGCGGGCCTTGCCCCGCGATCTGGTGCGTAGCGCCAGCAAAACCTGCACATGCGGTCTGCCTGATACACCGCGCCCTCAGGCGTTGCGACCGCGTTGTGCTCGTTCGCCGGCAACGCCGGCTCCTACGGCCTGCGGGCAGACTCCGCTTCTGGCCGCCAGGCCGTGGGAGCGGGCTTGACCCGCGATCTGGCGCGCAGCGCCAGCAAAATTTGCACATGCAGTTCGCGTGATACACCGTGCATGTAGGCCTCGGGCAGACTCCGCCTCTGACCGCCAGGCCGTAGGAGCGGGCCTTGACCCGCGATCTGGTGCGCAGCACCAGCAAAACCTGCACATGCAGTTCGCGTGATACACCGTGCATGTAGACCTCGGGCAGACTCCGCCTCTGGCCGCCAGGCCGTAGGAGCGGGCCTTGACCCGCGATCTGGTGCGCAGCACCAGCAAAACCTGTGCACGCGCCCTCAAAGCCTCCCCACGCACAACGCTCACGCTTGCAGCGCAACCTTTAGTAAACTCGCCCCACCGGCAATACCGGCAAGGCTCTGCAGAACACCTGCAACCTCCCCGCCACCGCACCGCTTTCAAGCATCTACAGGCCCAGCAGAACCATGAACCGCCAAAAGAAGATCAAGCAGATACTCAAGGCCAACGCCAAGAAGGCCAGCGCCAAGCTGGCCCCCAAAAGCAAACCCAAATACATCTGCAAGGCCGACCGACTGAAGCTGGCTGCAGAAGCCGCCGAAACCCCGACCCCCGCCGCCGAAAGCTGAGCCACACCTGTCACGCAGCGCCCGCCTGCTGCGTTATCCACTCGATGAACGCCTGCACCTGCGCCCGCTTCAAGGCCTCTTTGCGCGTTACCAGGTAGTACGCAAATCGCGACGGCCACGGCCTGTCCAGCGCCACCACCAGCCTGCCGTTGTGCAGATCTTCCTGGGCATGGTTGTCCTGCACCAAGGCAATGCCCTGCCCGCTCGCCGCCGCGCGCAGCAGCAACAGGTCTTCATCGTAACTGGCACCGCGCTGGCTACGGCTGTCAGCCTCCACGCCATGCGCTTGCAGCCACAGCGGCCAATCCGCTCGCTCGGTGTCGTGCAGCAACGGGTAGTTCAGGCAATCCTGCGGGCTGTTGATCGGCGGCCCCTCGGCCAGCAGCCGAGGGCTGGCCACCGGTAGCAGCACCGGCGCCATCAGCGGGATCGACTCCAGCCCCGGGTACTGGCCCAGGCCATGGCGCAGCGCAATGTCGATGCGCTCGCGCTGGAAATCCACCAGCCTTGCCGACGCCTCCACCCGCACTTCGATGTCAGGATGCCGGGCACTGAAGTCACCCAGGCGCGGCACCAGCCAGGTGGACGCGAACGACGGCACGGTGCTGATGGTAAGCGTTTGCTCGTGGGTGAACGACTCAAGTTCGAGTAGCGCGTTCTCGATCTGCCCAAAGCCCCGCGACAACCCGGGGAAAAGACGTGCGCCGGCATCGCTGAGCTGCACCCCATGCCGCCCCCGCACCAGCAGCGTGACGCCCAGGCGGTCTTCCAGCTGGCGGATCTGCTGGCTGATGGCGCCGGGGGTGACGCCCATGTGCTCGGCCGCCGCCTTGAGGCTGCACAGCCGTGCAGCTTCGGTAAAGGCGCGCAGCGCCAGCAAGGGTAGAACGGCGCCCATGGCGTATTCCTTGGTTTAGAAAATCTAACGTCAAAGCGCAGGACTAATCGTTTTTGTCCCAGGCAATCACTCACTAGCATGGCACCCACACCACGCAACAAGCATTAGTCTGCCTGAGGTATGTGCCCTGTGTCCGATCCTGATCTGATTCTCTACACCGACAGTTCGCCAAACGGCTTCAAGATCACCATCGCCCTGGAAGAAATGGGCCTGCCCTACAGCCTGCGCCATGTGCGCATCGATGAGGGCGAGCACCAGCGGCCCGAGTTTCTTGCGCTCAACCCGCACGGTCGCATTCCGGTGCTGATCGACCGCGCCACCGGCATCACCCTGTTCGAGTCCGCCGCCATCCTGCTGTACCTGGCGGACAAGAGCGGCCAGTTGCTTGGCCACGACGCTCCCGAGCGCTGGGCATGCATCACCTGGCTGATGTTTCACAGCGCCAGCATGGGGCCGTTGCTGGGCCAGCGCGTGCACTTCGAATGCTTCGACAGCGTGCCCAACCCTGCCGCCATCCAGCGTTACAGGACCCTCACCGAAGCCACCTTCGTCACCCTCGATCAGCATCTGGCGCAGGTAGAGCAGCGCCCTGCGGTGCAACGCGGCATTCGCCTGCCCGCCCCTGCCACCGGCCCATGACCCCCGACACCAAGGAACAGGCATGAACACCATGACCCACCCCACTGCACCCGTCGTCACCTGCGGCGCGAACGCCGAAGCCTTCGCCCACCACCCCGGCTACCGGCGCATGTTCGCCGCCGATCACCTGACACTGGGCATCTTTCTGCCACTGCGCTTCTACCAGGGCGACATGGCGGTGCTTCACGCCCAGGCGCAGCATGTGAGCGAGATCGAGCGCCTGGGCTTTGCTGCCGTATGGGTGCGCGACGTGCCCTTGTTCGACCCGGCCTTCGGCGATGCCGGCCAGGTGTTCGACCCCTTCGTGTACCTGGGCTACCTGGCCGCCCATACCCGGCACATCGCGCTGGTCACCGGCAGCGCCATCTTCACCTTGCGCCACCCCATCGACCTGGCCAAGTCTGCCGCCAGCCTCGATCGCCTGTCGGGCGGCCGGTTGGTGATGGGCATCGCGTCGGGGGACAGGGCCGTGGAGTTCCCCGCCTACGGCCTGGCCCATGACCAGCGCGGTGAGCGCTTTGCCCACAGCGTGGACTACTTTCGGCAATTGCTGGCGCAGGGCCCTGCGACCATCCGCTCGCCGCTGGGCCAGATGAACGGCACGCAGCTACTGCCACAACCGGTCACCGGGCGCATTCCGCTGATCGTGACGGGGTCGTCGCGTCAATCCCTGCAGTGGCTGGGTGAGCAGGCCGATGGCTGGCTGACCTACCCGGACGCCACCCACACGGCGCAGGGCCCGCTTCGCCTGGCAGAAAAGGTTCGGGCGTGGCGCTCGCAGATCCCCAACGGCGGGTTTCGCCCGCACATGACCAACGAGTGGATCGATCTGGACGAAGACCCCGACTTCCCGCGCACGCCGTTGCAAGGTGGGTATGTGCTCAAGACCGGGCGCAACGGGCTGATCGCGTTGCTTGGCGAATGGAAGGCAGCGGGCGTCAATCATGCGGCGCTGGGCATTCAGATGGCCCGGCGGCCGGTTGACGAGGTCATTCAGGAATTGGCCGAAGAAGTGTTGCCGCTGTTCCCCACCTTGCAAGGGCCAGCGCCGCTGGCCCAGGGGTGGTAGCACTTATCTGGCGCAGGGGTAGCCCGTTTCGACAGCCGAGGCCACCGCCTCGGCAAAGTCCAGTTGCGGGTTGAGCGCGGCCACCAGGTCGGCGGTCAACGGGGTGTGGTCGTAGAGTTGCTGCACCGCCGCCAATGGCACGGCCTGCTCGTAGTACCACTGGGCAAACTCCACGTAGCCACTGGCCGGTTCGATCAACAGCGCCAGAAACTCCACCGAGCCATCGTCGAGGTGGTCCGTTGTGACGTTCGGCGCTGCCACCTTCTGCCAGGCTGCGTCGTCAGGGCTTCTCCAGTAGCAGTAGCTCAGCCAGTCCATGCTGAAGGCCGCTTCGTTGAGAAAGGCGGCAAAGGCCGGCGGCACTTGTTGCTGTACGGCCTCGACGAGACGGCTGTCGCCGGCTAACGGGGATTCATGCGCAATCCCCTTGATGGCCGCGCCGAACGGCCCGAAGTGCACAAACCATTCATCGCCCGAGCCATTGCGCATCGACGCCATTTCCTCACCGTCGAACCAGCTCGCGTTGTAGCTGAAATAGCGGTACTCCCATTCGGGGGAGACGATGGCATCGAGCATGGCCAGGGCCTTGGCGCGCTGGCGCAGCGTGGCGATGTCCGGGAGTGTTGCGGGGTCAAGGGGAATCAAGGCGGGCATGAGTGCTTCCGAAGGTCGACGAATTGGGGTGGCGATGGTGATTCAAGCCAGGCTGACAGTGCCCGCTTCTCCCGTGCGTGTGTCATATGCGACCAGGGCTTGCCGGGTGGCGTCGGCAGTGCAAACGCGCTCGCCATTCGGGTTCCAGACCGCGGACTGGCCTGCACCGATGAAGTTGTCGGCGGGGCCTACGCAGTTGGCCATGATCACGGTCATGCCATGCTTGCGGGCCATTGCCGGGTAATGGTTGCAGGCCAGGTCCACGCCCTTCTGCGACTTGGCCACGCTGGCCAGGTACACCTGGGCATCTGCCGCGGCGGCCTGGTCTGCATGGGCGGGTTGCAAGGATTCATAGCAGATCGCGGGCACCAGAACATGCCCGCCCTGGCGGAACACCTGCTGCTGGGTACCAGGCGTGAAGAATGGCAGTTCATCGGCGTGCAGAAGCTGCTTGGAGTACACCGCGCGTGGCAGCCCTGGCTGGAAGGCGATCATGCTGATCTGGGTGCCCTCCCTCCCCTGGGTTGGCGCACCCACAGCGATGAGCAGGGTGTAGCGATCACTCAAGGCCTGGAATGCATCGAGGCGGCTGTCGGTGGGCGCCATCGCCAGGGCACCGGCCAGTTCGGGTTCGTAGCCGGTCAGCGAAAGTTCGGGGAAGACCACCGCATCGGCTCCCTGGCTTGCGGCGGCGTGGATAGCGTCGATGTGTTGGGCGAGGTTCTTTTCGACATCGCCCGGGGTGGCCGAGATTTGCGCAGCGATCAGCTTCATTCGAGTCTCATGTCCCTTTGTCGACGCGGGCCTATGCTGCACCAACATCGTTACCTTGGAAAGTGTGCGGTGTCGCATCGCAGGTTCTGCTGGCACTGCGCGCCAGATCGCGGGGCAAGGCCCGCTCCTACAGGCTGGGCACCTGCAACCCGACCTTCACCCGGTCCAGCGCCACAATGGTCTTGAACCAGGTGACATTGGCGTTCTCGGCAAACAACCGCCGCGCCAACGCCTGGTACTCCTGCATGCTGGCCACGGTCAGCACCAGCACGAAATCCACCTCGCCAGTGACGTAGTAGCACTGCTGCACTTCAGGCACCGCAAAGTGCGCCTTCATGGCCTCCAGCGCATCGAGGCTGGTGCGCTCGGCCATCACCTCCACGATGATGGTGATCGGCCGACCCACCGCAGTAGGGTCGACGACGGCGACATTGGCGGTGATGACGCCCCGCTCCTCCATGCGCTTGATGCGCCGTTGCACCGCCGCGGTGGACAGGTTGACCTGCTCGGCCACCAACCGTAGCGGCACGGTGTTGTCGCGCTGCACCAGGTCAAGAATGGCGCGGTCGAACTTGTCCAGCGGCTCAGCCGCTACATCGTGAATGGACATGGAAACCCTGCGAGAAATTTTCTCGAAAACTACCAGAAATCCGCGCCCCTTTATCTGACAGCGAGAAATATTATCGAGCCCCAGCCTGCAGCCGCAGCCCTGGTCGGGACTCACACAGGATATTGCTCGCATGCTCGCACTGTTTCATCTGTCGCCCGTGCTGCTGGTCACGGCGATGCTGGTGGTGCTGCGCCGCCCACCCGTGCACGCCGCCATCGCCGGTACGCTACTGGTAATGGTGCTGTGGCTGGTCGGTGCTGCCGATACGTGGCGCCTGGGCAGCCTGGTGGCGGCGGCTCAGGACACTGCCGTGCTGTTTGCCAGCACCGCGTTCGTGATCGTACCGGGGCTGGCCTTCGTGATCTTCATCGAGCGCCTGGGCGTGAACCTGGCATTCAGCCAGTGGGTACGCTCGCTCGGGCTCGGGCGCGGCGACCAGGTGGTGTTCATCGTGCTCGGGCTGGCCCCGTTGCTCGAAGCAATGACCGGCTTTGGCGTGTCGTTGATCGCCACCGTGCCGCTGCTGCTCAGCCTGTTCGACCGCCGGGTGGCGCTGCGTATCGCGTTGGCCGGCATGGCGATCATGCCGTGGGGCACGCTGGGCCTGGCATCGGTGATCGGCGCTTCCCTGGCCCATCTGGACGCTGCGGCGCTGGCAGCCACCTCGGCACTGACCAGCGCACCGGTGTTTCTCGCGCTCGGGGCGATGGCACTGTACCTGGCCGAGGTTCGCACCTTGCGCGAATGGATGGTGCTGGGCGCTGGCTGGCTGGTATTCGTGGGGGTGCTCTATAGCAGCAGCCGCGGGTTGGGGCCGGAGGTAGCCGGCGTGGCGGCGGGCCTGGTGAGCGCAGCCGTCGTACTGGCCAGCGGGCTGTGGCGCCTGCACAACCACGGCGGCACACGCGGGGCGCGACAATGGCCGCGCCAGGCGTGGCCTTACCTGGTGCTGATCACCAGCATCGTCGCACTCAAGGCGCTGTGGGCCATCACCGGCTGGCAGAACCTGTGGGTCGTCCAGGGCGCGCAGGTCACCTGGAAGCCGCTCGCCTCGCCGGGCGTGGCACTGATCCTGGTGCTGGTGGGCCTGGGGTTTCACGCGCGAAGCGCACCGTCCCTGCCGGTGCCGGGCACCCGCATCGGCACCGCACTGCTGGCCCGGGCGAAGCGGCCCCTGCTGACGATCTTCTTTTTTCTCGCCATGTCGCAGTTGATGGTCAAGGCCGGCTTTCTGGCGGGCCTGATGCAGCTGCTGACCGGCCTGGCACCGGCCGCCGCCTCGTTGCTGGTCGCCCTGCTGGGCGGGTTGTCCGGCTACATGACCGGCTCGAACGTGGGCGGCAATGCGATCTTCATGCCCGCCATCGCCATGCTGCCCGAACACGGCCGCCTGTTGCTCGCGGCGGTGCAGAACAGCGCGGCGGGGCATGCGGCGCTGGGCTCGCTGTCGATCGTGATGCTGATCCTGGGCCTGGCCAGAACCAGCGCCAGTGAAGAAGGCGAACTGGTGCGCTTCGGCTTTGCGCTGGTGTGCCTCAACACCGCACTGGTCGCGCTGGCTGCGGTGTTGCTGAGCGTCTGGCTGGGCTAGTCAGGCAACCACCATCACCACCAGCACCACCCCCAGCAGGGCCAGGTAGCACTTCACATGCAGCGCGTCGGGCATGCGCCCGATCCACGGCGCGGCCAGGCGAATGCCGCACCACGAGCCCAGCACCAGCACGGCCAGGGCACGCACATCGATATAGCCGGCAAACCAGGGCCCCAGCACTTCGGTGCGCCACGCAAGCACGGCGTAGGCGGCAGTACCGGCAATCGCCATCGGCAGCGACAGCGGGTTGGCCGACGCCGTCGCCACGGCCATGCTCGCCCCACGCCTGCGCATCAGCGGCACGCTCATCACGCTGCCGCCTACACCCAGGAATGCGGCCACGGCGCCCATGCCGACACCGATCACGGCGCTGGCTCGACGGCCCAGCGGGCGCATGCCATCGCTTGTGCTCACGGTAAACCCCGGGCGCAACACGGCATCAAGAATGGTCAGGCCAAGGTAGCCGATGAACAGCCAGCGTATCCACGCCCCTTGCACCTGCGTGGCGGCCCATGCGCCCAGCACTGCACCCAGCGCAACGTAACCCAGCAACGGCCGCACCACAGGCCACTGCAAGGTGCGCGCACGGGCATGGCGCAAGGTCGAAAGGCCTGCGCCGAAGATCATCGCCGCCGTGGAGGTGGCCACGGCGATATGCATCGCGGCCTCGCCGATGGCCGACCCCGGCGCATGGCTCACACTGATAAGGGTGAACAGCAGCGGCACCGCCACAAAGCCGCCACCAAAGCCGAACAGCACAGTCGTCACACCGGCTACCACACCGAACGCACACAGCAGAAACCAGAACATGCATCGCTTCCAACACAAGGGGGGAGCCACACGTTAACGGCCAGACATGTGGCCAGCCCTCGCGAATTGGCCAATAATCCTCGCGTTCCGGCCAAGGTGCTTCACATGCTCAATATTCCGCTCGCCAGCGTCGACGCCGTCGCCCGCCCGGTGCTCGCCATCGGTACCGACTACCCGCCCGACACACTGCTGCCCACCCATGTGCATCGGCGCGCACAGTTTCTGTATGGCATGAGTGGCCTGATGGAGGTCCAAACCCAGGACGGCAGCTGGGTGATTCCGCCCGGTAGCGGGGTGTGGATACCCGCCGGCAAGCCGCACCAGGTGCTGATGCGCGGGGTGAGCACCCGCAGCCTGTACATAGAGCCGGCGCAGCCGGTGCGTGATACCTCGCAGTGCCAGGCCCTGGTGGTCTCGCCCCTGCTCCACCACCTGTTGCTGGCCACGGCGCACGTACCCGCACTGTATGAAACACGCGGTCGCGACGGGCATCTGATTCAGTTGGTACTGCACGAGCTGCGCAGCGCGCCGAGCCTGGCGCTGTTCGCACCCTTGCCAAACGACCCGCGGCTGGCCGAACTATGTCGCAACTTCCTGCGCCAACCCCGCATCGACACCAGCGCCGAGTCCTGGGCAAGTGCCCTGCATTGCAGTGCAAGAACCTTCAGCCGCCTGTTCCGCCAGCAAACCGGGCTTTCATTCGGCACCTGGCGCCAGCAGGCCTGCCTGATGGCTGCCGTCACCCGCCTGGCGGCCGGCGCCTCGGTCACACGGGTCGCGCTGGAGCTGGGCTACGACAGCCCCAGCGCCTTTTCCAGCATGTTCCACCGTCAATTGGGCGCCCCGCCCAGTGTTTACCTGGCCACGCTCGACCAGTGCGGCCCAGGGCACGCGGTGGTCTAACTCAGGTATTCAGGGCCGGCTTTGGGCCCAGGCGCCAGCCCAGGTTCATGCCGGCCGCCGCCAGCAATATGGCCAGCGCCCCGGCTGCCTGCAGCGCGCTGAGGGGGTGATCGAAGGCCAGCCAGTCGACCAGGATGGCCACCGCCGGGTACAGAAACGACAGGGCGCCGATCAGCGCCGTGGGCAGTTTCTGGATGGCGCCGTACAGCAGGGTCGACATCAGCCCGGTATGCACCGCGCCAATGGTCAGCAGGTAGGCCCAGGCCTGGGGCTGTGCGGTCATGTCCGGCACCTGCGCCCAGGGCCAGAGCATGGCCGCGCCCACCAGCAGTTGCACCAGCACGATCAGGTGCGGCGGCACGCCCTGCAGGCGCTTGGCGATGATCGCCGCAATCGCGTACAGCAAGGCCGACGCCAGCGCGAGCATCACACCTATCAGGTAGTTTTCCCCGGCCGCCCCCGTCTTGGCCGTCACAATCAGCAGCATGCCGACAAACGCCAGGCCCAACCAGCCGGCACCACTGGCCGAAATCCGCTCGCCGAACAGCAGCACGCCCAGCCCCACCAGCATGAAGGGTTGCGTGTGGTAGACCACCGTGGCCACCGCGATGGAGGCCTGGCTGTAGGCGCTGAACAGCAGCAGCCAGTTGCAGGCCAGCGCAACGCCACCCAGCAGCATCCACCCCCACTGCGCGCGGGTCGGGCGCAGCGTGCCAAACACCCCCAGCGCCCAGCACGCCAGGGCCATCACGGCGGCGCCGAACAGGCAGCGCCAGAACACCATCGACGAAGGCGACTGGCCCGACTGCACCACGAACCAGCCGACAGTGCCAGAAATGCACATGGCGGTGACCATTTCGAGGGTGCCGCGTGAACGTGCATTCATGGCGCGCGGTGTCCCGTCGAGGTAAAAACAGAAGGCTGTGTCATCGAACAAAATCCATCAAAACGAACGAGTGGGTGCCATAATGTCCGCCGCCCTCTCTCCCAGTCAATTTATAACGAACAAATGACCATTATATCGAACGATGCGCCGATCATGATTCTGGCCCAGGCCATCAGGCGCGAGCGCTTGCAGTCGGGGATGTCCGTCAGCGATCTGGCGCGCCGCGCCGGCGTGGCCAAATCCACGCTGTCGCAGCTGGAGTCCGGCCTTGGCAACCCCAGCATCGAGACCCTGTGGGCGCTGGCCACGGCACTGGGCATTCAGGTCACGCGGTTCTTCGAGCAGCCGGCGCAGACGGTCACGGTGATTCGCGCAGGCGAAGGTGCGGCGCTCAAGGCCGACGACGCCGACTACGCGGCGACCCTGCTCGCCGACTGCCCGCCCGGCATACGCCGGGACCTGTACCGCGTGCATGCCCAGCCCGGGCAGCCGCACCATTCCCAGGCGCACCCGGCGGGCACTTTCGAGCATGTATTCGTGTGCCAGGGGGCCGCCAGCGCAGGCCCGGCCAGTGCACCGGTGCTGTTGCATGCCGGCGACTACCTGCGCTACCCGGCCAACCAGCCCCATGTGTTCGAAGCCTTGGAGCCCGATACCGTTGCTGTCATGCTGATCGAGCACAGCTGAAGCAACTGCCTGCCCTATCCCTCAGGACCCCCACCCCCATGACCAACCACAGAATCGAGCTGTCAAACGGATGGATCGCCGAGTTTGCCAACCAGGGCGAGTTCCGCATGGATGCCGAAGGCTGGAACCTGGTGCTGCACGGGCCGCAGGGGCAATCCATCCAGTACTTCAATGACCAGATCGTGCTGGTGAACGATGACGACGGCACGCAGGCCAAGGCGTGCCTGCAGCTGTCGGAGGACGGCGTCTACGGTTACCTGAGCACCTCGGTGGGCACCGGCTGGGTGATCGACTTTGCCCGCGGCATGCTTGCCCCGCACCGGGTGGATATTCGTCACTATCACGACGGCTACGACGAGAGCATCGCATTGACCGAGCAGCCGGCCTTCCAGCGTGCACGCCAGTACATTCAGGTGAAGGGGCGATTCGTGTACCTCACCTTCCCGTTCATCCGCGAGGCGGAGTTCCCCAAGGTGTGGGAGCAGTATGTGGCGATCCGTCGGCGCCAGCTGGACGAGCTGTACTTTCGCAATTGAACCCTGCCGCGTGCCGGCGCCTTAGGCACCTGCCGCAGCCAGGTTGCCGGGGTCGCCCTCGGCCAACAGCTGCGCCATGCGTTCACGCGCCGCTGCGTTCGGCAACACCCCGGTGGTCATGCCTTCCAGCACGGTTTCGCCCTGCGCGTTGACGATGCTCAACTGCGCCCGCCCATGCCCGCGCTCGTCCTTGTCCACGATCAGCCAGTGGCAGGTGATTGCATCGCCGGCATACACCGGCCGCTTGAACTCGAAGCTCATGCTGGTCGCCAGCCAGCCGATCTGCCCGCCGATCTCGGTCACCAGGCTGGCCGTCAGCAGGCCATGGGAAATGATCGACCTGAACCTGCGCAGTTCGGCCGAGGCGGCATCGTAGTGCACGGGGTTGTAGTCCCGCGAAAGCTGCGCAAAGCAGCGGATGTCCTCATCGGTGAAGCACCGGCTCACGCTCAGTTGCGCCCCCACCTCCAGGCCCTGTACGGCCCGTGCTCTCAAGCTCTTCATGGCACTCCCCCTGTTCGATTGCCGCGTACATTCTGCCTACCTGGGTAGCTGCCCGCCCAGCAGCACCAGCGCGATGATGACCATCGCCGCCCCCGACACCCGGCTGACCCACAGCGCCGCCGCAGGCCGCGCGCCCAGCACGGCCTGCGATCCAAAGCCCACCAGCAGGTAGATCACCCCGCAGCTGAGCGCATGCACCAGCCCCAGCGCCACGATCTGCAGCGGTACCGGCCACGGCGCCGTGGCGTCGGTGAACTGTGGCAGCAATGCCAGAAACAGCAGGAACACCTTGGGGTTCAGGCCGCTCACACACAGGCCCTTCACCGCCCAGCGCTGCCACGCACCGGCTACCTGCACCTGGTCCGCCTGGGGCACAGTCGGGTGGCGCAGCATGCCGATGCCCAACCATAGCAGGTACCCGGCCCCGGCCACCGTCAGCACCGACAGCGCAAACGGATGCCCCGCCACCAGCGTGCCCACCCCGGCGGCGACGATCAGTGTCGCGATCAGATGCCCCGACAACAGCCCGGCCACGGCGGGCAATACCACCCGCCCCTTCAGCCCGGCCGATATCGCATAGGCCCAGTCCGCACCCGGCGTGATGATGAACAACATCGACACCGCCCAGAACGCCACGAAAACACTCAGGGTCATGGCGCTACCCACGCCAGGGGTTGATCCACGGTTGGCTGCATCGTCCTGCTCCACAAGCAAATTGGTGCAGGGAACAATAATGAAATCTTGCTAGAATTTTCTTTCGAAGATAATCGCGACATAGGCCAATAGGGGAAGATCCTTCCAGATGGACCGCATCGACCGGAACATTCTTGCCGAACTGCAAAAAGACGGGCGCCTTTCGATCACCGAACTGGCCGAGCGGGTGGGGTTGAGCCTCTCCCCCTGCCACCGACGGGTGCGTGCCCTGGAAGAATCGGGGGTGCTGCTGGGCTATCGGGCGAAACTGGACCCCATTGCCCTGGGCCTGACCTTTTCCGCCATGGTCTTCGTCACCCTTCGCGAGGGCGATCGCACGGCGGTCGAGGCGTTCGAGAACGCGCTGGTGACGTTGCCACAGGTGGTGGATGCGCAGCGCCTGTTCGGCGAGCCGGACTACCTGCTGCACGTGATCACCCAGGACCTGCCGGCCTTCCAGCGGCTCTATGATGAAAGCCTGTCGTCGCTGCCCAACGTGCAGCGGCTCACCTCCACCCTGGTGATGAAGCGCGTGGTGCAGGACCGGCCCTTGCCGTTGTAACCTCGCCGCCCGCCTTCACCCTCACTCAGGAGCACCACTATCCACCGCGCACCCAACGAACCCTGGCAAGGCGACCTGTGGCTGGCCACCGACTACTGCCTGGTGGCCGGGCAGGTCGGGCAAACCCAGGCCCACGCCCACTATGCCCACCAGGTACTGATCGCCTGCGCTGCCCCGGTGCAGGCGTCGATCCAGGGCCAGGTCGAGTGCGGGCCGCTGCTGCTCATTGCCTCCGGGCAGCCGCATGCGATTCTCAGCGAGCAACCGGCGATCACGCTGTTTGCCGAGCCATTGGCTTTCGAACTGCCGGTGCTGCGCCAGCTCTGCGAAGACGCCGGCGCAGACCTGGAGGGCCTGAACCAACGCTTGCGCGCCCTGCCCCGGCGCCCTTTGCATCCGCGCCTGGCCACCGCCTTGCAACGGGTACGTGCACTGGATGAAAACACCCTGCCCGCCGCGCAGCTGGCCAGTGAGGCGGCGCTGTCGCTCAGCCAGCTGGAGCGCCTGTTCAGCGGTCAACTGGGGCTGTCGGTGCGCCGCCTGGTGTTGTGGCAACGCCTGCGCGTGGCCTTGCAGCTGGCACTGGGCGGTAGCAGCCTGACCGAGGCAGCCACCTGCGCAGGCTTTGCCGACTCGGCCCACCTGTCACGCAGCGTGCGCCAGCAGTTCGGCATCCGTGCCGACCGTACCCTGCGCCACCTGCGCCTAAGGCTGCTGGACTAGCGCACGGCTCAGGGCATCGGGCAGTACGGCAGGTGGATGCTCGGGCTGGTCGCGGCGAAAGGGTTGGCGCAACTGCGCGCCGTAGCCCACCGGGTAGTCCGGAAAGTCGCCGATACCCAGGTCGTCGTCCGCCAGGTGATAGTGCGGCAGGTGCAAGGCGGTACCCAGCAGGCGGTCCCAAACGCTGAAGAACAGCGCGAAGTTCACATCCCCCGTGGTGCCGTACTTGAGGTGATGCAGCCGGTGCACCGGCGCCCAGGCAAACACATGGCGCAGCCAGCCGATGCGCATGTCGACGTTACTGTGCTGCAACAGCAGCTGGATGGATATGCTGAACGCCAGCAAGGCCGCCACATCCAGCGGCAACCCGCACAGCAGCAAGGGCAAGGTGCCGCCCAGCGCTTCGAGCATCTGGTGCAGCGGGTGCTTCATCAGCCCGTTGAAGCCGTACATTCGGGTCACGCTGTGATGCACGGCGTGCAGGCGCCACAGCAACGGCAGGCGGTGGCTGGCGTAATGCACCAGGGTGATGCCCAGGTCTGCCACCGGCAACGCCAGCAACAGCTGCAGCGCCAGCGGCCAGTCGCTCGGCCACAGGCCGGTATCGGGCAGCACCAGGGCAATCAGGGGGATGGCGGCAATGCCGGCCACGTTGAGCGCCTCGTTCACCCCCGCGTGAATCACGTCCCGGGTGCCATCGCCCTGGCTTACATTCCAACGCTCGCGATAGGGCCACAGCCGCTCGCACAGCAGCGACACGCCAATCGCCAGCAACAGCAGAACCGGCAACCAGCCAAGGCTTGCGCCCTCGTCCAGCAGCCACACGGCCGAGCCGATGAATCCAAGGAAAAATACAGGGGCGTACAGGGTTCGCATCGTGAAACTCCAGGCAGGTCAGAGCCTGGAGTTTCGTGTAGCCGCAGCCTGCTCCGCTTGAACAAACGGCGCATCTTCAGCCTGGGGGGAAAGGCCGCTCAGCCCTGGCAGAAGCGAATGCGATTGCCGAACGGGTCGTACACCTCAAGCACCTTGCCCCAGCCCTGCTCGACGATGTCCGGGCGGCCATAGCCGTAGCGCTTGGCAAGCAGCTCGTCGCGCAATTGCTCGATGTTGTGCATGGGGATGAACACCGTCGAGCCAGGGCTCGCGTCGCCGTGGTGCTCGGACAGGTGCAGTTGCAGCCCATTGCGTACGATGCCCAGGTACAGCGGTAGGTCGGCTTCGAAGCGGTGTTCGAACTCCACGCTGAAGCCCAGGAAGTCGAGGTAGAACTCGCGCGCCTTGGCTTCGTCGAACATGCGCAGGATGGGGATAGGCTTGTCGAAGCTCACTTCGCTTGCAGGGGTGGCGGGGGCAAGCAGGGCCGAGGCGGTGTTCCAGTCCTTGTAGCCCAACTGCTGCGCCACCAGCTCCAGTGCGCCGGAGTGGGTCAGCGGCGGGTTCTGCGCCTGCAGGGCGGTACGCAGACGCTTGGCCATCTGTTTGGCCTGTTCGATCGAGATCATCATGTGCTCCTGGTGCCGAGGCAGTGTGGGGCTCGCGTTGCCAGGCCTCGACGTTCAAGAGAATGATCGCGTCAGGGGTAACTGCAATGCTTTCACCTTTCCCAACGGGAGCGAGCGGCGGGCAGCATCGGCCCGCGCCGATCATACACAGCCAGGGTGGCACATGGAAAGGCGGCCCTCAGCGCGTTGGCGATTCCCCGCGCCCGATGCGCTTGCCGCCCTGCTGCCCCACCTCCTGCGCCTGGCCGTCGCGCTGCTTGCCCTGGCGCGCCTGGCCCACCAGCCGCGCGATCAGCGGGCCTTCGGGCAAATGACGCCAGAAGCGCCCCGGCATGTGCTGGCGCATGGCATCGGGGTTGACCCGTGCCGGGTTGAAGGTGTGCCGGTAATAGGTGCGCCACAGCTCGGCGCCAGGGTCGTCGGCGTGGCAGGCCCACTGGCGCCATTGCTCGGGGCAGTGCCGTCGGTAGTCCAGGGTGCTGCCATCGAAACGGATGCCATCGCGTGGCGTCGCGATCAGCCAGCGCTGGCGGCCCAGCCGGTCGGCAAAGTGGCCGCTGGCGCTTTGCAGAATGTCGTGGGCCGGTTCATGGAAGGCCACCAGGTCCAGTTGCAGTTGCTCGGCCAGTGCCGCCGGCAATGGCACGAAGCGCACGAAGGCATGCAGGTGATGGGCCTCGCGGCTGACCTGCTTGATGCGCCGCTGCAGCTCGCTGCCCAGCCGGTCGCCCGCCAGCATGGCGGTGCGGTCGCCATGGGCCACGCGCCACAGCACTTCATACAGCAGGTTCCAGCGCTGCTCGCCACGGTAGCGGGCGGCCTGCTCAAGTTGATCCAGCAAGGCGGCCGGCACCCGTGTGCGAAACGGCCCGGGGCCCTGCGGCAATACCGCCGGCACCGCCAGCAGATCGTGCACCGGGCCGTGCGCCCACACCACCTCGGTGGGGTCGATGCCGTGGCCCAGCAGCACGCGGGCCTGGTCGCGCCAGGTGTCGAAGTGCTCGTCGCAGTCCAGCGCGATCATCCCCACAACCCCATCTGCACCGGTGCCTGCGGCTCGCGCAGGCGTTCGCGCAGCAGGCCGCTGCGGGTTTCCGACTGGGGCGGGCGGTAGTCGCTGGTGACGATGAACGGGCGCGCCTTGTCCAGCACGCAGCGCAGCTGGATCAGGTCGTCATAGCGAATGCGCCGTTCACGGCGCAGCGCCACCAGGCGTTGCACGCTGCGCAGCCCGATGCCGGGAATGCGCGCCAGCAGCGCCGGTTCGGCGCGGTTCACATCCAGCGGAAACACCTCGCGGTTGGCCAGGGCCCAGGCCAGCTTGGGGTCGATGTCCAGCGCCAGGTTGCCCGCGCCGCCCAGCAGTTCGCCGGCCTTGTAGCCATAGCCGCGCATGAGAAAGTCCGCCTGGTACAGGCGGTGCTCGCGCAGCAGCGGCGGCGCGGCCAGGGGTACGCTGGTGGGGCTGTCGGGGATCGGGCTGAACGCCGAGTAATACACACGCCGCAGGCCATAACCCTGGTACAGCGATTCGGCATTGCCCAGGATGGTGTGGTCGTCGGTGGCATCGGCGCCCACGATCATCTGGGTGCTCTGCCCGGCAGGGGTGAAGCGCGGTGCGTTGACTTCACCGGCCACCGCCTGCTGGCCGTGGTGGATGGTGCCCATGGCCTGGCGAATGGTACGCACCTGCTTCTCCGGCGCCAGGCGCTGCAGGCTGGCTTCGGTGGGCAGCTCGATGTTCACGCTGAGGCGGTCGGCCAGCCGCCCGGCCTGCTCGATCAGCAGCGGGTCGGCGTCGGGGATGGTCTTGAGGTGGATGTAGCCGCGAAAGTTGTGCTCTTCGCGCAGCAGCTGCGCCACGCGAATCAACTGTTCCATGGTGTAGTCGGCGGAGCGGATGATGCCCGAGCTGAGGAACAGCCCGCTGATGCAGTTGCGCCGGTAGAAATCCAGGGTCAGGCGCACCACCTCCTCAGGCGTGAAGCGTGCCCGCGGCACGTTGCTGGAGCGGCGGTTGACGCAGTACTGGCAGTCGTACAGGCAGAAGTTGGTCAGCAGCACCTTGAGCAGCGACACGCAGCGCCCGTCGGGGGTGTAGCTGTGGCAGATGCCCATGCCATCGGTGGCGCCCAGGCCGTCGCGACCGCGCGAGCTGCGCTTGGGGGCGCCGCTGCTGGCGCACGAGGCGTCGTACTTGGCGGCATCGGCCAGGATGCCGAGCTTGGCGATGAGCTGCATGGGGTCCACCTCGATACTGATTATCCATACAGTATTCGCAGATCGCCACGCATGCAAGCGCAGCCTGTCGACCGGGCCGCTGCGGCCTTCATGAAAAAATCTTCATGAACGCTGCACCCCGCTAACCGGGGAACCTCGGCGCACCCTCGCCCGCCTGCGGACAACCGGCCTTGAGGCACCGCAGCAGCTTGCGTAGGATCGCCGTTCATTCACGCCATCGCGCCCGTTCACTGCCTGCTCCCAGGCCGGTGGTGTATCCGTTTTCCGCAAGAGCCTGCACATGCCCCAGCCTATCCCCCTCAAGGACCACGAGAAAGAAACGCACCTGGTCAACCGCAGGCTGATCGCGTGTGCGCTGCTGGTACTGGTGCTGGTGGCGGTGCTGGTGGGGCGGCTGTACGTGCTGCAGGTGGTGCAGCACGACTACCATGCCGCCGTGTCGCAGAACAACCGCGTGCACGTGCTGCCCATCGCCCCCGAGCGCGGGCTGATCTACGACCGCAACGGCGAGGTGCTGGCCGACAACAAGCCCAGCTTCAACCTCACCATGACCCGCGAGCGTGCTGGCGACACGCCCAGGGTGCTCGACAGCCTGGTGCAGATCCTGGGCCTGGGCGAGGAGGACCGCCAGGGCTTCGAGAAGGACCTGCGCCGTGGCCGCAAGCCGTTCGAGCCGGTGACGCTGATGTTCGGCCTGAGCGAAGAGCAGATCGCCCTGATCGCGGTCAACCAGTTCCGTCTGCCGGGGCTGGACGTGGAGCCGCAGTTCATTCGTGAATACCCCATGGGCGCGCACTTTGCCCACTCGGTGGGCTACGTGGGGCGCATCAACGAGAAAGAAGCCAAGAACCTCGATGCCACCGAGTACCGTGGCACCCAGTCCATCGGCAAGACCGGCATCGAGCACTTCTACGAGGCCCAGCTGCACGGCCAGGTGGGCTACGAAGAGGTCGAGACCAACGCCCAGGGCCGCATCATGCGCGTGCTGCGCCACCACGACCCGGTGCCCGGCAAGAACATCACCCTGAGCCTGGACGCGCACCTGCAGCTGGCCGCCGAAAAGGCCCTGGGCGATCGCCGTGGTTCGGTGGTGGCGCTGGACCCGGCCACCGGCGAGGTGCTGGCGATGGTCAGCAACCCCAGCTTCGATCCCAACCTGTTCGTCAAGGGCATCAGCTTCAGGCAGTACGCCGAGCTGCGCGATTCCATCGACCGGCCGCTGTTCAACCGCGTGCTGCGCGGCCTGTACGCCCCGGGCTCGACGATCAAGCCCGAGGTGGCCATCGCCGGCCTCGACAGCGGCGTGATCACCCCGGCCAGCCGGGTGTTCGACCCCGGCTACTACGAGCTGCCCAACTACGACCACAAGTACCGCAACTGGAACCGCAGCGGCGACGGCTGGGTGGACATGTACAGCGCCATCATGCGTTCCAACGACACCTACTTCTACGACCTGGCGCACAAGCTGGGGGTCGAGCGCCTGCACGACTACATGAGCGAATTCGGCCTGGGCCAGAAGGTCTCGCTGGACATGTTCGAAGAGTCACCCGGCCTGATGCCCTCACCCGCCTGGAAGCGCGCCAACCGGCGCCAGGCCTGGTACCCCGGCGAAACCCTGATCCTGGGCATCGGCCAGGGCTACATGCAGGTCACCCCGCTGCAACTGGCGCAGGCCACCAGCCTGCTGGCCAGCAAGGGCGTGTGGCACCGCCCGCACCTGGCCATGAGCATCGGCGACGAGCCGCCGGTAGACCCCAACCCCATGCCCGACATCGTGCTGCATGACCGCCACGCCTGGGACCAGGTCAACCAGGGCATGCAGATGGTCATGCACGCCCCGCGCGGCATCGCCCGCGCCGCCGCTGCCGGGGCGCAGTACCGCATCGCCGGCAAGAGCGGCACCGCGCAGGTGGTGGCGATCAAGCAGGGGGAACGCTACAACCGCGACAAGACCCTGGAGCGCCACCGCGACAACGCGTTGTTCGTGGGCTTTGCCCCCGCCGACCACCCGAGCATCGCCATCGCGGTGATGATCGAGAACGGCGAGGCCGGTGGGCGCGTGGCCGGGCCGGTGGTCCGGGAAATCATGGACGCCTACCTGCTGGACGAACAAGGCCACCTCAAGCCCCAGTACGCCGGCAACGCAGCACCCGCCGCGGTGCCCCATACCTGAAAGCGCAGCGCCCTGATCGTGCCGACAGCATCTGATTGCATTTGCAATCAGATTGCAGTATCCCTTGCGCTTCTGCCAAGGACCGATCATGGAGCTGCCCCGTGGATTCACTGCCTGCCATCCCCCCTGCCCGACTGGCCGCCCACGCCTGCATTCGCAGCATCGAGGCCGGCCTGCCGTCGACCGGCGCAGCGTCGCACTCGCCACTGTTGCAGATTTTGCAGACCGTGCACCGCATCGAGCACGACCCGGCCGTGGCGGGCAACCTGTGGGTGATCAATGATCGCGCCGACAGCGCGAGCGAGGTGGTCAGCCCCTGGGGCATCTGGTTTCGCCAGCAGGCGCCCAGCCGCGAACGCCCGCTGATCTACCTCACCCAGTCGCCGAGCTCGGCCCGCGTGTCGATGCTGGCCGAGCAGATCGGCCACCGCGGCATCGTGTTCAACGACCTGGAATCGGCCGCCTCGCGCTGGCCCAAGGGCGCGCACCCGTGGCTGCCGTTGTGGCTGTCGGCCAACGCCCAGTGCCGCCCGTACGACCCCGCCAGCGCTGCCGAGGCCCAGGCCATCCTGCTGGCGGCGCTGGACGAGCTGTACGTACAGGGGCGCCACGGCTTCTACTACATGACCCTGCACGACCAGCCGCCGGCAGCCGATGAACCGGCACACGACGATTGCAGCGATGCATTCCTGGGCATGTACCCGTTGCAGCCCACCAGCGCTGCCCGCCCCCAGGTACGCCTGCTGGGCGCCGGCGCCATGCTCCGGGAGGTACGCGCCGCCGCGGTGCTGCTCGACACGCACTGGGGCATCGCCAGCCAGTTGTGGAGTTGCCCCAGCTACACGCGCCTGGCCCGTGACAGCGACGATGCCGCGCGCTGGAACCGCCTGCACCCCGAGGCCGCGCCACGCAAGAGCTACCTGCAGTACTGCCTGATGTCGGCCAGCACGCCGGTGATCGCCGTGACCGGCTATGCCCAGCACATCGCCGACCAGCTTGCCCCGCATGTCACGGCGCCCTTCACCGCACTGGGCGCCGACAGCCTGGCGCCGGGCAACTGCCTGGATCGGCGCTGGATAGCCTTCAGCGCGTTGCAGGCACTGGCCGGCCAGGGCCTGTTCGACACCCAGGCGCTACCCGCCGCACAGGCCCGGCTGGGCCTAGGCGAATGACGCCCGGGCCTTGAAGCTCGACTGTTCCAGCGCCTGGGCGAACAGCGCCTGTTGCTCGGGCGTGAACTGGCTCAGAAACAGCTCGTCCACTGCCTGCTTGTACACCGCCCACATGCGCTTGCGCAGCGCCTTGCCGCTGTCGGTGATGCACGCCAGGGCGCCGCGCCCGTCGCCCGCGACCTTCTTGCGCACCACATGCCCTTCGGCCTCCAGACGGTCGACCAGTCGGGTCAGGTTGTAACGCTCGATGGCCATCACATCGGCCAGCTCGTGCATGCGCCGGCAGCCATCTGGGCCGCTCTCGATGCCCCACAGCGCGTCATACCAGGCGTACACGGGCAGGCCCTGGTCGGCCAGGCGGCGTTCGATTTCGCGAATCAGGTTGCGGTGGGCGCGAATGAAGCTGAACCAGAGGTCAGCGGTGGGTGCAGCCATGAGGGTTCCTCGGATCAAAGTTATTGCATTTGCAATCATACGGGGCGCACACCTAGAATCAATTGCAAATGCAACTACTACCCGGCAGGCCTGCCGGCACTGCCCGCCACAACCCCGCAGGAGGATTACCGATGCAACAGCAGCCCACTCTGTTGAACGACCCAGATCCCGAGCAGACCCAGGAATGGCTTGAGTCCCTGGCCACCGTTGTCGAGGTGGAGGGGCGCTCGCGTGCGCACTTCCTGATCGACCAGATGCTGGACCTGGACGTGTCGCTGCACGGCGACTTTCGTGGCCGCGTCAACACCCCCTACGTCAACACCATCGGCCCCGAGCGCGAACTGCCCTACCCCGGCGACCTGGCCACCGAGCAGCGCCTGAATGCCTATATCCGCTGGAACGCACTGGCCATGGTGCTGCGCGCCGGCAAGCATTCGGGGGTGGGCGGGCATATCGCCACCTACGCCTCGGCGGCGGTGCTGTATGACGTGGGCTTCGATCATTTCTTTCGCGGGCGCACCGCGCAGTTTGCCGGCGACATGGTGTACATCCAGGGCCACTCGGCGCCGGGTATCTATGGCCGGGCCTACCTCGAAGGGCGCCTGAGCGAGGCGCAGCTGGACAACTTTCGCCGCGAGACCGACCGCGATGGCGTGTCGTCCTACCCGCACCCGCGGCTGATGCCCGAGTTCTGGCAGTTTCCCACCGTGTCCATGGGCCTGGGGCCGATCACCGCGGCCTACCAGGCGCGCTTCATGCGCTACCTCGAAGACCGCGACCTCACCCCACGCCAGGGCCGCAAGGTGTGGGCGTTTCTCGGTGACGGCGAAATGGATCAGCCCGAGTCGCTGGCGGCCATCTCGCTGGCCGGGCGCGAAAAACTCGACAACCTGATCTTCGTGGTCAACTGCAACCTGCAGCGCCTGGACGGCCCGGTACGTGGCAACGCCAAGGTGATCCAGGAGTTCGAGAGCCTGTACCGTGCTGCCGGCTGGAACGTGATCAAGGTGGTGTGGGGCAGCGGCTGGGATGCGCTGCTGGCCAGGGATAGCAGCGGCATCCTGCGCCAGCGCATGATGGAGTGCGTGGACGGCGAGTATCAGACCTACAAGTCGCAGAACGGCGCCTACGTGCGCGAGCACTTCTTCGGCAAGTACCCGGAACTGCTGGCGATGGTCAGCGACCTGAGCGATGACGACATCTGGAAGCTGGCTCGCGGCGGGCACGACCCGGTCAAGGTGTACAACGCCTACGCGGCGGCCGTGCGTCACACGGGGCGGCCAACGGTGATCCTGGCCAAGACCGTCAAGGGCTTCGGCATGGGCGAAGCCGGCGAAGGCCAGAACATCAACCACCAGTTGAAGAAGATGGGCGACGAGGCGGTCAAGGCCTTCCGCGACCGCTTCGGCCTGGACCTGAGTGATGAGCGCCTCGGCGAGATCCCCTACCTCAAGCCCGCCCCCGACAGCGCCGATGCGCGCTACCTGCAGGTGGCCCGTGATCGCCTGGGCGGGCATGTGCCGGCGCGCCAGGCCAGGGTCGAGCCGTTGCAGGTGCCGGCCCTGGAGGCCTTCGACAGCCAGCTCAAGGGCACCGGTGACCGTGCCATCTCCACCACCATGGCGTTCGTGCGCATTCTCGGCACCCTGCTCAAGGACCCGCAGGTCGGCCGCCTCGTCGTACCGATCGTGCCCGACGAATCACGCACCTTCGGCATGGAGGGGCTGTTCCGCCAGATCGGCATCCACTCCCATGTGGGCCAGCTGTACACGCCGCAGGATGCCGGCACGCTCAGCTACTACAAGGAGAGCACCGACGGCCAGATCATGCAGGAAGGGCTCAACGAGTCCGGCGCCACCTCGTCGTGGATTGCCGCCAGCACCGCCTACGCCAACCATGGCGTGATGACCCTGCCGTTCTACATCTTCTATTCGATGTTCGGCTTCCAGCGAGTGGGCGACCTGCTGTGGGCGGCGGGCGATGCGCGCGCACGGGGGTTTCTGCTGGGCGCCACCAGCGGGCGTACCACGTTGATGGGCGAAGGCTTGCAGCATGACGACGGGCACAGCCACGTGATGTCGGCCACCGTGCCCTGCTGCGTCTCCTACGACCCCACCTATGCCTACGAACTGGCGGTAATCATCCAGGACGGCATGCGCCGCATGTATGCCGAGCAGGAGGACGTGTACTACTACATCACCGTGCTCAACGAGAACTACGCCCACCCCGCCATGCCCGAAGGCGCCGAGCAAGGCATTCTCAAGGGACTGTACCGCCTGCCGGTGGAAAAACCGCCGCAGGGCGAGCGGCATGTGCAGTTGATGGGCAGCGGTTCGATTCTGAATGAGGTGCTGGCGGCGGCGGAGATTCTGCAGCGTGATTTCGGCGTCAGCAGCGAGGTGTGGAGCGCCACCAGCCTGACCGAGGTGCGGCGCGAGGCGCAGGCGGTGGAGCGCTGGAACCTGCTGCACCCGCTGCAGGCGCCGAAGACGCCATACATCGAAACGCTGCTGCAGGGGCATGCGGGGCCGGTGGTGGTGGCCACGGACTACATGAAGATCCATGCCGACCAGATCCGGCCGTGGGTGAGCGGGAGGCGTTTCGTGGCGTTGGGCACCGACGGCTTCGGCCAGTCGGACACACGCGAGGCGCTGCGCCGGCATTTCGAGGTGGACCGCCAGTTCATCGTGCTGGCGGCGCTGAATGCGCTGGCGGCGGACGGGGTGATCGAGCGCGAGGTGGTGGCCGGCGCGATCGAAGCGCTGGGCATCGACCCTGGCAAGGTTGATCCGGCTTCAGTCTGATAGATCGCGGCGTGCCCATCGCGGGTCAAGCCCGCTCCCACAAAGGCCATGAAGATCCCTGTGGGAGCGGGCTTGACCCGCGATGGGCTCACCTTGCCTGCGGCGCCTTACTGCCCCGCCCCCAGCTCATCCTGGGTCAGTATCGCCTTGGCCAGGTCTTCGTCACTGGCCTGCAACCCAGGGTTCTGCTGACGGATACGCTGCAGCATCGACTCCAGGTACACACCGCGAATTTCGCCGCCGCTGGCGATGAACGTCGAAGCATCATCGCGCGCCGGAATCACCAGCTTGTCGTCCTTGAAGGTCGAGTACAACGAGGCGGAAACCCCGGCGGAGGTGGCGACATCGCGACCATCCACACGGGCCAGGGCCGTGCCCAAAGGCAGGCAGAGCACAAGGGAAGAAACCAGCAGTAAACGGCGCATGACGATGCCTCCGTGATGGGGGGAACCTACATTCATTAGGATAGGCCCCCCAGGCCAAGAGTTCCCGCCAATATCCCTACCCGCCCACCGAAGCCCGCCATGCTGGCTATATTGAAACCCTGGTCCCCATTCCCGAGCGTGACGAGAGGTGAACATGTACACCATTGGCTATGCAGCGCAGCACCGCGAAGCACCGCTGGCACCCTTCAAGTTCGAACGCCGCGCCCTGCGCCCCAACGACGTGGCGATGCAGATCTTGTACTGCGGCGTATGCCACTCCGACCTGCACCAGGCCCGCGACGACTGGGGTTTCAGCCGCTACCCGATCGTGCCCGGCCACGAGATCGTCGGGCGCGTGACCGAGGTTGGCAGCCAGGTCACCCGCTACAAGGTCGGTGACGCCGTGGCGGTGGGCTGCATGGTCGACTCCTGCCAGCAGTGCGACCAGTGCCGCAAGGGCGAGGAACAGCTGTGCCGCGAGAACAACACGCAAACCTACAACAGCCTGGACCGCATCACCCGCGAACCCACCTACGGCGGCTATTCCAAGCACCTTGTAGTGCGCGAGGAGTTCGTGCTGCGCGTGCCCGACGGCCTAGACCTGGCCAAGGCCGCGCCGCTGCTGTGCGCCGGCATCACCACCTATTCGCCGCTGCGCACCTGGAATGCCGGGCCCGGCAGCCGCGTCGCGGTCATCGGCCTGGGCGGGCTGGGGCACATGGCGGTGAAGCTGGCGGCGGGCCTGGGTGCCGACGTCACGGTGCTCAGCCGCACCCCCGACAAACTCGATGATGCGCGGGCGCTGGGCGCCGACAAGCTGCTGGTGTCGTCCGACGCCAAGGCCATGGCCGCCGCGCGCTCCAGCTTCGACCTGATCATCGACACGGTGCCGGTGCGCCATGACGTGTCGCCCTACATGTCGCTGCTGGACGTGGACGGCACCCTGGTGATCGTCGGCCAGGTGGGGCCGATCGACGAACAACTGACCGTGCCGTTCATCCTCGGCCGGCGGCGCCTGGCCGGCTCGCCGATTGGCGGGATTGCGCAAACCCAGGAGATGCTCGACTTCTGCGCGAAGAAGAACATTCTGCCGGAGTGTGAAATGATCCGCATGGACCAGATCAACGAGGCGTTCGAACGCATGCAGCGCTCCGATGTGCGCTACCGCTTCGTGATCGACATGGCCTCGCTCGACGACACCACCGGCGCCTGACGCGCCTCACTCCCCTACCGAACCACAAGGGCCTCCCATGCTGCAGATACTCGGCAAAGCTTCCTCCATCAATGTACGCAAGGTGCTATGGGCCTGCACCGAGCTGGGTATCGCCTTCGAGCGCGAGGACTGGGGCTCGGGCTTCAGGTCCACCTTCAGCCCGCAGTTCCTGGCCCTCAACCCCAACGCCATGGTGCCGGTGATCAAGGACGGCGACTTCGTGCTGTGGGAGTCCAACAGCATCCTGCGCTACTTGGCCAACCAGTACCACGGGCAGCACCTCTACCCCGCCGAGCCCCGGGTGCGCGCACGGGTGGACCAGTGGATGGACTGGCAGGCCACCGACCTCAACAAGTCCTGGACCTACCCCTTCCTGTCGCTGGTGCGCCATTCCCCCGACCATCAGGACCCCGAGGCACTGGCGGCGGCATGCAGGCAGTGGACCACCAACCTGCAGATCCTCGACCGCCAGCTCGAATCGACCGGCGCCTACGTCAGTGGCCAGGACTTTTCACTGGCGGACATCGCCATCGGCCTGTCGGTCAATCGCTGGTTCGAAACCCCGCTGGAGCATCCGGATTTTGCAGCGGTTCGGGCATACTACGAGCGTCTGACCGAACGCGAAGGGTTTGTCATCCATGGAAGAAACGGTACCCCGTAACGCCACCGTCACCACCGAAACCTCGGTGCGCCGCCGCTCGCTGCTGGCCGGCTGCAGCGCCCACGCGGTGCACGACGGGCTCACCGACGTGATCTACGTGCTGCTGCCGCTGTGGCAGGCGCAGTTCGGCCTCAGCCTGGCCCAGGTGGGCCTGTTGCGCGGGGCCTATTCCGGGATGATGGCCGGTTTTCAGCTGCTGGCCAGCCGCGCGGCCCGGCGCTTTGGCCGCGAGCGCCTGCTGGTGGGCGGCACGCTGCTGGCCGGCGTGGCCTACCTGGTCGCCGGCCAGGCCACCGGCCTGGGTGTGCTGCTGGTGGCGCTGATGCTGGGCGGGCTGGGCGCCAGTACCCAGCACCCGCTGGCCTCCTCGATGATCACCGACAGCCACGCGGCGGGCGGCGGGGTCAAGCAGGCGCTGTCGCACTACAACTTCGCGGGCGATATCGGCAAGGCGGTCATTCCGGGCCTGATGGGCGTGCTGCTGGTGGCCGTCAGCTGGCGTACCGGTGCAACGCTGCTGGGCGTGCTGGGTGTGGCTGCGGCGGTATTGCTGTGGTGGCTGATCCCCTCCCGGGCCCAGGCCCTGGCGGCGGGCGGCAAGGCGCCGAAGCTGGCCACAGGAAACGGCTCGCCGGGCGGCCTGCGTGCCCTGCTGATGCTGGGCATGCTCGACAGCGCGGTGCGCATGGGGTTTCTGACCTTCCTGCCGTTTCTGCTCAGGCTCAAGGGCGCCGGCACCGCCGGTATCGGCCTGGCGCTGACGCTGCTGTTCGTGGGCGGAGCCTTCGGCAAGCTGCTGTGCGGCTACCTGGGCGCACGCATCGGCCTGCTGAAAACCGTCTCGCTCACCGAAGCGGGGACTGCACTGTTGATCGTGCTGGCGGTGGTGCTGCCGTATTCGGCCACGCTGGTGATGCTGCCGTTGCTGGGCCTGGCGCTGAACGGCACCTCGTCGGTGCTGTATGGCGTGGTGCCGGAGCTGGCGGCTGCCGGCAAGCACGAGCAGGCCTTCGCGCTGTTCTACACCGGCACCATCGGTGGCGGCGCGCTGGCACCGGTGGTGTTCGGGCGGCTGGGGGACGTTACCGGGGTGCCCACGGCGGTGGTGGTGCTGGCGGCCACGCTGCTGCTCACGCTGCCGCTGGCGTGGCGGGTGAACAAGGGCTTGGTGGCAGAATAGAAAAGAAGGCGCGGGAGTCTCGGCGCCTTCCTGGTTCTGTGCGGGGTGTGGCGGGGGTTACAGGGGGGAGATGGTACCCAGTGCTCCGATTGCGAAGGCCAATACCAGAAAGCCGAATACAAAAATTGCCATCTTGCCCATGGGAGCTCCTAACTGAGGGGGTGCGGCTGTCGAAGGCCACATTGTCTGCCCCCTTCTGATCTGGAAACAGATGCAGCTAGCGAGGCAAAAAGCGGATCAGATGAGTTCGGCTCAAAAGCCCAGGCTGGGCGCAACCGTCTACCGCGCCCACCGCCTCGCCCCCGCCACACACAGGATCACCCCCACCGTCACCCCCAGCATACCCGGGCTGACCTGCTCGCCCAGCAACCCCGCCGCCAAGGCCAGGCCAAAGAACGGCTGCAGCAGCTGCAACTGCCCCACCGCCGCAATCCCGCCCTGGGCCAGGCCGCGGTACCAGAACACGAAACCGATCAGCATGCTGAACAGCGACACATACCCCAGGCTCACCCACGCCGGCAGGCTGATACCCGCGAACGTCGACGGCGCCAGGTACCAGGTCAGCACCAGCATCACCGGCAACGACACCAGCAGCGCCCAGCAGATCACCTGCCAACCGCCCAGCGCCCGCGACAACCGCGCCCCCTCGGCATAACCCAGGCCGCACACCACCACCGCCAGCAGCATCAGCAGGTCACCCTGGGGCGACGCCGCCAAGCCCTGCGACAACGCAAAGCCCACCACCATCAAGCACCCCAGCACCGAAAACAGCCAGAACACCGGGCGCGGG
The DNA here is from genome assembly GCF_028682105.1 of Pseudomonas sp. 8209. Classification (NCBI taxonomy): domain Bacteria; kingdom Pseudomonadati; phylum Pseudomonadota; class Gammaproteobacteria; order Pseudomonadales; family Pseudomonadaceae; genus Pseudomonas; species Pseudomonas sp. 8209. The sequence continues at coordinate 613,284 of NZ_JANIAH010000001.1, forward strand.
CGCTCGCCCCCGCGCAGCACGCCAAACACCGCGGTGGCCAGCGGCAGCATGCCGATGAACACGATCGAATGCGCCGAGGTCACGTACTGCAAGGCCAGCGCGGTCAGCAGCGGAAACCCCACCACCACCCCAAGCGACACCACGATCAAGGGCATTACCTGAGCCCGGGTCGGGCGCGGTTGCCTGAGCAGCATCAGCAAGGCCAGCGCCAGTACACCGGCAATGGCGGCACGCGCCACGGTGAGGAACACCGGGTCGAATTCCAGCACCGCCAGGCGCGTGGCCGGCAAGGAGCCGCTGAAAATCACCACGCCGATCAGGCCGTTGATCCAGCCACGGGTGGCGTCGTCCAGGGTACGAGGTTTGAGAGTCTGTTCCATTGAAGTCACGCTCGACAGGTTGCAGGGGTAAGGGCACGCTTGCCAAAAACCATGCTAGGGCCGACGATCAGCACAATCAAAAAATCGTCATGGATACATCTGCACATGCCTCGTTCGCGCTACAAGGCCCTGGTCGACACCTTTGCCGCCGACATTCGTGACGGCAGGCTCGCCCCTGGCACCCGCCTGCCCACCCACCGTCACCTGGCCGCGACCCATGGCCTGGCCCTGGTCACCGCGTCACGGGTTTATGCCGAACTCGAGCAGATGGGCCTGGTGAGCGGCGAGACCGGGCGCGGCACCTTCGTGCGCGAAACCTCGCTGCCGCCCGACCTGGGCGTCGACCAGCAGGTGGTGGCCGCCGGCATGGCCGACCTGAACTTCAACTACCCGGCATTGCCCGGCCAGGCCGACCTGCTGCGCAGCGGCTTGCGCCAGCTGGCACTGAGCGGCGACCTGGAAGCGCTGCTGCGCTACCAGCCCCATGCCGGGCGCGCCCATGAACGCGCCTGCATCGCCCGGCACCTGCTCGGTTGCGGGCTAGAGGTGAATCCAGAGCAGGTACTGATCGTCAGCGGCGCCCAGCATGGGTTGGCCGTGGTGCTGATGGCCCTGCTGCAGCCCGGCGACGTGATCGCGGTCGACGCCCTCACCTACTCCGGGTTCAAGGTGCTGGCCGAGGCGTTGCGCCTCGAGATGCTGCCGATTCCGGTCACGCCCCACGGGCCGGACCTCGGCGCCCTGCAGCGGCTGTGCCGCAGCCGCCCGGTACGCGCGGTGTACAGCATGCCCACGCTGCACAACCCGCTGGGCTGGGTGATGAGCCTGGAGCAGCGCGAACAACTGGTGTCGATTGCCCGCACCCACAACCTGCACCTGATCGAGGACGCCGCCTACGCCTTCCTGGCCGACGACGCGCCGCCGCCCCTGGCCCAGCTGGCACCGGAGCGCACGCTGTACGTGTCAGGCCTGTCGAAGAACATCGCCACCGGCCTGCGCGTGGGCTTCATTGCCGCGCCGCCGCACCAGGTTGCCGCGCTGGAGCGCTCCATTCGCGCCACCACCTGGAACACCCCCGGGGTGATGACCGCCATTGCCTGCGCCTGGATCGAAGACGGCACGGTGGAGCGCCTGGAAGCCGAGAAGCGCGCCGATGCCCAGGCCCGGCAGGCCATCGCCCGCGAAGTACTGGCGGGCATGCCCTGCGTCACCCACCCCACTTCGTACTTTCTGTGGCTACCGCTGGCCGATGACGGCCGCGCCGAACAGATCGCCGCCGCCCTGATGCGCGAACAGGTGGCGGTGTCCACCGCGCAGCCCTTCGCCACCACCAGTCACGTGCCGCGTGCACTCAGGCTGGCGCTGGGCTCGGTGGACCTGGACACGCTGCGCGCGGCGCTGGCGAAGGTACGCTGGGTGGTGCAGGCGTACTCCTGAAGCCCACGCCTCAGAAGTCGTAGCGTGCACTCATGCCCAGGGTGCGCGGCGTACCCAGCACCCCGGTGTAGGCGCCGTTGGGCGAGTTCCATAGGGTGGTGTAGTAGGTCTTGTCGAAGGCGTTCTTCAGCCACAGCGACACGTCCCACTGGCCCTGGCCCCAGTCGCCGCGCACCCCCGCCGACAGGTTGACCAGCGCATACCCCGGCAACTGCGCCAGGCGCGAATCGTCCACCGTGCCCACCGCCTGCGAGCGCCAGGCGTAGTTGCCGTTCACGTAGGGTTGCAGGCCGTTGTCCAGGCCCCACTGGTAGCTGGCGCTGGTGTTGGCAATCCATTTGGCCGCGCCCACCACGTTATGCCCGCTGAGGTCGCAGGCGGCCGGGGCGCCGGGGCGCAAGGCCACCTCCGCCGGGCATGGGGCGTTGTCGTAGGACAGGTAGCGCACATCGTTCCACGAGCCGTTCAGGCTCAGGGTCAGGCCACGGCTCACCCGCCAGGTACTGTCCAGCTCAAGGCCACGGCTGCGCACGCTGCCGGCGTTGGTCAGGTAGCTGGTGAGGTTGGCGTCGTCGTAGGCGTTGGTCTGGTAGCCGTGCACAATCGTCCAGAACAGGTTGGCATTGAGTTGCAGGCGCTGGCCCAGCAGCGTGGTCTTGATGCCCAGTTCGGCGTCGTTGGCCCGTTCGCTGCCGATCAGCAGCGAGTCGGCGCCGGCCACCGGGGCGCTGGCCACGCTGAGGTTGACCCCGCCGGACTTCTCCCCGTGGGACAACGAGCCATACGCCAGCACCTGGTCGTTCACCCGCCAGGCCAGGCTGGCCAGCGCCGACGGGCTGAAGCTGTAAAGGCTCAGGTCGCCCGAATCATAGGCGCCGACACGCCCCTGCCTTACCGCTGCCGCCGCGCCCGTCACGCTCGCGCCACCCACCGGGGCATCGCGCGTCACCCTGGCCTGCTTGCGCTCGTAGGTACCGCGCAGGCCCAGGCTCAGGTCCAGGCGCGGGGTCAGGTGCCAGGTGCCCTGGGCAAAGGTGGCGAAGCTGTCGGTGTCGATGCTGCCGTGGCCCACGCTGTTCACATCGTTCAATGCGCCCTGCGGGGTGCCGTTCCAGGTGTCGGCCAGCGGCCCGTATTCGGTGAACACGCGGTTTCGCATCTGCTGGCCGAAGTAATAGCCGCCCACCACGTAATCGAACCGCTCACCCAGCGGCGAGGCCAGGCGCAGCTCTTGCGAATACTGCTTGTCGCGGGCCGACTGGCCGACGTTGTGCATCACGTCCACGTTCAGTTCGTCGTCGTTGCGCGGGGTGAAGTCCCACCAGCGGTAGGCGCTGATCGACGTCAGCGTGAAGCCATCGGCCAGCCCCCAGTTCGCCTCCAGCGAGGTGCCGCCCTGGAACACCGTGACACGCTGGTCGGCATCGAGGTTGACCCTGCGCCCGTCGACCAGCGTCGCGCCCACCGCCTGGGCCCGCTGTTCATAGCGGTTGACCCCGTTGATGGTCGGCCCGGTGCTGAACAGCGAGCGCGTGCCGGCGCTGGAGTGCTCCTCGTTGTAGTCGCCGATCCAGCGCAGGCTGAAGTCTTCCTGCGGCTTGAACAGCAACTGCCCGCGAAAGCCCTGGCGTCGGCCGCCGCCCAGGGTGTCGCCGTCGAACCGGTTCTCCACGTAGCCGTTCTCGTCGGTGCGGTAGGCCGCCACCCGCCCGGCCAGCGTGTCGGTCAACGGCCCCGACACACCGCCCTGCACCTGCCGGTAGCCGTCCTCGCCCAGCGACGTCGACACGTTGCCCTGCGGGGTGAAGGTGGGCTGGCGGGTGGCGATGTTGAGCACCCCGGCCGTGGTGTTCTTGCCGAACAGGGTGCCTTGCGGGCCGCGCAGCAAGGCGATCTGCTCGATGTCCAGCAGGTCGAACACGGCCATGCCGGGGCGGCCCAGGTAGACGTTGTCGAGGTAGATCCCGGCGCTGCCCTCCAGGCCGTCACTGGCCGGGTTGTTCCCCAGCCCGCGAATCGACAGGCTCGACTGGCGCGGGTTCATGAACGCCACGTTGACGCTGGGCATGGCCTGTTGCAGGTCCTGCAGGCGATACAGGCGCTGCGCCTCCAGGGCCTGGGCGCCCAGCACGCTCATGGGGGTGGGCACGTGCTGCGCCTCTTCGCTGCGCCGGCGCGCCTCGACCGTCACCGGGGCAAGGGTCGGGGCGTCGGTGGGGGTAGGTTCAGTGGCTGACGCAGGCAGTGACAGCAGGCCCAGTGCGGCCAGGCACAGGGGGCGTGGATAAGGCAGCTTCATCATCGATTCCTTTGGGGGTATGGCGGTACCTCGCTGCGCGTGGTGTGCGTGAGCGTGAGGGTGGGTGCTGGTGCGCTGTGTTCAGGCTTTCAGCCAGGGAATGTCGTCGCGCTGGTAACGGTGCGCGCGGAAGATCGCGTTGTTCTCGCCCGGCAGGTAGCGGCGCGAGGCCGCATCGGGGTAGGCGGCAAAATGCGGGTTGATGTACTCCCACACCACCTCGCCGGCCGGCGTCACTTCGAACAGGCGGCCGAAGTTGGCCTCGGTGATCAGCGTGTTGCCATTGTGCAGGCGCTGCGCACCGCCCATGAACGGGGTGAAGAAGGCGTAGCCGGGGGTATCGGCGTACTGCCATTCGATGCGCCGGGTCAGCGGGTCGATCTCCAGGATGCGCGAGTGCGGCATCGACACGTGGGGCCGCGAAATACCGTTGTCGAACACCAGGATGCGGCCGTTCTCCAGCTCGCTAGGGCAATGCTGCTGCGCCACCAGATCGTGGCCCAGACGCCACAGCACCTCGCCGCTGCCGCGTTGCACGGCGATCACCGACGACACGCTGCGCAGGCTGAGGATCACCTTGCCATCGCGACCCGGGGTCACCGCGTTGGTCATGGGCCAGTGGTAGCGCTCGAAGGTGTCGTGCAGCGGGTAGTCCTCGGGGCGCAGGTGCTCCCAGCTGCGCCACTCCCACACCACCTGGCCCTGGCGATCCACCTCCTTGACCACATCGGCATAGATCACCCCGCCCGCCGCCTCGCTGCCGGGAATACCGCCCACCACGCGGCTGGCCAGCTCGGGGCTCAGGGGCTCGACCGTGGTGTACAGCAGGTGGCCGTTGTCCAGCCACTGGGCATCGTGGTGGTGCAGCAGGTCGGTGTGCTGCCACACCACCTCGCCTTGCGCGGTGACTTCACTGAAGGCGCCGCCGTGCCACACCGACCAGCCGGGGAACAGCTCGGGGGAGTCGGGGTGGTTGCCGTTGTAGCCCAGGTTGCCGTTGGGCAGTATCACCGCGTCGCGACCGGGGCGCTGGGGCAGCTTCCAGCGGTGTACCACTTCGCCGTCCAGGTCGATCAGGAACACGTTGCCGTCGGCGGTCTGCGGTGCGAACAGGGTATAACCCCCGGCGCTGCGGGCGTGGTCCACGGCAACCAGGCCGGTCCTGTGGCGTTTGAGGGTCGGGGTGTGCAGGGCAGTCATGACGTTTCTCCGGGTGAGTGATGCCCTGCCGACGGCAGGTCGGCATGGCAGGTCGAGTTGAGGTGTTTAGTCAGGTTGTGGCAGCAAACTGTTGAAACGGCTATCGAATACCTGTTCAACCTGCAGCGGTTTTGGGATCAGGCGCTCGGCGGCGAAGGCATCGGCCAGGCGTTGCTGCAAGGCGATGATCGAAGGGTCGATGGGCACATAGCGCAGGTGCTGGTGCGCCAGCATCTCGCGCACCAGCTCAAGGGGCAGACGCGTGCTGCCTGCCAGCGCCTGGGCCCAGGCATCCGGGTGGGCGGTGGCCCAGGCCTGCGCCCTGGCCAGGCGCACCATCAGCTCGCCCAGCTGTCGAGCACGCTGCGGGTCGGCCAGGGCCTGGCCGCTGGCGACCGTGAAGTTAAGGCCGGTCTCGGGCCAGGCCGAGCCGTCCACCAGCACCCGGGCGCCGTGGGCGGTGGCCTGCCCGACAAAGGGGTACCACACCGCCCAGGCGTCCAGATGGTCACTGGCAAAGGCGTTTTGCGCATCGATGGGGCTGGCGTAGGCGATCTTCACCTCGCGAGGGCTCAGCCCGGCCTGGCGCAGCGCGGCCAGCAGCAGGTAGTGGCCGCTGGAGCCCTTGGCCACCGCCACGCGCCGGCCCTTGAGGTCGGCCACCTGTTGCACCGTCGAGCCTTGTGGCAGCAGCAGCGCATTGTTGTTCTGGGCGCCGTCGGCCACGCCGATGATACGGATGTCGAAACCGCCGGCCTGGGCAAACACCGGCGGCGCATTGCCCACCACCCCCACATCCACCGCCCCGGCACTCAGCGCCTCGAGCAAGGCCGGGCCGGCCGGGAACGGGTGCCAGCTCAGGGGCAAGGTAGGAGTCTGGGCCTCCCCGGCGGCCTGCAGCAGGGTTTGTACCAGCCCGCTCTGGTCGCCGACCCGCAGCGCGGCAGGTGCGGCGCTGACGGCCTGGGCCAGCACCATGCCGGCGCACAGCGCCACGGCGCGCAAGGTGGTGCAGCGGGCGTGCAGGTGCTTGGCAGCAGCAGCGAATAACGGCATTGTCGTCCCCTTGTTTCGTGTTGAACCCAGTATGTCGAGGCCCCCCGTGCAACTCCATGCCAAACACCCCTCCTTTGCTGCCACGCCACCCGCGCCCCGCGCGGTGGTGGTGCTGGGTTTCGACGATGCGTTGCTGCTCAATGCGGCCGGCCCGCTGGAGGTGTTCGGCGCCGTGCCGCGCCTGCTGGCCGGCGCGTTCGCACAGCACCCGCCCTATCGCCTGGTACTGGCCTCGCCCGAGGGCGGCCTGATCAGCACGGTGTCGGGCATCGAGGTGATGACCCGTTCACTGGCGCAGCTGGACCTGGAGCTGCGCGACATCGACACCCTGATCGTGGCCGGCGGCCCTGGGGTGGCCGCACTGGAAGCAGACCCGCGCGCGTGCGACTGGCTGCGCCGGCGCCATGGGCAGATTCGCCGGCTGTGCTCGGTGGGCACCGGCACCTTCGCGCTGGCGGCTGCGGGCCTGCTCGATGGCCGTCGGGTGGTGACCCACTGGAAGTTCAATGACGAGTTGCAGGCGCGCTACCCCAGCGTGCAGTGCCAGCCCGACGCGCTGTACCTGAACGACGCCAACCTGTGGACCTGCGGCGGCGCCACGGCGGGCATCGACCTGGCGCTGGCACTGGTGGAGCAGGACCTGGGCCCCCACGCGGCCCTGGCGCTGGCACGCTACTTCACGGTGTTTCTGTGGCGCTCGGCCGGGCAACCGCAGCTCAGTGCCTCGTTGCAGGCACAGTCCAACGCGCTGCGCACCGCACCGGATGTGCGCCTGGCCCGGCTGCATGCCTGGATCGCCGCCAACCTGGATGGCGACCTGCGGGTGGAGCGCCTGGCCGAGCAGTTCGGCATGAGCCCGCGGCATTTTGCCCGGGCCTATGTGGCGGCCACGGGTGACACGCCGGCCCAGGCGGTGGAAACATTGCGCCTTGAAGCGGCGTGCCGCCTGCTGGAGACCACCCGCGAGCCGATCAAGCGCATTGCCGAAACCGTCGGCTTCGGCCGCGAAGAACGCATGCGCCGGGTGTTTCAGAAAGAGCTGGGCACCAGCCCGCTGGGTTATCGTACCCAGGCCAGGGCCCCGCAACCGGGCGTGCCCGTGCCGGTGGCCGGCCAGACCGGCTACCGCCATGTGGAGCGGCCGGGCATCGCGCTGGAGCATCTGGCGCAGTAGATTCGGATTGTCGAGAACGGAGTGATCATGAAAGTTCTGTATACCCTGCTTGCCCTGCTGGCGTTGAGCGGACTGGGTGGCACCGCCTATGCCAAGGCACCGGCCGCAGAGGCGGCGCGCGAGTTCGTGGTCAAGAGCCAGGCCGGGGCCAACCTGGGGCCGATTGCGCTGTCGGCGGCCATGCGCACCAACACCTACGGCCTGCTGACTGCGCAGGTCGGCAGCCAGCAAGCGGAAAAGAGCGTGACGGCAGCCATCAAGGGGCTGCTGCCCAAGTACCAGCCGCAGTGGGACCAGCACCTGGTCGAGGCCTACAGCCAGTCGTTTTCGGCGAAGGAGCTGGCGTCACTGGCCAGCGAAGGTCGCGAATCCAAGTATGCCGACAAGGTGATGACCAAGCAGCCAGACATCGGCAAGGCCATGCAGGCCAGTGCCAGGCCGGTGCTGATCGAGCTGGTGACCGAGGCGTTGAAGGTGGCGGTGGCGGCGCATCCGGTGAAGTGAGGGGCGTAGTTGCCTGCTGGTGCTGCGCACCCGATCGCGGGTCAAGCCCGCTCCCACAGGTTTGCGCTGCTTCTGTGGGAGCGGGCTTGGCCCGCGATCGAGCGCAAAGCGCTCGCATGGCTCAAATCACACGGGTAGTGCCCCTTCCAACCATAGGCCCCTCATCGCAACGCCTCACGCACACATTCAATGGCTTCACCTACCGAGCGCCCCTGCACCGCTGGCGGGTCTTCGCGCTCACCGAACTCGCGCCACACGAACAGGGTCAGCTCCGCGCCATCGGTGAGCGACTGGCAGCCGGCCCCGGCATAGGTCTGCAGCAGCCGATAGCGCTCATCCTTCCAGAACAGCGCCTCCACCCAGTCGTACACCGGGATGAAGTGAAAGTGAATCGGGTACCCCGGCATATGCCCGTACCGGCTGATATACAGCCACTTGGGCTGCAACTGGCGCTCCATCACCGCCTGCGTCCTGGCCATCAGCCCGCCCATCTCAGCCAGCGCCGCGTCGGGCAGTTGCGCCAGTGAATCGACCGACTGGCGCGACCCCAACATCAGATAACCCGGCAACGCCGAAGACAGATGGTGGTTGAGTACCCAGTGCGCGGTTTCGTGAACGATGAACTCAGCGGGGATCTTCAACGCGCCTTCACCTCGGCCAGCGCCTCGCGCAGTGCCTGTGCATCGGCCAATTCCTGCTTGGCCGTCACGCGCCCGTGCTCCAGTTGCAGCAACAGCACCGTGCCCTCGGCGCCCGGGTAACGCGAGGCCACCCGCCCCTCGCGGTCCAGCAGCACGCGGTAGCTGTAGTCGCGCATGGCCGGGATGGCGAACAGCTTGGCGATCAGCGCCGGCATGCGCTGCACGTCGGCGACAAACACACCCTTGCGCGCCTCCAGGTAGCCCTTGGGCTGCCCCTCCAGCACCGCCTTGACCAGCTTGCCACCCTCCATGCTGCGCGCCACCAGCACCAGGGCAGTGTCGTCGTTGAGGGTATACGGCTGCTCGAACTGGTCGAGCAGGGTCCACGGGGCCACGCGCTCGCCCACCTCAAGCGCCTGGGCAACGATGGGCATCAGGCCCAGCAACAGCACGATCAGCACTCTCACACCACACCTCGTTCATTGGGCTTCGACAAGCCGGCGACTATAGCGCGACTCAGGCAGGCGAAGACATCGCCCGCGCCACCGCATAAAGTGACGCTTTTTTCCGGGAGGTATGGATGAACGCGCCCACTGACCACCCCCTCACCGCCCGCGAGGTGTGCCAGCAGCTACGTGACGCCGCCCTGGGGCTGGCCAGCGTGCAGTACCTGCAGGCGCAACCGGCCAGTGGCGTGATGCAGGTGCAGATCGACGGCTGGCAGTTGAGCCTGGATGTCGAACACGGCCACCTGCACCACTGCCAGCGCTGCCAGAGCCCGGATGGCCGGGTGTACGAGCCTGGCCTGCGCTACGGCACCGACCCGGTCTACCTGCTCAGCACCTGGGAACTGGCCCGGATCGAGCGCCTGCTCGGCGCCTAGCGCTGCGCCATCGCATGGCGCGCGCACTGTTCGTAGTAGGTCTGCTTGATGGCTGGCGGCTTGAGCCGCGAGCGGCTGTTGTAGGTCTGTTCGGTAATGCCCATGGCCGTCATGCGCATCCACGGCTTGGGGAACTTGCGCGATTGCAGACGCTTGCGCGCGGCATACAGCGTGACCCCGGACAGCTTGGACTGCTGCGCACCGGCGGCAATCTCCGAACCCCAGCTGCACACGAAGCGATCATTCTTGTTCAGCGCCTTGGCGTGCGTCGCCAGCGAGAAGGTGGCCAGTGCGCACACGGCCACGGTCATCACGAAACCTCGCATGAAGTCATCCTAACCCGTTGAAAGGCGGCGAGTTTGCCAAGGATGAAAAGGCGCCGGGGCCAGCAAATTGCCTTATGTGTCCTCCAGCAGTTGCAGCAGGCCCAGTGCATCGCCTACCGCAGCGCCGCTGGCGGTGTTGTCGAAGATGCACCAGCACTCCACGCCGGTCTGCAGGGCTTGGCGTATGTCCTGGGCCAGCAGTGCCAGGCGTTCGTGCCCATAGGCGCTGTGATAGAGGCGTGGCGAGCCGTGCAGGCGCCAATAGCGCAAACCGGCCCAGCCACCTGGCTGCACGGCACCGATGGGGCTGGGGTCGGCCCCCACCTGGGCAATGCGCCAGCGGTCGAGCAGCGCCCCGGCGTCGGCCCAGGAGGCATGGCGCGGCTCGAACGCCACGGCGCCGGCGTAGCGCTCACGCAGTGCACCGAAGAACGCCTGCGCCACCTGCGGCTCGCAGGCCAGCGATGGCGGGGTCTGCACCAGCAGGCATCCCAGGCGCTCGCCCAGCTGCGTGCACTGCTGCACAAACGCATCCAGCAACCCGGCGCAGTCATGCAGGCGTTGCACATGGGTGATCTGCTTGGGCACCTTGACCGAGAATGCGAAGCCTGGCGGTACCGCCTGAGCCCAGCGCGCATAGGTGGCGGGCTGGTGCGGGCGGTAGAACGAGCTGTTGATTTCCACGGCCGGCAGGCGCGACGCATAACGCTGCAGGTGCGTGCCCTGCTCGGCGAACGCCGGCCAGTACGCGCGCGGCAGACTCCAGCCGGCACAGCCGATGCGTAACAAGGGGCTCATCGAGCGGCCTTGAGTTCGATCCAGGTGGGTGCATGGTCGCTGGCATGCGCTTCGTTGCGCACCCAGGCGTCGACCCCGGCGTTTTTCAGGCGCCTGGCCAGCGGCGGGTTGAGCAGCAGGTGGTCGATGCGCAGCCCCGAGTTCTTCTGCCAGTGCTGGCGAAAATAGTCCCAGAAGGTGTACACCCGCTCGTCCGGGTACAGGTGGCGGATCGCGTCCGTCCAGCCCTGGGCCAGCAGGCGCTGGTAGCATTCGCGGCTTTCGGGCTGCAGCAGCGCGTCCTTGAGCCAGGAGCGCGGGTTGTAGATATCCAGGTCGGTGGGCACCACATTGAAGTCGCCGGCCAGCAGCACCGGGTGCTCGCTGTTCACCAGGCCCTGGGCGTGGGCGATCAGGCGTTCGAACCAGGCCAGCTTGTAGTCGAACTTGGGCCCCGGTTGCGGGTTGCCATTGGGCAGGTACAGGCAGCCGACCTGAATGCCCAGCACCGCCGCTTCGAGATACCGGCTTTGCGTATCGTCCTCGCTTCCCGGCAAGCCGCGGCGCACCTCCAGCGGTTGCGCGTCACGGGCCAGAATCGCCACGCCGTTCCACGACGCCTGGCCATGGTGCAGGCAGCCATAGCCGAGGGCTTCGAAGTCAGCCACAGGGAACGCGCTGTCTACCGCCTTGAGCTCCTGCAGGCAGGCGATGTCGGGCTGTTCCCGCTCCAGCCAGGCCAGCAGGTTGGGCAGCCGCGCCCGCAGGCCGTTGATGTTGAATGTGGCGATCTTCAGCGTTTTCATCCGCACCTCCCTGGCGATCAGGTATCCGGGTCGTCGACCTTGGCCTCCACGGCCGCTTCGATGGCGTGCGTGTTCGCCTCGTCGGCCATGGCCTTGAGCGCCAGCCAGTCGTCCCATTCGATGGCACCGTCGTCCAGCAGTGCCTGGGCCAGGCTGACCAGGGCCTGGTGGTAGGCATCCGGCGATTCCAGCCGGTAACTCTGATCGTCCAGCACGGCATACCAGGCTTTGAGTTCAGGCGTATTGCGGTCAACCGACATGGCATTGTCCTCTGGGTCACTCAGCTCTAGTGAGTGCAGGGCGTGGCCGAACGTTCAGTTGCAGTGCACAGGCGGTCAGTCGGCCGCCACCACCTGATTGCGCCCCTGGGCCTTGGCACGGTACATCGCCTGGTCGGCGCTGTTGAGCAGGGTGTGCAGGTCGCTGTGCGCCGCACTGGCCACCGCCACGCCGAAGCTGGCCGTCATGCCCTGGCGACCATCGCTGTGGTGCACGAACTGCAATTGGGCGATGGCTTGCGCCAACTGTTCGGCGATGCCCAGCGCCGTGTCCATCGGGGTGTCGGCCAGCAGCACCGCGAACTCCTCGCCGCCCAGCCGACCGTACACGTCGGTGTCGCGGAACGAGGCCTTGATCACCCCGCCGATCTGGCGCAGCACCTCGTCGCCGACCTGATGACCGTAGGTGTCGTTGATGCGCTTGAAGTGGTCGATGTCCAGCATCAGTGCGCACAGCGGGCGCTGCTCGCGCTGGCTGTGGGAGTACAACTGCTGGGCATGTTCGAAGAACGCCCGGCGGTTCTTCAGGCCGGTCAGCTCATCGGTTTGCGCCGCGCTGCTGGCGATGTGGTGCGCGCGTTCCATCTCGTGGGTCAGGCATAACGCCTTCTCCAGCGCCGCGCAGAGCTTGCCGGTGGCACGCAGCATGAACGAGGAAAACACCAGCACCGCCAGGGCCATGCCGGTCTGCAGCTGCGAAGGCTGAAACAGCAGCCACAGCGTGCAGGGCAGCAGCACCAGGCCGATGGCGGCCAGGGTCATCGAGCGGTAGGCGTAATAGCAGGATACCGCGCTGCCCGACATGCCCACGGCGAACAACAGCACGATCGCCTGGGCCAGCAGGCTGTCGTGCGGCATCACCGCCAGCGCCCCCAGGCCCCACACGCCGGCACTGAACACCAGGGTGACCCAGTATCTGCGTTCCCAGCGCGATGGGGTATGGCTGGTCTCGGGGCTGCGGTAGTAAGCGGTGAACAGCACGATGCGCGACAGGGTCGCCACGCTCAGCACGCCGATCCAGCTCAACGCGACGTTGTGTTCGATGTAGTCCCAGCACAGCCAGCACAGCATCACTGCGCCAAGAAAGCTGCCGTATACCGCGGTCAGCGACTGACGGAACAGCAACTGCAAACGGTCGGTACGGGCCAGTTGCGCCACAGTGGCATCAGGGTGCGAAAAGGGATGATCCATTGGCTATGCCCGCTATGGTGAAGCGCTGGTAAGCCGCATTGTGGCACTGTGCGATCATCTCGAACAGCCGGCTGTCGGCTGGGGCGCGCACGTGCGATTGAATGTTCAGAGGGTCGAGGATAGCCTGTGCGCACGGCGGCCATGCCGACGTCTGACGCCAGGAGTGCACCATTGGTCTTGAACCTCGATATTCGCAGCTATCAGGCTGAAAGCGCTCATCACCAGCATGACTTCACGCAACTGGTGCTGCCCATCTGCGGGCGCATGGAAATCGACGTGGATGGCCGTGGCGGCAGCATCGACAATGCCCTGGCGGCGCTGGTGCGACCCGGTTCGCAGCACGCGCAGCTGGCGCAGCCCGGCAGTCGCTTCCTGGTGCTCGACTGTGCCCCCGATGCACTGCACGGCCAGCCGTTCACGGCGCTGGCGCAACGCACCTACGTCGCCATCCCGCCCGCCACCCGGCGCCTGATCGAATATGCCGAGCTCATCGGCCGTGACCAGCTGGCGGCCACTGCAACGCACCTGGCGCCCTTGCTGCTGGCGTCGCTGGCCGCCCTGCCGGTGCAGCCGAACCCCGGCCTCAACCGCCTGATTGCCCAGGTACACGCCCAACCAGCCGCCGCCTGGAGCAACGAACGCATGGCCCATGTCGCGGGCATGAGCCTCAGCCAACTGCATCAGCGCTTTCGCGAGCTGCATGACTGCACCCCGCAGGGCTGGCTGACCCGCGTAAGGATCGAGCAGGCGCAGCGCTGGCTGGGCGACAGCCACCTGCCGATTGCCGAGATCGCCCTGCGCAGCGGCTTCAGCGACCAGGCCGCCCTTACCCGCGCCATGCAGCGGGTGGGCGGCATCACCCCCGCCGCCTACCGCAGGCGCCAGCAACAGCCTGGGTAAAAAAACCCGCAGTCGGCGCCAATACCACCACTGGCAAAACCCGCATGCTGGGCACCTTTCACGGCAGGGGTGGTGCGATGTTCGCTGATCGTTCGTTGGTAAAGGGGCTTGGCTACGGCGTGGCGGCCGGGGTGTGCTGGGGCGTGATCTTCCTGGGCCCCGAACTCACCCCAGGGTTGAGCGGGGTGCAGTTCGCGGTACTGCGGTTCCTGTGTTACGGGCTGTTTTCGCTGGTGCTGCTGATGCCGCGCCTGCACCGGGTATGCGCGCAGCTCACCCGTGCCGACTGGGTCTCGCTGTTCTGGCTGAGCCTGGTGGGCAACCTGGTGTACTACTCGCTGGTGGGCAGCGGCGTGCAACTGGTCGGCATCGCCACCACCTCGTTGATCGTCGGTCTGATCCCGGTGCTGGTGACCCTGGCGGGGCGCCATGACGCCAACGCGGTGCCTGTGCGGCGGCTGATCCCCTCGCTGACGCTGGCGATGGCCGGAGTGGCCCTGATCTGCCTCGATGCGTTGCACAGCGGCGCCGACACCCGCACCAGCAGCGGCCAGGTGATAGCCGGCCTGCTGTGCGCCGTGGGCGCGCTGGTGAGCTGGAGCTGGTACGCGGTGGCCAATGCCCGTCGGCTGGCCCTGGTCGGCGGCGTGTCCTCCCACGACTGGGCCTTGCTCACGGGCCTGATGACCGGCGCACAGGCGCTGGTGCTGGCGATTCCGGTGCTGGACCCTGAAGTGGCGGCCCATGGCGCGGCAACCTGGGTTCACTTCGTGCTGGTGGCCGCGGGCGTGGCGCTGCTATCGTCGGTGGTCGGCGGCGCCTTCTGGAACCAGGCCAGCCGGCTGCTGCCGCTGGCGCTCAGCGGCCAGGTGCTGGTGGTGGAAACCCTGGCGGCGCTGCTGTTCGGCTTTCTGTGGGAACAGCGGCTGCCCGGTGCGCTGGAGCTGGTTGCTATTGCGCTGCTGGTCGGTGGCGTGGTCTGGTGCCTGAACTGCCACCGCAGTGATACTGCCAGTGCCACCGCAACCTCCTCCTGAACCAATGGACTGTGAAATGCTCACCATCAGACCCGCTACCAGCGCCGATGCCCAAGTGGCCTACGACATACGTCGGGAGGCAGTCCGTCATCACTGCATCGGGGCCTACCCGGCAGAACAGATGCTGGCCTGGACGGCGGGCACGGCCGAGGATGGCTACGCCAGCCTTATGGCCAGTCACTTCTACATGGGGTGCATCGAAGGTGAGCCGGTGGCAACCGGCATGCTGGATGTGAATGCCCATGAAATCGGGGCGATCTTCGTGTTGCCGGGGTACATGCAGCAAGGCCTGGGCAAACAGATGCTGGCGTTTCTTGAAGCGCTGGCGCGCAACCTGGGGCTGGCGCAGGTGAACCTGGACGCCACGCTGAACGCAGCAGCCTTCTATCGACAGTGTGGTTATGTGGGCGAAGCGACAGCGCTCTATCACTCACCCCGGGGCATCGACCTGGCGTGTGTGCCCATGACCAAGGTACTGGTGTAGGTCGGCGCCGGCCTCTCGCGGGTCAAGCCCCCTCCCACAAGGATGGCGGTGTGCCTTGTGGGAGCGGGCTTGACCCGCGATGCTGTCACTTCGTCCCGAACATCGCCGTCCAGTAGATCCCCGCATCGCTCTTGGGGTCCACCGCATAAGCCGCGCCCAGCTCCTTGAACTGCGGGTTCATCAGGTTGGCGCAATGCCCGGCACTGGCCAGCCAGCCATCGACCACCTTGCGCACGTTGTCCTGCCCGGCGGCAATGTTTTCCCCGATCAGCTGATAGCTGTAGCCCTGCAACTCGGCGCGGTCGCCCGGCATGCGCCCGTCACGGTCGCGGTGGTCGAAGAAATTGCCGTTGGCCATGGCCCGCGTATGGCCCTGTGAGGCCTCTGCCAGGGTGGTATTCCAGGCCAGCGGCGCGCTGGCCGCATAGGCCTGGGCGCCGCACTGGCGCGGCTGGGCCCGCGCACTGTTGATCGCGTCGAGCAGCTTCTGCCCCTCCACCTGCGACTCCGCCAGCTTGGCACTGAGCAGTGGGCGCGCCAGCACGATGCGCCAGTCACGCCCTTCGCGGCTCACGCCCACATCGACGAACTGCGGGTCGAGCACCACCTTGCAGAAGCTCTCCTGGATCGCCTTCATCGCTGCCGCTGCATCGCGCGGCCCCGACAGGCTGATGGCCTGCACGCTGACCATCGGGTACGAGGCCTTCACCAGCGCCTGTTGCAAGTCACCGACACCGTTGGCCGGGAGCACCAGGCGCGGGTCGCTGGCCAGCGGCGGCAGCTCCAGCGACACCTGCTCGGCACAACGTTGCGACTGGCTGCGATAGCCATTGATCGACTCGACCAGTTGCGTCTCGTCGCTCGCCACCGCCAGCGTGGTGACAAGCATACCCAGCGCCAACGCGCCCAGACGCAGCCTGGATGATAAGTCGTGCATGTAACTCTCCCTTGAACAAACTGCGCCCATGATGCGGGATTTTGTGTTGCTTTCGTAGCACCACGGGATGCGACGCATTATCAATACCTGCCTGTGCGCCGCTATCGAGCTTGGATGCGCAGTGCCGGCCGGCGTTCCTTGCCCTGCGCACAAATCCACCGGTTGACGCCCCTACCCTCACACCAGCCGCAGGCTGGCAGCGGCTTGCGCGCCCGTGTCGCCAAGGCGCTGCTGCACGAATGCCCTGGCCTGGCGGGTGAGTTGATCCAGATGACGGTCGCGCTGCTTTTCGGCGTCCACCATGGCCCGCTTGCCGTGCTGCTTGAGCAGGTAGGCGTGAATCTGCTGGACCTCAAGGGTGCGGTAGATCGGCGCCACGTCGAGCACCGCCAGCAGCCCCTCGGTGGCGTGATCGCGGGTGTTCATCAATACCTGCGGCCCGCGTGCCCCCAGCACCTGAAAGCCCATCGCCTCGAAATACGCCACCTTGCCCACGGCGCAGGCCAGCTCCACGTGCGGGTAGCGCTCGCGCACCTGCCCCAGCAGGGCCCGGGCGATGCCCTGGCGCCGATGCCCGGCCAGTACCGCCATGTACGCCACCGCACAGGCCTGGGGGTCGTCCTGCACCGGCAGGTACAGCACGAACCCCAGCAGCCGCGAGGGGTCCTGCTCGTCGGTGGCCACCAGCAACTCCACCGGGATGCCGCGCGCGCCACTCAGGGCCTCCAGGTACAGGTGCACCTCATAGCCGATGCCGTACTGGTAGAGGCTGTACAGCGGGTTGCTCGGCGGCAGGGCCACGCTGCTGATGTCGGTCAGGTAGTCGACCACCATCTGCAGGATCTGGCCCTTGATCGGTTCGTCGGGGGGTGTTTGCAGCAGGGTGATGACAGGCATGCGGCGTCTGGCTCCGGAAACAGGGTGACCTTGCGGTCCTGGCGGGGATTCTACAGGTCTGCGCGGCCCCGCCCTACCCCGCGCTCAAGCCCCACAGCACATGCAACACATGGCCGGTGGCACGCTCCACCTCGCCGCTGCGGTGCGCGATGCCCAGCTGGCGCCACAGCAGCGGCTGCAACGGGCGCATCACGATGCGCGCATCGGCCAGCGGCGTGGAGCCCTCGTTGGGCAGCAGGGTGGCGCCGTAGCCGGCAGCCACCAGGCTCTTGATCGCATCGTTGTAGTTGAGCTGGATGCGCGGCGCCGGCTGCTGGCCGGCCGCGTTGAACCACTCCGAGGTCAGGCGTGACAGCCCGGTGCTGCTGTCGTTGAGAATCAGCGGCTGGGTCGCCAGCCACTCGGGCGTGACCTGCGCCGGGCAGTCCCAGCGTGCCGGCAGGTACGCCATGACCGGGTCGCGCCGCCAGGGCTCGATGCTCAGCCCCTTCACCGGGCTTTGCGGCAGGGCCACCAGGCCGATGTCCAGCGAGCCCTCGGCGAGCTTGTTGAGCGTTTCGCGCGAGGTCAGCACCGCCACCTGCACATCGATGCCGGGGTGTGCATGGCCCAGGGTTTCCAGCGCCTGGGGCATCAGTTGCGCAATCGCCCCGGTGGACGCCCCCAATCGCACGCGCCCGGCCAGGCCCAGCACCTGGCGCTGCACATCGTCCAGTGCCTGCTGCGCGTCGGCCAGCAGGCGGCGGGCGCGCTCCACCAGGGTTTCGCCGATGGCGGTGGGCTGCACGTTGCCACGGGTGCGCGAAAGCAGGGTGCCGCCCACCCGTGCTTCAAGCTCGGCGACATGCAGGCTGACCGTGGGCGGCGCCAGGTTGAGCACCCGCGCGGCTTCGGCGAACGACCCCAGGTCGGCAATCGCCACCAGGGTACGCAAACGGTCCAGGCTGATTTCACGCATGGGTGTTGCTCCTTCAGTAAAACTGAACCTGACATTTGCCAAATTCAACTTTTCCTATCTTAACCGCGCATCGAAGATAAGCCCTGACCTTTTTCACGTGCGAGCACACTCATGGCCACACCCGTTGTATTCATCGATGGCGACCAGGGCACCACCGGGTTGCAGATCCACCAGCGCCTGCAGGGCCGAACCGACCTGCAGTTGCTGACCCTGCCCGCCGAACACAGAAAGAGCCCGCAGCACCGCGCCGAGGCGATCAACGCCTGCGACATCGCCATGCTGTGCCTGCCCGACGATGCCGCGCGCGAAGCGGTGGCCAGCATCCGCAACCCGGCGGTGCGGGTGATCGACGCCAGTTCCGCGCACCGTACCCACCCGGAGTGGGTCTATGGTTTCGCCCAGATGAGCCCGCAGCAGGCCGAGCGCATTGCATCAGCCAAGCGGGTGAGCAACCCCGGGTGCTACCCGACCGGGGCCATCGGCCTGCTCAAGCCGTTGATCGATGCCGGCCTGTTGCCGCAGGACTACCCTGCCAGCCTGCATGCCGTGTCGGGCTACTCGGGCACCGGGCGCGCCGGTGTCGAGCTGTACGAGGGGCCGGATGCGGCCGGGGCGCCGGCATACCAGGCGTATGGGCTGGGGCTTGCGCACAAGCACGTGCCGGAGATCCAGCAGTACAGCGGGCTGGGCCAGCGGCCGATGTTCATGCCGGCCTATGGTGCGTTCCGCCAGGGCATCGTGCTGACCATCCCGGTGCAACTGCGGCTGCTGGCCCCGGGTGTTACCGGGGAGCGCTTGCATGTGTGCCTGGCCGAGCACTATGCGCAATTGCAGCACGTCGAGGTGCTTTCGTTGCAGCAGGCCAAGGCGCTGACGTACCTGGACCCGCAGGTGATGAACGGCACCGACGACCTGCGCCTGATGGTGTTCGAGAATGGCGAGCAGGTGCTGTTGGCGGCGGTGTTCGACAACCTGGGCAAGGGCGCGGCGGGGGCGGCGGTGCAGAATCTGGACCTGATGATGGGGGGTGAGTGAGGGGCACTTCCCTGGCGATTGGCGCGGTGGCCTCGCAGCAAAAGCCTGCATTGTGCATGTAGGCCCTGCGACCGCTTCGCGCTCGTTCGCCGGCAACGCCGGCTCCTACGCCCTGCGGGCAGACTCCGCTTCTCGCCGCCAGGCCGTAGGAGCGGGCCTTGCCCCGCGATCTGGTGCGCAACGCCAGTAAAACTGAACACGCGATCTGCCTGATACATCGTGCATTCAGGCGCTGCGACCGCTTCGCGCTCGATTCGCGGGTCAAGCCCGCTCCCACGCCCTGCGGGCAGATGCTGCCTCTGGCCGCCAGGCCGTGGGAGCGGGCCTTGCCCGCGATCTGGTGCGCAGCGCCAGTAAAACCTGCACACGCGGTTCGCCTGACACACCGCGCACTCAGGCGTTGCGACCGCTTCGCGCTCGCTCGCCGGCAACGCCGGCTCCTACGCCCTGCGGGCAGACTCCGCCTCTGGCCGCCAGGCCGTGGGAGCGGGCTTGACCCGCGATCTGGTGCGCAGCGCCAGCAAAACCTGCCCACGCGGTTTTTCTGCCCACTCCGTTGCCAACCTCGCCCCACCAAGGCACTCTGCCATCGCTCGGCTGTTGCGCACCCTCGGCAATAAGGACCATTGCAATGACCTCACCCGATTTTCGGCCCAAGCCCGTCCACCAGCTGATCAGGGAGGACAGGCAAAGCCCGGTCAATCGCTTCTGGATCCCCGCCTACCAGCGCGGCTACCGCTGGAAACCCGAGCAGGTGCAGCAACTGCTGGAAGACATCCTCGAGTTCGCCTACCGCAAGAACCCGCAGAACGACGACTTCTACTGCCTGCAGCCGCTGGTGCTCAAGGCCCGCGACAACGGCCAGTATGAAGTGGTCGACGGCCAGCAGCGCCTCACCACGCTGCTGCTGATTCTGCGTTTCTTCAACCAGCGGCTCACCGAAAGACACCGCGCACCGGTGTTCGAACTCAGCTACGAAACCCGCCCGCACCTGCCGGATTTTCTGGTCGAGCCCTCGGCCGAGCAGGCCCGCGGCAATGTCGATTTCTTCCACCTGTACCAGGCCATGCACAGCATCGAGCACTGGTTCGATCAGCACGACAACGAAGTCGACGACTTCAAGTCCACCCTGCTCAACCGCACCAAGGTCATCTGGTACGAGCTGGCCGCCAGCGAGAACCCGGTGGACGCCTTCACGCGCCTGAACATCGGCAAGATCCCCCTGACCGACGACGAGCTGATCCGTGCGCTGTTTCTCAAGCGCAACGCCGACGACGCCTCGGGCGAAACGCCCCAGCAACTGCGCATCGCCCACGAATGGGATCAACTCGAAAAGGCCCTGCAGAACGACGCGCTCTGGTACTTCCTGAACGAGCAGCCAAGCACCGGGCAGAACCGCATCGGCTTCCTGTTCCAGCTGGTAGCCCGGCTGGAAGGCGCAAGCGCGCCAGCCCGACAGCGCTACTCCGTGTTCCATCACTACAGTCGCCGGCTGGCTGCCCCCGACGCCTCGGCGCAACCGCTATGGCAGCAGGTCAAGAACACCTGCATGCTGCTGGAGGAATGGTTCGAGGACCGCCGGCTCTACCACATCATCGGTTTTCTGGTGCAGCAGGGTGTCGCCGTGGCCGAGCTGTTCGCACTGTCGCAAGGCCTGCCCAAGAGCCAGTTCGAACAGCGCCTGCGCCAGCGCGTGTTCATGCAACTGACCGGCTCGCCCCTGCCCCAGCCGGCTACCCGCGACGCCATTACCGATGCGCTCTCGCCATTCCTCGCCGGCCTGGACTACTCACAGCGGGACAGATCGGCCATTCGCGCGACCCTGCTGCTGTTCAACCTCGCCAGCCTGCTGCAGAACCCGCAATCGAACGTGCGCTTCCAGTTCGACAGCTTCAAGAAGGAGCGCTGGGACATCGAACATGTGCGCTCGGTCACCGCCCACCGCTTCAACGGCGCCGAGGAAAAACAGCAATGGCTGCAGCGCTGCCTGCCGCACCTGCCGGACAAGACCGAAACCCGGCCTCTGCGCGAGGCCCTGGAGGCATTCATTGGCGACCCCAAGGGTGCAGACGATGAAGCTTTCAACGCGCTCCACCAGGCAGTGCTGGAGGCGTTCGGCGAAAACCAGGAGGTCGACGACAGCATCGGCAACCTCACGCTGCTCGACCAGAAGACCAACCGCAGCTACAAGAACGCGATCTTCGCGGTCAAGCGCGAGCGCCTGCTGGCCCTGGACCAGGGCGGCGTGTTCGTGCCGCTGTGCACGCGCAACCTGTTCCTCAAATGCTACAGCCCTGACGTCAAGCACCTGCTGTTCTGGGGCGAACAGGACCGCAAGGGCTACGCGCTTGCGCTCTTGCACACCCTGATAGCCTTCTTCGCCGACCCGCAGGAGCAGCACGCATGAGCGCCAACAGCCAGATCATCTTCGGCCAGCTGTTCGAGCGCTACGCCGGCACCCGCATCCCGCTGATCCAGCGCGACTACGCCCAGGGCAGGGCCGATACCGAAGAGGTGCGCAGCGAGTTCCTCGGTGCCCTGGCCCGCGCCCTGGCACTGCCGCCCGACGACCCGAGCCTGCCGCTGAACCTGGACTTCGTCTACGGCACGCTGAACCCCCAGCGCCAGTTCGTCCCGCTCGACGGCCAGCAGCGCCTGACCACACTGTTTCTGCTGCACTGGTACCTGGCGCAACGCGACGGTGAGCTGGCAGCCTTCACCCAGCTGTTCTGCAACGCCAACGGCAGCGCCCGATTCGCCTACAGCGTCAGGCCCAGCAGCAGCGAGTTCTTCGACGCCCTCAGCCAGCATGCGCCCTCGCCCGCGCTGGGTGCCGACGACTCGCTGATCGAGCACCTCACCGACCAGCACTGGTACTTTCGCCACTGGCGCCTGGACCCCACCATCCAGTCATGCCTGACCATGCTGCAGGCCATCCACGAGCGCTTTCACAACGCCGCCACCGCCCGTTTTGCCCGCCTGATCGATGTGCAGCGGCCGGTGATCAGCTTCCAGATCCTCGACCTGGACGACTTCGGCCTGGCCGACGACCTGTACATCAAGATGAACGCCCGCGGCATGCCGCTGACCGCCTTCGAGACGTTCAAGGCGCGCTATGAACGGCACCTGCACACCCAGTTCGACGGTCACACCCGGCAGATGCACGGCAAGCCGGTCAGCACCGCGACCTTCTTCGCCTGGCGCATGGACACGCGTTGGGCGGATTTTTTCTGGAACTTCAGCAACGCCCGCAATGACGCCACGGCCCCCGCGACCATGCGCCTGTTCGACCAGGCGGTGATGAACCTGTTGCAGATGGTCGCCGCGGCCACCCGCGCGCCCGAGGCGCCGGGCTACGAAGCCGACCTGCTCAAGCTGCGCAACCGCCAGCAGCGCCTGAGCTACCAGGTATACGAGGACAACGGCTGGCTCGATGATGCGTTTTCCGAAACCCTGATGCTGCTGCTCGAAGCCTGGAGCGAGGGGCCCGGCAGTTTCGCCACCCAGTTGCCCACGGCGCACTACTTCGACGAGGTCGCCTTCTTCAACCACGCCATCAGCGACCAGCCACTGAACTACACCCGCCTGGTGCAGTTCTGCGGCTATGCGATGTTCCTGCGCCGCCATGGCAGCAGCCAACCGCAGGCATTTGGCGAGTGGATGCGACTGGTGGTCAACCTGTCGGTCAATGCCAGCTACGACGGGCCGGACGATGTAAAGCGCAGCGTCAGCGGGCTCGGCGAAATGCTGGAGCAGGCGCTGGACATCCTCGCGCACTTTGCCAGCGTCGACAGGCCCGTCAGCGGCTTTCGCGGTACCCAGGTGCGCGAGGAAATCACCAAGGCGAAACTGATCGTCGCCGACAGCCAATGGCGGCCGCTGCTCGAACACGCCGAGCAGCACGGCTACTTCCAGGGCCAGATCGATTTTCTGCTCGACCACAGCAGCGCCGCCTGGGCGCTGCAAAGCCACGCGCATGCCACCTGGCAGGAACACTTTGCCAGCAGCCTTGCGCTGGCCGAGCAGATGTTCGACGACCACGGCCTACGCGCAATCGACGACTTCCTCTGGGAGCGCGCGCTGTTGAGCGAGGGTGATTACCTGCTCAAACGCGGCTACAACCATTCGTTCCTTGGCGACGGTCTCACGGGCCCTGGCACCTGGAAACGCCTGCTGGCCAATGAAGACGGCATGCGCGTGACGCTATTCTGCCTCTGGAACCGACTGGACGAAACCCGCCCGCTGCCGGCCCAGTTGCAACGCATCATCGACCAGGCCCGGGTGCGGGAGCCGTGGCGCCAGGTGCTGATCCAGACCCCCTCGGCCCTCGGGTATTGCGCGTTGCGCCAACTGCGCTTCGAACGCGACCAGGTGTACCTGCTGGCCAGGGAACGCATGAGTGGCAGCCATGCCGAGCTGTTCAGCTTCGCCCTGCATCAACGGCTGCAAACCCCGCAGCGGCTGGCGCAACTGGCACCGCTGTCGGTCGAAGGCTACGTGCCGGTTTCCGGCAGTGCCGACGAACCCTACTTCTACCTGCTGCACAGGCACAGCCCGCAGGTGCACACCCATCTCTATGTCACCTCCACGCCGCATGGCTTCCTGCTGCAGATCGATGTCGATGAACTGCTCGGGCGCGACGCCCTGGCCCATGCCCTGCAGCAGGACTTCGACTTTGTCGTCGAGGCCGGCTACCTGCAGAGCCACTGCCCCCGCGACACGGTCGAACAGCGGCTGGTCGCGCTGGCCGGCGTGTTGGCAGCCTGAGGCACGCGGACTGCCCGCCGCCCTCCAAGTGGTCGGTTGATGCCCGCGCCCTGCCCCTATGCTTGGGCAGGTCGCGAGGCATGCAGCCTTGCCATCAACGAGGACCATCAGCGATGACCAGCAGTACCGCATCACTCGCCATCCGCCCCATCCAGCCCACCGACTTCGAGGCCTGGCTGCCGCTCTGGCTGGCCTATCAGGACTTCTACCAGGTCGACCTGGGCGAAGCCGTCAACGCCACCACCTTCAAGCGCTTTCTGGACCCCGACGAGCCCGTGTTCGCCGCAGTGGCCGAGTACGACGGCGAGCTGGTCGGCATGGTCACCTGGGTCATCCACCGCTCCACCTGGTCGACCACCCACTACTGCTACCTCGAAGACCTCTACGTCGCCCCGCAGATGCGCGGCCAGGGTACCGGCGAGCACCTGATCGCCTGGGTCAAGGCCGCCGCCGACCAGCAGCAGTGCACACGCCTGTACTGGCACACCCACCAGACCAACCATCGCGCCCAGCAGCTGTACAACCGTGTGGCCGTCAACCCCGGCACGATCCTCTACCAGATCGCGCTGTAACCTTCCCCCGTTCAAGGGCAGGCATGGACAGCCGGGCCCTGGCAGGTCAGCATGCCGGCCTGCCCTTCTTCACTGCACAGACGTCATGGCCCACAGTTTTCAACTCGACACCCTGAAGATCCGCCTGGCCGCCGCCGAGCTGGCCCCGCTGGAGCTGCGCGTGCGGGTACAGCGCGCCCTGCGCGAACTCATTCTTGCCGGCGAACTGCCGCCGGGTTGCCGCCTGCCCGCCACCCGCACCCTGGCCAGTTCCCTGGGACTGTCTCGCGACACCGTGGAGATGGCCTATGTGCAACTGCAGCTGGAGGGCTGCATCTGCCGCCGCCCAGGCTCGGGCAGCTATGTGGCCGAGCACCTGGGGCCGCGTCTGCTGGGTGCACGCCCCCCGCGCACCGGCGCGCCGCAGCACGCGCCTGCCACCGTCGGCCTCAGCGCCCGTGGCGCGGCGATCCTGGCCAGCGGCGGGGTCAGCGACCAGCAGCAGGTCAAGGCCTTCGCCACCGGCCTGCCCGAGACGCGCAACTTCCCCCTCGACACCTGGGACCGCCTGCAACGCCAGGCCCAGAAGGACTACCGCGCCCAGGTGCTGCTGCATGGCGACCCGCTGGGTGCCGCGCCGCTGCGCCAGGCCATCGCCCGCTACCTGAACCTGGAACGCGGCGCCAGGGTGCACGCCGACCAGGTGCTGGTGCTGAGCAGCGCGCGCCAGGCGCTGTACCTGTGCGCGCAGGTGCTGGCCGACCCCGGCGGGCCGATCCTGCTCGAAGACCCGGGTTACTTTGGCGCGCGCAAGGCCTTCGAGATGGCCCAACTGCAGGTGGTGCCCGTGGCCGTGGATGAGCACGGCCTGCGCACCGACCTGCTGCGTGCCGACCGCAGCGGCGCCAACACCGTCTACGTCACCCCGTCGCACCAGTACCCCACCGGCGTCACCCTGGCCCTGGAGCGCCGCCTGGACCTGATTGCCTGGGCCGCCGAGCGCAACGGCTGGATCATCGAGGACGACTACGACAGCCAGTTCCACTACGACGGCCTGCCCACCGCCTGCGTGCAGGGCCTGGACAACGCGCAGCGCACGATCTACCTGGGCACCTTCGCCAAGTCGCTGTACCCCGGCCTGCGCATGGGTTTCATGGTGCTGCCGCCGGCCCTGGTCGCGCCCATGAGCCACGCGCGCAGCATGCTCGACGGGCACACCCCGCAGCTGGCCCAGTTGACCCTGGCGCGGTTTATCGAAGACGGCCATTTCGCCGCGCACATTCGCGCCATGCGCACGCTGTATGCCGTGCGCCGCGAGGCCATGGCCCAGGCCCTGCACCAGCACCTGGGCGGCATCGCCAGCGCGCAGCTGCCACCGGGCGGCCTGCAGATGCTGTGCCGCCTGGAGCATGGCTGGAGCGAGGCCGAGACGATCCGCCAGGCCGCGCGGGCGGGCATCCACCTGCCCGGCCTCAGCCGCCTGTACGCCACGCCGCCGGCACAGGGCGGCTGGCTGCTGGGCTTCGCAGCGCTCACCCCGCACCAGATCGGCAGTGCCGTGGCACGCCTGGCCAAGGCCCTGCGCCCCGGCGTGCGCAGCGGTCTGGCGCAGGCCAGCGAGGTGGACTGATCGGGCCACCCCTGGCGCGGATACGCTCGGCACCCCAGCCCATCCCGCAAGGACCTGCCCATGAACCGAACCGCTTCGCGCCTGCACCCGCGTGACCTCGTCTCACCCACCCTGGCCGCCCTGATCAGCGTCATGGTCAACTATGGCGGCACCTTCGTGCTGGTGTTCCAGGCCGCGCAACTGGGCAACCTGACCGCCGCGCAAACCGCCTCGTGGGTGTGGTCGGTGAGCATCGGCGTGGGCCTGACCGGGGCCTGGCTGAGCTGGCGCTACCGCGCGCCGATCATCACCGCCTGGTCCACCCCGGGCGTGGCGTTCCTGGCCACGGTCATGCCGTTCACACCCTATGGCGAGGTGATCGGCGCTTACGTGCTGTGCGCCATCGGCTTCATCCTGCTGGGGCTGTCGGGGGTGTTCGAGCGGCTGGTGCGCTGGATACCGGCCGGCATCGCCGCCGGGCTGCTGGCAGGCATCCTGCTGCAGTTCGGGGTCAACGCCTTCGGCGGGGCCAGCGCCGACCCGCTGCTGGTGATCGTGCTGGTGCTCACCTACGCCGTGCTGCGCCGCTTCACCTCGCGCTTTGCCGTGGTCGGGGTGCTGGTGGCGGGCCTGGCCATGCTGCTGGCCCAGCAGCGCCTGGACCTGCACGGCGTGCACCTGAGCATGGCGCTGCCGGTGTTCGAAACCCCGCAGCTCAGCCTTGGCGCGCTGTTCGGCGTGGCGCTGCCGCTGTTCGTCATCACCCTCACCGGGCAGTACATGCCGGGCATGCTGCTGCTGCGCAACGACGGCTACACCACCAGCGCCAACCCGATCATCACGGTCACCGGGCTGGGGTCGCTGCTGATGGCGCCGTTTGGCGCCCATGCGTTCAACGTGGCCGCCATCACCGCAGCCATCTGCACCGGCAAGGACGCGCACCCCGACCCGGCCAGACGCTACCTCGCCGGCATCGCCTGCGGGGTGTTCTACGTCACCGTGGGGGTTTTCGGCGTGACCCTGGCCAGCCTGTTCATGGTGCTGCCGCGCACCTTCGTCACCACCCTCGCCGGGCTGGCCCTGCTGGGCGCCATCGGTGGCAGCCTGGCCAGCGCGATGGGCGATGCGCGTACCCGCGAGACCGCGCTGATCACCTTTCTGGCCACCGCCGCCAATGTCACCCTGCTGGGTATCGGCGGCGCGTTCTGGGGGTTGCTGACCGGCCTGCTGGTGCATGCGCTGATGCACGCCGGCCGCCCGCTCAGCCCAGCCGTGGCGAGTGCGCCAGCAGCCCCTGGGTGTACGCAGCCTGGGGGTGGTCCAGTACATCCTGCGCCGGCCCCTGCTCGACAATCCGCCCTTCCCTGACCACCACCACGCGGTCGGCGATGGCGCGCACCACGCCCAGGTCGTGGGTGACGAACAGCAGGGTCATGCCCTCGCCCTGCAACTGCTTGAGCAGCGCCAGGATCGCCGCCTGCACCGACACGTCCAGGGCCGAGGTCACCTCGTCGCAGATCAGCACCGAAGGCTCGCACACCAGCGCGCGGGCAATCGCCACGCGCTGGCGCTCGCCACCCGACAGATGATGCGGGTACTTGTGCGCCGCATCCGGGGGCAGCGCGACCCGTGCCAGCGCCGCGTCGATACGCGCCCGGCAGGCCGCGCCCTTGAGGCCGAAGAAGTGCTCCAGGGGCGCTTGCAGGCACTGCGCCACGGTCTGGCGCGGGTTCAGGGCGCGGTACGGGTTCTGGAAGATGTACTGGATACGGTGGCGCGTGACCGCAGGC
Organism: Pseudomonas sp. 8209; assembly: GCF_028682105.1. Taxonomy (NCBI): domain Bacteria; kingdom Pseudomonadati; phylum Pseudomonadota; class Gammaproteobacteria; order Pseudomonadales; family Pseudomonadaceae; genus Pseudomonas; species Pseudomonas sp. 8209. Next base: position 641,201 of record NZ_JANIAH010000001.1, read on the forward strand.
CGCTGGCGCGCCAGCAGGCTCAGCGGCTGCCCGTCGAAGGTCAGCTCGGCCTGGGCGGTATCGCCCAGCCCCGCCAGGGTGCGCGCCAGGCTGGTCTTGCCCGAGCCCGACTCGCCCACCACCGCCAGGCATTCGCCCTTGTACAGGTCCAGCGACAGGTCGAACAGCACCTGGCGGTCGTAGCTCAGGTTGAGGTCGCGCAGGCTCAGCAGCGGCGTGTCAGCGCAGCTGAGCACCGTTGCCGGCACCACCGCCGGCGCGGCCACGGCGGTCAGTTGCGGGTGCAGGCAGGCGACCTGCTGCGCGCTGTCCAGCGCATTCAGCGAAGGCTCCAGCGGGGTGCAGGCAGCGCTGCGGCGCGCGCACCGCGGGGCGAAGGCGCAGCCTTGCGGGCGCTGGCCGGGCGCCGGGGCATGGCCGGCAATCGCCTGCAACGGGCGCTGGCGGGCCACGTCCGGAATCGCCGCCAGCAGGCCCAGGGTGTACGGGTGCGCGGGCCGCGCGAACAGGCGTTCGCGCTGCGCCACCTCGACGATGCGCCCGGCGTACATCACCATCACGCGGTCGACCAGGTCCTTGATCACGGCCAGGTCGTGGGACACGTACACCGCCGCCACCCCCTGCTCCTTGCACAGCCTGCGCAGGGTTTGCAGGATGTGCGCCTGGGTGCCGACGTCGAGGGCGGTGGTGGGTTCGTCGAGCACGATCAGGCGCGGGCGCAGCACGAAGGCCAGGGCCAGCATCACCCGTTGCTGCTGGCCGCCGGACAGTTGATGGGGGAAGCGCCTGAGAAACTCGCGATCGCCGGGCAGGCCGACGTCCACCAGGGTCTGCTGCAGGCGGTCGGCCTGGGCCGCGCGGGCAAGCAGGGGCTCGTGGGCCAGCAGGGTTTCGCGCAGCAGGTTGCCGATGCGCAGCGCCGGGTTGAGGGCCATGGCCGGGTCTTGCGCAACATAGCCGATCAGCCCGCCGCGGGCACGGCGCAGGGCATCGCCCTTGAGCTCGAGCAGCGAGGCGCCGGCAATGTCGATGCGCCCGCCGGCAATCTGCGCACCGCGCCGGGCATGGGCCAGCAGCGCGGTGGCCAGGGTGGTCTTGCCCGAGCCGGACTCGCCGACAAGGCCGAGGATTTCACCGGGGGCCAGGCTGAAGTGGATGTGGTCGATGATATCGGCGCCGCTGACGAGTTCGACCCGCAGGTTCTCGACCCGCAACGCTTCGCCGGCAACGCCGGCTCCTACAGACGGTGCAAAACCTGTAGGCGCCGGCGTTGCCGGCGAAGAGGCCATCAAGGCATGCGCATTCATTTGCGTTCTCCCGCACTGTGCCGGGCAATGCCCTCGGCCAGAATATTGGTGCCGTAGGCGAACACCCCGATCAGCAGCGCCGGTGCCAGCACCGCCCACGGCTGCACCAGCAGCCCGGCCTGGTTCTCGTTGATCATCAGCCCCCAGTCCGCCGCCGGCGGCGCCACGCCGTAACCCAGAAAGCTCAGGCCCGACAACATGCCCACGCCCCAGGTCAGCATGTTGCCAAAGTGCACCAGCAGCGGCGTGAGCACGTTGGGCAGGATCTCGCGAAGCAGAATCCGCGTGCGCGAAAAGCCCATCATCTGCGCCGCCTCCACGAACTCCTGGCTGGCCACCGCCACCGCACTGCCGCGCGCCAGGCGGATCACGCCGGGGGTAAAGGCAATCGCCACGGTCATCACGATCAGCCACGGCGCGCGGCCCAGCATCGACACGATCAGCAGCACCAGGATCAGGTCCGGAAACGCCAGCCACACATCTGCCAGCCAGGTGATGGCCTGGTCCAGGCGCTGGCGCGACAACCCGGCCAGCAGCCCCAGCGCCGTGCCCAGCACCAGCGCAATGGCAGCGGCCGCCAGCGACATCCACAGGATCGACACACCGCCACCGAGCAACCGCGACACCACGTCGTGGCCCAGAAAATCATGCCCCAACGGCGCCTCGCCGCTGGGCGGCCCGTACACCCCGCCAACCATGTCGGTAGGCGCATGCGGCGCCAGCCACGGGCCCAGCAGCGCCAGCAGCACGATGGCCAGGGTCACCAGCCCACCCCGACGAATTTGCGGCTCACGCCAGACACTTGCACTGAACATGCTCTCTTCCTCTCAAGGGGCCTTGGCTGCCGGGCGTCGCCACCAACTCTGGATGCCGCGACGGTTGCGCTGGATCAGCGTGGCCCGCCGCGCGGTGCGCAGCCTGGGGGTCAGCAGCACGGTGAGCAGGTCGGCCAGCAGGTTGATCGCCACCACGCCCAGGGTGATCACCAGCACCACGCCCTGGATCAGCGGCAGGTCGCGCATCTGGATCGCGGTGTTGAGCTGGGTGCCGATGCCGGGGTAGCTGAAGATCACCTCGGCCAGCAGCGCGCCGCCGATCAGGGTGCGCAAGGTCAGGGCCACGCCCTGCACTGCCGGCACCAGCGCGTTGGGCAAGGTGTGGCGCCACACGATGCGCCATTCGGGCACCCCGCGCAGGCGCGCCGCACTCACGTAGTCGGATTCCAGCGCCTCGATCATCGAGGCGCGTACCAGCCGCGCCAGGTACGGCAGCGACGACAGGCTCAGGGCCAGGATCGGCAGCAGCAGAAACTCCAGCTGCTGCCACAGGTGCTTGTCCGGGTCGAGGATCGACACCGCCGGCAGCAGGCTGAACTGCGGCATGGAAAACAGCAGCACCAGCCCGATGGCCAGCAGAAAACCCGGGGTGGCCTTGAGAAAGATCAGCGCCGACAGCGCCCAGCGGTCCAGGCGGCTGTCACGCCGCAGCGCCAGGCTCACGCCGATGCTCAACGCCAGCGGCACCACCACCAGCAGCACGCCGCCCAGCAGCGCCAGGGTATTGCCAAAGCGCGCGAGAATGATGCCGGCCACCGGTTGGTTCGAATCCAGCGAGATGCCCAGGTCGCCGTGCAGCACCTGCCCCAGCCAGCTCAGGTACTGCAGCAGGATCGGCCGGTTCAGGCCCAGTTGCTCGCGCAGGGTCTGGATGCTCTCCAGCGGCGCGTCGGGGCCCAGGATCACCCGCGCCGGGTCCGAGGGCAGCGCCTGGGTGGCGATGAACACCACCAGGCTGATGACCCAGGCGGTGAGCAGGCCGTAGCCCAGGCGCCCGATGAACCAGGGCAGCCAGGCCGGCAGTCGATGAGAGGTTGCGCACGGTTCAGGCATGGTTCAACCACAGGCTGTCAAAGCGCCAGGAGGCGAAGGTGGTCTGTTCGCCGTGCAGGCCGCCGACCTTGTTCGAGGCGGCGTCCAGCACGTCGGTGAAGCCCCAGATCAGCAGGCCGCCGCGCTGGTGCTGAATGGCCTGCGCCTCGTGCACCAGCTGCTTGCGCTGCGCCAGATCCGGCTGGCCGAGGGCCTGGGTGAACAGCGCACTGAAGCGCTCGTCACGGAAGTTGCTGCGGTTGTAGATCGCCAGCGGTGCATCGTTGTGCAGGCCGGTGGCCAGAAAGCCGCGGGCCGGTGTCGAGCCGGGCGACATCAGCCACTGCTCCTTCTGCGGGCCGTTGAATACCGAGGCGTCCACCGGCGTGACCTTGACCTGGACCCCGGCCTTCTTCGCCTGCTGGGCGAACACCAGGGCAGCGTTGATTTCGTTGGCGGTGGTGGTCAGCTCTATGCGCAGGTCGGTCTGCCCGGCCTGGCGCAGCAGCGAACGGGCCTGGTCCAGATCGAAGGGGCGCTGGGCGATGGCATGGTTGTAGGTGGGGTCGGTTGGCGAATACAGGTCGTTGGCGATGCGCCCGAAACCGTTGAGGCCACGGCCCACCAGCTCCTGGCGGTCGGCCAGCAGGCGGAAGGCCTGGCGCACCCGCTCGTCCTGGAACGGCGCCTTGGCGGTGTTGAGGTTGAAGCCACTGAACGAGGTGGTGGGCGACACCACCAGTTGCAGGCGCGGGTCGGCCTTGAGCAAGGCACTGTGCTCGGCCTGCACGCCGCTGGCGATGTCGATCTGCCCGGCACGCAGGGCGGCCACGCGCGATACCTGGTCCTTGAATTCGATGATCTCCAGCTCGTCGGCATATGGCTGGTTGGGCTTGTAGTAGTTTTCGAAACGGCTGAACAGCGCACGCTGGCCCGGCACGAAACGTTTGAGCCGGTACGGGCCGGCGCCCACCGGGTTGCTGACCGGGTCGTAGTCGGTGGGCACGATGCCGCCGAAGGCAATCAGGGTCTCGTCCAGCGGGAAGAAGCTGCGGCCCTGCTTGAAGCGGATCTCGATGGTGCGCTCGTCGAGCTTGCGCAGCGCCTGGCGGTCGATGGCGCCCACCAGCCCGGCAAATGGCGAGGCAAGTTTCGGGTCGGTCAGGCGCAGGATCGAGAACAGCATGTCGTCGGCGCCGATGCTCTTGCCGTGGTGGAACTCCAGCCCCGGCTTGATGCGAATGGTCCAGGCGCTGGCATCGGCATTGGGCTCGGCAAATTCGGCCAGGCCCAGGCGCGTGCTGACGTCGTCGTTCCATTCCCAGAACTTGCTGTACAGCGCCCAGCCGCGAATGATCCCGCCACCGGAAGGCTTGTGTGCATCCAGGTTGCCGGCCTGGTCGCCGTCGATGATGCCGACGCGCAGGCGCCCGCCGTGCACCGGGGTGCCCGGGCGTGCGCTGGCCGCCGCGCTGCTGGCAGGCCCGCCGGCATCGCAGCCGCCCAGCAGGCTGGAGGCCAGCAGCAGGCCGCCGCCGACGGCCAGGCTGTTGCCGAGGAAGATCCGGCGCGAGAATTCATGAGGCATGGGCAGCTCCTTAGGCCGGCTCGGCAGCGGTGCGCGCACCCAGGCGCGGGATCTCGAACCCGTGGTCCAGTTCCAGCAGCGGGAACAGCAGGTCGGCCACCCGGTGCGCTTCATCGATCAGCGGAAAGCCCGAGAGAATGAACGCCGAGGTGCCCTGCTGCTGGTACTCGCGAATGCGCTCGGCCACCTGCTCGGCACTGCCCACCAGGTAGGTGCCGGACGACGGGCCGAGGATGTCGAAGCCGAACAGGCTGGGGCCGGTCCACACGTTGGGGTAGATCTCAAGCTCGCGCGCAGTGGGCAGGCGCCCGTCGCGGATGCTCTGCACGTTGCGCTGCACCTGCGGGTTGTCGCTGTGGAAGGTGTCCAGGGTCTGGCCCGGCGGCAGGCGGCGCTCGATGGCGGCGCGGGCGGTGGCCAGGGAGGTCTGTTGCAGCAGCTTCTCGGCATGCGCCCAGGCTTGGGCCTCGGTCTCGCGCACGATGACCTGCAGGCGCGTGCCGTAGGTCAGTTCGCGGCCGAACTTCGCCGCCTCGGCGGCCACGCGGCGGAACTTGTCGCCCAGCCGGGGCGGGGTGTCGGCAAAGCTCAGGTACACGTCCAGCAGTTGCACCGAATGCGCCACGCCCACGTCCGAGGTGCCGGCGCCCCACAGGGGTACCGCCAGGCGCTGCGGCGGGTGCCAGCCGCCCAGCGGATGGCGCGCCGCCGCAGCCGGGCGTGGCGCGAGCTTCACGTACTGGCCGTCGAAACCGGCGGTGTCGCCGGCATAGATGCGCTGGAAGGCGCGCCAGTATTCCAGGCTGAACTGGTAGCGCTCATCGTGCGGGTAATGCACACCCAGGGTGGCCAGGCCCGCGTCGCTGCCATTGACCACGTTGAACAGCAGGCGGCCGTTGGAGAACTCGTCGAAGGTCAGCGCCCACTTGGCCAGCACCGCCGGCGACAGCTCGCCCGGGTGCTGCGCCACCAGAAAGCGCAGGCGCTCGGTGGCATCGATCAGTGCCGCCGACACCGCCAGGCTCTCGTTGGGGCTTGAACCCAGCAGGGCGCCGTAGAACCCCAGGCGGTCACTGGCCACCGCCAGTTGCCTGAGGTGGGCGAAATCGGTTTTCCAGCGCCCCTGGGGCTCCCACGGGTAGGGGCCGTCGGGGCTGGTGAGGTACCACAGGATCTTGATGGCCATGGCAGGTTCCTCAGGCGCGTGGGCGGTCGATGGCCGGGACCAGGCCCAGCGCGTGGGCGCGGTCGATCAGCTTGCTCATGTTCCATTGCTGGGTGAGCACGCCGGGGCCGTAGGGGCGCGAGCCGCCGATGGACTCGGCCAGCAGTTGCAGTTGCGCGCCCTCCTCCAGCAGCAGGATGAATTCGGCAGTGGCGCGCAGGCCCTGGCGCCCCCACACGGTCGCACCGCCGTTGGCTTCGAGAATCGCCGGGGTGTAGGGGTTCTCGGCCAGGCGCTCGAGAATGAAGTCGACCTCGTCCTGGCGCCGGTCGATGTACACCGGCAGCTCGCGGGCCAGCTGGTAGCGCTGCACCGGCACGTAGTGGAACGGCAGGCTGCGCTGGGTCTGCGCCCAGGCGCCCAGGTACGGGGTGTGCACGTGGGACACCGTGGTGATGCCGGCGTCTTCGCGAAAAAGCCGGGTGTAGCGGCCCAGCCCGCCCTTGCCCTGGCCATGCACCAGGTTGCCGGCAAAGTCGCTGACCGTGGCCTGCAGCGGCTTGCGGTAGTCCCACGGGCCTGGGTAGTTGACCGACACCAGCAGCTCGCGGCCCGGTACGCGCTCGATGAAGCCCACGGTGCCGGCGGCGGTGATGGTGTTGGTTTCGCGGAACACGGTGAAGGCCTGTTCGGCCTCGTGCAGCACCTGCTCGATGAAGGCCTTGAGGTCGGCGTCGATCAGGTGCTCGGTGGTCAGTACGGTCATGGCGGACTCCTTGGGTCAGGCGCGGGCGCGCCGGGCCAGCAGTTGATGGGCAGCTTGCAGTGGACGCGGGTCGACCCAGTCGGCGAGGTTGAAATCGGCTTCGAGAAAGCCATGCAGGTTGAGGAAGGTCTTCTGGATGTCCAGGTAGCCCAGGCGCTGGGCCGAGAGGTCCGGGGCCAGGGTGGTGTGGAAGTCGCCACGGTAGGCTTCGTCCACGCCCTGGGCGCCGGCGCGGGTCTCGTCCTGCAGGATGCGCAGTAGTGCCTCGCGGTTGTGGCTGGCCCAGTCGGCGGCGCGCAGGGTCTGCGCGAGGAAGCGCACCACCAGCTCGAAGTGGTTGTCCAGCAGGCTCTGGTGCACGGTGATCGGCCGTGGCGTGCCGTTGTTGATGCGGTAACGCGGGTCGCTGATCTGGTCCAGGTCGATGCCCACCACCAGGCCCAGGCGGCGCGCTGCATCGGCAGCGGCGGCGCCCTTGACGTACACCGCGTCGACCTCGCCACGGGCCAGGTAGTCCAGCCCCGACCACAGGCGCTGCAGGCCCTGCTCGGGGGTGGGGGCGTCGTCCTGGTTGTGCAGCGCCACTTCCACCAGTTCGACATCGTCGAAGCTCAGGCCGGCCAGGCTCAGCGCGCCCTTGTAGCCATGCAGGCTCATGGCGCGGGCGATGCTGCCCGGGCGGTTGTCGCCCCAGGCCGGCAGCGCCAGGCGCTTGCCCTTGAGGTCCCGGGCGCTGCGGATGCCGGAGTCGGGGCGTACCAGGACGGTCTGCCATTCCTCGATCCAGGTCAGGCCGATCAGGCGGCTGGGCGAACCGGCGGCGCGGGCGGCCAAGGCCGGCACGTTGCCGCCCTCGCGAAACAGCCCGGGCAACTGGTGATCGTAGTGGTGATGGCCGAGCTGGCGGGCCTCCTGCAGGGTCTCCACCGGCAGGCCGTCGGCGGCGAATTCCTCGCCCAGCCAGCCCAGGGTGTAGGCGATGCCGGAGGCGGTCGGCACCGGGCAGCGGGTGAACCAGATCTGTTCGAGGGCCGGTGCGGCAGGCAACGGCAAGGTAGCGGCGATTGACATGGGCATGTTCCATCAAGCGAAGGTAGCCATGCCATTGCAGCGCCCGTGCCAACTCACCAACTCATTGTTTTTGTTGGTTTTTTAGAGACCTTCTGAACACCGGCTGCTGGCCTGGCAGCAGTGTTGCAGCTGCCCTGCTGCTGCCAGAGCAACAATCGGCGCCCCGCTGCTGCCCCAGCAGCACCCCGCCGCCCGTACCTGGCCGCAGTCCTTGTGGCACAAGGCTTTGCGGCGTGTGGCACAGAACCTGCTCAAGGGTCTGAAACCTGTTCATTCAAGGAAGCCCCCGCATGAGTACCCCGCCCCGCCGCCTGGAAAGCGCCGCCCAGGCCATCTCCGCCGCCCATGAAATCGCCGGCCAGATCGCCGAGCTGGCCCGCGACCGGCACAACAACCGCCAGTTGCCGCGTCGCCAGGCCCAGCTGCTGTCCGACAGCGGCCTGACCGCCATCGGCGTGCCCGCGCAGTTCGGCGGGCTGGGCGCTTCGGTACAGACCATCGTCGAGACCGTGCGCATCGTGTCCGCCGCCGATGGCGGTGTCGGGCAACTGCTGCAGATTCACAACGTGATGCTGCGCGGTGTGCTCAGCGGCTACCCGGATGAAGTGCGCGAGCGCCTGATCGCCGACCTGCTCGCCGGCAAGCGCCTGGGCAACGCCCTGGCCGAGGTCGGCGGCAAGAACAAGTTCGCCCTCAAGACCCGCATCGAGCGCCGCGAAGACGGCAAGCTGGTGCTCAACGGCAGCAAGTTCTACTCCACCGGCTCGTACCTGGCCGAATGGATCTCACTGACCGCCGCCAGCGACGACGGCGGCGCCGGGGTGCTGCTGCACCGCGACACGCCGGGCCTGACCCTGCTCGACGACTGGGACGCCTTCGGCCAGAACAACTCGGTGAGCGGCACGGTGCAGTTCGACAACATCGAGCTGGACGAGCGCTATGTGCTGCGCCGCCAGGGCCCGATGAAGCGCACCGGGCTGACCTTCCCGCAGATACTGCACGCGGCCATCGACACCGGCATCGCCGCCGGCGCCCTGCAGGCCGGCATCGACTACCTCAACCAGCACGCGCGCCCGTGGGTGGAGAGCGAGGTGGAGCGCGCCAGCGAAGAGCCGCACATCATCCGCCAGGTCGGTGAATACGCCGTGGCCCTGCGCGCCGCCGAATCGCTGCTGCGCGATGCCGCACGGACCTTCGATGCGCACGAGTTGGCCCCCGACGACAAGGCCCTGCAGGACGAGCTGATTCTCTCGGTAGCCACCGCGCGGGCGCACTCGGATGCCGCCTCGCTGAAGATCTCCAGCGACATCTTCTCGCTGCTGGGGGCCAGCGCCTCGCTGAGCAAATGGAACCTGGACCGCTTCTGGCGCAATGCGCGGGTGCACACCACCCACGACCCGATCCGCTGGCGCCTGCACCACGTGGGCAACTACTACCTCAACGGCATCGACCCGGGCGAATACACCGCCATTCTCGCCGCCAGGCAGAGCGCGGGCGCCAGCCGCTGAACACCGGGCGCGGGGCCTGCCCTGCGCCTGCTTTCCCCTTTGCCTCGAGTTTTCCATGAGCCCTCGACACCCGCTGCTGCGCAGCCTGGCGATCTACCGCGAAATGCCCTGGCGTTTCGCCCTGGTCGCCGGGCTGTTCGTTTTCATCAACCTGGGGCTGGTCTGGCAGCAATGGCTGATCGGCCATGCGCTGAACGACGTGAGTGCCGGCGCCGCCGTGGTGCGCCTGGCCGATGGCAGCCTGGATGCACGCCTGGCCTGGCACTGGTTCTGGCTGATAGGCGCGGTGGCGCTGGGCCGCGCGGTGTTGCAGTACGCCGCGGCCATCGGCTCGCTGGTGCTCGGCCAGGCGCTGCTCACGCGCCTGCGCGAGCGCCTGCTGGCCCAGGTGCAGGCCCTGCACCTGGGCTACCACTGGCAGCACGGCATGGGCGAGATGGTCACCCGCACCACCCGCGATGCGGACAAGGTGCGCGATGCCCTGATCAGCTTCTGGCGCCAACTGGTGGAAACCCCGTTGGTGGTGCTGGCCACCGTCGGCCTGCTGGCCTGGTACGACCCGTGGCTGGCCCTGGGGCCGCTGCTGCTGACCGTGCTCGGGCTGGGCATCTTCGTGCACCAGACCGAGCGCCTGGTGGCACTGGACCGTGCCGTGGGCGCCGCCTACGACCGGGTCAACCAGGACCTGGCCGAAGGCATCGGCGCGGTACGGGTGATCAAGTCGTTCGGCCTGCAGGCCCAGCGCATCCAGGGCTTTGCCGCGCAGGTGCAGGTGTTTGCCGGGCATGCACGCCAGGCGCTGGCCTACGCCAGCTCGCGCATACCGCTGCCGCAGGCGGTGGTGGCGCTGGGGCATGTGTGGATCCTGGTGGTCGGTGCGCAGCTGGTGGCCCAGGGGCGCATCGGCATCGGCGAGCTGGTGACCTCGCTGCTGATCGCCACCACCCTGGTGTTTCGCATCGAAGGCATCGGCCGGGTGATGCAGACCTTCGCCGACGCGCGCGCCTCGGCCGAGCGTATCTGGCAGTTGCTCGATGCGCCGGTACACATCGTCAGCGGTCAGCAGTCGCTGCCCCCGGGGCCGCTGGGCCTGAAGCTGGAGGCTGTCGGCGTGGCAGCGCCCGGCGGTGGGCAGGCGGTGCTCAGCCAGTGCTCGTTGCAGATAGAACCCGGCGAGGTGGTCGCGCTGGTGGGCGCCACCGGCACCGGCAAGAGCCTGCTGGCCAGCCTGCTGCCGCGCCTGACCGAGGCCGACCAGGGCCGCGTGCTGCTGGGCAGCGCTGCACGGGGCTGGCACGACGTGCGCACCCTGGCGCTGGATGAACTGCGCCGGCGCGTGCATGTGCTGCCCCAGGAGAGCTTTCTGTTCGCCGACAGCCTGGCTGCCAACCTGCGCCTGGGTGCGCCCACGGCCAGCGACGCGCAACTGCTCGATGCACTGCGCCAGGCCAGCGCCGAGGACGTGCTGGCGCGCCTGCCCCAGGGCCTGGACACGCCGCTGGGCGACCGTGGCGTGACCCTCTCGGGCGGCCAGCGCCAGCGCCTGTGCCTGGCCCGCGCCCTGCTGGCGGCCCCCGACATCCTGTGCCTGGACGACGCCACCAGCGCGCTGGACGCGATCAGTGAACAGCGTGTGCTCGACACCCTGCGCCAGCGCCGCAGCGATGGGCATGCGCCGACCCTGCTGCTGATCGCCAGCAAGCTGAGCACCGTGCAACTGGCCGACCGCGTGCTGCTGCTGAGCAGTACCGGCATTGCCGACAGCGGCAGCCATACGCAGCTGCTGCACCGCAACCCGACCTACCGTGAACTGCTGGGGATCGAGCATGGCTAAGCCGCAAGCGGGCACTGCCCTGAGCGATATCGAGATAGAAGAATTGCTGGCAAGAAAGGCCCTGGACCGCAGCATGTTCCGGCGCCTGCTGCCCCTGCTGCGCCCGGTGCGCCGGCAGATCGGCTGGGTGATCGGCCTGGAACTGGTGCTGGTGTTCACCGTGTTCCTGCGCCCGTGGTTCGTGCGCGAGCTGCTCGATCACGGGCTGATCCATGACGGCAACGCCTGGCTGCTGGACCCGCCGCTGGTGCTGTGGCTGGGCGCGGGCCTGGCGGCAAGCTGGCTGGGGCGCTTCGTGCTGGCGGGGCTGTCGCAGTACATCGCCGGCAGCGCCGCGATCAGCGTGCTCAACGACCTGCGCGTGCGGGTGTTTGCGCACGTGCAGGCGCTGAGCGTGGGCTACTTCGACCGCACCCGCGCCGGGCGCATCATTTCGCGGGCCGACCGCGACGTGGACGCGCTTGAGCCGCTGCTGATCCAGGGCCCGCCCGAGCTGCTCGGCGCCCTGCTGCGCTGCAGCCTGGCGGCGGTGATGCTGTGGCTGATCGAGCCGCTGTTCTTCTTCAGCCTGATCGGCAGCGTGCCGTTGCTGCTGCTCGCCACCTGGGGCTTCAAGCGTATCGCCCAGCGCAACTGGGCGAAGGTCGCGGAAAACCGCAGCCGCTTCACCGCCCACCTGGTGGAGAGCGTCAGCGGCGTGCGCCTGCTGCAGCAGACCGGCCGGCAGCAGACCAACCTGCAGCGTTACCAGGGCCTGCTGGACGACTTCAACCGCGCGCTGATTCTGGGCAGCCTGCGCTCGGGCTGGTTCGCGCCGTTCACCGCGCTGCTGGCCGCGATGGGCATGGCGGTGCTGGTGCTGGTGGGTGGCTACGGGCTGGCCGAGGGTTCGGTGACGGTAGGCCAGGTGGGTGAAAGCCTGTTCTACGTGATGCTGTTTCTGGGGCCGTTGCAGGAGCTGACCGACCTGTTCGAGCGCTATGCCACCGGTTCGGCTTCGGCGCAGCGGATCTTTCTGCTGCTGGACACCGCGCCGCAGATTCTCGACCCGCAGGTGCCCGTGGCGTTGCCCAGGGCGCGTGGCGAGGTGCGCTTCGAGCAGGTGCGCTTTGCCTATGAGCGTCAGGCGCCAACGCCGGTGATCGACGGGCTGGACCTGCACATACGGGCGGGCGAGGTGCTGGCATTGGTCGGGCCGTCGGGGCATGGCAAGAGCACGCTGGTGCAGTTGCTCACGCGCTTCTATGACGTGGACGGCGGCGCGGTGAAGCTCGATGGCATCGATGTTCGCCAGTTGAGCCAGCAGCAGTTGCGCCGGCACGTGGGTGTGGTGCTGCAGGACAACGTGCTGTTTGCCGGCAGCATCCTCGACAACCTGCGCCTGGCAGCACCGGGGGCGGACGATGCGACGCTGATCGCTGCGGCCCGCGAGCTGGGCGCCGATGAAGTGCTGGAGCGCCTGCCGCACCAGTACGCGACCCAGGTGGGGGCGCTGGGCGCGCACCTGAGCCATGGGCAGCGTCAGCTGGTGTGCCTGGTGCGGGCGTACCTGGCAGACCCCGCGGTGCTGGTGCTGGACGAAGCCACCTCGGCGGTGGACGTGCATACCGAGCGGCGTATCCAGCGGGCGTTGCGTCGGCTGTGCGAGGGGCGCACGGCGATCATCATCGCGCATCGGCTGGCGACCATTCGCGAGGCGGACCGCATCGTGGTGATCGGCCAGGGCCGCCTGGTGGAGCAAGGGCCGCATGCGCAGTTGCTGGCCAGGGGTGGGGCGTATGCGGCGCTGCATCGCAGCTATGCGCGGGCCGGTTAGGGCCAATCGCGGGTCAAGCCCGCTCCCACAGGGGGGGCATTGCTCTGGTGCTGCAACCGCCGCACCCACTGCTGCTGCACTGCTGCCCTGGCAGCAGTGCAGCAGCCCACCCCCCGCAAAATCGGGCCCGCACCGCGTGGCATGACGGTTGCACCACCTCTGGCACATTCACCGAGGAACAGCCATGAGCACCGAATTCTTCTGGCGCCTACCCCTGGGCACCGACGGGCCGCAATTGAGCACCGACCGGCACAACCGTGGCAGCTTCAGCCACCAGCACGGCCATATCGCACCCGGCCGGCTGGCAGACGGCCGCCCCGACGGCTTCACCTATATCGACTACATCGCACAGGTGGCCAAGGCTGCCGAACTGGCCGGCTTCGAAGGCGCCCTGCTGCCCACCGGCCCCGAACCCTGGATCGTGGCCGCCGCACTGGCCCGCGAAACCCGCCGCCTGCGCTTTCTGATCGCCTTCCAGGCCGCCTGGACCCTGCCCGCCTACGCCGCACAGCAGGCCGCCATCCTGCAGCACCTGAGCCACGACCGCCTGGACTGGAACATCATCACCGGCGGCAACCCCGCCAGCCAGCGCGCCCAGGGCGACTTTCTCGACCACGACCAGCGCTACCGGCGCACCGGCGAATTTCTCGACATCATCGACGGCCTGTGGCGCAACGAGCACTTCAGCTACCAGGGCGAGGTCTATCAACTGGACGACGGCGCCCTGCCCGAGCACCTGGGCCATGTGCGCAAGCCGGGGGTGTACTTCTCCGGCTTCTCCGACCCGGCCCTGGACGTGGCTGCACGCCACGCCGATGTGTACCTGAACTGGGCCGAGCCGATCGAGCAGCTCAAGCCGCACATCGAGCGCGTGCGCGAGCTGGCCGACAGGCAGGGCCGCACGGTGCGCTTCGGCCTGCGCGTGGACCTGTTCGCCCGCGAAACCGAAGAGGCAGCCTGGCGCGACCTGCGCCGCCAGTTCGACAGGCTCGACGGCAGGCCCAGCGCCCTCTCCAGCACCTTCAGCACTGCCAGCGACTCGGTCGGCGGCGCCCGCCAGAGCGCCTATCACCAGAACATCCAGCGCTTCGACGACCTGATTCTGGGGCCAAACCTGTGGGCCGGTTTCGCCAAGGCCAAGCCCGGCCCCACCGTGGGCCTGGTGGGCAGCCACCAGAACATCGCCGAACGCCTGGCCGAGTACCGCGACGCCGGCTTCTCGACCTTCATCCTGGCCGGCAACCCGCACCTGGAAGAAGCCCTGCGCATCGGCCAGGAAGTGCTGCCGCTGGTGCAACAACAACCCATCAAGGACCCGATGCCCCTATGACCACCCCTCTCGATACCCTCTGGTACACCCACAGCCCGGTGCCGACCGGCCTTGGCATCGCCGTGCAGACCGGGCGCCTGGCCGAGGCGTTCCAGCCGCTGGGCACCTCGATCCAGTCGCTGCGCGAGTCCAGCGAGCGCGAAGTGCGCGAAGCCCACTACGACCATCACCTGCCCAACTCGGTGCGCCACGGCGGCAACATTCCGGCGATCTGGGCCTACGCCAGCGGCGTGCAGACCCGCGTGCTGGGGCTGAGCTGGGCCGATGAGGTGCAGTTGATCCTGACCACCGAGGACAGCGGCGTGAAAAGCGTGCGCGACCTCAAGAACCGCCGCTTCGGCCTGCCCAAGTGGGCCAACGTGCAGATCGACTTCACCCGCGCCCAGGCCCTGCGCGGGCTGGAAAACGCGCTCAGGCTCGAAGGCCTGGACGTGGCCGATGTGGAACTGGTGGACTACCCCTACGGCGGCACCCACAGCGACGAGCAGGTCACCCATGTGCATGGCGCCACGGTGACCCTGGGCATGAACCGGGTGAGCCGGCGCAACAACGAACTGATCGGGCTGCTGCGCGGCGACATCGACGCGATCTTCCTCAAGGGGGCCTCGGCCTTGCAACTGGCCCACGAGTTCGGCCTGCGGGTGGTGATCGACACCGGCTCGCACCCCGACCCGCTGATCCGTTCCAACAACGGCACGCCGCGCACCCTGACTGTTGACCTGAACCTGCTGCAACAGCATTTCGGCGCGTGCACGCGCATCGTCGACGTGGTGCTGCGTACCGAGCAGTGGGCCTGGGCCAACCCCGATGAAACCCGGCGCTACCTGGCGCGCGAGCTCAACACCAGCGAGTACTGGGTGGCGGCGGCGTATGGCGAGGACGCGCACCGGCGCCTGCGGACCACGCTGGACAGTCGCTCGATCGAGGCGCTGCAGGATTTCACCGATTTTCTGCATCGGTGGCATTTCATTGCGCGGCGCTTCGATGTGCGCGACTGGATCGATTTCAGTGTGCTGGAGGCGGTGATCGGGTCGACGTCGCGGGTGGCCACCTGAAAATAGTGTCGCCCCATTCGCCAGCAAGGCTGGCTCCTACATAGGCCTCGCCCCCTGTAGGAGCCAGCCTTGCTGGCGAAGCTTTTCAAACCGGTTGCTGCTGCAGCAGCAGGCATTCCACAGCCCCCTGCTGCACCGCTAGCAACCCACTCCGAAACATCCGATAAAACCCATGTAAATCAACAGCTTGCAAACATGGCACAAACCCTGCTCTAGCCCCGTATCAGCCACACTCGGGGAGCCACACCATGCATCAGCTTCATCCACTGGCCAGGGGCATCGGCCTGGGCCTGCTGCTCGCAGGCACCAGCACCGCCCACGCCGACGACAGCACCACGCCGGCACTCAAGACCGTCACCGTCACCGCACAACACCGCGAAGAAACCCTGCAGGAAGTGCCGGTGGCGGTCAGCGCGGTCCAGGGCACCAGCATCACCGCCGACGGCGTGCGCGCCATGGGCGACATCACCACCTTCATCCCCAACGCCTCGGCCAAGAACCCCGATGGCGATGGCCGCCCGCGCTGGTACATCCGCGGCCTGGGCACCGGCGACACCGGCGCCGCCACGGTCTACCCGGTGGGCATCTATGCCGACGACGTCTACCTCAACGCCCCCGTCGCCGGCGGCGGCCCGCTGTTCGACCTGGAGCGCATCGAGGTGCTGCGCGGCCCTCAGGGCACCCTGTACGGCAAGAACACCACGGCGGGGGCAGTCAACGTGATCTCGAAAAAGCCCACCTTCGACACCGACGGCTTCGGCACCATCGGCTTTGGCAGCAAGAACGAACGCATCCTCAACGGCGCCCTGGGCGGCACCCTGGTGGACGAACGCCTGGCCGGCCGGGTGTCGCTGTATTCCGAGGAGCGCGACGGCTTCACCCACAACCTGACCAACGACCAGACCTATGGCGACGTCAACAAGAAGGCCGTGCGCGTGCAGTTCCTGGCCAGGCTCAACCCGGACCTGGAGGCGCTGTGGAAGCTCCACGGGCGCCAGTTCAAGGGCGATGGCAGCAGCGGTTCGCTGCCGCTGGGCACCTATTACAACGTCGGCTACCAGCGCCCCCAGGGGCGGCGCATCGAGCTGAACGTGGACGAGCACTCCAAACTCGACCACGACGGCACCTCGCTGACCCTGAACTGGGACATCGGCGACTACCGGCTGACCTCCATCACCGCCTACGACTCTATCCGCCAGCAGTCGCTGACCGACGCCGACTACACCCCCTACGAGGTCAACGGCGCGAGCGACACCGACAACCGCTACGAGCAGTACTCGCAGGAATTTCGCCTGGCCTCCCCGCAGCAGGAAACCCTGCGCTGGATGCTCGGCACCCATTACTTTCACGAAACCCTCGACAGCACCGACCGGCGTTTCGTGACCCCGGGCCCGACGCCCAACGGCAGCGGCTCCAACCAGATCGGCGGGGTCGACCTGAGCAGCCTCGACTACACCCACAAGACCGACAGCTACGCGCTGTTCGGCAACCTGGCCTATGACCTGAGCGACAACTTCACCGTGACCGGCGGGCTGCGCTGGACCACCGAGAAAAAGAGCATCGACCTGGACCTGGCCCAGCTCACCCGCACCAGCGCCAACGGCCCGCTGGTGCCGCTGGGCGCTGCGGGCGCCAACGGCAACCGCGACGAGAGCAAGCGCTGGGACGCCTGGACCTACGATGTGACGCCCGAGTACCGCATCAACGACAACCTGCGGGTGTTCTTTCGCTATGCCCACGGCTTTCGCTCCGGCGGCTTCAACACCGGCCTGTCGAGCAACCTGGCGCAGCTGACCACGGTCGACCCGGAACAGCTCGATGCCTACGAGCTGGGCCTGAAATCGGAGTGGTTCGACCACCGCCTGACGGTCAACGCCAACCTGTTCTACTACGACTACCAGGACATCCAGGTCAACCTGCTGACGGTCAACAGCGGCGTGCTCACCACCGCGCTCACCAACGGTGCCAAGGGCAAGGTCAAGGGCGCGGAGCTGGAGATCGAGGGCCAGCCCACCGACTACCTGCACCTGCGCGCGGCGGTGTCGTTCCTGGACACCGAGTACACCGACTTCAAGAACGTCAACCCCACCACCGGCGAGGTGACCGCCGACTACAGCGGCAACAGCTTCGTGCGCTCGCCGCGCAACGTGGTGTCGCTGGGCGCCGACTACACCATCCCGCTGGCGATCGGCGGCAAGCTGGTGGCCGGCGCCGACGTGAGTTTTCGCGACAAGGAGTACTTTCTGGCCAACCGCCAGAGCAGCGCCGAGCCGACCCTCAGCCAGCCCCACTACACCCTGGCCAACAGCCGCCTGACCTGGTTCAGCGCGGATGAAAAGCTCAGCGTGACCGGCTTCGTCAACAACCTCACCGACCGCCGCTACCAGGTGCACGGCCGGCCCAACGGCCCCCAGGGCCAGTACGTGCTGACCTACGGCGACCCGCGCACGGTCGGCGTCAGCGTCACCAGCCGATTCTGATCGACCGCGCCGGCGGCAGGCTGCCGGCGCACTTCAACTGCCTTGCAAGGAGTACACCCCATGTTGCGTCCCACCCCCTTGGCCGGCGCCATCGCGCTGGTCATCGGCAGCGTTGCCGTGCCCGAATGCTCTGCCCAGGCCGCACCCGGCGCGGATGACAAGCTCGATACCGTGGTCGTGGTCGGCACCCGCCGCAGCGACGTCACCGCGCTGCAAAGCGCAGCCCCGGTGGATGTGCTGAGCGCCGAGAAGCTGCAGGACACCGGCGCCAGCGACCTGTCCGGTGCGCTGACCGCCCTGTCGCCCTCGTTCAGCTTCCCGCAATCGCCCCAGGGCGCGTTCGCCGGCTCCATCGCCCAGGGCGCCTCGCTGCGCGGCCTGGCGTCGGACCAGGTGCTGGTGCTGGTCAACGGCAAGCGCCGCCATACCAGCGCCAACGTGACCCGCCAGGGCCTGGCCAACGGGCGTGGCGCAGCGGCCGTGGACCTGAGCCTGATCCCGCTCAGCGCGGTGTCGCGGGTGGAGATCCTGCGCGACGGCGCCGCCGCCCAGTACGGCTCGGACGCCATCGCCGGGGTGATCAACATCGTGCTCAAGGAGAACGACGACGGCGGCAACGTGGGCTATCGCTTCGGCGGCTACGACAAGGGCGACGGCCTGCAGCGCAAGCTCAGCGGCTGGAAGGGCCTGGCCCTGCCCAACGATGGCTTCCTGACCCTGAGCTTCGATGCCGGCAGCCAGGACCCGGCCAGCGACACCAACCCCGACAACCGGATCTTCTACCCCGGCAGCACTAGCACCGATACCCCGCGCGAGCAGAACAACCGCTACCGCACCTGGCGCTGGGGCTCGGGCAATGTCTCGGACCAGTACAACCTGGTGGCCAACAGCGAAATCGGCCTGGGCGAAGGACTGACCGCCTATGGCTTTGCCACCTATGCGCACAAGAACACCGACGCCGACGGCTTCTTCGACCCGCCCACCACCCTGGCCCGCAACTACGGCAGCGATGCGCTGCGCCGCTACCCGGACGGGCGCCTGCCGGTCACCCGCTACAACCTGCAAGACTATGCCGTGACCGGCGGCCTGCGCTGGGAGGACGAAACCCTGGGCACGTTCGACCTGGCTGCCAACTACGGCAACGACACGTTGAAGTCCACCGACCGCAACGCCATCAACCCCAGCTGGGGCACGGCCAGCCCGTCGAGCATCTACACCGGCGAGCGCGAGAACCAACAGACCAACCTGACCCTGGACTGGGTGCGCGACTTCCCCACCGACCTGCTGGCCAGGCCGCTGACCCTATCGGCGGGCCTGGCCTGGCGCAAGGAGAACTACCACCTGGGCGCCGGCGAGGCGGCCGGCTGGCAGAACGGGCCGCTGTTCGGCAGCCTGGACCCGGTCAGCGGGCGGCCGATCCCCGGTTACTACTCGGGCATCACCAACGTCGATGCCGCGTCGCTGGAGCGCAAGGTGTTCGGCGCCTATGTCGACCTCGAAGGGCAGCTCACCGACAAGTTCCAGGCCGGCGTGGCGCTGCGCTCGGAGCATTACTCGGACTTTGGCGACACCACCAACGGCAAGCTGTCGCTGCGCTACGACTTCACCCCGCAGATCGCCGCACGCGGCAGCCTCAGCACCGGCTACCGCGCCCCCTCGCTGGTGCAGAGCGGGCTGTCCTCGTTCAGCGTGCAGGTGGTGGAGCAGCCACCTGGCAGCGGCAACTGGGTCGAGGTGCAGCAGCGCACCCTGCGTGCCGACAGCCCCGAGGCCGCGCTGCTGGGCGGGCGCGCGCTCAAGCCCGAAGAGTCGACCAACTACTCCCTGGGCCTGGTGTGGCGCCCGCTGGCCAACGCCTCGGTGACTGTGGACGCCTACCGCATCGACATCGACAACCGCATCACCCTGTCCGACCAGTTGCCGGCCAGCGTGGTGGGGCCGATCTTCGCCGGTACGCCGTATGCCAACATCCAGAGTGCGGCGTTCTATACCAACATTGCCGACACCCGCACCGACGGCATCGAGCTGGCCGGCCAGTACCAGTGGGACCTGGCGCAGTACGGCCGGCTGGACCTGAACGCCGGCTTCGCCAAGACCCGCACGCGCATCACCGAACTGCGCGATGCCGGCGGCATTGCCGGCAACCAGATCGTCGGGCGCGCCACCCAGGGCCTGATCGAGCACGGCACCCCCGACACCAAGCTGACCCTCAGCGCCAACTGGCTGTACCAGAACTGGGGCGTGACCCTGACCCAGCGCCGCTACGGTGAATGGCAGAGCCTCAATGCCAGCAACCCCGACCTGGACCAGACCTTCAGCGCGCAGTGGATCACCGACCTGGACCTGAGCTACCGCTTCGACCAGGGGCTGAAGGTCTCGGTGGGTGCGATCAACCTGTTCGACAGCCACCCCGACAAACTCGAAGGCCAGACCCTGTACGGGGTGCAGAAGTACTCGATCACCTCGCCCGAGGGCGCCCAGGGCGCGTTCTACTACACCAGCCTGAGTTACGACTTCTGAGTTTTGTCCGACAATAAAATTGAGCTGGATCAACGTTTGGCGTGATGTATGGCACTTGGCCTTCATCCACTGCGACAGCGCTTCTATAGTGTGGCGGGAACCACGTTCCCCCCACTCTAAGGAGCGTTCATGCTGCGCGTACTTTCACTGGAAAACCTCACCGTCACCCGCAAACTGGCACTGGGCTTCGGGCTGATGCTGGCCCTGGCGGTGTGGTTGGCCGCCACCGGCCTCAAGGGGTTGCACAACGACAAGACTTCGTTCGAGCGGATCAACCGACTGAGCACCCTGTTCGACGAAACGGTGTTTGCCCGCGAGGCCAACTACCAGTACGCGCTGGCGCCCCAGGCCGCCCACCTGGACACCCACCAGACCCACCAGCAGGCCTTGCACAGCGCACTGAACGCGGTGCTCGAGGACGTGCAGCGCGGCGCCTGGCCCGCCGAAGACCTGCAGACCGTGCAGCAACTGGCCGACGGCCTGCAGGGCTACATCACCACCCACCAGGCCGCCCTGGCCCTGGACCCGCCCGACAGCGCCCGGGTGGTGCAGGCCAACGCCCTGCTGGCCGACCTGCAGGGCAGCATCAACGTGCTGTACAAGAAGGAAGAGGAGCGCGCTGCCGCCAGCGTGGCCACGGTGGTCTCGATTCTACTGGGCGTGACCGTCGCGACCCTGGTGCTGGGCACCCTGATCGCCTGGCTGATCGGCCGGCAGATCGTGCGCCCGCTGCGCCAGAGCCTGGAGGCGGCCGAGCGCATCGCCCACGGCGACCTCACCGTGCAGCTGGACAGCCATCGGCGTGACGAACTGGGCCAGCTGCTGCGCGCCATCGGCGACATGAGCCAGCGTCTGCGCGAGGTGATCACGCGCATTGGTCACGGCTCCTCGCAACTGGCGGTATCGGCCAGCCAGCTGGCCACCATCACCACCCAGACCCAGGCCGGCACCGACAGCCAGCGCAGCGACACCGACCGGGTCGCCACCGCCATGAACCAGATGACCTCGATGGTGCAGGCCGTGGCGCGCAACTCCGAAGACGCGGCCCAGGCGGCCCGCCAGGCCGACGAGGAAGCCAGCGGCGCCTCGGGCATCTCGCGCAATGCCATCGTGCAGATCGAGGCGCTGGCCGGCGAGGTCGGGGTGTCGGCCGAGTCGATGAGCCGCCTGCACCAGGAAATCGACCGTATCGCCAGCGTGCTCGGGGTGATCAAGGCCGTGGCCGGGCAGACCAACCTGCTGGCGCTCAATGCCGCCATCGAGGCGGCGCGTGCCGGCGAGGCCGGGCGCGGCTTCGCAGTGGTGGCCGACGAGGTGCGCAGCCTGGCCCAGCGTACCCAGCAGTCTTCCGAGGAGATCGAGCACCTGATCGGCGAGTTGCAGCGCATTGCCAACGAGAGTACGCAGATCATGCAGTCCAGCGTGGAGCAGACCCAGTCGACCGTGACCGGGGTGCGCAACACCGGCGATGCGCTGGCGGCGATCACCCGGCAGGTCTCGGACATCCAGCAGATGAGCCTGCGCATCGCCAGCGCCGCCGAAGAACAGACCACGGTGGTCGAGGAAATCACCCGCAACGTGCTGCATGTGCGCGAAACCGCCGACCAGTCGGCACTGGCCAGCAGCGAGATCGCCAGCTCCAGCGTCGAACTGGCGCGCCTGGGCAGCGACCTGCAGAGCCTGGTGGTGCATTTTCGCACCTGACGGCTCGCGGCACGGGCTGCGGCGCAGGGCGCGGGCAGGTGAAGGGGGAAAACGGATTGACTCCGTTTCCTGGCTGACCCAAGCTTGCCCCACCCCGCCTGCCCGGATGCCGCATGTCAAAACCGCGCCTCTATACACTGCTCAGCCTGCTCGTGCTGCTCGTCATCGGGCTGGGCTACGGCTGGCTGGGTGACGCCCCGGCCCCCGCGCCGGCCCCCAGCCATGGCTACACCAAGGCGCTGACCATGGCCCATGAAGGGCAGCCGGGGGCGGCGCGGGTGCTGTACCAGCAACTGGCGCGCGCCGACCTGTCGGGCATTCGCCGCGCCAGCCTGCATGCCGAGCTGCCCAACTACCCTTCGCCGCTGGCGCTGAAGCTGGCCGACCAGGACCTGAGCCACGACGACCCGCTGGTGCGCCGCGCGGCGATCGCCAGCATCAGCGCGCTGGTGCCGGCGCCGCAGCGCAGCGTGCTGCTGGGGCCGATGCTCGAAGACCCCGAGCAGAGCGTGCGCTTTGCCGCGGTCGATGCGCTGCTGGGGCTGGGCCCGGACGATGTCGGCCTGTACTACGGCCCGCTGCAGCAGGCACTGGAGCAGTACCAGCAGGCCTTGCTCAAGCAGCTCGACGATGCCGCCGCCCAGGTGCACCTGGCCCGGCTGTACGTGCACGAGGGCCATGACGACGAGGCGGCGCAGGCACTGGAGCGAGCGCTGGCGCTGGCCCCCGACGACCTCGAGGCACTGGCGGCCAAGGTGCGCCTGCTCGACAGCCAGGGCCACGCCGATGCCTCCCGCGAGCTGCTGGCCCAGGCGCTCAAGCGCCACCCCGACTCGGCCTTCCTGCAACACGAGCTGGGCCTGTGGCTGATGCGCCACGACCAGCACGAATACGCGCTGCTGGCGTTCGACCGGGCCCTGGCGCTGGACCCGGACAACGCCGAGTATCGCTATACCCTGGCGTTGACCCTGCACAGCCTGGAGCAGGTCGAGGTGGCGCAGAAGCAGCTCGAAACCCTGCTCGCCCGCCAGCCGGCCAACCGCAAGGCGCGGGTGCTGCTGATCGGCTACTGGAAAGAGACCGGCCAGCTGCAGAACGTGCAGGTGCTGCTGGCCCAGCTGGAGCAGCAGAACCCGGACGATCCGCTGGTGCAGCAAGGCCTCTGAGGCCCCTCGTCCGGGCTCCCGCAAGCGTTTTGAACCCCGCCGAAAGTGGCGTGTCCAGTGATAGTGCATGGATAAAAAGGCAATCGCCTGGCTGTGCGTTATCAAAGGAGATCGCCCGTGAACAATTCGGTGCCAAACGGCGAACGCGCACTGATACTTGCCCCGCCCACCCTCAGCCGCCTGGCGCTGAACCTGTTCGACGAAGCCGGCATACAGGCGCTGGCCACCCGCGACCTGGACGAGATGGCCGATGCCCTGGGCCAGGGCGCGGGGCTGGCCATCATCGCCGACGAGTCCCTGGGCGGCTTCGTGCAGTCGCCCGTGCACAACTACCTGCGTACCCAGCCCGCCTGGTCGGACCTGCCGGTGGTGCTGCTGACCAGCCCGGCCCGGGCGCCGGACGCCGACCTGCACACGGCGCTGGGCAACCTGTTCCTGCTGGCATGCCCGTTCCAGCCCAGCGGCCTGCTGGCCCTGACCCGCGCTTCGCTGCGCGCCCGCCGTCGCCAGTACCAGGCCCAGTACAGCGCGGCCCGCCTGCAGGACCTGGAGCAACGGGTGGAAGAGCAACTGCGCCACCTGCGCGAAGACGAACAACAGCTGCGCCACACGCAGAAGATGGAAGCCATCGGCCAGTTGGCCGGCGGTGTAGCCCACGACTTCAACAACCTGCTTACCGGCATCGGCGGCAGCGTGGAGCTGATCCGCCGGCGCCTTGCCCAGGGCCGCCAGGAAGACCTGCCCAAGCTTATCGACATGAGCCTGGGGGCGGTGCAGCGCGCCGCCAGCATGACCCACCGGCTGCTGGCATTCTCCAGCCGTCAGCCGCTGGATGCGGGCCCGGTCAGCCTGGCCAGCCTGCTGGACGGCGACCAGCTGCGCGCCCTGCTGACCCCACAGATCGACCTGCAGGTCAGCCTCGACGCCGACCTGTGGCACATCGAGGTGGACGCGCAGCAGTTGCGCGAAGCCATCGACAACCTGCTGAGCAACGCCCGTGATGCCATGCCCAACGGCGGTGAGCTGCGCATCCACGCCGGCAACCGCCGCCAGGGCAAGCCGTTGCCTGGCGGGCATCCGCTGGCCAGCGGCGACTATGTGCTGCTGAGCGTGCACGACAACGGCTGCGGCATGCCGCAAAGCAGCGTGGACCGCGCCTTCGACCCCTTCTTCACCACCAAGCCCATCGGCCAGGGCACCGGGCTGGGCCTGTCGATGGTGTATGGCTTCAGTCGCCAGTCACAGGGGCACGTGGCGCTGTACAGCAGCATCGGCCATGGCACCCAGGTCGAGCTCTACCTGCCGCGTCATGTGGGGGATGTACAGGGCGCGCCAGCGCCCGCCCCCGGCCCGCCGCCGGAGGCCAATGGCAGCAACCGCGTGCTGATCGTGGAGGACGACCACACGGTGCGCCAGCTGGTCCACGAGACCCTCGCCGAGCAGGGCTACCAGTGCTGCGAGGTGGCCGACGCCAGCCTGGCACTGTCGGTTCTGCGCTCCGACCGGCCGATCGACCTGCTGATCAGCGATGTGGGGCTGCCGGGGATGAACGGGCGCCAGCTGGCGGAGATCGCGCGCAAGCTGCGCCCGGGGCTGAAGGTGCTGTTCATCACCGGCTACGCCGAAAACGCCACCTCGTGCCGGGGCTTTCTCGACCCGGGCATGCAGATGATCAACAAGCCATTCAAGTTCACCCAGCTGACGCGCAAGGTGGCGCAGATGCTCGGCCCGGGCAACGCCCCATGAGCCTGCCCCAGCCCCCGCCGGTGGCCGGCCGGCAGGTCACCGAGCACGCCGTGCGGGTGCTTACGGTGAATGTGCACAAGGGCTTCAGCGCGTTCAACCGGCGTTATGTGCTGCCCGAGCTACGCGAGGCCGTGCGCAGCCAGGACGCCGACCTGGTGTTTCTGCAGGAGGTGCTGGGCAGCCACCGTGGCCATGCCAGCCGCCACCCGGACTGGTCCCACGTGCCGCAGTACGAGTTCCTGGCCGACAGCCTGTGGCCGCAGTACGCCTACGGGCGCAACGCGGTGTACCCGGACGGCGAGCACGGCAATGCGCTGCTGTCCAAGTTCGCCATCCGGCATTACGAAAACCTCGATGTGAGCGTGACCGGCAGCGAGCGCCGCGGCCTGCTCCACGCCGTGCTCGATGTACCCGGCCAGCGTCCGCTGCACACCGTGTGTGCGCACCTGGGGCTGGACGAGCGCCAGCGCGTCAAGCAGTTGCGCCTGCTGTGCCGGCTGCTGGACAGCCTGCCCGCCGAAGCGCCGGTGATCGTGGCGGGCGACTTCAATGACTGGCGCCAGCGCGCCGACCAGCACCTGGCCGGCTGCGGCCTGGTGGAGGTGTTCACCCAGGCCCACGGGCGCCCCGCACGCAGCTTTCCGGCGCGCTGGCCGCTGCTGTGCCTGGACCGTATCTATGTGCGCAACGTCCAGGCCCGGCAACCCCGGGTGATGGGGCGCAAACCCTGGTCGCACCTGTCAGACCACTTGCCGCTGTTCGTGGAGGTACTGCTATGAAGGCCGACTGGCGCGAGGATAACGAGGTGCAATTGCTGATCAATGGCGAGGCGTACTTCCCGGCCGCCTTCGAGGCGATTGCCAATGCCAGGGAGCAGGTGCTGCTGGAGACCTTCATCATTTTCGAAGACAAGGTCGGCAAGCAGCTGCAACAGGTATTGATCGAGGCAGCGCAACGCGGCGTGCAGGTGGAGGTGCTGGTGGACGGTTATGGCACCGCCGACCTGAGCAACGCCTTTCTGCTGGCGCTGAGCCAGGCCGGTGTGCACCTGCAGGCGTTCGACCCGAGCCCGCGGCGGCTGGGGCTGCGCACCAACCTGTTCCGCCGCCTGCACCGCAAGATCCTGGTGATCGACGGGCACACTGCCTTTGTCGGCGGAATCAACTACAGCGCCGACCACCTGGCCGACTTCGGGCCGATGGCCAAGCAGGACTACGCCGTGCGGGTACGGGGGCCGATCGTGGCCGACCTGCAGCAGGCCACCCTGACCCTGCTCGACGCCCAGCGCGCCCGCCCTGTGCGGCCCCGGGGCTGGTGGCGCCGGGCGCCGCCGATCAGTGCCGACAGCGTGCAGGCGCGCATGTGCCTGTGCATCCGCGACAACGCCGAGCACCCCACCGACATCGAGCAGCACTACATGCGCGCCATCGTCACCGCGCGCGAACGGATCATCATCGCCAACGCCTATTTCTTCCCCGGCTACCGGATGCTGCGGGCCCTGCGCAATGCGGCCCGGCGTGGCGTGGACGTCACCCTGATCCTGCAGGGCATGCCCGACATGCCGCTGGTGCGGCTGTGCTCGCGCATGCTCTACAACTACCTGCTGCGCGACGGCGTGCGCATTCACGAGTACTGCGAGCGCCCGCTGCACGGCAAGGTCGCGGTGGTGGACCGCGAGTGGTCCACGGTTGGGTCGAGCAACCTCGACCCGCTGAGCCTGTCGCTGAACCTCGAGGCCAACCTGGTGATCCGCGACCAGGCCTTCAACCAGCTGCTGGGCGAGCACCTGCAGGCGCTGGCCCACAGCCAATGCAAGCCGGTGACCCTGCAACGGGTGCTGCGCGGCTACTGGTGGCGCGCGCCGCTGATCTTCATGGCGTTCCACTTCACCCGGCTGTTCCCGGCCATCGTCGGCTGGCTGCCTGCGCACCAGCCCCGGCTCAAGCCGCTGCAGCCGCCAGCGGCGCTCCAGGAGCCGCTGTCATGAAGCTTTCCGGCACACACTGGCAATGGGCGCGCCGGGCCCTGACCCTGGCGTTCTTCATCCTGATACCGACATTGCTGTTCATGTTGCTGCGCAACCAGGACTGGGGCGAGGTGCGTCACGCCCTGGTGTCCTACCCGCCCGGGGTGTTGCTGCTGGGCGGGGCGATTGCGGCGTGCAGCTTCGTGCTGTTCAGCTGCTATGACCTGCTGGGGCGGCGCTACACCGGCCACCAGCTGCCGGCGCGCCAGGTCGTGCCGCTGGCCTTCGTGTGCTACGCGTTCAACCTGAACCTGAGTGCCTGGGTGGGCGGGGTTGCCCTGCGCTATCGCCTGTATTCGCGCCTGGGCCTGGATGTACCGACCATCAGCCGCCTGCTCGGGCTGGGCCTGGTGACCAACTGGCTGGGCTACCTGCTGGTGGCCGGCAGCCTGTTCGCCTGTGGCCTGCCGCGCCTGCCGGCGGGGATGGAGATCGGCACCGGCGGGCTGCGCGTGATCGGTGTGCTGATGCTGCTGGCCGCTGCGGCCTACCTGGGCGCCTGCGCGTTCGCCAGGCGCCGCAGCTGGCAGGTGCGCGGGCAGGTGCTCACGCTGCCGGGCATCCGCCTGGCACTGCTGCAGGCCGTCATGGGGGCATGCAACTGGCTGCTGATGGGGCTGGTGATCTACACCCTGCTGCCGGACATGGTGGGCTACCCGAGCATCGTCGGGGTGCTGATGATCAGCAGCATTGCCGGGGTGATCACGCATATTCCGGCAGGCCTGGGGGTGCTGGAGACGGTGTTCATCACCCTGCTGCAGGGCCAGTACGCCAAGGGCACCCTGCTGGCGGCGCTGATTGCCTACCGCGTACTGTACTTTCTGCTGCCGCTGCTGGTGGCCTGCGTCGTCTACCTGCTGCTGGAGCGCGTGGCCAGTCAGGGCGCCGGCGTGCCGGCCCCCGGCCCGCGCGACTCGGCGCGCTGAAGCATGGCCTTGACCTTGCGCTGCAGGCGGTCCAGCGGGAACGGCTTGGTCAGCAGTTCCACCCCCGCCTCGAGGGTGTCGCGCTGGGCGATGGCTTCGTCGGTGTAGCCGGTGATGAACAGTATGTTCTGCTGCGGGTTGTGCCGGCGCACCTCGCTGGCCACCTGGCGCCCACTGAAACCGCCGGGCAGGCCGATGTCGGTGATCAGCAGGTCGACCGGCGGGCCGGCCAGGCACGCCGCCAGGCCTGAACGGCCATCCACGGCCTCGATCACGTCGTAGCCTTCCTGTTGCAGCACCTCCTTGATCAGCATGCGCAGGGTCGGTTCGTCATCGATCAGCAGGATCCGCCCCTTGCCCGGCACGCTGGCCTTGGCCGGCACCGGTACGCTGGCCGCAGACTGGCTGTCGGCGCCACAGTAGCGTGGCAGCACCAGCCTGATGCGGGTGCCGCCGGTATCGGACGCCTCGATCCACACCCGCCCGCCCGACTGACGCACGAAACCGTACACCATCGACAGGCCCAGGCCGGTGCCCTGGCCCACGGGCTTGGTGGTGAAGAAGGGTTCGAAGGCGCGCTCCATCACCTGGGGGCTCATGCCCTGGCCATCGTCCTCGACCGTCAGCGAGCAGTAGTCGCCAGGGGGCAGGCCGTCCCTGCCTGCGACCCGGGCATCGTAGCGTTCGTTGCCGGTACTGATGGTCAGGCGCCCGCCGGCGCGCATCGCATCGCGTGCGTTGATGCACAGGTTGAGCAAGGCGTTTTCCAGCTGGTTGGCGTCCACCAGGGTGCGCCACAGCTGCGGCTCGACCTTCAGCTGCAGGGCGATGTCCGGGCCCAGGGTCTGGCGGATCAGGGCGTCCATGCCGTGCACCAGGGCATTGAGGTCTGCCGGGCGCGGGTCGAGGGGCTGGCGCCGGGCGAACGCCAGCAGGCGGTGGGTGAGCACCGCCGCGCGCTGGGACGCCTCCTTGGCGGCGGCGATGTAGCGATCCAGGCCGTCCAGCTGGCCACTGCCGATACGCCGCTCGATCATTTCCAGGCTGCCGCTGATACCGGTCAGCAGGTTGTTGAAGTCGTGCGCCATGCCGGCGGTCAACTGGCCCACGGCATCCATCTTCTGGCTCTGGCGCAGCAGTTCCTCGGCTTGCACCAGGGCCGCGGCGCGCTCCTGGTCCAGGGTGATGTCGTGGCCGATGGCGGTATAGATGCCGGTGCTGGGCACGATCGACCAGTTGAACCAGCGGTAGTGGCCGTCGCGGTGACGGTAGCGGCACTTGAAGCCCTGCACGGTCTGCCCGGCCCGCAGTTGCTGGTGCACCGCTTCGATGCCCGGCCGGTCGTCGACATGGCACAGCTCCAGCACCGGCCTGCCGATGAACGAATCGTCCCAGCCCAGCAGCTCGCGACCGCAGGCATTGATGGCGTAGATCTGCAGGTCTTCGCGCACCAGCATCATGATGTCGCTGGACAGCTCCCAGATGCGCTCGTGGTCTGCGGTCTGCTCCATGATCTTCTGTTCGAAGGCATCGGCGCGTTCGCGCCACACCTGCTCGTTTCTGACCGTCTCGGTGGTTTCGAACACGGTGTTCAGAAAGCCCGCCACCTGGCCGGACTCGTCGCGCACCGGGCTGTAGCAGAAGGTGAAGTACGCCCGCTCCACGTCCCCGTTGCGGTCGGTATCGAGCGCGAAGTTTTCCATGAACACCGCTTCGCCGGCGTAGGCCCGCTGCGCCAGGGCGCTGATATCGTCCCACACGTCGCTCCAGATCACGCTCAGCGGCTTGCCCAGCGGCGCCGGCTTGGCGCCGAGCAAGGGCACGAACGCGTCGTTGTGGATGCTGATCAGCTCGGGGCCCCACACCAGGCAACCCGGAAACTTGGAAGCCAGCAGCATGTCCACGGCGATGCGCAGCGAAGCCTGCCATTGCGGCGCCGGCCCCAGGGCGGTGCGGCTCCAGTCGAACTGGCGTACCGCATCGCTCATGCCGCCCGACAGGTTCGGGGCCGCTTCAGAGTGGGGGGTGTGCATGATCGGGTGCGCTTCCTTGGGGCTCAAGGCTCGGACTGCTCGCCGATATCTTCGTTCCAGAGCTGGGGGTGGTCCTCGATGAATCTGCGCATCAGGCCGGTGCAGGTGGCGTCATGCAGCACCTGCAGGTTCACGCCACGGCTCTGCAGCAGGTCCTCCTCGCCCAGGAAGGTGTGGTGCTCGCCGATCACCACCTGCTTGATGCCGTACAGCAGGATGGCGCCGCTGCACATGGCGCAGGGTGACAGGGTGGTATAGAGGGTGGCGTCGGCGTACACGCTGGCCGGCTGGCGCCCGGCATCTTCGAGCGCGCTCATTTCACCATGCAGTATCGCGCTGCCCTGTTGCACCCGTCGGTTGTGGCCGCGTCCGATGATCCTGCCCTGGTGCACGATCACCGAGCCGATGGGAATGCCACCTTCTGCCAGGCTCTTCTGCGCTTCGTCGATGGCGGCCTGCATGAACGGGTCGGTGTGTGTGGACATGATGACGGTGACTCCTGTGACAGCGGCTGTATGGGTGGAAACTAGCACAACGCCCTGGGCGATGGCGGGTTTTGCGGCCGCGACTATGCTCTATAGGTTTGCTTCGCCCCACCCCTCCCCGCGCCCGATCACCAGAGGAACGCTGCAATGAGCAAGAAAGTACTGGTAGTGCTGACCAATACCGCCAGGTATCCGAGCCTCAAGCGCGCCACCGGGCTGTGGCTGGGCGAAGCCGTGCACTTCGTTGCGGTGATCGAGAAGGCCGGCTACAAGGTGGACTATGTGAGCCCCGCCGGCGGCTACGTGCCGATCGACCCGCACAGCCTGAGCATGGCCCCGGACCTGGATTGGCAGTGGTACGACGACAAGGCGTTCATGAACCGCCTGGGCGCCACCCTGGCCCCTGACCAGGTCAAGGCGCAGGACTACCACGCGATCTATTTCACCGGCGGCCACGGGGTGATCTGGGACTTCCCCGACAACACGGCATTGCAGGGCCTGGCGCGCCAGATCTTCGAGGCCGGCGGCGTGGTGGCCTCGGTGTGCCATGGCGCGGTCGGCCTGCTCAACATCAAGCTCAGTGACAACACCCTGCTGCTCAAGGACCGCGAGGTTACCGGGTTCTCCAACGTCGAGGAACAACTGGTCGAACTGGACAAGGTGGTGCCGTTTCTGACCGAGAACGAACTGGCCGCGCGCGGTGGCCTGTACAGCAAGGCCGAGGACCCCTGGCAGGAATACGTGGTGCGCGACCAGCGCGAGGGGCGCCTGATCACCGGGCAGAACCCCGCCTCCTCGGCCGCTGTCGCACGCCAGGTGCTGGCAGTACTGGCCGCATCGAAGGCAGGCTAGCCCCCCGGAGCGTCGACGAATAGCACGGCCAATGTCGTCGCGTCTTACAAGGGCAAACTACGCCCCTCACTTATGCTGAACGGCATCCGCTCAAGATGCCCGCGCGCCCCTGCGGCCCGCTCTGTCAACATAGGTGAATCATGCCCCGTCACAAATTTCGCGCTGGCCGTGTGCTGCTGGAACTGCTGGTCATCCTGTTGATCGGCCTGACCCCTGTGGGGTGCGGCCTGTTGATCATGAGCTGGCAGGTGGAAAAGATGCTGGCCGAGTCGACCCTGGTCTCGATCCAGCACACCCAGCAGGACATCGATCGCATCCTCGACTCGCTGCACAATGCCAGCAACAAGGTGCTCAACCTGGCGGACTTCCCCTGCCCGCGGGCCCTGCCCAGCCTGCGTACCGAAGTGGTGATGCGCCCCGAGCTGCGCTCGCTGGTGCTGGTGCGCGAGAACCGGGCCTACTGCAGCACGGTGCACGGCGAATACCAGCTACTGGTCGACCCGGGCAGCTTCTTCAACCAGCGCCTGCGCCTGGAGCCGGGCAACGATGTGACCCCGGACTCGGCCATCCTGTATTACCGCCTGCAGGAGTACCCGCTCGGCGTGCTGGCCCTGGTCGACGCCAAGACCCTGCAAGCCACGATGCAGCGGGTAAAGGCCAGCGCCAATCTGGTGCTGCAGTTCGGTGACGATTACCTGTGGAGCGAGGGCAGCACCTTCGACGACGTGCTGCCCGATCACTCCGAACAGCATGTCCGCGTGCTGTCCGCCAGTTACGGGTACACCATCCATGGCGGCTACCCGGACGGCCATATCTGGCAGGCGATGCTGTCCAACGCCCAGGCCATCATCCCGTCGTTGCTGCTGGTGGGCGTCATGACCTCGGCAGCGGTGTACTGGACGCTGTTTCGCAACCGCCGCGCGCCATCGGTGCGTCGTTACGGTTGAGGCCGGCGCAGGCACAAAAAAAGGCCATCGAGGCATGCTCGATGGCCTTTTTGCATACGCGCCGCGTTTACTCGGCGGTCAGTACACCGCGGCGAACCTGGTCGCGCTCGATGGATTCGAACAGGGCCTTGAAGTTACCCTCGCCGAAGCCGTCGTCACCCTTGCGCTGGATGAACTCGAAGAACACCGGGCCCATCAGGGTTTCGGAGAAGATCTGCAGCAGCAGGCGCTTGTCGCCCGCCTCGGACGAGCCGTCCAGCAGAATGCCCCGCGACTGCAGCTCGCCCACCGGCTCGCCGTGGTTCGGCAGACGGCCTTCGAGCATTTCGTAGTAGGTATCCGGCGGCGCGGTCATGAAACGCATGCCGAGCTTTTTCAGCGCGTCCCAGCTCTTGATCAGGTCGTCGGTGAGGAAGGCGACGTGCTGGATGCCCTCGCCGTTGAACTGCATCAGGAACTCTTCGATCTGGCCGGCGCCCTTGGAGGACTCCTCGTTCAGCGGGATACGGATCATCGCGTCGGGGGCGGTCATGGCCTTGGAGGTCAGGCCGGTGTACTCACCCTTGATGTCGAAGTAGCGGATCTCGCGGAAGTTGAACAGCTTCTCGTAGAAGCCGGCCCAGTAGGCCATGCGCCCGCGATACACGTTGTGGGTCAGGTGGTCGATGATCTTGAGGCCGGCGCCGACCGGGTTGCGGTCCACGCCTTCGATCCACTTGAAGTCGATGTCGTAGATCGAGCTGCCTTCCTCGAAACGGTCGATCAGGTACAGCGGCGCGCCGCCGATACCCTTGATCGCCGGCAGGCGCAGTTCCATCGGCCCGGTCTCGATCTCGACCGGCTGGGCACCCAGCTCCAGGGCACGAGCATAGGCTTCATGGGCATTGCGCACACGGAAGGCCATGCCGCACACCGACGGACCATGCTCGGCGGCAAAGTAGGACGCCACGCTCTTGGGTTCGTTGTTCAGGATCAGGTTGATGCCGCCCTGACGGTACAGGTGCACGTCCTTGGAGCGGTGGCTGGCGACCTTGGTGAAGCCCATGATCTGGAAGATCGGCTCCAGGGTACCCGGGACAGGTGCGGCCAGTTCAATGAACTCGAAGCCCATCAGGCCCATCGGGTTTTCGAAGATATCTGCCATGTTCGTTTCCTCATCATCAAAGCGTTCAAATCACAGGGGTAGCTTGCTGTCGATGTGGAGCGAACGTGGCGGCGCGCAGGAGATGCCCCTCACACTGCGGGCGAGGTAGTCACCATAAATCAGTTTGAACCCATGACACTTCATATGGGACCTATTCTCGGCCGTCTGATCCTCCAGTGGCGAAGGACCTTATTATTGTATGCGTAACGCGATTCTACAGGGCGTAAGAAAAATTGTAAGTACTTTAGTGCCCGGGCCTGCCGACAGCGGCAGCCTCCCCTGCAGTACATCAGGCTGACGCCTCAGCTGTATACGGGCCGATGAACGGCTATGCTGTGCGCTCAGGGGTACCAGGGAAACCCTGCCCTTGAAATCATCCGCGCTCATCCCGCACAGGTAGCCACCATGCCCCTCACGAAAAAACGCCCCGGTCGCTGGACCCTGCGAGCCCTGCTGCCATGGCTGGTGGGGGCGATACCGGTGGTGTCCGGCGTGCTGATCATGCACTGGCAGGCACAGCGTGAGCTCGAGGCCAGGGCCGTGAACACGGCCGCCCTGGTCACCGGGCACTTCGAACGCATCCTCGACAACATCGCCGGCGCCGCCCAGGCCCTGCTGCCCCTGACCCGCCAACCCTGCGCAGAGGCCACGCTGGCGCTGCGCGAACAGGTGACACGCGGCTCGTTCGTACGCTCCAGCAACCTGTTTCGTGACAATGACCTGTACTGCAGTTCGCTATTTGGCAACTTCAGCGAGCCGGTGGATGCCAAGGACTATGTCGATGGCAGCCTGTGGCTGATGAACGGCAACTCGGTGACGCCCGGCCATGCACTGCTGGCCTACCGGCTCAGCAAGGGCAACGACGGCGCCATCACCACCGTCGATGGCGACCACCTGAGCAGCGCCCTGGAGCTGCTCGACCAGGGCACCACCCTGGTGCTGCAGGTAGGCCCCAACTGGATGGGCGAAGACGGCGTGGTGCACCAGGGCCCGCCCCCGGTGTTTGCCGTGGCGCCGACGCAGCAGGCCTCGCAGCGCTATCGTTTTTCGGTGCACAGCGGTTATGCCGCTGGCGAGCCCTGGCGCCTGATGCGCGCCGAGTACCCGGGGCTGTTCGGCCTGGTAACCCTGCTGGGCGTGATGGCCGGCGCGGCCTGCCGCTGGCAGCTGCGCAGGGCCAGTTCGCCACGGGTGGAGCTGCAACGGGCACTGGAGGCCGACGAGTTCATCCCGTACTTCCAGCCGGTGGTGCGCGAGGGTGACTACCGCTGGGCCGGCGCCGAGGTGCTGATGCGCTGGCAGCACCCGCGCGAAGGCATGGTGCGCCCTGACCTGTTCATTCCCTATGCCGAGCACAGCGGCCAGATCGTGCCCATGACCCGGCGCCTGATGCAGCGCGTGGCCGAAGGCCTGGCGCCCCACGCCGAGACCTTTGGCGACGGCTTTCATGTGGGCATCAACATCACTGCCGATCACTGCCAGGACATGGCCCTGTATGACGACTGCCGCGATTTTCTCGCCGCCTTCCCGCCTGGCCGGGTGATCCTGACCCTGGAACTGACCGAGCGCAAGCTGGTGGTACCCAGCGACACCACCGAGCAACTGTTCGCAAGGCTGCAGGCCCTGGGGGTGATGATCGCCATCGATGATTTCGGCACCGGCCAGTCGAGCCTGGGCTACCTGCGCCAGTTCAAGGTCGACTACCTGAAGATCGACCAGAGCTTCGTGGCCATGATCGGCGTCGATGCCCTGTCGCTGCATATCCTCGACAGCATCATCGAGCTGTCGGGCAAGCTGGGCCTGGGCATCGTCGCCGAGGGCGTGGAGACCATCGCCCAGCGCGACTACCTGGCCCGGCACCGGGTGGACTTCCAGCAGGGCTACCTGTTCGCCCGGCCGATGCCGTTGGCCGAGTTCGTGGCTGCATTGGGCACACAGCCGGTTGCCCAGGTGACGCGCCCCTGAGATCATGCGCGCTCACCACTTCCCTACCCCTTCGTGCTCCCGAGGCCCCCTTGTCCAGAGGCATCGTTTCATCGGTCATGGCGTCGTGTCTGTTCGCCCTGATGTACTACTACACCTCCCTGCTCACCCCCCTCGACGGCGAGGAAATCTTCGGTTGGCGCATGCTGCTGACCCTGCCGTGCATCACGCTGTTCATGCTGCTGTCCAAGGACTGGCCACTGGCAATCGGCGTACTGCAGCGCATCCGGCGCAAACCGCTGCTGTTGCTGGGGCTGGTGGGTACCTCGACATTGATGGGGCTGCAGCTGTGGGTGTTCCTGTGGGCACCGCTGCACGGGCGCAGCATGGAGGTGTCGCTGGGGTACTTCCTGCTGCCGCTGACCATGGTGCTGACCGGGCGGGTGGTGTACGGCGAGCGCCTGTCACGCCTGCAGAAGGTCGCCGTGGCCTGCGCCGTGGTGGGGGTGGGGCATGAACTGATACGCCATGGCTCGTTCGCCTGGGAAACCCTGCTGGTGGCCGGCGGCTACCCGTTCTACTTCATCTTGCGGCGCAAGTTGCGCACCGATCACCTGGGCGGGCTGTGGGCCGACATGTGCCTGATGATGCCGCCCTCGGTGTACTTCATCGTGCAGGGCCCGCTGAGCGCAGCCGACCTGCTGGCCCACCCGCAGCTCTATGTGCTGATCCCGATCCTGGGCGTGATCAGCGCCCTGGCGCTGGTCACCTACGTGATGGCCAGCCGTCTGCTGGCGTTCAGCCTGTTCGGCCTGCTCAGCTATGTGGAACCGGTGCTGCTGGTGGCGGTGGCCCTGATCCTGGGCGAGAGCATCGCCCCGGATCAGTGGCTGACCTACCTGCCGATCTGGCTGGCAGTGGTGGTGCTGGTGCTCGAGGGGGTCAGGCACCTGCTGCGTCAGCGGCGGCGTTCGGTGTAAGCCGTACCTGCCGCACCCGGCGCTCCTGCACGGCCTCGACGGTCATCAGCCAGTCGCCCCAGGTCAGTTGATCGCCCACCCGCGGCAGGCGGTCGAGCAGGCTCATGACCAGGCCGGCGAGGGTCTGGTAGTCCTCGGTGGGCTTGGCCGCAAAGCCGATCTGCGCCTGGATCTGGCGCAGGTTCAGCGCGCCGTTGACCAGGTAGCCGTCCGGCGCCTGCACGATGCCCGGCCCTTCGACTTCACTGGCATCGGGCAGCTCGCCGGCGATGGACTCGAGGATATCGGTCATGGTCAGCACGCCGGTGAAGTCGCCGAATTCGTTGACCACGAAGGCGATGTGGGTCGACTGGCTGCGCATCTGCTCCAGCGCGTTGAGGATGCTGAAACTCTCCAGCAGGTTCAGCGGCGTGCGCGCCAGGCGCTCCAGGTCCGGCTCGTGACCGGCCAGCAGCTCCCTGAGCAGCTCCTTCTTGTGCACGAAGCCCAGCGGCTCCTCCACCCGCCCCTGGCGAATCAGCGGCAGGCGCGAGTAGGACGAATGCATCAGCGCGGTACGGATCGCCTCCGGCGGTTGCGCCAGGTCGATGAAGTCGACTTTGGCGCGCACCGTCATCAGCGTTCTGATGGGGCGTTCGGCCAGGTTCAGCACGCCGCTGATCATCACCCGTTCGCGGCGGTCGAACAGCACCTGTTCATCGCCATCCTCGACCAGGTCGGCGATGTCCTCACCCACCTCGTCGGCCTGCAACCGGCGCCCGCCCAGCATGCGCATCACCGCGTGGGCGGTGCGCTCGCGCAATGGCCGGTGCTGTTGCAGGCTGCGCTTGCGCCGGGCGCGGGCCAGCTGGTTGAACAGCTCGATCAGGATCGAGAAGCCGATTGCCGCGTACAGGTACCCCTTGGGTATATGAAAGCCCAGGCCCTCGGCGGTGAGGCTGAAGCCGATCATCATCAGAAAGCCCAGGCACAGCATGATCACAGTGGGGTGGGCGTTGACGAAGCGGGTCAGCGGCTTGCTCGCGACGATCATGATGCCGATGGAGAAGATCACCGCGATCATCATGATCGACAGGTGCTCGACCATGCCCACGGCGGTAATCACCGCGTCCAGCGAGAACACTGCATCGAGTACCACGATCTGCGCCACGATCGGCCAGAACGCCGAATGGCGCGCCGGGCCCTGATGGTGGGCGACATGCCCTTCGAGACGCTCGTGCAACTCCATGGTGGCCTTGAACAGCAGGAACACACCGCCGAACAGCATGATCAGGTCACGGCCCGAGAAGCTCTTGTCGAACACCTCGAACAGCGGCGCGGTCAGCGTCACCATCCACGAGATGCTGGCCAGCAGGCCCAGGCGCATGATCAGCGCCAGCGACAGGCCGATCACCCGCGCGCGGTCGCGCTGATGGGGCGGCAGCTTGTCGGCGAGAATCGCGATGAACACCAGGTTGTCGATACCCAGTACCAGCTCGAGCACGATCAGCGTGGCAAGGCCCAGCCAGGCCGTGGGGTCGGCTAGCCATTCCATGGGCAGGTACTCAGGCGGGAAACGTCACGGGGACGGGAAAGGGAGGATGGCCAGGACGGCCGGGTACTGGGAGGCTCCGAGAACGAAGTCATATCAACCTTGGGTCAATTAGGGACGGTGATCCTACAATTTCAGCTGACTTTTCTCACAGCGTGAAATTATTTCAATCTGTGGCAAAACACGCGCTGCGGCACAGGGCAATTTCCTTCAATACCCCACCGACCTTCCCGCCTACCCTCGCTGCACCCTCCCCCTCAAGGATCTGCCGCATGAGCCTCAGCCTTTCCATGGCCGCCTTCGCCCTGGCCGCCTCCATTTCCCCTGGCCCGGTCAACATCGTTGCCCTGGGCGCCGGCGCACGGCATGGCTTGCGCCCGGCCATGCGCCACGTTACCGGCGCCACCCTGGGGTTCATACTGCTGCTGGTACTGATCGGCCTGGGCCTGCACGAGGTGCTGCGCCACTGGCCAGGCCTTGCCGTTGCCCTGCACTGGGCCGGGGTGCTGTTTCTGCTGTACATGGCATGGAAACTGGCCCGCGACGACGGCGCGCTCGGTGAAGGGCGTGATACCCACGCACCCAGCCTGCTGCGCGGCGCTGCCATGCAATGGCTCAACCCCAAGGCCTGGCTGGCCTGCGTGGCGGGCATCGGCGCCTTCGTGGGCCAGGGCGAAACCGCCCTGCTGGGCCAGTTCAGCCTGATCTACCTGGTGATCTGCTACCTCTCGCTGGGCAGCTGGGCGCTGGCCGGCAGCCTGATCCGCAGCTACCTCGACAACCCGCGGCGCCTGCGCCTGTTCAATCGCAGCCTGGCCGCCCTGCTGGTGCTGAGTGCGCTGTACCTGATGCAGGGGTCTGTATGAAAAAGACGAAGGTCAGGCTGTTTTCAACGCAGCATCACCGAGTATCAAGGCTTTTCGTACAGCGCCTAGGCTGAGCGGTAATGCCCGGGCGTCGCAGCCAGGTGCTGCTTGAATGCCCGTTGCAGATGCGCCTGGTCGGCAAACCCGGCCTCCAGCGCCACCTCGGCGATCAGCCGGCCCTGGCGCAACTGGGCGCGGGCGTACTGCACGCGGCAGTCCAGCACAAAGCCGTGCGGGGTCAGGCCGTAATGCTGCTTGAAGGTGCGGATCAGATACGAGGTGGACAAGCCGGCCGCCTGGCTGATGTCTTCGAGCTTGAGCGGTTCGGTGCAATGTGCGCGAATGAATGCCGCCGCCCGCTCCAGTCGCGCATCCGGCCTGGCCAGCGGCGGTGGCGCTGCCTCCAGCTGCTGGCGCAGGTCGCCGAAGAACGCTTCGGCAGCCGCCGCCTTGCACGCCGCGCCACGCTGGTTGTCGATGAGCACGTCGTACAACTGCAACAGGGCCTCGAACAGGGCCGGGGCGGTACTCAGGGTGGCAGCGACTGGTGCGAAGCCAAGCCGGGTCAGCCACGGCATGTCCACGTAAAGCATCAGGTACGACCACGGCTGGTCGGCGATCGGGTTGCAGGCGTGCACCACACCAGGGTTCATCATCACCACCGTGCCGGTCTCGACCTCGCGCCAGGTGTGCCCGCTGAGGTAGGAGCTACGCCCGGCAGTGATCGCACCGATGGAAAACCCGGCATGGGAATGGCGCGCATAGCAGACCTTGCGACCGTCTGCGACCCCGCGCGCCTCGATGAAGGGCAACGCCGGGTCACGCCAGAAATACGAGGTGGTGGTCATCGCGTGCGGGCCTGTGGGCAGTGGAACAACGCGCACTCTATCAGGCTTCAGGGCGTGCCACTGCCCCTTGCGCACCGCTCGTCGCCGCTTGCGCGCCCTGATAAGCTGCCGCGCAGACCGTTCAAGGAAGACCCGCATGAGCAGCAAGCACTTCACCGAAACCAGCAAATTTCTCAGCTACGTGCTGCGTCACGCCCCCGAATCCATCGATCTGCAACTGGACAGCGAAGGCTGGGGCGATGTCGATGCACTGATTGCCGGCGCCGCTCGCCAGGGCCGCGCGCTGGACCTGGCGCACCTGCAGGCGGTGGCGGCCAGCAGCGACAAGAAACGCTTCGGCCTGTCGGACGATGGCCGCAGGATTCGCGCCGTACAGGGGCACTCGACAGCGACGGTCGAGCTCCAGTACGCGCCCAAGGCGCCGCCTGCCGAGCTGTACCACGGTACGGCAACGCGCTTTCTCGACTCGATTGCCCAACAGGGCCTGATCGCCGGCAACCGTCACCACGTGCACCTGTCCCACGACCCCGCCACGGCCATTGCGGTCGGCCAGCGTTACGGCTCACCGGTACTGCTGCACATCGATGCAGCGGCAATGCACGCCCAGGGCCTGGCGTTCTTCCAGGCCGACAATGGCGTATGGCTGACGGCCCACGTGCCGGTGGCGTTCATTCGACAGCCCGGTTAAACCGGCGAGTCGGCGTCGTGCACCACCACCAGCAACTGCGCCTGCACCGCCCCGACCGAGCGTAGCCGGTGCGGTGTCTGGGCATTGAAGTGCAGCGCATCGCCGCGCTCGAGCAACACCCGCTCGTGCATGAAGTCCACTTCCACCTGCCCTTCGTGCACGAACAGGAACTCTTCGCCCAGGTGCTCCTTGAACGTCGAGTCGCTGAAGTCCGCCGGCGGGCAGATGATGAACGGCAGCAGGCTGCGCTGGCCGATATGCTGGGCCAGCACCGCGTAGCCCGGCCCTTCGGCGCTGCCGGACAACGCCTGGCGCTCACCCCGGCGTACCAGGCTGTAGCGCGCCTGCGCAGGCTGGTCTTCGGCGAACAGTTCTTCCACGTTCACGTTCAACGCCCGCGCCAGTTTCAGCGCCGCCGCAATCGAAGGGGTGTTCAGACCCCGCTCCACCTTGGACAGGTAGCTCTTGGTCATGGCCGTTTTCTCGGCCAGCGTCTCAAGCGTCAGCCCAAGTTTTTTTCTTAATACTTTCAATCGGATAGACATTTAACGCCGCTATTCCCGGTGCAATGGGCAACCTTTCCCTTGCCAATGACACTTTGTGTCATATAGCCTTGTTTGTGTCATGAGGTTGACCACCCCGCTCACCTTCCAAGCAACCGGGGCAGGCCAGCCCTGACGTCCGATCCGCCACCGAGGAAACCCCAATGGCCAAGACATTAGCACTCCCCAAGGACCAACTGGTCAAGCAGGCCCTGGAACAGATGCAGGGCTCGCTTGCCGATAATACGTGGACTGTGCGTGAAAAGCTGGCGCTGACCTGCCGAATCCTGTTCGACAACGGCCACGACTCCGGCCTGGCCGGGCAGATCAGTGCCCGCGGCCCGCAACCGGGCACCTTCTACACCCAGCAACTGGGGCTGGGCTTCGATGAAATCACCGCCAGCAACCTGCTATTGGTCAACGAGGACCTGGAGGTGCTCGAAGGCAGCGGCATGCC
Organism: Pseudomonas sp. 8209; assembly: GCF_028682105.1. Taxonomy (NCBI): domain Bacteria; kingdom Pseudomonadati; phylum Pseudomonadota; class Gammaproteobacteria; order Pseudomonadales; family Pseudomonadaceae; genus Pseudomonas; species Pseudomonas sp. 8209. The sequence continues at coordinate 682,373 of NZ_JANIAH010000001.1, forward strand.
CAACCCGGCCAATCGCTTTCACAGCTGGGTGTACCGCGCACGCCCGGATGTGAACTGCATCATCCACACCCACCCGACCCACATCGCCGCATTGTCGATGCTCGAGGTACCGTTGCAGGTGTCGCACATGGACCTCTGCCCGCTGTACGAAGACTGCGCGTTTCTCGAAGGCTGGCCCGGGGTGCCGGTGGGCAACGAGGAAGGCGAGCTGATCAGCGCGGCGCTGGGCGACAAGCGCGCCATCCTGCTCTCGCACCACGGCCAGCTGTCGACCGGCGCCAGCATCGAGGAAGCCTGTGTGATCGCGCAGTTGATCGAGCGCGCGGCGCGCCTGCAGTTGCTGGCGATGTCAGCCGGCCAGATCAAGCCCATCGAGCCGGTGCTGGGGCGCGAAGCGCACGACTGGATCGCCCGCCCCAAGCGCCACGGTGCGGCGTTCGCCTACTATGCCCGGCAGTGCCTGCGTCAGCATGCCGATTGCCTGAACTGAACCTGTTTTCTGCGGAGTGTTTTTTCATGTCCACGACTTTTCACGGCATCATCGGCTACACCATCACCCCGTTCAGCGCCGACGGCACCCAGCTTGACCTGGCGGCCCTGGGCCGCTCCATCGATCGGCTGATCGAAGGTGGGGTACAGGCCATCGCACCCCTGGGCAGCACGGGCGAAGGCGCCTACCTGAGCGACCGCGAGTGGGACCAGGTGGCCGAGTTCAGCCTGGCGCACATTGGCGGGCGGGTACCGACCATTGTCAGCGTCTCGGACCTGACCACCGCCAGTGCCATGCGCCGTGCGCGCTTTGCCGAGGCCCATGGGGCAGATGCGGTGATGGTATTGCCGGCGGCCTACTGGAAGCTGAGCGAAGCCGAGATCCTGCAGCACTACCAGAGCATCGGCGACTGCATCGGCGTGCCGATCATGCTCTACAACAACCCGGCCACCAGCGGCACCGACCTGTCGGTGGAGCTGATCATGCGCATCGTGCGCCAGGTCGAGAACGTGACCATGGTCAAGGAGAGTACCGGCGACATCCAGCGCATGCACAAACTGCAGCAGTTGGGCGAAGGCCAGGTGCCGTTCTACAACGGCTGCAACCCGTTGGCCCTGGAAGCGTTCGTGGCCGGTGCCACGGGCTGGTGCACGGCGGCAGCCAACCTGATTCCGGCGCTCAACCAGCAGCTGTACCAGGCCGTGCTGGGTAACGACCTTGAGGCGGCGCGGGCGCTGTTCTACCGGCAGTTGCCATTGCTGGAGTTCATCCTCAAGGGCGGCTTGCCGGCGACGGTGAAGGCAGGGTTGGCGTTGACCGGGCTGGAGGTGGGCGAGCCGCGCAGGCCGGTGTTCGGGCTGGATGACACCGGGCGTGAGCGGTTGCGCGGGTTGCTCGAACAGATGGGGTAAGGCCTTCTCACGGCCTCGGCGCACGGTATCGCCACGGCCAACAGGGCATGCATCGTCAGCCCTGTTGGCTCGGCTTCAGGGCGCTACAACCGCCAATCCAGGCTCACCGTCAGCGTGCGCGGATCACCCCAGTACACCCCGTTGTAGAACCCCACGTTGTTGTAGTACCTGGTATCCAGCAGGTTCTTCACGTTCAAGGACGCCGACAGGTGTTCGTCGAACTCGTAACGGGACATCAACCCCACCACCGTGTAGGACCGCTGGCGAATGTCAGCCGCCGCCGTGATGATCCGGCCATCGCTGCCTCGCCCCACCGGACGATTGCCGCTGCGGTAGATGTCGCTCTGCCAATCCACCGACCCACCCACGGTCAACCTGTCCATCACCCTGTAGGTGCTGTTCCAGCGCACCATGTTCAACGGCTGGGTGGTGTTGCGCCGCTTGTGCTCGGCATCCAGCGAGTGGGTGTAGCTGTAGCCCAGGGTCATGTTCCACCCCGCCATCACCTCGCCAGCGACCTCTGCCTCGAAGCCCTCCACGGTATTGCCCTTGCCGCCGGACTTGTAATACTGCTCGCCGTTGGGCCCTACCGGAATGGAATCGTCCACCTCGGCCACGTTGTCCTGCTTGCTGCGAAACACCGCCGTCGACAGGTTCAGGCGCTCGTCCAGCAGGCTGCCCTTCAGGCCCACCTCGTAGTTGCTGCCCACCACCGGTTCCAGGTACTTGTCGTCGACATCCTTGTAGTTCTGCGGCTTGAAGATGTCGGTGTAGCTGGCGTACACGGTGTATTGGTCGGTGATGTCGTACAGAACGCCCGCATAGGGTGTCCACACGTCATTGTGGGTGCGGCTGGAGCGCGGGTTCTCCACCACCTGCCCCGCCGCATCGAATGCCCATGAGCGCCCCGTGACCTTCCAGCTGCCGTAGCGGCTGCCCAGCACCAGGTGCAGTGCATCGGTGACGTTCAGCCGGGTGGCGACATAGCCGGCCTTCTGCTGCGTGGTATCGCGCGAACCATCCAGGTTGGTCACGGTATCGGCGAACTTGTCTACCCCGCCCAGGTACTTCCAGTCGGGGATGGTCGTGTAGCCGGGCGGCAGGTCCAGGGGCCGCTTGAGCGGCGCGCTGTTGCGCCGCTGCGACTCGCCATAGCCGATCATGAATTCGTGCTCGCGCCCCAGCAGCGCAAAGGGCCCACCCAGGTTGAGGTCGGCAGCGCTCATTTTCTCGTCGCCGATGAAGTGGCTGACCCAGGCATTCATGCCGCTGCGGTCGGCCTCGGGGAAGCCCTGGCCACCGAAGTACACCTTGCCGTCGGTTTCGCTCTGGCGGTAGGTGTAGGCCGCCTTGAGGTGCCAGTCGCCGCCCAGGCGCTGGTCGAGGGTGGCGAACACGGTCTCGTCCTTGAGCGGCCACGAACTCCACGGCGCCGAGATGTTGTTCGAACGCGGCAGCTTGGCCTTGCCACCGGAGGCGTTCCAGTACGGCACGGTGCCCCACGAGGCACCCTGTACATGCTTGTTCTGGTAGTCGTACCCCACCGCCAGCACGGTGTCGTCGCTCAGGTCGCCCTCGAGAATGCCGTAGGCCACCTCGCGCTGGGTCTGGTAGCGGTCGCGAAACGAATGGGCATCGCGGTAGGCCAGCACGCTGCGCCCGCGCAGACGGCCGTCGAAGGCCAGCGGCCCGCCCACGTCGACATAGCTGTAGTAGTTGTCGTAGCTGCCGCCACGCAGGCCGGTTTTCACCGCCAGTTCATGGGTGGGGCGCTTGCGCATCATGTTGATGGTGCCCGACGGGTCGCCGGCGCCGGTGGTCAGCCCGGTGGCGCCACGCACCACTTCGATGCGGTCGTAGATGATGGTGTCCGAGTCGGACTTGAGCCCCGAGAAGGTGTTGAGCATGCCGTCGATCTGGAAGTTGTCGATGGCATAGCCGCGCGAGTTGTAGGTGGGGCGCTCGGAGTCGTTGCGCTGCACCACCACGCCCGTCACCTGGCCCATGGCTTCGGAAAGGTTGTCGAGCTGGAAGTCGTCCAGCTGCTGGCGGGTCAGCACCGACATCGACTGCGGGGTGTCCTTGATCGACAGGTTCAGGCGGGTGGCGGTGCTCATGCTGCCGGTGGTGTAGGCCCCGGTGTTTTCGGTGGTGCTGCCCAGGCCCTGGGCATTCACGTTGGTCGAACCCAGCTCCAGCGCCTGGGGGGCGGCGTCGGGCAGAGGTTCGTTGTCAGCCAGTGCGACGGCGCTGCAGGCGGTGCCGCACAGGCCCAGTGTCAACGTCATGGAACGGGTAATCGGCGCGAACATCGCGGCCTTCTCCTTGTTTACGACGGGAAATTCCGTTTAGAAGTACACAGCGGGACATCATCGGATCACCCTTAATACGAATGCTTATCGATTTAATTTAGGCATGAAAAAGGCGATCCGAAGATCGCCTTTTTTACCCGCCGGATGCGCTACGGCATCACAGGTGGCGTGTACTGCAACGTGGTGCCCAGCGCCCAGAGCAAGAACAGCACCAGCGGCACGTGCACCAGCAACTGCACGAACGAGAAGCCGATCAGGTCGCGCGCCTTGAGCCCCAGCACGCCCAGCAGCGGCAGCATGTAGAACGGGTTGATCAGGTTGGGCAGCGCCTCGGCGGCGTTGTAGATCTGCACCGCCCAGCCCAGGTGGTACTGCAGGTCGTTGGCCACCAGCATCACGTAGGGCGCCTCGATGATCCACTTGCCGCCACCGGAGGGAATGAAGAAGCCCAGCACCGCAGAGTACACGCCCATCAGCAAGGCGTAGGTGTCATGCGAGGCGATCTGCACGAAGAAGGTGGAGATATGGTGCGCCAGGGTTTGCGCGTCCACGCCCTTGACCTGGGTGAGGATGGCCGCGATCGAGCCGTACAGCGGGAACTGGATCAGTACCCCGGTGGTGGTCGGCACCGCACGGCCCACCGCATCCAGGAAGCTGCGCGGGCGCCAGTGCAGCAAGGCGCCGAGCATGATGAACAGAAAGTTGTAGGTATTGAGCCCCGAGATCGCGGTGATGGCCGGCTTGGTCGAGAACTCGTGGTACAGCCAGCCAGCCGCCAGGGCCACCAGCAGCAGGGTCAGCACCGGGCTGTATTCCAGCCATTCACCTGGGCGCGTGCGCTGCGCCGGTGGTGGTGCGCTGAAGCTGGGGTCGATGCCACAGGCCTGGGCATCGCGGGCACTCTGCGGGCCGGGTGCAGTGGCGTAGGCCACGATCAGCGACACGATGACCAGCGCCGCCAGCATCACGCCCGACTGCCAGAGGAAGATGGTTTCGGTGAACGGGATCACCCCGGTGATCGCCAGGATCGACGGCGGCAGGCTGGCCGGGTTGGCTTGCAGCTGCGCGGCCGACGAGGACAGGCCCAGCGCCCATACGGCGCCCAGGCCCAGGTAGGCGGCGGCACCGGCGGCGCGGTAGTCCATCTTCAGGTCGGTACGGCGCGCCAGGGCGCGTACCAGCAGGCCGCCGAACACCAGCGACAGGCCCCAGTTGAGCAGCGAGGCGACCATCGAGATCAGCGCCACCCAGCACACGGCCGAACGGCCGTTCTTCGGAATGCGCGCCAGGCGGTCGATGAGTTTCACCGCCGGCGGCGAGCTGGCCACCACATAGCCGCCGATGACCACGAAGGCCATCTGCATGGTGAAGGGGATCAGGCTCCAGAACCCGTCACCGAAGGCGGTGGCGGTATCGAGGGGTTTGGCGCCCATGGCCAGGGCGGCCAGTGACACCAGCACCACGGCCAGGGCGGCGAACACCCAGGAGTCGGGGAACCAGCGTTCGGCCCAGTTGGAGCAACGCAGGGCAAAGCGGGCGGAGCGGCTGTCTTGGAGTTCGGCGGCCACGGGATTTTCCTTCTTATTGATTTTTTTTGAACGGCTGAAGGCCCCTTCGCCGGCAAGGCCGGCTCCTGCACAGGAATGCGTGGTTCCCTGCAGGAGCCGGCCTTGCCGGCGAAGAGGCCAGCACAGGCAAGGCGGTTATCAGCCTAGAACGTCATCTCTTTCACATCATCGGCCACGATCAGCTTGCCGGCGGTCTTGGCGACGATCTCTTCCACGCTCACCCCCGGCGCTGTCTCGCGCAGGATGAACGCGCCATTCTCGATCTCAAGATAGGCCAGGTCGGTCAGCACCTTGCGGATGCAGCCGGCACCGGTCAGCGGCAGGCTGCAACGCGACAGCAGCTTGGACTCGCCGTCCTTGGAGGCATGGGTCATGGTGACGATGATGTTCTCGGCACCAGCCACCAGGTCCATCGCCCCGCCCATGCCCTTGACCAGTTTGCCCGGGATCATCCAGGAGGCGATGTTGCCCTCCACGTCCACCTCGAACGCCCCCAGCACGGTGAGGTCGACATGGCCGCCACGGATCATCGCGAAGGACTCGGCCGAGTTGAAGATCGACGCGCCGGTGCGGGCGGTCACGGTCTGCTTGCCGGCGTTGATCATGTCGGCGTCCAGCTGCGCTTCGGTGGGGAATTCCCCCATGCCCAGCAGGCCGTTCTCCGATTGCAGCATCACGTCCATATCCGCCGGGACGTAGTTGGCCACCAGGGTCGGGATGCCGATGCCAAGGTTGACGTAGTAGCCGTCCTTGAGTTCACGGGCGACACGTTGTGCCATTTGTTCGCGGGTAAGTGCCATGCTCAGGTTCTCTTTGTTGTTCTGCGCGGGGTCGGGTCAGGCTTTGACGGTGCGTTTTTCGATACGCTTCTCGAACGTGCCGACGATGACCCGGTCGACGTAGATGCCCGGGGTATGGATCTCGGTAGGCAGCAGCACGCCTGGCTCGACGATCTCCTCGACCTCCACCACGGTGATCTTGCCGGCGGTGGCGGCCAGCGGGTTGAAGTTCTGCGCGGTGTTGCGGTACACCACGTTGCCGTAGTGGTCGGCCTTCCAGCCCTTGACGATGGCGAAGTCACCGGTGATGGCTTCTTCGAGGATGTACTTGCGCCCGTTGAATTCGCGCACTTCCTTGCCTTCGGCCACCGGGGTGCCGTAGCCGGTGGCGGTGAAGAAGGCCGGGATGCCGGCGCCGCCGGCGCGCATCTTCTCGGCCAGGGTGCCTTGCGGGGTAAGTTCCACTTCCAGCTCGCCGCTGAGCAGCTGACGCTCGAACTCGGCATTTTCGCCCACATACGAGGCGACCATCTTGCGGATCTGGTGGTCTTCGAGCAGCACGCCCAGGCCAAAGCCGTCGACGCCACAGTTGTTGGACACCACGGTCAGGCCGCGCACGCCGCGGCGCTTGATCTCGGCAATGAGGTTTTCAGGGATGCCGCACAGGCCGAAGCCGCCTGCCAGTACGGTCATGTTGTCGGCAAGGCCTTCGAGGGCCTCTTCATAGGTCGCTACGCGCTTGTCCAGTCCGGCCATGCTGATTCGCCTTTTGTAGTTGTAGAACCGACGAGGGTCGTCGGAGAGCGTCTGGGGCCATCTTCACCCTTGGCCACTCATTTGTTAATTTTGTTTTTTTGATGGATTGATTGGTTATTCAAATCAATGTCGACGCGGGTAGGCTTGACCCGCCACAAAACCCTAAAGGACAGTAGACCACCCTCCCCACTTTGCAGGAGCCTTCCATGCGTACGCTCGAACTCGGCGACTCCACCGTACCCGTCATCGGCCAGGGCACCTGGTACATGGGCGAAGACCCCGGCCAGCAGAAAGCCGAGGTCGCCGCCCTGCAGCACGGCATCGACCTGGGCCTGACGTTGATCGACACCGCCGAAATGTATGCCGAGGGCGGCGCCGAGCGGGTGGTGGGCCAGGCCATCCAGGGGCGTCGCGAGCAGGTCTGCGTGGTCAGCAAGGTGTACCCGCACAACGCCAGCCGCAGCGGCATCCCCGCCGCCTGCGAGCGCAGCCTGCAGCGCCTGGGCACCGACCATATCGACCTGTACCTGCTGCACTGGCGCGGCCAGTACCCGCTGGAGGAAACCGTCGAAGCCTTCGAGCGCCTGCGCGAGGCCGGCAAGATCCGGCGCTGGGGCGTGTCCAACTTCGATACCGATGACCTGCGCGAGCTGGACAACCCGGCCTGCGCCACCAACCAGGTGCTGTACAACCCCGAGCAGCGCGGCATCGAGTTCGACCTGCTGCCCTACAGCCACAAGCGCCACTTGCCAACCATGGCCTACTGCCCGCTGGCCCAGGCCGGACGCCTGCTCAAAAACGCGACCCTCAACCAGATCGCCGAACGCCATGGCGCCACCGCGGCCCAGGTGGCGCTGGCCTGGGTAACCCGTGAAGACGGCGTGATCGCGATCCCCAAGGCGGTGGACAAGCGCCATGTGCAGCTCAATGCCGCCGCGGCCAGCCTGACCTTGAGCAGCGAAGACCTGCGCGCCATCGACCGCGCCTTCCCGCCGCCCACCCGCAAGCAGCGCCTGGCGATGGTGTGATCAGCGAAAGTCGCGGCTGCGCACATCCAGCCCGTGCAACAGCGGGCTGAGGTCTTCCAGGCGCTTCGCGATCAGGTGGCGCACGCCGTCGGCGCATTCGAGCGTACCCATCACCCGCAGCAGCTGCGAGCCCACCAGCACCCGGCGCTGACGCTCGGCCAGCTCGCGCCACACCACCACGTTGACCATGCCGAACTCATCCTCCAGGGTCACGAAGGTCACGCCGCTGGCAGTGCCTGGCCGCTGGCGCCCGGTGACCAGCCCCGCCACGCTCACCGCATCGCCGTGTTCGGCCCCCTCCAGGGCCTGCGAACTGCGACAGCCCAGGCCATTCAGGCGTCGGCGCAGCAGGCTCAGCGGGTGCGGGCCCAATGTGGTGCCGACGCTGGCATAGTCGGCAAACAGGTCCTCGCCCACGCTGGGCACCGGCAGGTTCACCGGCGCTTCACGGGGCGGCTCCACCCCGGCGAACAGCGGCAGTTGCGCCTGCACCGCCGCCACTTCCCAGCGTGCCTGATAACGGTGCCCGGCCAGGGCGCCCAGGGCCCCGGCATCGGCCAGCAGCGCCCGCGCCCGCGCATCCAGGCCGGCACGCAGGCACAGGTCGGCCACATCGCCGAACGCCCGCTGCGCCCTGGCCTGTGCCAGGCGCAGGGCATCGTCCTGGCGAAAGCCGCGCACCTGGCGCAGGCCAAGGCGCAGCGCCAGTTCATCGCCGCCCACCGGCTCCAGGCTGCAGTCCCACTGGCTGTGCTGCACATCCACCGGGCGAATCTGGATGCGGTGGCGGCGCGCGTCCTGCAGGATCTGGTCCGGGCTGTAGAAGCCCATCGGCCAGCTGTTGATCAGCGCACAGGCGAAGATCGCCGGCTCGTGGCACTTGAGCCAGCAACTGGCGTAGGTCAGCAAGGCAAAGCTGGCCGCGTGGGACTCGGGGAACCCGTAGCTGCCAAAGCCCTTGATCTGCTCGAAGATGCGCTCGGCGAACTCGACGCTGTAGCCGTTGTTCAGCATGCCCCGGGTCAGCCGCTCGCGGTGTGGCTCCAGGCCGCCGTGACGTTTCCAGGCGGCCATCGAACGGCGCAACTGGTCGGCCTCGCCCGCCGTATAGTCGGCAGCCACCATGGCCAGCTCCATCACCTGTTCCTGAAACAGCGGCACACCCAGGGTGCGCTCGAACACCTTCTTCAGCGCATCCGACGGGTAGGTCACCTGCTCCTGCTTGTTACGCCGGCGCAGGTACGGGTGCACCATGTCGCCCTGGATCGGCCCGGGGCGCACGATGGCCACCTCGATCACCAGGTCGTAGAACTCGCGTGGCTTGAGCCGCGGCAGCATGGCCATCTGCGCCCGTGACTCGATCTGGAACACCCCCACGGTATCGGCACGGCCGATCATGTCGTAGGTGGGGACATCGTCCGGCGGCAGGGTCGCGATGGTCAGCTCGCGCCCGCGGTGGTAGCGCACCAGGTCGAAGCAGCGGCGCAAGGCGCTGAGCATGCCCAGGGCCAGGATATCGACCTTGAGCAGGCCGACCATGTCCAGGTCGTCCTTGTCCCACTGGATCACCGTGCGTTCGTCCATGGCGGCGTTTTCCACCGGCACCAGGGTGTCCAGTGGCTGCTCGGAAATCACGAAGCCACCAGGGTGCTGCGACAGGTGCCGGGGGAAGCCGATCAGCTCGCCGGTCAAGGTCAGCACCCGGTGCAGCAGCGGGCTGTCGGGGTCGAAACCGGCTTCGCGCAACCGCTCCGGCGGCGGGATGCGGTCGGTCCAGCGCCCGCAGCAATCGGCCAGGGCGTTGATCTGGTCGGGCGGCAGCCCCAGCACCCGGGCAATGTCGCGCACCGCCCCGGCGGCATGGTAGGTGCTGGCCACGGCCGTCAGGGCGGCGCGGTGGCGGCCATAGCGGTTGAACACGTATTGCAGCACCTCTTCGCGCCGTTCGTGCTCGAAGTCCACGTCGATGTCCGGCGGCTCGTCGCGCTCACGCGATAAAAAGCGCTCGAACAGCAGGTGCGTGCGGGTCGGGTCCAGCTCGGTGATGCCCAGCACGAAGCACACCACCGAGTTGGCTGCCGAGCCCCGGCCCTGGCACAGGATGCCCTGGCCACGGGCAAAATGAACGATGTCGTAGACGGTCAGGAAGTAGCTCTCGTAACCCAGCTCGGCGATCAGTGCCAGTTCGTGTTCGAGGGTCTGGCGCACGGCCGGCTCGATTCCCCCCGGCCAGCGCCACGGCACCTGGCGTTCGCACAGCGTGCGCAGCCAGCCGGTCGGCGTGTACCCCTCGGGCACTACTTCGCGCGGGTACTGGTAGCGCAACTGGCCGAGGTCGAAGGTGCAGCGCCGGGCAATCTCCAGGGTGGCCTCAAGCAGGTGGGCCGGGTACAGCTCGGCCAGCTGCGCCAGGGGCCGCAGGTGCCGCTCGCCATTGGCGAACAGGTGCTGCCCGGCACCGGCCACGGTGCTGTGATGGCGCAGCGCGCTCATGCAGTCCTGCAGCGCGCGCCGCCCACGCGCATGCATGTGCACGTCGCCACAGGCCACGGTGCGCAGGTTCAGGCTCGCGGCCAACCCCTGCAGTTGTTGCAGGCGCTGATGGTCGTCGGCACCGCGATGCAGTTGCACCGCCAGCCACAGGCGCTCGCCGAACACCTCGCGCAGCCACAGGCCGGGGCCGGCCTGCAACGGCTCGTCCGGCACCCACAGCGCCAGCAGGCCGTGCAACGGGCCGGCGAAGTCTTCGCGCAGCAGCTGGTATTCGCCCTTTTTCGCCCGGCGCCGCGCCAGGGTGATGAGCCGACACAGGTGCTGGTAGCCGCTCAGGTTTTCGACCAGCAGCACCAGCCTGGGGCCGTCGTGCACCCGCACCTCGCTGCCGACGATCAGCTTGAGGCCCGTCTCCCTGGCTGCCTGCCAGGCGCGCACGATACCGGCCAGGGTGCATTCGTCGGTGATCGCCAGGGCCTGGTAGCCCTGCTGGTGCGCCCGCTCGAACAGCTCGCGGGCACTCGAGGCCCCGCGCTGGAAGGTGAAGTTCGACAGGCAGTGCAGCTCGGCATAGCCCACGCTCATGCGAACCAGCCCTGCAGCCACAACGGCCCGCCTTCGCCCAGTGGCCGGTAGGCCCAGCCGCGCTGGCCAGCCGGGGTTTCGACCAGGTAGTAGTCACGCCGCACATCGCCGCCATCCCACCAGCCAGATTCGATCCGCTCGGGCCCGGCCAGCAGGCGCAGGCCCTCGGGCGCCAAGGCCTGCGGCTCGGCCAGCAGCCAGCCCGGGCGCGGCGGCCCGCCCGGCGCACGGGCCAGCGGCGGGGCGCCGCCTGCCGCCTGCCAGGCGCACTCGGGGCGGTGGTCGGCAAAAGCCTGCACAGCCCGCACGCTCTCATCGCCCAGGCGTGCACGCAAACGCTCGCGCAACTGCTCCCAGCCCTGTTGCTGCTGGGGCCGCGCATTGAACAGCTCGCCCGGTTGCGGCACGAACGCCGGCAGGTCGTCGGCCACCAGGCGCACGCTGCGCACCGGTGCGGGCAGGCTCAACTGCTCCAGGCGCCCGCGTGCCAGCTCGAACAGCATGCCCGCCTCGCGTTCGGCGGCCAGCAGGCCGACCACCACCGGCGTGGCGACGCCCCGGGCATGTTCCAGGTGCAGGGTAAAACGCTGCACGCCGCCGTCACGGCTGGCCAGGAATGCCGCCAGGTCGGCAATCAGCCGGCGCAACGGAAACAACAGCGCCTGGTGCGACTCCACATCGAAGTTGAGTTCCAGCCGCGCCTCGAACCGGTCCGGCGGTCGGTAGCACGCCAGCGCCATGGGGCGCAGGCCCAGCAGGCGATCCAGGTGCACCTGCACGCTGGCGGCAAAACGCCTGGCCAGGGTATCGCGCGGCAACCCCAGCACCTGCCCAAGGTCGCGCAGGCCCATGCGCGACAAGGCCGTGGCGGCCTCCACCGGCAGGCCGATGCGGTCCACGGGCATCTGCGCAAGGGCGGCGCGGGTGGCCTGGGGGTCGTTCAGTGCCAGCCCGTCATGGGCGTTGGCCAGCATGCGCGCCGCCACCGGGTTGCTGGCCAGCACGATGCGATGACGCAGCCCCAGCTCGCCCAGCTCCTTGCGCAGGCGGGCCTCGAACAGCGGCCAGGGCCCGAACAGGCCCAGGCTGGATTCGACTTCGAGCAACACGGTGCGTGGGTAATGCAGGCTGACCTGCGAACTGAACTGGTAGGCCCAGGCGGCCAGCAATTGCTGCAACTGCTCGACCGCCGCCGGGTCATGCTCGACGCAGGTAAAACTGCTGGCCAGCGCCTGCGCGGTGCTCAGGCTCTGCCCGGCGCGCAGCCCCAGGGCCCGGGCCGCCGGGTTGACCGCCTGCAACACGCGCCGCTGCGCCGGGCCGCTGAGCAGCACCAGCGGCGCCTGGGGGTCGTCGCGACCGCGCAGCACGCTGTCGAGTGCCAGTTGCGGCAGCAGGATGCAGGCCCACAGCATCGCCCATCACCCTCGCCCGGCCATGGCGATCGGGGTGGCCGGGGCCAGCCCGCCACGGCACTTGAGCACCCGCCACTGCGCCGGGTGCAGGTCGACGGCAATGCGCAGCGCGGCCGGCGACGGGTTGAGTGCCGCCTGCTGCGGGCGGCAGGCAAAGGCCAGGGTCTGGCCGGTTTCGGCAGCCACCTGCAGGCGGCGCAGGGCGCGGTCGTCGACCTGCTGCGGCCAGCACAGCACCGCGCCGCAACTGCCCGAGCGCAGGCACTGCTCGGCGGCCCACAGGGCCTCGACGCGGGAGGCCTGGATCAGCGACAGCCAGCGCAGGTCGACACCGGCTGCCAGCCAGGCGGGCGGGTACGGAATGAACGGCGGCGCCACCAGCACCACCCGTTCGCCGCTGGCAGTCAGGCGCGCCAGGCTCGGCCAGAGCAGGTGCAGCTCGCCGGCGCCCTCGGCAGCCAGCAGCAGTTCGCTGAGCGCACCCGGTGGCCAGCCGCCGCCGGGCAGCACCGCGTCCAGCGCGGCATGCCCGGTGGGTTGCAGGCCCCGGGGCTGGGCCAGCGGGCGCCCCTTCCAGACCCGACGCTCGTCGAGCAGCCCGTCGAGGCTGACCACCGCGCCCATCAGTCGCGCCTCAACAGGCCGCAGAACACCCCTTCGATCACGAAGTCGCGTTCGGGCCCCACGTCTATCGGTGCATAGGCCGGGTTGCGCGGCAGCAGGCGGTAGTGCGCGCCTGCGCGCTGGAAGCGCTTGATGGTGACCTCCCCATCGAGCCGGGCCACCACGATCTGCCCGTCGCGGGCATCGGGCTGCTGGTGAATGCCCACCAGGTCGCCGTCGAAGATACCGTCGTCGATCATCGAGTCGCCGCGCACCTTCAGCAGGTAGGTGGGGGTACGGCTGAACAGGTGCGCATCGAGCATCAGCTGTTCGTGGATGTCCACGTCGGGCCCGATCGGGCGGCCGGCGGCCACCTGGCCCAGTACCGGGATCTCCAGCACCTCGGGGCGGCGCAGCGCACCGGCCAGGCGGATGCTGCGCGCCTGGTTGGGGGTGACCTCGATCAAGCCGGCCTCGCACAGCGCCTGGATGTGCTTGCGCGCCACGCTGCGCGAGGCAAAACCGAAGGCCTGGGCGATGTCGGCCAGGCTCGGGGGCTGCCCTTGCTGCGCGATGCGGTCGCGGATGAAGGTCAGGATGGCGGCACGTTTGGGCGATAGTCTGTTCATGGAGCACATTTGTACTCTTTTCGGGTTTATCTGACCAGCCCCGCTGATCGCCACGGCAAAATGGTTATGATGGCCCGCCGTGCAATGGAAACCGCGCCCCATGCTTGAAGCCCTGCTGTTCGACCTCGATGGCACCCTGACCGACACCGATACCCTGCATTTGCAGGCACTGCAGCAGTTGCTGCGTGAGCAGGGCCGCGAACTGAGCGAGGCCGAGTTCGACGCCCACGTCAGTGGCCGGGCCAACGCCGACATGTGCCGCTACCTGTTCCCCGGGCGCCCGGTGGCCGAGCATGAGGCATTCGCCGACCGCAAGGAGGCGCGCTTTCGTGCGCTGTCGCCGACCTTGCAGCCCACTGCCGGCCTCGAACGCCTGCTGGCGCATGCCGAGCGCCGTGGCATCGGCATGGCCGTGGTCACCAATGCGCCACGGGCCAATGCGCAGCACATGCTGGTAGCCATGGGCCTGGCCGAGCGCTTCGAGCATGTGCTGGTGGCCGAGGAACTGGCACGGGCCAAGCCCGATCCCCTGCCCTACCTCACCGGCCTGGAGCGCCTGGGGGCCAGGGCAGACCATGCGCTGGCGTTCGAGGATTCGGTGCCGGGCGTGACGGCAGCGAGCCGCGCGGGGATCCTTACCGTGGGCCTGTCGACCAGCCAGGCGCCACAGCTGCTGCTGGAGGCCGGTGCGCAGCTGGTGGTGAAGAACTTCGACGATGAGCGCCTGTGGCAACTGATTGCGCAGATGAGCGGCTGAAGCCACCCACCGCGCCGGTTTCGCCAGCCAGGCTGGCACGCGCACCATCGGGGGTCACCTTCGAGCGGTGCACGCTCGCTGTCGGTGCACCCCTGTGCCGGCCAATTCACAAAACATGACCAACGGGTCACATTTATCCCGCCCCTCTCCTACACTGTTCAATCGACCTGATACCGTCCGGAAAACTCGATCGAAAATAGTCGAAACTTCTGCAAACCCGGTAGGTCAGCAACTAAGTAGGCCAACGACTCTGGTTACCCAGGCGCAGCCCACCCCCCACTCGTCAGCACGCCATCGGCAGGAGCGCCGGCTGGCGTAGCGCTTGCACGTGTGTCCGGGGCGTTTCACCGCATCACATGACATAGCGAGAACAACAGTACAGACATGCAGCGGGTGGGATACGCCCGCAGAACAAGGGACGGAGACAAGTATGATCAGCGCCGCTGTCGAACCTCATGCAGAGCATTTCAACCCGGATACCAGCGCGCAGGTGCGTGCTGCCCAGATCGTCACGACAGCCAAGGCCCCTGCCCTCGATACCCGGCGCAACCCGAACAAGCGCAAGGTGCTGTTCGTGACCTCGGAAATCGCCGACCTGGTCAAGACCGGCGGCCTGGGCGACGTCTCCGCCGCCCTGCCCCGCGCCATGCGCCACCTGCACGATGTACGCGTGCTGATCCCCGGCTACCCGCAGGTACTCGAAAGCGACAACCCGATCCACCTGGTGGGCGAGCTGGGCGGCCATGCCGCACTGCCCCCGTGCAAGATCGGGCGCATGGACCTGGCCGACGGCCTGGTCATCTATGTACTGATCTGCCCCGAGCTGTACCAGCGCGAAGGCACCCCCTACGGCGCCAACAATGGCCGTGACTGGCCCGACAACCATATCCGCTTCGCCCGCCTGGGCCTGGCCGCCGCTGAAATCGCCGCGGGCGAGGGCATGGTGCACTGGAAGCCCGATCTGGTGCACGCCCACGACTGGCCTGCCGGCCTGGCCCCGGCCTACATGCACTGGCGCGGCCTGAACACCCCCACCCTGTTCACCATCCACAACCTGGCCTACCAGGGTGTGGTCAGCCGCGGCTGCTGCCCGGAACTGGCGATTCCCGAACACGCCCTGCAACAGGAAGGCATGGAGTTCTACGGAAAGCTGTCGTTTCTCAAGGCCGGCCTGGCCTACTCCAGCCACATCACCACGGTCAGCGCCACCTATGCCCGGGAAATCACCACCCCGGCCTTCGGCTGCGGGCTCGACGGTTTTCTTGGCAGCAAGGCGCAGCAGGGCCTGCTCAGCGGCATCCCCAACGGCATCGACGAAAGCTGGGATTCGGCCACCGACACCCACCTGACCCACCGCTTCAGCATCAACGACTGGGAAGGCAAGGCGGCCAACAGCAGCCAGGTGCGCGAGCTGTTCGAGCTGGAGCCCTCCACCGGCCCGCTGTTCGCCGTGGTCTCGCGCCTGGTGTACCAGAAGGGCCTGGACCTGACCCTGGGGGTGGCCGAGTACATCGTCGAACAGGGCGGCCAGATCGCCATCATCGGCCGCGGTGAACCGGAGGAAGAACAAGCCATGCGCGAGCTGGCCAGCCGCTTCCCGGGCCGCGTGGGGGTGCGCATCGGCTTCAACGAGACCGACGCACGGCGCATGTTCGCCGGCAGCGACTTTCTGCTGATGCCCTCGCGCTACGAGCCCTGCGGCCTGAGCCAGATGTACGCGCAGCGCTTCGGCTCGCTGCCGGTGGCGCGCAACACCGGCGGCCTGGCCGACACCATCGAGAATGGCGTCACCGGCTTTCTGTTCGACGAATCGAGCGTGGAGAGCTACCGCGAAGCACTCTCGCGGGCCTTCTACGTATACGGCAAGAAACACCTGCTCAATGCCATGCGCTGCCTGGCCATGACCCAGCCATTCAACTGGTGTCAGGCCGTGGAACCCTATGCCCACCTGTACGAGGAACTGGTGACGCGCGCCACGCTCAACGCAGGCTGAGGAGAACTGCCGTATGCCCTTCAGGTCACAGGAACACGCGACCCACGGGGCCGTGATGCTGGACAGCCACACCACCCGCTTCGCCCTCTGGGCGCCCGATGCCCGGCAGGTGGAGGTGGAATGTGAAAACGCCGCCCCGCAACCCATGCAGCGCAGTGACGACGGCTGGTTCGTGCTGCGCCTGCCCTGCCCGGCCGGTACGCGCTATCGCTACCGTATCGACGGCGACCTGTCGGTCGCCGACCCGGCCAGCCGTGCCCAGCCCGACGGCGTGCACGGCCCCAGCCAGGTGCTGGGCACCGAATATGCCTGGCAACACCCCGACTGGCAGGGCCGCCCGTGGCACGAGGCAGTCATCTATGAAGTGCACGTGGGCCTGCTGGGCGGTTACGCCGGCGTGGCCAGGCACCTGCCGCGCCTGGCCGCGCTGGGCGTGACCGCCATCGAGCTGATGCCCATCGGGCAGTTTCCCGGCCAGCGCAACTGGGGCTATGACGGCGTGCTGCCGTTCGCCCCGCAAGCGAGCTATGGCACCGCGCAGCAACTCAAGGCGCTGATCGACCAGGCCCACGCGCTGGGGCTGATGGTGCTGCTGGATGTGGTGTACAACCACTTCGGCCCCGACGGCAATTACCTGCACCGTTATGCCCAGGGCTTCTTTCGCGAAGACCGGCATACGCCCTGGGGCGCGGCCATCGATTTTCGTCGCCGCCAGGTGCGCGACTTCTTCATCGAGAACGCCCTGATGTGGCTGCACGACTACCGCTTCGACGGCCTGCGCCTGGATGCGGTGCACGCCATCGACGACCCTGACTTTCTGCATGAACTGGCCCGCCGCGTGCGCGCCAGCACCGCACCGGGCCGGCAGGTGTGGCTCACCCTCGAGAACGAGCGCAACCAGGCGCACCTGCTTCAGGAGGGCTACGACGCCCAGTGGAACGACGATGGCCACAACGCCCTGCACGTGCTGCTGACCGGCGAGCAGGAAGGCTACTACGTCGATTACCGCGAGGCGCCGCTGAACAAGCTGGCGCGTTGCCTGAGCCAGGGGTTCGTGTTCCAGGGCCAGCCGGACCGCAACGGCGAGCCGCGTGGCGAAGCCAGCGGCCACCTGCCGCCCAGTGCCTTCGTGCTGTTTCTGCAGAACCATGACCAGATCGGCAACCGCGCGCTGGGCGAGCGGCTCGAGCGCCTGTGCCCGCCCCAGGCCCTGCGCGCCGCCACCGGGCTGCTGTTGCTGGCACCGATGATCCCGCTGCTGTTCATGGGCGATGACTGGGGGTGCCGCCAGCCCTTCCTGTTCTTCACCGATCACCACGACGACCTTGCCACCGCCGTGCGCGAAGGCCGACGCGCCGAGTTCAAGGGGTTCAAGGCCTTCGCCGACCCCGAGCAACGGGCGCGCATCCCCGACCCGAACGCCGCCCAGACCTTCCTCGACTCGCAACCGCAATGGGGCGAGGACAGCGAGCAATGGGTGGCGCTGTACCGTCGCCTGCTGTACCTGCGCCACCAGCACATCATCCCGCGCCTGCCGGGCACCCGCGCCCTGGGCGCCCAGGTGGTCGACGGCCAGGGCGTGAGCGCCCGCTGGCAACTGGGCGATGGCAGCGAGCTGCGCATCGACCTCAACCTCGGCCAGCAGCCACTGGCCCTGGACCTGCCGGCCCGCGAGCGGCACCTGTTCGAAAGTTGCGAACTGCCCCCGGGCCCACCCTGCCTGCCGCCGTTGAGCTGCGTGGTGAGCCTGACCCCTTTCTGCCCCACGGAGCCTGTGCATGCCTGACCTACCCTTGCTGCAACTGGCCGAACGCGCTGGCCTGGCGGTGGACTGGATCGACGCCAACGGGCGCGCCCAGCGTGTCAGCGAACCGGTCCTGCGGCGCATCCTGGCCGCCCTTGGCCACCCGGCCGCCGACGACATCGCCATCGCCAACAGCCTCAAGGCCCTGGAAAAAGCCCACGATTCCCGTCACCTGCCGCCACTGCTGACGGTCGACCAGCACCAGCCGCTGGACCTGTCGCGCTACTTCGCGGCCAACAGCCGCTGCGAGGTGCAGCACGAGGACGGCACCCGCCAGCAGCTGCAGCTGGATGCCCAGGCCCTGCTGCCGCCAGGGCTGCCACTGGGGTATCACCAGCTGCATATCGACGCCACCACCTTCACCCTGGCCGTGGCCCCGGCGCAGTGCTACAGCCTGGCCGATGCGCTGGGCACCCCGCACCCACGGTGCTGGGGCCTGAGTGCCCAGCTGTACAGCCTGCGCCGCCCGGGCGACGGCGGGCTGGGCGACTGCCTGGCACTGGAGGGCCTGGCACGCAGCGCCGCCGAGCGTGGCGCCACGGCCCTGGCCATCAGCCCGGTGCACGCCATGTTCACCCGCAACCACCCCAGCTACAGCCCCTATTCGCCGTCCAGCCGGCTGTTTCTGAACAGCCTGTATGCCAGCCCCCAGGCGGTGATCGACGAGCGCACGGTGCGCATCACGGTCCAGGCCCTGGGCCTTGAGGCCCAGCTCGAACAGCTCGAAGGCCTGCCGTTGATCGACTGGCCACGGGCGGCCGGGGCACGCCAGCAGATATTGCAGGCGCTGTACCAGGGCTTTATCAAGGGCGAGCAACCGCAGCGCGCCGACTTCGACAGCTTTCGCCGCGCCGGCGGCCAGGCGCTGGAAGACCACTGCCGCTTCGAAGCGCTGCTCGATGCCGCCGCCGAACGCGGCGAAAGCCAGGACTGGCGCCAGTGGCCGGCCGCCTGGCTCGACCCGCGCAGCGCCGAGATTGCCGCGTTTGCCGCCGACCACGTCGAGCAGATCGGCTTCTATGCCTTCTGCCAGTGGCTGATCGCGCGCAGCCTGGAGCGTGCCCAGGAAGCGGCGCGCGGCAGCGGCATGGCGGTGGGCCTGATCGCCGACCTGGCAGTGGGGGCCGACGGTACCGGCAGCCAGGCCTGGAGCCGCCAGGACGAGCTGCTGGCCGAGCTGCACGTCGGCGCCCCGCCCGACATCCTCAACCGATCAGGGCAAAGCTGGGGCATCTGCGCGTTCTCCCCCGAGGGCCTGCGCCGCAACGGCTACCGCGCCTTCATCGAGATGCTGCGGGCCAACTTCGCCCACGCCGGGGGCCTGCGCATCGACCATGTGATGGGCCTGCAGCGCCTGTGGCTGATCCCCCAGGGCGCCGCCCCCAGCGAAGGCGCCTACCTGCACTACCCACTGGACGACCTGCTGCGCCTGCTGGCCCTGGAGTCGGTGCGCCACAAGGCCATCGTGCTCGGCGAAGACCTGGGCACGGTGCCCGAAGGCCTGCGCGAAAAGCTCGCGACCCGCGCGATCCTGGGCATGCGTGTGCTGCTGTTCGAGCAGGACCCGCCCGGGCAGTTCACCCCCATCCTCGACTGGCCCGACAATGCCCTGGCCACCACCAGCACCCACGACCTGCCCCCGCTGGCAGGCTGGCTGCAGGCCCGCGACATCGACTGGGGCCAACGCCTGGGGGCGATCGACGCGATCACCGAGCGCGACTGGCGCGACAGCCGCCAGCATGAAATCCAGGGCCTGCGTCGCCTGCTGCACAGCAGCTACGGCGACACCAGCAGCGAAGCCGACACCCTGATCGACGCCAGCCTGCGCCTGCTCGGGCATACCCGCGCGCCGCTGGTGCTGGTACCGCTGGAAGACCTGCTGGGCGTGGACGAACAACCCAACCTGCCCGGCACCGTCGACACCCACCCCAACTGGCGCCGCCGCTTCGCGTTGCCCGCCGCACAGCTGCTGGACGACAGCGATGCGGCGCGACGCCTCGAGCTGCTGGCCCAGGCCCGTGAACAAGCCTTCGAGCGTGACCGATGAACAGCCTCACCGCCACACTGCGCCTGCAATTTCATGCCGACTTCAGCCTCGACGATGCGGTGCCGCTGGTGCCCTACTTCGCCCGGCTGGGCATCAGCCACCTGTACGCCTCGCCCCTGTTGCAGGCGCGGCCCGGTTCGCGCCACGGCTACGACGTGGTCGACCCGACCCGGGTGAGCCCCGAACTGGGCGGCGAGGCGGCGCTGGAACGCCTGGTGGCCGCGCTACGCCAGCACGGCATGGGCCTGATCCTGGACATCGTGTCCAACCACATGGCCGTGGGCGGCGCACACAACCCCTGGTGGCAGGACCTGCTGGCCTGGGGCCGGCGCAGCCCCTACGCCGAGTTCTTCGACATCCAGTGGCATTCGCCCGACCCGTTGCTCAAAGGCCAGTTGCTGTTGCCGTTCCTGGCCAGCGACTATGGCGCAGTGCTGCAGGCCGGGGAAATCCCGCTGCGTTTCGACGCCCGCCACGGGCGCTTTCACATCGAGCACCACGAACACCGCTTCCCGATCAGCCCGCCGGACTATGCGCGCATCCTGTGCGTCAGCGGCCACCCCGAGCTGAGCGAGCTGGGGGCACGCTTTGCCGCCTTCGAGGGCCAGCGCCACGCCCCGGCCAACGTCGAGGCGGTGCACCAGGCCCTGGCCGAACTGGCCCGCGAGCCGCGCATCGGCCAGGCCATCGAACAGGTGCTGGCCGCCTTCGACGGGCGCACCCCCAGCGGTTTCGAGCACCTGCATCAACTGCTCGAACAGCAGCACTACCGCCTGGCCAGCTGGCGCACCGCCGGTGACGACATCAACTGGCGGCGCTTTTTCGACGTCAACGAGCTGGGCGGCCTGCGCGTGGAGCGCCCGGCGGTGTTCGAGGCCACCCATGCCAAGGTGTTCGAGCTGATCGAGCGCGGCCTGGTCGACGGCCTGCGCATCGACCACATCGATGGCCTGGCCGACCCGCGCGGTTACTGCCGCAAGCTGCGCCGACGCGTCGACGGCCTGCTCTCACGCCGGCCGCTGAGCGCTGCGCTCGAGCACTTTCCGATCTACGTGGAGAAGATCCTCGGCCCCGGCGAGCGCCTGCACGACGACTGGCGGGTGGACGGCAGCACCGGCTACGAATTCATGAACCAGGTCTCGCTGCTGCAGCATGACCCGCAGGGCGAAGCCGAACTGACCGCGCTGTGGCACGACCTGAGCGAGCGCCCGGCGTTCGTCGAGGAACTGCGCCTGGCCCGCCAGCTGGTGCTCAATGCCAGCCTGGCCGGCGACTTCGAATCGGTGGCCCAGGCCCTGCTGCAGGTGGCGCGCAACGACATCATGAGCCGCGACCTGACCCTGGGCGCCATCCGCCGCGCGTTGCAGGCGCTGGTGGAGCACTACCCGGTATACCGCACCTACATCAATGCCTGCGGGCGCCCGGCGATGGACGAGGGGTTCTTCCAGCAGGCCCTGGCCGATGCGCGTTCGAGCCTGGGCGAAGCCGACTGGCCGCTGCTGGACCACCTGCAGCGCTGGCTGGGCGGCCAGCCCTGGCGCGAGCTGGGCCCGGGGCGGGCGCGCAAGCAGTTGCGCCACGCCTGCGTGCGCTTCCAGCAGCTGACCTCGCCCACCGCTGCCAAGGCCGTCGAAGACACCGCCTTCTATCGCTCGGCGGTGCTGTTGTCGCGCAACGACGTGGGCTTCGACGCCGAGCGCTTCAGCGCGCCGGCCGAGGCCTTCCATGCCAGTTGCCAGCAACGCCTGGCGCACTTCCCCGACAACCTGCTGGCCACCGCCACCCATGACCACAAGCGTGGCGAAGATTGCCGCGCACGCCTGGCGGTGATCAGCGAACGCAGCCACTGGTTCTGCCAGCGCGTGGAGCTGTGGCGTGAACTGGCCTCGCCCCTGCGCACACAACTGGCCGATGGCGTGGCACCGAGTGCCGGCGATGAACTGCTGCTGTACCAGACCCTGCTCAGCAGTTGGCCGATGACGCTGCGCTGCGATGACACCCAGGCCTTGCGCGGCTACGCCGAACGCCTGCGCCAATGGCAGCGCAAAGCCCTGCGCGAGGCCAAGCTGCGCAGCAGCTGGAGCGCCCCCAACGAGGCCTACGAGCAGGCCTGCGCACGCTTCATCGACGCCCTGCTGCTGGAGCCGCAATGTCAGCAGCTGCGCCAGTCGGTGGCCGAGGCGGCGCAGGCCCTGGCCTGCCCGGGCGCGCTCAACAGCCTGGTGCAGAGCCTGCTGCGCATGACCGTGCCGGGGGTGCCCGACCTGTACCAGGGCAACGAATTCTGGGACCTGAGCCTGGTCGACCCGGACAACCGCCGCGCGGTGGACTACGCCGCGCGCCGCCAGGCCCTGGACGACAGCCTGCCCCCCGCCGAACTGCTCGGGCACTGGCAGGACGGGCGGGTCAAGCAGGCCCTGATCGCCCAGGTGCTGGAGCAGCGCCGGGCCTACCCAGAGCTGTTTCGCCACGGCCGCTACCAACCCCTGGAGGTACGCGGCAAACACGCCGAGCGGGTGCTCGCCTTTGCCCGTATCGGCGAGGCGCAACGCGCGGTGGTGGTGGTGCCGCGGCTGGCCTCGGGCCTGCTGGGCAACGCCACGCAACCCTTGATCCCGGCACAGAACTGGGACGATACCCGTGTGCTTTTACCGTTCGCCTTGTGCGCTGCCAATTGCACGGGACTTTTCGCCCAGGGCGCAGTCACACCCTCTAACGAGCTGTGGCTGAGCACTGCGCTCAAAGCCTTCCCCGTCAATCTCTTCATAGAACAGACTGAGTCATCAGGAGCGTCGAGATGAGTGCTGAGGAAAAACGTATCCGCGAATTCGCCTACCAGATCTGGGAGTCGGAAGGTAAACCCGAAGGCCAGGAGGAGCGCCACTGGGAGATGGCGCGCAAGTTGGCCGAAGCCGAGGCCATTGCGCCCAAGGCCGCCCCGCGCAAGCCCCGTACCACCCCGCCAGGCGCACCGCCGGTAGCCCCTGGCGCCAAGCCAAAGCCCGGCGCCGCCGCGTCCAAGGCCAAGCCACCGGCCCCTGCGGCCAAGCCCGACCCGGCAAAGAAGCCGCGTACCGCGAAGAAGCCCGCCACGCCCTGACGCCGCCGTACCTTGCGTCACTACCGCCCCGGGGCAGCGCAACGCTGCCCCGGCGCCCAGTGCGTCGCCTTTCGCCCCCCAAGGATCGCTACAAGGATTGCCATGACCCAGCCCAAGTCCAAACACAACACCCAGCCCGACGCCATTGAACCTTCGCGCATCCGCGAGGGCCTGCCCTTCCCCCTGGGCGCCACCTGGGACGGCCTGGGTGTGAACTTCGCACTGTTTTCGGCCAACGCCACCAAGGTCGAACTGTGCCTGTTCGACGCCAGCGGCGAACATGAGCTCGAGCGCATCGAACTGCCCGAGTACACCGACGAGATCTACCACGGCTACCTGCCCGACGCGCACCCGGGGCAGATCTACGGCTATCGCGTGTACGGCCCCTACGAGCCGCAGAACGGGCACCGTTTCAACCCCAACAAGCTGCTGATCGACCCGTATGCCAAGCAGCTGGTCGGCGAGCTGCGCTGGTCCGAGGCGTTGTTCGGCTACACCATCGGCCACCCCGATGGCGACCTCAGTTTCGACGAGCGCGACAGTGCGCCGTTCGTGCCCAAGTGCAAGGTCATCGACCCGGCCTACACCTGGGGCCGCGACCAGCGCGTGGGCGTGCCGTGGGACCGTACCGTGTTCTACGAAGCGCACGTGCGCGGCATCAGCATGCGTCACCCGGCGGTGCCGGAAGCGGCGCGCGGTACCTTCGCCGGGCTGATGAACGACGAGCTGCTGGGGCACATCAAGGGCCTGGGCGTCAGCTCCATCGAGCTGCTGCCGATCCACGCCTTCGTCAACGACCAGCACCTGCTGCAAAAGGGCCTGAACAACTACTGGGGCTACAACAGCATCGCCTTCTTCGCGCCCCACCCGCGCTACCTGGCCAACGGCAAGATCGCCGAGTTCAAGGAGATGGTCGCGCACCTGCACGACGCCGGCCTGGAGGTGATTCTGGACGTGGTCTACAACCACACCGCCGAAGGCAACGAGCAGGGCCCCACGCTGTCGATGCGCGGTATCGACAACGCCTCGTACTACCGCCTGATGCCCGACGACAAGCGCTACTACATCAACGACTCGGGCACCGGCAACACCCTGGACCTGAGCCACCCCTGCGTACTGCAACTGGTCACCGACTCGCTGCGCTACTGGGCAGGCGAGATGCACGTTGATGGCTTTCGCTTCGACCTGGCGACCATCCTGGGCCGCTACCACGAAGGCTTCGACGAGCGGCACAGCTTTCTGGTGGCCTGTCGCCAGGACCCGCTGCTGAGCCAGGTCAAGCTGATTGCCGAACCCTGGGACTGCGGCCCCGGTGGCTACCAGGTGGGCAACTTCGCGCCGGGCTGGGCCGAATGGAACGACCGCTTTCGCGACACCGTGCGCGCCTTCTGGAAAGGCGACGAAGGCCAGCTGGCCGACTTTGCCGCGCGCATGACCGCCTCCGGCGAGTTGTTCAACCGCCGCGGCCGGCGCCCCTATGCCTCGGTCAACTTCATCACCGCCCACGACGGCTTCACCCTGCGCGACCTGGTGTCGTACAACGACAAGCACAACGAGGACAACGACGAGAACAACCAGGACGGCAGCAACAACAACATCTCCTGGAACCACGGGGTCGAGGGGCCCACCGACGACCCCGAGATCAACAGCCTGCGCCAGCGCCAGATGCGCAACTTCTTCGCCACCCTGCTGCTGGCCCAGGGCACGCCGATGATCGTGGCCGGCGACGAGTTCAGCCGCACCCAGCACGGCAACAACAACGCCTACTGCCAGGACAGCGAGATCGGCTGGATCAACTGGGACCTGGACGAGCAAGGCAGCGCCCTGCTCAAGTTCGTCAAGCGTCTGACCAAGCTGCGCCTGGCCTACCCGATCCTGCGCCGCAGCCGCTTCCTGGTGGGCGACTACAACGAGGCGATCGGGGTCAAGGACGTGACCTGGCTCGCGCCGGACGCCAGCGAGATGAGCGTGGAACAGTGGGAAGACCCGCAAGGGCGCTGCCTGGGCATGCTCATGGACGGGCGCGCGCAGGTCAGCGGCATCCTGCGCCCGGGGGCAGACGCCACCTTGCTGCTGATCGTCAACGCGCACCACGACGGCGTGGACTTCACCCTGCCCGACGTGCCCGAGGGCGAGTACTGGAACTGCCTGATCGACACCGACCGGCCGCAGCTGCGCAAGGCCCAGCGCCTGGAATTCGGCAGCGTGTTCAACGTCACCGGACGCTCGTTGCTGCTGTTGGAGCTGCAACGGGACGAGGACGCCTGACGCTTTAGCAATCATTCGAAATAGCCAGCCGCGTTGTCATTCGCAACGCGGCTATGCCCATTCAGTAACCGCTATTTTTCAACCGCTTACCCCCTCCAACACAGCCATCACAAAATAATCACACTATCTTGACGCCTGCCTGTGACTCTCCTTAGCTACACCTAGAACCACCGTGTTCAACTTCATTCCGGGCCTCTGGCACGCGGCTTTGCGCGCGCCATGGGGCAGGTTTGCTGGTTTGGGTCGCTCTCTGTTCCTGCCTTACAGCCCGTGACATCAGGCCAGACCTTTGGCTGTAACACACAGAGGAGATCGGCCATGAAAAGCGCACCCTGCCCTTCGGGGCTCGAGTATGTTTTCTACGCACTGTCGACGTCGCTGCTGCTGGCAACCCCGCTGGAAAGCCTGGCGGCGGGGCTGGAAGACGACGACCCGATGTTCAACCCGGCACACGGCCTGGCGCTGCCGTCGCTGGTCCCGGCCAGCGTGTCGGGGCTGAGCCTGGGTACGCTGGGGGCGTTTTCCGAACGCCTGGCAGAGCGCACGGCGGTGTTCGGCGACGAAGGCATTGCCAGCCAGTGGGCGCAGTTCTTTCCCACCCCGGTCAGGACCGCCCCGCAACGCCTGGATGCCCCCAACCAGAACCTGCAGATCGCCCCCGACCTGTTCGTGCGGGAAACCGCCGGCGGCAACACCCACCGCGCCGGGATCTTCATGGGCCACAGCAACCTGCAGGGCGGCCTGGACAATCGCCGGCCACAGCTGGGCGACAAGCAGAACGCCGTGCGCCTGGAAGGGCAAAGCCTGGGCATGTACTGGAGCCTGCAGCATGACCAGGGCTGGCATGTGGATGCGGTGGCCATGGGCACCCGTTTCGACGCCAGCGGGCGCGGCAGCGACGGCGAACGTCTCGATGGCAACGGCCACGCGCTGACCTTCTCGGTGGAGGGCGGCTTCCCCATCGGCCTGGGCAAGCACTGGGTGATCGAGCCCCAGGCGCAGTTGATCAACCAGCAGTACTACCCCGGCAACGACGCCCAGGCCCAGACCCTGCAGGCCTATGACAGCCAGCCGAGCTGGACCGGTCGGGTGGGGGCGAAGCTGTCGGCCCGCTACGAGGTGCGCGGCATGCCCATCGAACCCTATGTGCGCACCAACGTGTGGTACGACTTCTCGAACGCCGACACGGTGAGCCTGGACAAGGTCGACAAGATCAGCAGCGGACGCAACGCCACCACCGTGGAGGTGGGCCTGGGCCTGGTGGCACGGGTGACGCCCAAGGTGGCGCTGTTTGTCAGTGCCGATTACAGCAGCGACGTGGACGACAACGACTTGAACGGGTTGATCGGCAACCTGGGGGTGCGTGTGCGCTGGTGAGCGGCGCTGAATGCATCGCGGGTCAGGCCCGCGATGCGACGCGCATACCCCCGTCAACCTGAGGTTGACAGCTTATGTATACTGGCCGGCCATGCCCTCGCCAAGGACACCCCAGCGCATGACCGAAAACAGCTTCGCCTTTCGCCTCAAGGAACTGCTCGAACACCACAAGCTGACGCTGCAGGCGGTAGGCACGGCCCTGGGGATCTCGCGCACCGCCGTGCACAAATGGACCCGCGGCGGCGAGATCGACTATGCCAACCTGCGCAAGCTGGCCGACTTTCTCAAGGTCAACTGGATCTGGCTGCGCTACGGCGAAGAAGCCCTGCAGGACGTGCAGCAGACCCAGGTGGTGGAGCTGCCGATGACCGACCTGCGCCGGCGCTACACCGCCGAGATCATGGAGAGCGAAACCCGCATGAAGCTGGCCCAGGAAGGCGCCCGCATCGTGACCTGGGAATGGAACCTGATCAGCGACGAACTCACCTACTCGCCCAACGTCGAGGCCGTGTACGGCTGGCAGGTGATCCGCAACGAAGACTTCTGGGTGCACCTGCCCCCCGAAGACGTCGAGATGCTGCAGGCGCTGTACAGCAAGACCCTGCTCGAAGGCGAAGGCTGCGAGTGCGACTTTCGCATCTATCGCCCCGACGGCGAGATGCGCTGGATCGCCTCCCGCGCCACGGTGGTGCGCGACAGCGCCGGGCGCGCGGTGAAGATGGTCGGCATCAGCATGGACAACACCGAGCGCAAGGTCGCCGAAGAGCAACTGCGCAACAGCGAGGAACGTTTTCGCGCCATCTTCGAACTGGCCTGGGGCGCGCTGGCCTACATCGACCCGGACGGCACCTGGCAGCGGGTCAACGGCAGCTTCTGCGAGCTGCTGGGCTACAGCGCCGAAACGCTGTACGGCATGACCTTCCAGCAACTGACCCACCCCGACGACCTGGCCGCCAACCTGCAGTTGCTGCAGCGCCTGCTGGCCGGCGAGATCGAGCGCTACGAAGTGGAAAAGCGCGTGCGCCACAAGCAGGGCCACTACATCTGGGTACGTGCACGTACCGCCCTGCAGCGCCGCCAGGACGGCCAGCCGCAGCATCTGATCAGCGTGTTCGAGGACATCGGCGCCGAACGCCAGGAACGCGAACGCCTGCAGGCACGTATCGAGGCGCTTGAAGCACAGCGCGGGGCTTCGCAGGCATGAGCCGCTTCGTGGGGGTGTTTCACTTGCGAAGCCGGCATGCCGTGGACAGGGGCTTCAAGGTGCACGCGCTACACAGCGACAATCATGCCGATGCGCACCTTGAAGCGGGCGACATACGCAATGAACAGGGCTACCAGGACGATCAGACCTGCGACTTCACCGTGATCGAGATTGCCAGCACTGCCCAGGCGCCCCGGCGCCTGAGCTGGCTGGAGCGCATCACGGGCAAGCTGCATGCATGACCCCATCCCTGATCTGACTGCGGGGCGCACATGAGCCGCTTTGTCGCTGTGTTTCACCACTGGCATATCACCAAACGCAACCTTGGCTTCGAGGTGCACAGCCTGGCAGGTCGCGATCAGGCACAGGCGCACCGCGAAGCCTGCGCACGGTTGGCCGATCAGGAAGTGAGCGATATCGTGCGCTGCGCCTTCACCCTGGTTGAGATCGGCGCGCATGAACACGTTGCGCGCCCGCTGAGCTGGCGCGAGCGCATCACCGGGCGTTTCGAGGGGCGTGGCTAGAGGCAGGTGGCCAACGCCGCCATGCGCCGCTGGGCCAATGCATCGTCCTTGAGGGTGTAGAACTTGACCACCGTGCCGCCGGCTTCGGCGCGCACATCGGCGAAGTATTCGGCATCGCGTGTCGACACCGTGGCCCCGCCGTTGGGGCCGGCGTCGAGGTAGCCGCTGGCATCCACGCCGAAGACGGCTTCGTCCTGCCAACCGAACTGGATGCACTCGGCCACCAGCGGCTCGGCCTTGGCCGAGGTGAAGGTCTTGTGCGGTGCGCCCTGGCGAGCCTGGTTCATCGTCGACGAGGCGCATCCGGCCAGCACCAGTGCCGTACCCAATAGCATTGCTGCGCGCATGGTTGTCTCTCCCGTTGGTTGTGTGTCGGCAGTACCGGGCTCTTCGCTGGCCCTGCAGAAGCTGGCCTTGCCAGCGAAGAGGCCTGGCCTGCTGATTGAAAAAGGAGCGACTGTAGCATTGCCCCGGCCCCCGGTGAGAGAATGCCGCGCAGAAAAACGGACCCTCCCCCTGTGCCAAGGAACAGCACCATCCGAATCCTCTCGCTCGCCCTCATCGTCTCCACCCTCGCCCTCACCAGCTGCGGCACCATGATGCGCGGTGGGTACTGCGCCGAATGTGCATCCCCAGGCATGTACCGGGGCGTGCGCAACAACTTCTCGTTCCTGTTCAGCGCCACCTCGGCGCAGTTCTGCTGGCCGCTGATCGTGTGCCCGCTGGCGTTTATCGTCACCGCGCCCGTGGATATCGTGATCGATACCGCGATGATCCCCGCCGACCTCTCGCGCTGAGTGCCAAACAATCGAATCCCTCTATAGGTTCATCGACAAGGTCGATTAGTCACAAATTAAGTAAGGGCATAAACTGCCCCCGAATGCGCGCAATTCACCCACGATAGAAAGGGTCTTGGCGCGCACCCTCTGTGACTAGCCTGCATACCACTTACCGATCCTGACGCTGATCTCGGCGGGCCTGCGCGTGCGCGGCCGATTCTGGAGCTCGTTTGTACAAGGAGATAACCATGGGACTGGGCAGAAGACAGTTCTTCAAGCTGTGCACCGTCGGCGCTGCCACCGCCACTGCGGCCAGCCTGGGCTTCGCCCCGGGCATGGCCCAGGCCACCCAATCACGCCAGTACAAGCTGCTGCGCGCCAAGGAAACCCGCAACAACTGCACCTACTGCTCGGTGGGTTGCGGCGTGCTGATGTACAGCCTGGGCGACGGCGCCAAGAACGCCAAGGCGCGTATCTTCCACATCGAAGGCGACCCCGATCACCCGGTCAGCCGCGGCTCGCTGTGCCCCAAGGGCGCGGGCCTGGTGGACTACATCCACAGCGAACAACGCCTGCTCTACCCCGAATACCGCGCCCCTGGCTCGGACAAATGGCAGCGCATCAGCTGGGATCACGCCATCGAGCGCATCGCACGCCTGATGAAGGACGACCGTGACGCCAACTTCATCGAGAAGAACGACAAGGGCACCACGGTCAACCGCTGGCTGAGCACCGGCATGCTGTGCAGCTCGGCCGCCAGCAGCGAAACCGGCTCGCTGGACCAGCGCTTCACCCGCGCCCTGGGCATCCTGGGCACCGACAGCCAGGCCCGTGTGTGCCACGCCCCTACCGTCTCGGCCCTGGCGCCGACCTTCGGGCGCGGCGCCATGACCAACAACTGGGTCGACATCAAGAACGCCAACGTGGTGCTGATCATGGGCGGCAACCCCGCCGAGGCGCACCCGGTGGGCTTCAAGTGGGTGATCGAGGCCAAGATCCGCAATGGCGCCAAGGTCATCGTGGTGGACCCGCGCTTCAACCGCAGCGCCGCCGTGGCCGACATCTACTCGCCGATTCGCGCCGGCTCCGACGTGACCTTCCTGATGGGCGTGGTCAACTACCTGATCACCCACGACAAGATCCAGCACGACTACGTGCGCGCCTACACCAACGCCAGCCTGATCGTGCGCGAGGACTACAGCTTCGACGACGGCCTGTTCAGCGGCTACGACCCGGCCAAGCGCAGCTACGACCGCAGCTCCTGGACCTACGAGCTGGACGCCGACGGCTTCGCCAGGCGCGACATGACCCTGAGCCACCCGCGCTGCGTGTGGAACCTGCTCAAGGCCCACGTCAGCCGCTACACCCCGGACATGGTCACCAACGTCTGCGGCACGCCCAAGGCCGACTTCCTGCAGATCTGCGAGATCCTCGGCACCACCAGTGCCCCGGACAAGACCGCCACCTTCCTCTACGCCCTGGGCTGGACCCACCACACCAACGGCGCGCAGATGATCCGAGGCTCGGGCATGATCCAGCTGCTGCTGGGCAACATCGGCATGGCCGGTGGCGGGGTCAACGCCCTGCGCGGCCACTCCAACATCCAGGGCTACACCGACCTGGGCCTGCTCTCGCTGCGCCTGCCCGGCTACATGAACCTGCCATCGGATGCGCAGACCGACCTGGCCACCTACCTCAAGCAGACCACGCCCAGCGCGGTGCTGCCCGACCAGGTCAACTACTACAAGCACACCCCCAAGTTCTTCGTCAGCCTGATGAAGAGCCTGTGGGGCGACAAGGCCACCAAGGACAACGACTGGGGCTTCGACTGGCTGCCCAAGTGGGACGACAGCTACGACGTGCTCAACTACAGCAACCGCATGTACGAGGGCAAGGTCAACGGCTACATCGCCCAGGGCTTCAACCCGGTGGCGGCGTTCCCGGACAAGAACAAGGCCCAGGCCGCGCTGGAGAAACTCAAGTTCCTGGTGATCATCGACCCGCTGGCCACCGAGACCTCGAGCTTCTGGCAGAACCACGGCGAGGAGCACGACGTGGACACCGCGGCGATCCAGACCGAAGTGTTCCGCCTGCCCTCCTCGTGCTTTGCCGAGGAAGACGGCTCGATCGTCAACTCCGGGCGCTGGCTGCAATGGCACTGGGCCGGCGCTGCGCCGCCGGGCGAGGCCTGGCACGACGGCAAGATCCTCGGCCACCTGTTCCTGAAGATCCGCGAGCTGTACGAGAAGGAAGGCGGTGCCAACCCCGCGCCGATCCTCAACATGGCCTGGGACTACGCCGACCCGTTCGACCCCAAGCCCGAGGAAGTGGCCAAGGAATCCAACGGCCGCGCCCTGGCCGACCTGCACGACGAACAGGGCAACCTGATTCTGCGCAAGGGCCAGTTGCTCGACGACTTCTCGCAGCTGCGCGACGACGGCACCACTGCCAGCTTCAACTGGATCTTCGCCGGCTCCTGGACCGAAAAGGGCAACCAGATGGCACGGCGCGACAACGCCGACAGCGGCCTGGGCTGCACCCCGGGCTGGGCCTGGGCGTGGCCGCAGAACCGGCGCATTCTCTACAACCGCGCCTCGGCCGACCCCCAGGGCAAGCCGTGGGACCCCAAGCGCAAGCTGATCGGCTGGGACGGGGCGCGCTGGAGCGGCGTGGACGTGCCGGACTTCGCCGTCACCGCTGCACCGGGCAGCAACACCAACCCGTTCATCATGCTGCCCGAGGGCCTGGGCCGGCTGTTCTCGGTGGGCGCGATGAACGACGGGCCGTTCCCCGAACACTACGAGCCCACCGAAAGCCCGCTGGCGAACAACCCGCTGCACCCGAACGTGACCTACAGCCCCACCGCGCGGGTGTACGAAAGCGATCGCAAGCGCATGGGCAGCCGCGAGCAGTTCCCGTATGTGGCCACCACCTACTCGATCACCGAGCTGTTCCGCCACTGGACCAAGCATGCGCGGCTCAACGCCATCGTGCAGCCCGAGCAGTTCATCGAGATCGGCGAGAAGCTGGCCGCCGACAAGGGCATCGTGCAGGGCGACCTGGTGCGCGTCAGCACCCAGCGTGGCTACATCAAGGCCAAGGCTGTGGTGACCAAGCGCATCCGCCGCCTGGCCATCGACGGGCAGGACGTCGATACCATCGGCATCCCCTGCCACTGGGGCTATGAAGGCACCACGCGCAAGGGCTTTCTGGCCAATACCCTGACCCCGGGGGTGGGCGATTCCAATACCCACACGCCGGAATACAAGGCGTTTCTCGTGAACATCGAAAAGGCCTGAGGGAGCGAACTTCATGTCCATGCAATCCCAAGACATCATCAAGCGCTCGGCCACCAACGTGCTGACCCCGGCGCCGCGTGCGCGCGACCACCAGGCCGAAGTGGCCAAGCTGATCGACGTGAGCATCTGCATCGGCTGCAAGGCCTGCCAGGTGGCCTGCAACGAGTGGAACGACCTGCGCGACGAGGTCGGCCACAACGTCGGCGTGTACGACAACCCGGCCGACCTGTCGGCCGAAACCTGGACGCTGATGCGCTTCGATGAAGTCGAAGATGAAAGCGGCAAGCTCGAATGGCTGATCCGCAAGGACGGCTGCATGCACTGCGCCGACCCGGGCTGCCTGAAGGCCTGCCCGCAACCGGGGGCGATCATCCAGTACGCCAACGGCATCGTCGACTTCCAGTCCGACCACTGCATCGGCTGCGGCTACTGCATCGCCGGCTGCCCGTTCGATGTGCCGCGCATCAGCAAGAAGGACAACAAGGCCTACAAGTGCACCCTGTGCGTGGACCGCGTGTCGGTCGGCCAGGAGCCGGCCTGCGTCAAGACCTGCCCCACCGGTGCGATCAACTTCGGCAGCAAGCAGGACATGCTGCACCAGGCCAGCGAGCGCGTGACCGAGTTGCAGGGCCGCGGCTTTGCCGGCGCCGGCATCTACGACCCGCAGGGCGTGGGCGGCACCCACGTGGTGTACGTGCTGCAGCACGCCGACAAGCCGCACCTGTACCACAAGCTGCCCACCGACCCGCGCATCAGCAGCGCCATCCATGGCTGGAAGGGCTGGCTCAAGCCGGTGGCGGCCGTGGCCTTCTTCGCTACCCTGGCCGGCACCCTGTTCCACTACGTAGGCGTGGGGCCGAACGAGGTCAACGAGGTCGAGGAAGCCGACGAGAAACACGAGGAGGACACCCACGCATGAACAAGGACAAACTGATCCTGCGCACCCGCTTCATCGAGCGTGCCAGCCACTGGGTAATGGTGCTGTGCTTCCTTGCCGTGGCCCTGTCGGGGCTGTCGTGGTTCTTCCCGTCGCTCAACGGGCTCAACGCCGTGTTCGGCACCCCGCAGCTGGCGCGCATCCTGCACCCGTTCTTCGGGGTGGTGGTGTTCCTGCTGCTGGCGTTCCTGTTCGTGCGCTTCGTCAAGTACAACCTGCCCGAACGTGAAGACCTTGCGTGGTTCAGGAACGTGCGCCAGGTGCTGGCCGGCGAGCACGAGCCGGCGCTGCAGATCGGCAAGTACAACGCCGGGCAGAAGATCCTGTTCTGGGGAATCATGGGCCTGATCAGCGTGCTGCTGGTCAGTGGCGTGGTGATCTGGCGGCCGTACTTCGCGCCGTGGTTCAGCATCCCGTCGATTCGCATCGGCCTGCTGGTACACGCCATTGCCGGCATCTGCCTGATCCTGCTGATCATCGGCCATGCGTACCTGGCGTTCTGGGTCAAGGGTTCGATTCGCGGCATGGTCACCGGGTATGTGAGCCGCAGCTGGGCCAAGACCCACCATGACCGCTGGTACCGGCAGATCAGCAACAAGCAGAGCGGGAGTGGCAAGCAGCAATGAACAGCATCCAGATGACCCCTGCCGAGCAGCGTAGCGCCGGCGTTGGCGAAATACCTGCCGTGCTGCTGCCGACCCTGGGCGAGCGCTACCGCCAGCGCGCCACCCGCCTGCGTCAGCTGGCCGAGGGGCACCCGATGGCCGACTACCTGCGGTTCGTGGCACAGGTGGCCGATGCCCAGCAGCAACTGCTCGAACGCCTGCCGCTGCCGGCAACGCTGGTGAGCAGCCTGGCCGGGCGGGTAGCCGCCGGCAAGGCGCCGCTGGCCTGGGCCAGCCTGCCGCGCGATGCCTACTGGCAGCAACTGTTGCGCGGGCTTGGCGAGCACATCGAACACGCCACCCTGCAGGGCCTGTGCGCGCAGGGCGAGGCCGCCCTGGACGTGGCGGCCGATGCGTTGCTGGCAGGCCGCTTCAGCGAGATCGACAGCGGTCAGGCGCTGTTTCTGTGGGCCGCCCTGTCGCTGTACTTCACCCAGCTGGCGGCGCACCTGCCCGCCATCGGCAATGCCGGCGTGGGCGAGCAGCGCCAGCATTGCCCGGTGTGCACCGGGGCGCCGGTGGCCAGCGTGATCATGACCGGTGCCCAGGCCGGGCTGCGCTACCTGCACTGCGGGTTGTGCGAGAGCCGCTGGCACATGGTGCGGCTCAAGTGCAGCAACTGCGAAGAGACCGGCAGCCTGGACTACTGGTCGCTGGATACCCATGAAACCGCGATCAAGGCCGAGAGCTGCGACGACTGCCACAGCTACCTGAAGGTGTTCTACCCCGAGCACGAGCGCGACCTTGAGCTGGTGGCCGATGACCTGGCCTCGATCGCGCTGGATGCCGAGGTGGAACGCCAGGGGTTCGATCGCAGCGGCGTGAACCCGTTTCTGTTCCCGGGCTAGAGCGGGTACTGCATCAGCCAGTGTGATTTGCCCCAGGCCTGGAACTGCTCGAGGTACTGCCACCCCCGCTTGTGGTAGTACTCGGCGCGGTCGTGGGTGTGCAGGTAGAGGTGCGTGTGCCCCAGGGCCCTGGCCTTGGTGCAGATGCCCTCGATCAGCGTTTCGGCCAGGCCTTGGCCGCGGGCTTGCGGGCTGACGAACACGCAGGCCAGCCACGGGCTCAGGTCGGGCCGCAGGGGCAGGTCGTCGCGGGCCAGTGAAGCGCTGCCCAGCAGGTTGCCGTCATCCAGCGCCAGCAGGCTGTACAGGCTGCCGTCAGCCTGGCCATGGGCGAACTCCTGTTGCCATTGGGCCAGCGGTACATCGGCGTACTCGTAGGCGAACTGCTCGTGCAGCCAGCGGGCCAGGGTATCGCTGTGGTGTGGGTGGTTGCTGAGCCAGTCGATCATGGGTGTGCTCTGGGCGTTGGGGGATGCAAAGGTACACCGAATTGGATGAGGGGTGTGGCCACCTGCATCTACACTTGTCAGTGCCACCGCACCTTCCCGGAGGACCGCGCCATGCCCCACTCTGACGTCCTGATCATCGGCGCCGGGCCCACCGGCCTGGTCCTGGCCCTGTGGCTGAGCAAGCTGGGCATCTCGGTACGTATCCTCGACAGGACCAGCGCCGCCGGCACCACCTCCCGCGCGCTCGCCGTGCAAGCCCGCACCCTGGAGCTGTACCGCCAGCTGGACCTGGCCGACGCGGTCGTTGGCGCCGGCCACCAGGTGCCCGCCGCCAACCTCTGGGTCAAGGGCGAGCCCGCCGCACGCCTGCCTTTGGACAGCATCGGCGCCAACCTCACGCCCTACCCCTTTCTCGAAATCTACCCGCAGGACCAGCACGAGAACCTGCTGATCGAGCGCCTGCGCGGCCTTGGCGTGGAGGTCGAACGCAGCACCGAACTGCTCGGTTTCACCCAGCACGACACCACCGTCAGCGCACGCCTGCGCCTGCCCGACGGCAGCGAGCAAGACTGCGAGACGCATTACCTGGCCGGCTGCGACGGCGCCCATTCGGCCGTGCGCAACGGCCTGCATGTCGACTTCCCCGGCGGCACCTACCAGCAGCTGTTCTACGTGGCCGACGTGGATGCCAGCGGCCCGCCCATGAACGGCGAGCTGCACGTGGACCTGGACGAGGCGGACTTTCTGGCGGTGTTCCCGCTGGCCGGCGCAGGCCGCGCGCGGTTGATCGGCACGGTGCGCGACGCACGCGCCGAACACCCCGAGCAACTGCGTTTCGAGGATGTCAGCCAACGCGCCATCGAGCACCTGCAACTGCAGGTGCTCAAGGTCAACTGGTTTTCCACCTACCGCGTACACCATCGCGTGGCCGGGCATTTCCGCCAGCAGCGCGCCTTCCTGCTCGGCGACGCCGCGCACGTGCACAGCCCGGCCGGCGGCCAGGGCATGAACACCGGCATCGGCGATGCAATCAACCTGGCCTGGAAGCTGTGCAGCGTACTCAAGGGCAAGGCCCACGACGACCTGCTCGACAGCTACCCGGTCGAGCGCATGGCCTTCGCCCGGCGCCTGGTGGCCACCACCGACCAGGTGTTCACCTTCGCTACCGCCGATGGCAGCATCGCCAACCTGTTGCGTACGCGCCTGGCACCGGTGCTGATACCGCGCATGGCGGCATTCGCCAAGGCGCGCAGCCTGCTGTTTCGCACGGTCTCGCAGCTGGGCCTGAACTACCGCCTGATGCCGCTGAGCTTCGGCAGCGCCGGCCATGTGCAGGGCGGCGACCGCCTGCCCTGGGTGGTCACGCAGGAACACGACAATTTCAGCGCGCTGTCGCACCTGGGCTGGCAGGTACACGTGTACGGCCTGGCCAGCAAGGAACTGAGCGCCTGGTGCGCCGCACGCCAGCTGCCACTGCAGGTTTACCCCTGGTCGGCCGCCTGCACGGCCGCCGGCCTGGCACGCAACGCGCTGTACCTGCTGCGCCCCGACAGCTACGTGGCGCTGGCCGAACCCTCGGCCTCCACCGCCGCCGTGGAGCGCTACTTCAGCGAGCGGGGCCTGCGCCCCTGGTGAGGTGCTTACGCCGGTTTGTCGGCGCCCAGCACCCCGGCATAGCGGTAGGTGGTCACGCAACACAGCACCAGGCCGCTGACCGCGACCGCGCCGCCCACCAGGCCGATGTCGCCAAGGCCCATGTGGGTGCTGACCAGGCTGCCCAGCAACGCCCCGCCACCGATGCCCACGTTGTACAGCCCCGAGAACATGGCCATGGCCACGTCGGTGGCATCGGAAGCCAGCACCAGCACCTTCGATTGCAGGGCCAGGCTGAAACACATGATCGCCATGCCCCACACCATGCTCAGCGCGCAGAGCAGGGTCGGGTTGACTGCCAGCGGGGCCAGCAGCAACAGGCTCAGGGCGATGGCGCCGATGGCGCCAATCGCGAACCCCCGCGGGAAACGCTCGCTGTAGCGACTGAACAGAATCGAGCCGAAGATGCCCGCCCCGCCATACAGCAACAGTAGGATGGTGGTCATCTCGCCGCTCATCGCCGCGACCTGCTGGCTGAACGGCTCGATGTAGCTGTAGGCGGTGAACTGCGCGGTGATGCCCAGCACCACCAACGCATACACCGAGAGCAGCGCCGGCCGCTTGAGCAGCATCGGCAGGCTGCGCAGCGAACCGGAGTTCTGGCTGGGCAGGCGCGGCAGCGAGCGCATCAGCCAAAGCAACGTCAGTACCGAGACCCCGGCGATGCCCATGAAGGTGGTGCGCCAGCCCAGCGCCTCGCCCACCACTCGCCCCAGCGGAATGCCCAGCACCATGGCCAGGGTGGTGCCGGTGGCCAGCACCCCGAGGGCCTTGGCCTGCTTGCCCGGCGGCGCCACCCGCACCGCCAGCGACGCGGTGATGGCCCAGAACACCGCGTGGGCCAGTGCGATACCGATGCGGCTGAACAGCAGCATGCCGAAGCTGGTGGCCATGCTCGACAGCACATGGCTGGCAATGAACAGCACGAACAGGAACGCCAGCAGCTTGCGTCGCTCGATGTTGCGGGTCATCAGCATCATCGGCAGCGAGGCCAGCGACACCACCCAGGCATAGATGGTCAGCATCAGCCCGACCTGGGCGGTGGGCATGTCGAAGCTGCGGCCGATATCGCTGAGCAGGGCCACCGGCACGAACTCGGTGGTGTTGAAGATGAATGCAGCCAGGGCCAGCGCGAAAACGCTGAGCCAGCTGCCATTACGGGTATCTGCGGGGTTGTTCATCGGACGGGGCAAGGCTCCGGGGCGGGCGCGTCAGACGCGACCCTGGGTTCAATGAAACCTGCGCGGCAAAAGGCGCGCAGGCAAAAGCCACCCCTGGGCCGGCGGCCTGGGTGTTGCGCTGCAGAAGGTTGTTATAGGTAGGTGCGGGTCGCAGGCCCGATGGTACGTCATGCGTCGGGGGGCGACAATAACGCTCGCCGCGCCGCGCCGGCCCCACCGATGAAACTTGCCACGGACATGCAGTGTCTTTGTCATGAGCCCGTAGTAGTGCAAAGCCTGACAAGGGCTGCAGCATTGTCCGATGGTCAGGGTTTACCGACACACGCCTAATCGGGGTCCCTTGAGTACCGGATCTGCCAGGAGGCCGTATGCGCCTAGTTTCGCAACTGCTCCAACGTCTCAGACAAAAAGGCCTGCGTCGCGCCTTGCGCCCGCTGTGGCAACGCCACGTGTTCCAGCACTGGCAACTGGTGTGGCTGGACCGCGACCCGTTGGCCAGGGTGCCTCGACAACGCACCCGCCCCTGCCCTCCCGTGCGGCTCGTCCAGATCACCCCGAGCAATACCGACGCGTTCGCGCGCCATTTCCCCGGCCAGTTGCAGGCCATGAACGACCTTGCACGCGAAGGCCACACCGGCCACATGTACCTGGACGAAGCCGGTGACGCGGTGGCGATGGTGTGGGCCAGCACCCGTGACTATCACGACCGGCACTACTACGGCTGCACCTTCCCGGTACAGCCCGGCGAATACTTCCAGTTCGCCGGCGAAGTCGAGCGCGCCTACTTCGGCACCGGCCTGTCCACGCGGGTACAGACCGAGCTGTGGGAGGCCATGCTCGCCAAAGGCTGCACGCGCATCGTGGTGGTGGTGGCGCTGGACAACGCACAGGCAGTCAAGATGCACCTGCACCTGGACTACCACGAACAGGGTCGCATCACCCACGCGTACAGGTTCTTCGGGCGCTGGTACTTCTCCCGCGTGACCCACTACAGCGGCTCGCGCCTGGCCCACCTGGCCCCGCGGGCCAGACGCAAGGCCGACAGCGAGCCGGCGCCGCAGCTGCACGACACCGACGCCTGAGCGCCTACGCCCCGGGTTGCAAGGTCATGCAGCGCGCATGACCTTCAGCTTACCAGGGCTGTAGAGAAGGCCGATGGCATGCAACTGCCGGTGGACGCCTAATCGGAGCTCCTGGAATAAAACCTGTCGGAGTTCTCATGCAATTGATCGAAATCGCCCACCAGCGCATCAGACAAAAAGGCTTGCTGCGTGCGCTTCGCCCGCTGTGGCGCCGCTACATCTTCTCGCACTGGCAACTGGTGTGGTTGCAGCGCAGCCCCCTTGCGCCCGTCGCCGCGCAACGCAGGCGCACCTGCCCGCCAGTGCACCTGGTAGCGATAACACCCCACAATACCGAGGCCTTCAGCCGTTACTTCCCTGGCCAGGTGCAGGCCATGACCGACCTCGCCGAACAGGGCCACACCGGCCACATGTACGTGGACAGCCACGGCAACGCGGTGGCGATGGTGTGGGCCAGCACCCGCGATTACCACGACCGCCATTACTACGGCTGCACCTTCCCGGTGCAGCCGGGCGAATACTTCCAGTTTGCCGGGGAAGTCGACCGCGCCTACTTCGGTACAGGCCTGTCGACCCAGGCCCAGCTCGACCTGTGGTCCGCCATGCTGGCCAAGGGGTGTACGCGCATCGTCAATGTGGTGGCGCTGGACAACGTGCAGGCGGTGAAGATGCACCTGCAGCTGGATTATCAGGAACAGGGTCGCATCACCCACGCCTACAGAGTGTTCGGTTGCTGGCGGTTCTCGCGCACCACCCACTACAGCGGCAAGCGCCTCGCTCACCTGGCGCCGCGGGCCCGGCCACGGGCCCCTGACACCTTCATCGCCTGAGCAGAACCGCGCCTTGATTCAGGCGCCATTAAATCGTCAAAAAAGCGTCAGACCTTTCCGATCAACTGCTCTATGCCGGTAACCTCCGGTGTAGAGCGGTTCACCCTTGTTACACATATTTTGAAACAACCGCTGCGATGGCTTTTTGACACGCCGTCAAAACGCTGGGCTATACCATGAAAAAGATTTCATCAAACCCACCGTTTCATCCGCCCTATCCGGCAAGGAGGCACCATGGGTGCTTTGCAGAACCTGCGCGACAAGATCAGAAGAAAAGGCCTTCGCCGCGTCGCCAGAACCCTCTGGGAACGCCATGTGTTCTATCACTGGGAACTGCTGTGGATGGAGCGCGACCTGGTCAGTGCGGTACCGCCGCACAACCTGCGACCGCACAAGCCGGTGCGCCTGGTGACCATCACCGAGGACAACGCCGTCGCCTTTGCCCGCCACTTCGGCGACCGTGTGCAGACCATGGCCGAGCTTGCCCGCGAAGGCCACACCGGGCACATGTACCTGGACGATGCCGACAATGCGGTGGCGTTCATCTGGGGCAGCAAGCGCGACTACCTGGACCGTCACTATTACGGCTGCACCTTC
Organism: Pseudomonas sp. 8209; assembly: GCF_028682105.1. Classification (NCBI taxonomy): domain Bacteria; kingdom Pseudomonadati; phylum Pseudomonadota; class Gammaproteobacteria; order Pseudomonadales; family Pseudomonadaceae; genus Pseudomonas; species Pseudomonas sp. 8209. The sequence continues at coordinate 723,336 of NZ_JANIAH010000001.1, forward strand.
CCGGTCAAGGAGGGCGAGTTCTTCGAGTTCGGCGGCGAGATGACCCCGTCGTACTTCGGCACCAGGCTGTCGGTGGATGCCCAGGTCAACCTGTGGGCGGCCATGCAGGCCCAGGGCTGCAACAAGGTGGTGGACGTGGTCGAGACGCACAACGTACCGGCCATGAAGCTGCACCTGCGCATGGGTTATCACGAACAGGGGCGCGTGGCGCACGTGTACTGCCTGTTCGGGCGCTGGAAGTTCTTCCGCGAGACCACCTACAGCGGTTCACGCCTGGAACAGCTGCGCAAGCCGCGGGCAGTCAAGACAGCCGCTGCACCGGCATGAACCTGGCAGCCCCTGCGCCCGCGCTGCGGGTGCAGGGGCCTGCTCGACACCCCTGCTCAACCCCGCATCTACCCGCCCTGCGCGGCGCTTGACCGTACCTGGAGCGCATGCAAGCATCCGCTGGCCATAACGCCCACGAATGCAGTTCAGAGACGAATGACCCGGGATGAAGATGCCATTGCAGATCCACGCATTGAAGACGCTCGCCTGGCAGGCCGGGTGCTGCACGGAACGACGATGGCGCGAGAGAGTCTAGGCATTGGCATTACCAATGCCTGCTCACTGCCGACATGAGACCCCGACCATGAATGCCCCCGCCTCCCCTGCGCCCGAAACCGGCCGCTGCCAACGCCTCAAGGCCGCCAGCCGCCGCGAGCACGACAGTGTCGATACGCTGGTGCTGGGCGTTCGACCGTTCGAGAGCCGCGAGCGCTATGCATTGTTTCTGCAAGTGCAGCACCGCTTTCATGGCAGCCTTCAAGCCTTGTATGGCGATGCGCAGTTGAACCGCACATTGCCCGGGCTGGCGGCGCTGTCGCGGTTCGAGGCAGTGCAGGCCGACCTGCGCGACCTTGGCCTGCCGGTGCCCGGTGTACCGGCACCTGTGCAGCTGTCTGCGCCAGCTGAAGCACTGGGCTGGCTGTACTGCAGCGAGGGCTCGAACCTGGGGGCGGCGTTTCTGTTCAGGCAGACCCAGCAACTGGGGCTGGACGCGGAGCGTGGCGCCCGGCATCTGGCGCCGCACCCGGACGGGCGTGCGCTGCAGTGGCGCCAGTTCGTGGGGTTGATCGATGCACTGGTGCTGAGTGAGGAACAGGAGCGCCAGGCGGTGGATGGGGCGCTGGCGGCGTTCGAGTTCTATCGCAGCAGCGTGCGCGACATTTTCGGCTGAGGCCTGTAGCGACGTCTTCGCCGGCTCCTGCAGGAGTCACGATGATCCTGCAGGAGCCGGCCTTGCCGGCGATCGAGTGCGCAGCGCTCGCTAACCCTGCTCGGTCATCGCCTGCGGCTGATGCTCGATACGCGCCCGCTTGCGGTAGAACGCGATGCCCAGGATCAACGCCGTCACCGCCGCCGTCATCAAGGTCTCGTAGCGGTAGTCGGGGCTGAACAGCATGTAGCCCAGCACCAGCGAAATCACCACGATCACCAGCCAGGTCAGCCACGGGAACAGCCACATCTTGAACGCCAGCTCGGTGCCCTCGCGCTCGACGATGGCACGCATGCGCAGCTGCGACACGGCAATCACCAGGTACACCAGCAGCGCGATGGCCCCGGTGGTCGACAGCAGGAAGCCGAACACCTTGCCCGGGAAGGCGAAGTTCACGAAGCAACCGACAAACCCGGCCAGGGTCGACAACAGCACCGCCACGGTGGGCACGCCACTGCCGGAAATACGCTTGGTCAGCGGGTGCGCCTCACCCCGTGCGCCCAGTGAATAGAGCATGCGCGAAGCGGTATACAGCCCCGAGTTCATGCAACTGGTGACCGCCACCAGCACCACCACGTCGATCAGAAACTTGGCACCCGGCACGTTGAGGATTTCCAGCGCGCGCTGGAACGAACCCACCTGCAGCAGGCGCGGGTCATTCCACGGCACCAGCGCGACGATGAAGAAGATCGAGAACACGTAGAAGATCGCGATGCGGTACACCACCAGGTTGGTGGCGCGGCGGATCTTGTCTTTCGGGTTGGCGGTTTCGTCGGCGGCAATGGTGACGATCTCGGCACCGAAGAACGAGAAGATGGTCACCAGCACGCCGGCCAGCACGGCGCCGAAGCCGTTGGGCATGAAGCCGCCATTGGACCACAGGTTCTCGACGCCCGAGGTCTGCGCCAGCGGCCATACACCGCTCACCCCCATCAGGCACACCACCAAAAAGCCGATGATCGCCACCACCTTGACCAGGGCGAACCAGTACTCGAACTTGCCGAAGTTCTTCACGCTGATCAGGTTGCTGCACGACAGTACGATCATGATCAGGAAGGCAAAGGCCCAGGACGGCACGTCGGGGTACCAGGCGTGCAGGATGTCGGCACCGGCGATTGCCTCGACCGGAATGATCAGTACCCAGAACCACCAGTACAGCCAGCCGATGGTGAAGCCAGCCCATGGCCCGATGGCCCGCCCGGCGTAGGTGGAGAACGAGCCGCTGTTGGGGTCGGCGATGGCCATTTCGCCGAGCATGCGCATCACCAGCAGCACCAGCAGGCCGGTAATCATGTAGGAGATGAGGATGGCCGGACCGGCCTTGGCGATGGCGTTGGACGAACCGATGAACAAACCGGCGCCGATGATGCCGGCGATGGAGATCATCGAGACCTGACGCGAGGTCAGGCCGTGCTTGAGCGAGCGTTGCGGTTTTTCTTGTAGGGACGACATGGTTGCCTCTCTGGCCAATGCCTGCTGCACCTGGTTGCGCGATGACCGCGCAGGTCAGGCCAAGGTCTTCATGGAAAGTGTGCGGCAGCAGAAATGTAAGGAGCCGTTATTGTTTTTTGGGCATCAAACGTAATGTAACGGGTACTGATCGGCCTCTTTTCGATAAGTTTCGGACGCACTTTTCCCGGTCCCTCGGGGCATCGAAACTAGCAGTTGAAATGATTGACGCAGGTCAGTATTAATCTGCGAACAGGCTGCTTACAAACGACCTTTTATCACCACATGATTCCTCCATGGAATGAACTCAGTCCTTTTCATCTGCCCGGTGCCCTCGATGTCCAAGCGTTTGATGCCCTCCACCACCACCCTGCAATGCTTCGAAGCGGCGGCCCGCCACCTGAGCTTCACCCGCGCCGCGCAGGAGCTGCACCTGACCCAGAGCGCGGTGAGCAAGCAGGTGGCGCAACTCGAGGAGATGCTCTGCCACAACCTGTTCCAACGCGTGCGCCGGCGCCTGCACCTGACCCCTGCAGGCTCGCTGTACCTGGCCGAGGTGAACAAGATCCTCACCCAGCTGGACATCTCCAGCCGCTACATCCTGACCTACGGCGGCGAGACCCAGGTGCTGACCGTGGCCACCCAACCCACCTTCGGCGCACGCTGGCTGGTGCCCAACCTGCACGGTTTCAGCCGGCAGCACCCGAACATCCATCTGGACATCAAGAGCGAGCTGGAACCCTTCGACCTGCTCAACAACAAGGCCGACATCGCGTTTTTCTTCGGCCAGGGCACCTGGCCGGGGGCCACCTGCATCGAGCTGTTCCATGAAGAGGTGGTGCCGGTGTGTCACCCCGAGCTGATCGCGGCAGCGCTGCCACGCAGCGCCGAAGACCTCGCCCGCCACCCCTTGCTGCAATGCACCTCGCGCCCGGAGGCCTGGCACGAGTGGTTCCTGCAGCAGGACCTGCAGTCCCAGCACAGCTACCACGGGCCGCGCTTCGACACCTTCTACCTGTGCATCCGCGCGGCCCAGGCCGGCTGCGGCATCGCCCTGGTGCCACGCTACCTGGTGGCCGAAGAACTGGCCGAGGGCAAGCTGGTGGTGGCCTGGGCGCACACCATGCCCAGCGAGGGCGCGCACTTCATCGCCCATGCCGAGCATGCGGCGCAGGTGCCGAAGGTGAAGGCGTTCATCGAGTGGATACAGGGCAGGATCACGATTTGACGGAATGATTGCTCGACTTTATTTCGCTTGTGGCGTTTGCCGGATGTTGGCTTAGATATATAAAAACTTCCGTCACCCAGGTACTTGCCCATGACGCACGAAACAATCAGCCGATCTCTTTCCATTGTGCATCCCATTACACTTTCACACGGGCGCAATGCCCAGGTGTGGGATACCGATGGCAAGCACTACATCGACTTCGTGGGCGGTATCGGCGTACTCAACCTGGGGCATTGCAACCCGGCGATCGTCAGCGCCATCCAGCATCAGGCCACGCAACTGACCCATGCGGCGTTCAACGCCGTCCCGCACGGGCCCTATGTGCAGTTCATGCAACGCCTGGAAGCGTTCGTGCCACTGAGCTACCCGATGGCAGGCATGCTCACCAACAGTGGCGCCGAGGCGGCGGAGAACGCCCTGAAGGTGGCGCGCGCCGCCACCGGGCGTACGGCGGTGGTGGCCTTCGATGGCGGCTTCCACGGACGTACCCTGGCCACGCTCAACCTCAATGGCAAGGTGGCGCCCTACAAGCAGAAGGTCGGCGTGCTGCCCGGCCCGGTGTTCCACCTGCCCTACCCCAGCGCCGACAACGGCGTGACCGGCGAGCAGGCGATGCAGGCGCTGGAGCGCCTGTTCAGCGTCGAGATCGACGTCAACGAAGTGGCCTGCTTCATCTTCGAGCCGGTGCAGGGCGAAGCCGGCTTCCTGGCAATGGACCCCACCTTTGCCCAGGCCCTGCGCACGTTCTGCGATGCACACGGCATCCTGATCATCATCGACGAGATCCAGTCGGGCTTTGGCCGCACCGGCCAGCGCTTCGGCTTCCCGCGGCTGGGCATCGAGCCGGATCTGCTGCTGTTGGGCAAGAGCATTGCCGGCGGCGTGCCGCTGGGAGCGGTGGTAGGCCGGCGCGAGCTGATGGCCAGCCTGCCCAAGGGTGGCCTGGGCGGCACCTATTCGGGCAACCCGCTGGCCTGTGCGGCAGGGTTGGCGACCCTGGAACTGATGAGCGATGCCAACCTGGCGACCTGGGGCGAGCTGCAGGAGCGCGCCATCGTCGGGCGTTATGAAGCGTGGAAGGCCAGCGGGTTGACGCCGTACCTCGGGCGACTGACCGGTGTGGGCGCCATGCGCGGCATCGAGCTGGTCACGCCACAAGGCAAGCCGGCCACCGCACAACTGGCCGAGGTGCTGGAGAAGGCACGCGCGGCCGGGCTGCTGCTGATGCCGGCGGGCAAGGCGCGGCACATCATCAGGTTGCTGGCGCCTTTGACCGCCGAGGCAGACGTGCTGGAGCGCGGGCTGGATATCCTGGAGCGCTGCCTGGCAGAACTGTCATGAGCAAGTGCTTTTGCCCAGCGCAATCAGGCTTTATCCTGCATCGTTTCGCACGCTGGCCCTGGGAGTCCCAATGTACATCGATGTACCGCGCCGCCTGGTGTTCTTCGACAAGGACGACACCGTTCGCCCGCCCTGCCTCGTGCAGTACCATCCCGACACCGGCACCCTGAGCCGGCCGGCTTTCGCCCAGCCCGACGACAGCGTGTGGGACATCGCGCGCGACCAACGCCGCATCGCGCTGAGCGGGGTCAAGTGGCTGGTGGTGCGCGGGGCCAGCCGCTCGCGGCTGAACCTTGTGCACGACGGCGCGCCGCTGCATGCAACCCAGAACCTGCTATCGTACTGGGCACGCTTCGACCCCAGCGCCCGCTACGCGCTGGTCAGCGTGGCCAATGGCAAGAAACGCCCGGTGATCATCGACCTGGACAGCGGTGAACACAGCGACCCGGTGGAGCGTGACGTGGACGCCAGGTTCGGCAGCATCGACCCGCTGCAGGGCAGGCTCTGGGCCCCCGACGAGCGTGCCCGCAATGGCGTGCTGACGGTCGATTGCGCCAGCGGCGAAATCGGCAGGGTCAGCGTGCCGCTGGAGGCAAAGGTGCGCAGCCTGCGCTTTTCCCGCGACGGGCAGTACCTGTTCGTGACCGGGGAGAACAACCAGCTGCTGTGCTGCGACCGCGAGGGCGCAACGGTATGGACCAAGGACGTCAGTGCGTATGGCCATGTCGGCTCGGGCCGGATCCTGTTCAACGAATCCGGCAGCCACCTGTGCCTGCCGACCTCGCCCACCGACAGCTCCACGCTCGCCGGCGATCTCATCATCGCAACCGCCACCGGCCATACCGAGACCACCATCATGCCCAAGGCGCGACTGGCCGCTGACTGGTTTGGCGACCACGTGCTGAGCCATCGTGGCGAGGTGGTGGACTTCTTCACCGGCGCCATCGTGGCCAAGCTGGACCTGGCCAACCCCTGCTGATCGTCACCTGACCCGCCCCTTCAACGGCCCCCGCCGCCCCGTGTGCTAGCGTCTATGGGTGGCCTGCGCCTTGCGCACGGCCACGCCCATAAGAAATCAAGACCTGACCGACTGATGACGGGTGAGCCATGCAACTGCGAATCAACCAGACGACCTACGAGGTCGATGCTGACGCGGACACGCCCCTGCTGTGGGTAATCCGCGATGACCTGGGCCTGACCGGTACCAAGTACGGCTGCGGCCTGGCCCAGTGCGGCGCCTGCTCGGTGCTGGTGGACGGCGCCGTGGTGCGTGCCTGCGTGACCCCGGTGGCCGGCGTGGTGGGGCGCGAAATCACCACCATCGAAGCCGTGGAGGCCGACGCCGTGGGCAAGCGCGTGGTCAGCGCCTGGGTCAAGCACCAGGTGGCCCAGTGCGGTTACTGCCAGTCGGGCCAGGTGATGGCGGCCACTGCCCTGCTCAAGCACACCCCGCACCCGAGCGATGCCCAGATTGCTGCCGCAATGGTCAACCTGTGCCGTTGCGGCACCTACAACGCCATCCATGCCGCCGTGCACGACGTGGCCGCCGCGCAGGAGAACGCCTGATGAACGACAGCCTGCGCGTTACCGGCGTGGCCCAGCCCTTCCCTGTGGGTGAGCCGGTCAATATCTCGCGCCGCAGCTTCTTGCTGGCAAGCGCCGGCACGGCAGTGGGCGCACTGGTGCTGGGCTTCGGCCTGCCCCTGGGCCTGAGCCGTGTGCAGGCCGCCACGGGCAACGCAGCGGCGCCCGGCACCCAGGTGCCGGCCTTCCTGGAGATCCGCCCGGACGGCCGCATCCGCCTGCTCAGCCCGTTCATGGAGGGCGGCCAGGGCATCTTCACGGCCATGGCGCAGATCGTGGGCGAAGAGCTCGATGCCGACCCCGCCACCTTTTTGATCGACAGCGCACCGCCCGGCGAGCAGTACGTGGTGATGGACAACGGCATGCGTATCACCGGCGGCAGCATGTCGGTGCGCACCAGCTACCCGACCATGCGCCGCCTCGGCGCCCTGGCCCGCGCCATGCTCCTGCAGGCCGCTGCCGAGCGCCTGGGCGTGCCGGTGGGCGACCTGAGCACCGAGCCCGGCCGGGTGATACACGCCGCGTCGGGGCGCACGCTGGGCTATGGCGAACTGGCAGGCCAGGCCATGGACCTGCCCGTGCCAGACCCTGCCAGCGTGACGCTGCGCGACCCCAGCCAGTTCCGCTGGATCGGCAAGCCGGTGCAACGGGTGGACGCCTATGACAAGTCCACCGGCAAGGCCGTGTACAGCATCGACGTGAAGGTCGACGGCATGCTGCATGCCGCGGTGCAGCATGCACCGCGCCTGGGCATGCGCGTGGGCGAGCTGCGCAACGAGGCGCAGGTGAAAGCCATGAAGGGCGTGCATTCGGTGCATCGGCTGCCCGGTGCGGTGGCCGTGGTGGCCGAGCGCTGGTGGCACGCCAAGCGCGCGGTGGAGGCCGTGCAGGTGCAGTGGCTGGAGGCATCGGCCGACTCGAAGGTGCGCCAGATGCCTGCGGACTTTTCCAGTGACGCCTTTCGCGACCAGTTGGCCGCGGCCACCGGCCCGGCCCGCGACGAGGAGAATGAAGGCGACTTCGGCAAAGCCTTTGCCAACGCCGCCACCCAGGTGGAGGCCACCTACCACAACCAGTTCCTCAACCATGCACAGCTGGAGCCGCCTTCGGCCCTGGCGCGCTTCAACCCCGACGGCACGCTGGAGGTGTGGCTGCCCAACCAGGCGCCCGACATGTTCCGCGCCGACATGGCCAAGCGCACCGGCCTGGACCCGTCACAGATCACCCTGCACTCGCCGCTGCTGGGCGGCTTTTTCGGCCGCCACTTCCTGTACGACAGCGCCAACCCCTACCCTCAGGCGATCCTGCTGGCCAAGGCAGTCGGGCGCCCGGTCAAGCTGATCTGGAGCCGCGAAGAGGAGTTTCTGCGTGACGCGCTGCGCCCCATGGCCGTGGTCAAGTTCCGCGCCGCACTCGACGCCCAGGGCCTGCCGGTGGCCATCGAGGCAGTCAGCGCCACCGAAGGCCCCACCGAAGCCATCGCCGGCAAGCAGGGCGAGAAAATCGACCCCACGGCACTCGAAGGGCTGTCGGGCAAGGCCTACGCCATCCCCAGCAAACGTATCGCCCAGGTCTATGTGAAAGGCCCGGCGATGCTCGGTTACTGGCGTTCGGTGGGCAACTCGCTGAATGACTTCTTCTATGAGGCGTTCCTCGATGAGCTGGCCGACAAGGGCAAGCAGGACCCGTTCGAACTGCGCCTGCACCTGCTGCGCGACAACCAGCGCCTGACCAACCTGCTGCAGGCGGTGGGCGATCTGTCCGGTGGCTGGAAGCGTGGCCCGTTCACCGCCGAGGACGGCTCGCGGCGCGCTCGGGGTGTGGCCATGGCCTCGCCGTTCGGCTCGGAGGCGGCGGTGATCGCCGAGGTGTCCATCGAGCAGGGCCAGGTGAAGGTGCACGATATCTGGGAGGCCATCGACCCCGGCAGCATCGTCAACCCGGCGATCATCGAGGCGCAGGTCAATGGCGCGGTGTCGCTGGGGCTGTCGCAGGCACTGGTGGAGGAAGCGGTGTACGTGAATAGCCAGCCGCGCGCACGCAACTATGACCTGTACCCGATCCTGTCGGCGCAGCGCATGGCGCGGGTACATGTACGCATCGTCGAGAGCGGCGCGAAGATGGGCGGTATCGGCGAGCCGCCATTGCCGGCGGTGGCCCCGGCGGTGGCCAATGCGGTGGCGCACCTGACCGGCCAGCGCATCCGCAGCATGCCGCTGTCGCGCTACACCTTCAGCTAGGCCTCGATCAGGGACATCGCGCACATGACCAAGAGTCGACTCGCAACAACGCTGGGCTGTTTCGCGCTGCTGTGCCTCGTCATCGCAGCCGTGCTGGCCTGGTACGTGACCCGCACGCCGGCGTCGCCCTTCGCTGCCCAGGCCAGTGCCGCACCGCCAGACCCGGCCCTGGTGCAACGCGGCGAGTACGTGGCGCGGCTGGGCGACTGCGTGGCCTGCCACAGCCTGCCAGAGGCGGCGCCGTTTACCGGCGGGCTGAAGATGGCCACCCCGCTGGGCGCGATCTACGCCACCAACATCACCGCCGACCGCGCCACCGGCATCGGCGCCTACAGCCTGGCCGACTTCGACCGCGCCGTGCGCCATGGGGTGACCCCGGACGGTCGCCGGCTGTACCCGGCCATGCCCTACCCCTCGTATGCCAAGCTCAGTGACGACGATATCCGCGCGCTGTATGCCTTCTTCATGCACGGGGTGAGCCCGGCGGCGCAGGCCAACAAGCCCAGCGAAATCCCCTGGCCACTGAACCTGCGCTGGCCGATTGCGCTGTGGAACGGCCTGTTCACCGACCCCGCGCCCTACCCGGCCAAGCCGGACCAGGATGCGCAGTGGAACCGCGGTGCCTACATCGTGCAGGGGCCGGGCCACTGCGGCAGTTGCCATACGCCGCGCGGCCTGGCCTTCAACGAGAAGGGCCTGAACGAGGCCAGCAAGACGTATCTGGCCGGCGGGCTGCTGGATGGCTGGTATGCGCCGAGCCTGCGCAACGACCCCAACACCGGGCTCGGGCGCTGGAACGAGGCGGATATCGTCAGCTTCCTCAAGCACGGGCGCAACCGGCACGCGGTGGTGTACGGCTCGATGACCGAGGCGTTCAACAACTCCACGCAGTTCATGAGCGACGAAGACCTGGGCGCGATCGCGCACTACCTCAAGTCGCTGCCCGGCGACCCCAGCCGCGACGGGCCGGCATGGCAGTACCAGGCGAGCGAGCTGTCGGCCGCATCCTCGGCCCCCGGCGCGCATACCTACGTGAGCCGCTGCGCGACCTGCCATGGCCTGGACGGGCGCGGCCAGGCCGAGTGGATGCCACCCCTGGCCGGCGCCACCTCGGCACTGGCCGGGGAGGACGCATCGGCCATCAACATCACCTTGAACGGCTCGCAGCGCATCGTCGCCGCGGACGTGCCGGACGCCTACCGCATGCCGGCATTTCGCGAACAGCTGTCGGACCGGGAAATTGCCGAGGTGCTGAGTTTTGTGCGCAGCACCTGGGGCAATCACGGTGGCGCGGTAGAGGCCAAGGCGGTGGGCAAGCTGCGCGAGCACACCGGGCCGGCCAGCAGCAACCCGATCATCTTGCAGATGCGTTGAGCATCACAACCAGGAAGCCCCCATGCCATTGCAACGCCTGTCGAGGACACCCCATGGAAAGCATTGACCTGCTGGTGCTGCGAACTGCCCGGGAGTGGCTTGCCGGCGGCGAGCGCTGCCTGCTGGCCACCGTGGTGCGCACCTGGGGCTCGTCGCCGCGACCGGCGGGCTCGATGATGGTGCTCAGGCAGGACGGGCGCGCGGTGGGCAGTGTGTCGGGCGGGTGCATCGAGGACGACCTGATTGACCGGTACAGCAGCCTCCATGGCGGGCCGGGGGTGCCAGGCGGCGCGCCACAGGTGGTGCGCTACGGCGTGAGTGCGGACGAGGCGCACCGGTTCGGCCTGCCATGTGGCGGCACCCTGGAACTGGTGCTGGAGTTCGCACCCTGCGCGCAGGCGCTGGGCCGTTTGCTGGCGCTGCTTGATGAGGGAGTACTGATGCGCCGCGAGCTTGACCTGGCCTCGGGCGAGGTGACGGTGCAGGCCGACCAGCCCCATGCACCGTTCAGCTTCGATGGGCAGCGGCTGAGCAACCCGCTGGGGCCGGCTTACCGGATGCTGCTGATCGGCGCCGGTGTGCTGGCCGAGTACGTGGCGGTGATGGCGCTGTTCAACGGGTTCAAGGTGTCGGTGTGTGATCCGCGGCCCGAGCACATGGACGTGTGGACGGTCGCCGGGGTAGAGAAGCTGATGGGCATGCCGGACGACGTGGTGCGCGCGTTTGCGGTGGATGCTCGCACCTGCGTGATTGCCCTGAGCCATGACCCCAGGCTGGATGACCTGGCGCTGATCGAAGCGCTGCGCGGGCCGGCGATGTACATCGGGGCGATTGGCTCGCGGCGCAACAGCGAGAGCCGCCGCCAGCGCTTGATCGGGCATTTTGGCCAGACGCCGGAATCGCTGCGGCGCCTGCATGGGCCCATCGGGCTCTACATCGCCAGCAAGACCCCAGGGGAGATTGCGGTGAGCGTGATGGCCGAGGTGCTGGCGGTGAAGAACGGCGTACCCCTGCCCGGCGCTGTCGGCGCGGGGCCGACCCAGCCCCAGGTGGAGCACCCGCCACTGACTCAGGCATCGTGTTGTGCGCACCCAGGGTGACTGCATCGCCCTGGTGCTGGCTGCAGGCCGTGCCAGGCGCTTTGGCAGCGACAAGCGCCTGGCACGGCTGGCGTCGGGGCAAACGCTGCTGGCAGCCACGCTGGCACGGGCACTGGAGGCGTTCGACGACGTCCGGGTGGTACTCAGGCCCGGGGACGATCCCGCGACCCTGGCAATTGACGGGCGGGTACGGGTTCTGTGGGCCGAGCAGGCCGACCAGGGCATGGGCAGCAGCCTGGCAGCCGGGGTGCGTGCGCTGGAACAGTCACCGGCCCCGGCCGTGGCGGTGTTGCTGGGCGATATGCCGTGGGTGCAGGCGCAGACGCTCAAGCAGTTGAAGGCCCTGTGCAACGCCCGGCAGATCGTGCTGCCGCTGCATCACGGGGTGCGTGGGCATCCGGTGATCTTCGGTCGACAGTTCTGGCCGGCCCTCGCATGCCTGCAGGGCGATCAGGGCGGCAAGGACATCGTGCGCGGCGCGCACGACGCCTGCGTCCAGGTGCCGGTGGAGGATGCGGGCATCCTCAGGGATGTGGATCAGCCGCGGGACATCCCTGCTGGCTCGAGGTGAGCGACGCCACCCGCGGGCAACTGCCGCTGCACGCTGGCGCCGCGCTCAAAGCGCCGCATAGACAAGGGCTGACAGCCGGCCGGGGCGCGGATCGATCATGCTGTGGCCGCCCGAGGTCGTGGTGACGAAACCGAAACTCACGCGCCGCTCGGGGTCGGCAAAGCTGATCGGGCCGCCAAGCCCGATATGGCCGAAGGTGTCCGGGCCCATGGCGTGGGTAGCCGCCGGGTCGATTTGCTGCTCCAGCATGCAGCCCAGCCCGTAGCGCATTGGCCGCATCCATACCCGATCCATGCCATGACTGTGCTCTCGGGTGAATTCGTCGAGCAGTTCAGGGCCGATGAAGTGGCCCGCCAGCAGCGCACTGTAGAAACCGGCCAGGCCGTGAGCGGTGGCATGGCCACACACCCCGGGTTGCCGATAGGCCCACCAGCGCGGGTCACTGGTGCGCCGGGGCACCATGCCGGGGTTGGTGAAGGCGAATGTGGCGATATGCGAGGGCTCGCTCTTCACCACCGTGCGCAGCGCTTGCGAGTAGGGGTCGCCAACGCGCCCGGAGGCACTGTCGAAGCGAGCGATACGGTGAAACTGCGTCTCGTCCACGCCAAGGTGCACGTCCAGGCCGTGGGGGTCCAGCATCTGTTCATGGATGAAGGCGCAGGGGTCGCGCCCGTCCACCCGACGAATCAGCTCGCCCAGAATCCAGCCAAAGGTGGTGGTGCCGTAGCCCAGGTCGGTGCCCGGTTCCCACCACAGCGGCTCGTCTTCCAGCACCCGCACCATGTGCTCCCAGTCATACATCATCGGGTTATGGTCGGGGCCCCGCAGCGCCGGCAGGCCGGCGGTGTGGTTCATCACCTGACGCACACTGACCCTGGCCTTGCCGTTGCGGGCGAACTCGGGCCAGTAGCGGGCCACCGGCGCATCCAGTTCCAGCCGGCCCGCCTCGACCAGCATCAGGATGGCCACTGCCACATAGGGTTTTACAACACAGAAGGTGTTGGCCAGCGTGTCGTGCGTCCAGGGCCTGCCGCCCTCCTGGTCCGCCACACCGGCCCACAGGTCGACGACCCGCTCCCCGTCCACCTGCACACAGAGCCCGGCACCCCGCTCCTGCGGATCATCGAACATCGCTTCGAAGGCCTGCCGGACCGCCTCGAAGGGCTGGGCACATATCCCTTGCGCTTTCATGCCTCGTCTTCCTCGTCGTTGAAATGTTGCCCTGTAACCGAGCGACGTTGCTGCGTAGCAGACCTGCCAGGCGACAATGATTGTCTCGGCGCCTGACAGACCCGAACGCATTACTGTTGGCTCGTGAACCTGACTATCGACTGCGCCCCCTGGGGCGCCCCCTCAAACACACAGGTTGATGGAACGTTCATCCACGCGAGCGCGTGTGCGTGTGTGCCAGGGAATAACGATTCGCGCGTTTATAGGTGCCGAAGTCATTGAACCGAACACCGGCCTCGGCCATGACTTGATGCGCATAAGGCGCGGTCATCTGGCGCAGGTAGAACGGGTCCCTGACAACGAAGTGGTGAATACTGTGGGTGCTGCCGAAGTTGAAGCAGAACAATTGGAACGGCCATAGCCACCAGGCGTTCATGACCTGAGTTTGCTGCAGCGCATTGCGCGGTGCCACATCACCGTAATAGTGCATGTTCGAACTGATGAAAAACAGGCAGAACTGCCGGATCAGGTTGGGCGCGACCAGAATCACGACCACACTGTTGACCACGTCCATCACCGCCAGTGTGGTCGCGGAACTGTGCACCTCGTGCCCGCTGACCGCGCCAAGCCAGGCATACAGGTGGTAGCCGAGAAACACATACCAGCAACCCCAGTACAACAGCCCGAAGGGTGTATTGAGCCGGACGATCTTGACCAGCAAGCGGACTTTCTCCCGCCAGCCTGGGGCAAATACCGCATTGAGAAAACCGAAGATGAACCCGTCCACCAGTTTCAACAACCGCAGTACACCCCAGGGGCTGCCACTGGTGGTGATCCAGGCTTCCACATCCGTCTCGGTGCCTGACTCTTTATGGTGATGAAAGTGCAAACTTCGCCTTAACCAGGGGCTGGGCATTCCCGGCCGAGCCAACCAGCATAAAAACATCATGGCATTGTGCGCCAGCGGCTGTTTTCTGAAATAAAGACGATGAATCAGATCGTGTTCTATTTCATGAATGAACGAGGTCAGCAGCGCGTTGATCAGAATGCAGCCCCAGGCAGGAATGGACCCCTGCAGGTAGAGCCCCCCACTCACCACCATGCCGATCAGCGACACCGCCATGACACCTGCGCCCAGCGCATTCTGATGTTGCAGGATCGGATAGCGCTGGCGCAGGTAATTACCATGTTCGGTAATACGCCGGGTAACATGATCAATCTTTTGCTGATCGGTAGTGGGGCGTTCAAGTTCCATTGCTGCCTCCAAGACTTTCATACCTCATCCTCTGTTTGTGTCGGACAATCCCCCGCCAGGACAAACCGGCCGCGTCAATTGTTCGGGCTATACAACGGGTAGGTGAATGCATGCGCGCATTATATGAACGCAAATCGACTGTTTGCGTGAAGCTTGTTAAGATCCTTTCAAGCTTCAAAATGATAAGGCAAGTAAAAGTCTTTGCAACTGTGTATTTTGGGTGGGTTCAGCGTGACAGTTACCTGTAAGGATTTTTAATTTAGTTACAGGTTGTACAGTTATAAAACGACGCCGTACAAGTATTGCCAAGGAGGCACCATGAGATTGCATCGCATCAGATATTGCCGGCTCGCCTCACCGAAACCCGATGCCAGCGTACCCAGCCCAGCCAGCCCCGATGCCTTCGACGCGGTGTTTTACGATGCCCCTGCAGACACGGCCACCCACCGCGCAGGCTTTGAAAAGCTGCTGCGTTACCTGCAGTGCGGGGATACCGTGATCGTGGACAGCATGGCCTCGCTTTCGGCCAATACCGAGCAGTTGTGCAACTTCATTCGCCGCTTGATCGAAAAACAGGTCACGCTCAAGTTTGTGGATGAAAACCTGACATTCCGAGATGACGGCCGTGAAGTTGCGGGCCCCATTGTCGCGGCCATGGAGTTGCTTGCAGAGTTCGAGCGCGCGGCACTGCGCGAAAAACAGGCCGCCGGTATTGCAACTGCAAGAAATCGGGGTTCCTACCGAGGTCGAAAGAAGAAACTGTCCGACAATCAGGTTGTAAGTTTAATTGAGCGCGCCCGCGCGGGAGAAAGTAAATCCCGGCTGGCGCGTGATTTCGATATCAGTCGCCAGACGTTATATCGGTATTTGAAATCGACTTAGGGCTCTTCAGAAGAAGAGCCCTGGGTAACATTGTCCCAGGCCCACTCACGCCCACAGATACGACTGTACGTAGCGCTGGAACACCAGCTCGTCGATGAGACAGCGCGCCGTCGCTTCGGTCGGGAAGCCCTTTTCGAAGGGCTGGTTGGCCTGTTCTTCGTACCGGCTGCTTCCTTGCCCGAATGCCTGAGGGTGGGGTGACAAAAGGCGATGATCAGAAACCTAGCAGAGGACGCGGCATCGACCAGAACGCCGCTATTTATTGCGACACACCTTGACACACCATTTGGTAACGATTCTCATATGTATTATTTTTATCACTACCACTGGAACCCTTCATGTCGCGCCCTACCCCGCCGCATTGCTCCGGCCTGCCCCGCAATCTGTTGGCCATGGCCATCTGCATGGGCACCCTGACCCCCGCCCTGGCCGATGACAGCTCTTCGACACCGCAGCCAGCCAAGGCTGCGACCCTGGAGCTGGGCGCCACCGAAATCCTCAACACTCAACTGGGCAGTACCACCGAAGGCACCCAGTCATACACCACCGGCGCCATGTCGACGGCGACCAAGTTGCCGCTGACCCTGCGCGAAACGCCCCAGGCCGTTACCGTGATTACCCGCCAGCGCATGGACGACCAGGCCATGACCAGCATCAACGACGTGGTCAAGGCCACCCCGGGGCTGTTCCTCGACTTCTCCAGCGGCCCTGGCCGGCAGACGTATTCGGCGCGCGGTTTCGATATCGACAACCTGATGTACGACGGCATCCCCAGTGGCTACCAGGGCTGGACCGTGGGCGCCCAGCCGAACCTGGCGATGTTCGACCGGGTGGAGGTGGTGCGCGGCGCCACCGGGCTGGTGACCGGTGCGGGCAACCCTTCGGCTGCCATCAACCTGGTGCGCAAGCGCCCGCTGGCCGAACAGAAGGTCACCCTCACCGGTGCGGCCGGCAGCTGGGACGACTACCGCGGCGAGGTCGATGCCTCCAGCCCGCTCAACGACAGCGGCACCCTGCGCGGTCGGGTGGTGACGTCCTACCGCGACAGCAACAGCTTCGTCGATGGCGTGGACGAGACCCACGGCCTGTTCTACGCCATCACCGAGGCGGACCTGAGCGACGACACCACCCTGACCCTCGGCTTCTCCAACCAGAAGGACAAGACCAACTACTTCTGGGGCGCCTCGATGGTCGGCCTGGACGGCCATCACCTGAACCTGCCGCGCTCGTACAACCCGGGTACCCCCTGGGAGAACAAGGACCAGGAGATCAACACCGTCTTTGCCGAGGTACGCCAGCGCCTGGCCAACGACTGGAAGCTGCAGGTCAACGCCAACTATTCCGAGCAGAACGCGCTGTTCTCCGGCTCGTACCAGTCGCGCTGGGTCAACAACACGCTGGCACGCACCGTGTACCAGTCGGCCCACGATGAAAACCAGGCCGGCGTGGATGCCTTTGTCAGCGGGCCCTTCGAGGCGCTGGGGCGCACCCATGAACTGGTGGTGGGTGCCAGCAAGCGCATCTACGACATGACCACCCACAACTATGCCCCCTACGACCCCAACTGGCCGATCAATGCAGGCAAGCCGAACTTCACCCACACCGGCAACAGCCGCGAAGTGACCACCCAGGACGGCGTGTACCTGACCACCCGCCTGAGCCTGGCCGACCCGCTCAAGCTGATCCTGGGCGGGCGCCTGGACTGGTATGACTACGACAACCGCGATGGCGACGGCGACTACAAGGTCACCCGCAACGTCACCCGCTATGCCGGGCTGATCTACGACCTGGACGAGCATCACTCGGTCTACGTCAGCTACAGCGACATCTTCACCCCGCAGAGCAGCAAGGGCACCTCCGGCACCCCGGTCAAGCCGATCGTGGGCAAGAACTACGAGGTGGGCATCAAGGGCGAGTACTTCGAGGGTGCGCTCAACGCCAGCCTGGCGCTGTTTCGCATCGACCAGGAAAACCGCGCGGTGCAGGTGTTCGTGCCGAACTGCCCGCAGACCGAATGCTACGAGGCCTCGGGCGAGATCCGCAGCCAGGGTATCGACTTCGAGCTGCAGGGTGCGCTGACCGAGAACTGGCAGGTGGGCGGTGGCTACACCTATGCCCGCGTGCACACCCTCAAGGACGCCGCCAACCCGCAGAACGTCAACCAGCGCTTTGACACCGACACGCCCGAGCACCTGTTCAAGCTGACCACCACCTACCGCTTCCAGGGCCCGCTGGAGAAACTGCGCGTGGGTGGCAACGTGTCGTGGCAGAGCCGCCTGTACAACGACGTGGCGCTGGCCAACGGTGGCAGCTATCGCCTGGAACAGGGTGGCTACGCCGTCACCGATCTGATGGCCGGCTACCGGCTGACCCGCAACCTGGACCTGCAGCTGAACGCCAACAACGTGTTCGACCGCAAGTACTACTCGTCCATCTCCAACTCGACCAGCTACGGCGGCGACACCTACGGCACACCGCGCAACATGATGCTCACGGCCAAGTACAGTTTCTGATGTGAAGTGGCGCAGGGATGCGCCGTGTCGTGACCCGCACCAACGCCACCCGGGCTGACGCGCCGGAGCGCTTCGCCCTGACAGACCGCCGGGGTAGGATGGCGCATGAACAGAACAATGCGTATCTACATTACCGGCGCCTCCTGTGCCGGCGTGACCACCCTGGGTCACAACCTGGCCTGCTCGCTGAACCTGCGGCATGTCGATGTCGATGACTTCTACTGGCTGCCCACCAACCCGCCCTTCACTACCAAGCGACCACCCGCCGAACGCGTCTGCCTGATCGAACAGGCACTCGGTGATCAGGGCTGGGTACTGACCGGCTCGTTCGATGGCTGGGGTGATGCGCTGATCGCGCATGTCGACCTGATCGTGTTCGTGATCACGCCGACACCTGTTCGCCTGGAACGACTGGCAGCACGAGAACAGCAGCGCTTTGGCAATCGCATCGCGCCCGGTGGTGACATGCATGCCATTCACCTGGCCTTTCGCGAATGGGCTTCCCAGTATGACGACCCGGCGTTTTCCAGCCGAAGCCGTGTGCGGCACGAGGCGTGGCTTTCAAGGCAGACAGCGCCCGTCCTGCGAGTCGACGGTGAGCGCAGCGCTGAAGACATGCTGGCGAACACCCTGCGCGCCGTGGCGCGAGGCCCGCACACCACTGGCCATCGAGGCCTGGCGGATAACCGGTAGGCGTTCGGCCAGTAAGGCCATACGGCTTGTCCGGGGGGTATGCTCCAGCGACAGGCGCTGCCCCGTGTGTTGCCACGGCAATCACACTCCCCGGTTTTGCGTGCGCCAAGACATCAAGCTCGAAGATGCGCTGGTCTACCTGTCGATCATGATCCAGTGTGTTGATTTTGCTATTAGATAAATTTACAACTCTATCGTGCACTGGCTAGAATCAAGTAAACTTTAAAAAACCATGCCCTGGGCGAGCTCATGAAAAGTATCAACATTGCATATATCCTGTTCGGCTCCGTGCTTTCTTTAAAAGTGATGGCGAGCGGGCTAGACGTCGAGCACACACTAATTGAGCATCGCTGGTACACTTTCGAAGACGTGATAGAAAAGAGAAAAATATACAACAGGGTGGATATTTCGCGAGGGTACATCGAATACTATTTCGAGGGTGATGAATATAAACCCAAGCAGCCAGAAGAGAAATTGACGCCCCGTCAAAAATTCTATTCCAACCATGGCAGCGTTGGAACCTACGCGGCTGCTGATTATGAGACCGCGCTAGACAAGGAGTGCATAGATGTTGTCTCCGGTTCTTTAGGATCATTTATAGGGGACTATGAAAATTCCAAAAGACCTGACAGACAAAAATACAAGCGTACCGTTGTTGGCATAAAATCCTTAATGTACAAAGGCCCTGAGTATAACTTCAAGAGCCCTTCATCCTGGTCGCCTGCAGCGTTGCCCAAGAACAACAAAAGTCTTCTTTGTGAAATTTATGAAGTCAAGAGCAAAGAAAGTGATGTGAAATACATTGTTTATGCTGCTTCAGTGGCAACCGCTATGTTTGACGAAATTCATACGGCCCCATTGCCAGGTAAAAAGGTCGAGTAATTAAAGGACTTCGCACTCATGCTGCGGCCCACTGCTGCGGCATTGGCCGAATGCGGCCGTTCGTGAATGGCTGCTATGGGTCGATTGCTGCCGCACGTAGACTGAACAGATGTCAACCCTGACCCTATTCGCCGTCATCGAACCGCTGGGGTAAGCTTCGCGCCAGAGGCTTTACCCACCAAGGAGAATAAACGGCGATGGGCTTGTTCAGTCGATTGTTCGGCGATCGCTTCACACAACCCCCACCCGATGAACCAAGGTTGAGCGATGCCGCGATTATGCGTGAGCTTTATCCATTCGGTGCGCAACTGAAAACGTTCACCCAGGCCCTGTTGGCGCGGCTGCCTGAAAAGGAACGTGCGCGTCTCGTGAGAAGGGTGTCGCGCTATTACAACCTAGGTGAAGACCCGGCCACCGCGTTGGTCAGTGGTCTTTTGGACGCTGATAAAGGCCAGTTACTCAATAATCTGGTTCTAATGGCCGTGGACGTGCACGGCTTCGATGATTTCAAGTACCTGGCACCGAAACTGATTGAAGCCAGCGGCATTGACCAGATTTATGCCTACAAGCTGGAAGAGACGCCATCACTGATGCAAGTGCTGATCGATTTCGATCAATGGCTGACCGGGTTCGGGAAGCGCTTTCTGCATGTGGATACAGGCGGCGCCGATTATGTGGGTTGCATCATTGAGCAAGATTGCGTCGAAAACCTGATCTCGCTGGCTAAGCAGGCTGGCATCGACGCACGGCTCGATCCCTTTTGAGACACGTTGGCTGACCGCTATCGGCCAATAGCGGCCGTTCTGGAATGGCAGGAAACGACCGATAACTGCCTTCGATACGCGACTTTCGCCCACCAGCGGCTCGATTGTAAGAATATGGCGGAGAGCTGCAAAACCGCCTACGCTTATAGAATGATTCCTCGAACGCCTTGCCCATCTGGTGGTATAGAGCCGAGAGATCTGACTTCCTTTGACCGTCCGCTTAACACCCACCCGGACCAACCCGCGCCTATCGCCAGCAACTGCCCCCTGAGTCCGGTCCACACGACCAGCAGTACGGCGCAACGGGTAAAAGCCAGACCCAGTCCCCCCACCTGCCGTTCAAAAGCGACCGATGCCGCAGCACCTCTGGAAACGGGGGCGCTGTTCACGTTCTGCCATGAGGTCAATCCGTATGTATCGGCCGAGCACGATTCCTTACCAGCAGCATCGAGGGTTCAGCCGAACCTTCACTCAGGGGCATTTGAGCCTTGGATTATTCTTTCCCATGGAG
Organism: Pseudomonas sp. 8209; assembly: GCF_028682105.1. Lineage (NCBI taxonomy): Bacteria > Pseudomonadati > Pseudomonadota > Gammaproteobacteria > Pseudomonadales > Pseudomonadaceae > Pseudomonas > Pseudomonas sp. 8209. The sequence goes on from NZ_JANIAH010000001.1 coordinate 744,151, forward strand.
GCGTTCGACGGGGACACTCCGAGCATGCTCAACCAGGTCACACTGGCTAAACAAGCCGAGGCGCTGGGCTTCTGCGCGCTCTGGTTTCGCGACGTGCCGCTTCGCGACCCTGGCTTCGGCGATGTCGGCCAAGTCTTCGACCCCTGGGTTTACCTGGGTTATATGGCCGCCCATACCTCGGAGATTGCACTTGGCACCGCCTCCATCGCCATCCCGCTGCACCATCCCCTGCACACGGCCAAGGCGTCTGCCAGCGTAGATCAGTTGAGCACTGGTCGCTTGATTCTGGGGGTTGCTTCGGGAGATCGGCCAGTGGAGTTTTCGGCATTTGGCGTCGATCCCGAAAGGCGTGGAGAGATCTTTCGAGAACACTACGAAGTGATTCGCCGCGCCCACAGCACCAGTTTTGAGCCCATCCACTGGAGCACTGGTGAAATGCAAGGCGCAGACCTGATTCCGAAACCGACCACCCAATTCATTCCAATGCTCGTGACCGGCAACAGTCGCCAGTCACTGGATTGGATCGCGCGTGAGAGCAACGGATGGATCAACTATCCACGCATTCCGAACATGCAGCGGCTGGTCGTGGAAGATTGGCGACTGGAGGTCACGAAACAATGTGGTTCTGTGTATAAGCCCTTTACTCAGTCGCTGTACATCGATCTCGATGAGAATCCGTCAACGCCACCCACACGTATCCATTTGGGGTTCAGACTTGGACGTTACCATCTACGTTTTTTGCTGGAGTCGCTTGAGGAAATCGGCGTGGACCACGTCATTCTCAATCTCAAATACGGCAAGCGCCCTGCGGTGGAAGTTATTGAGGAATTGGGTACGCACATCGTTGCGCAGTTCGGAGTGCAGCCGCGTCAGGCAGCTCATTGAACATCGGTCACTGCTACGCCGACGAATGCTCACTTGACGAAACCATAAGGTGTCACGGCGCGGATGACCTCCGGTTCTATATCAATGATGGAGATCTTCGCGCCATGAGCGACCGGTGCCCGGCAAACAATCTACCCTACCCAGCCTAAACCCGTGATGAGCACGTTGCCTTGCAGATTCTGTGCGGCTTCCACGCCGTCCCTGGACACGATCTGCGCGCGTATCCTTTCACTTATACCGAGCGCGCAAGCATGGCATGAATCCTGGACACGGCACTTTAGCCATGACATTTATCTTCAATACAAGTGTTTTGATTGATCACCGCCCGGAACAGCAGCAGGCCCAGGCTATCCTGATTTTCACAAAATACATCGTGGGCCTCCCAGTACTGACTGGAGCTTCCTATTGGGTTTGCTTAGCTGGGTAGCTTGGCCGCAAGGACGTCAACCTTCTCGATTGATGGCGGTTCGGCAAATAGCTCGGCAGCGTTTGCCATAAGCGCCGCCGCGACCTTGCCCGAAAGATGAGCCTGCCGGCCCGCTTCATCCGGGAATGCGTCAAAGATGCCAAAGGTGGACGGCCCCAAGCGGATTCCAAACCAGGCTGTAGTGGCTGGCTCCTCCTCCACTAACCGAAGGCCACCCAAAAGAAAGCTCTCTACATCCTTTTCTTTCCCGGGTTTTGCTTTTAGGCGAACGAACAACGCTACTTTGACCATGATGTGGCTCCTGTTGTTACGATGCGGCTGGCGCTTTCAGATCGCGATAGCTAAGAGGGGCATCCGAGACTCTTAACTATGGTCGACGATACCAGGATTACAAACCCAAATAGACCAAGGGTAGCGGCGAGTAGCGCACGAGCAGTGAGAACGACGTAGTGGGCAGCATGTAACCGCAAGTCAGCCACTTGCTCACTTGGTCCCACCCTCTGGTCTGATAATGATGATTCAACGATATCTGAAATTTAGAAAAACATAAGAGATCATGGTTGCTGTCAGGCCGACCAATATGTACTCGACGCGGGGTAAAAACACGACTAACCCGCCCAAAGAAAACACTATCAACGTGTTTTGTAGGATGTATTTCCTTATTCTACTCACGGCTATGAAATAGCCATATTGCTTACCTAGGAAAAACAAGGCCATGCCGGTGATCGACATAATCTGGAAATCGCGTATCGCAATGTCGTTCAGGATCGCATGCCTAATCAAATTTGCCAGAAGTGCCAGCCCCATAAAAAGAAAAAGGTGCGAGTAGATTAAGGCGTGCCCACTCATCCTGCTTTGATGTTTTTTCAGCAAGTAAAAACTATCAAAATAGATCCACCAGATACTGCAAATCATGATAAATCCGGTGATGGCCGCCATCACATTATAATAACCCCATTGAATGTTAGATAAGCCTCCGGAAAGGCTAATAATTGACTCCCCCAATAAGATTAGGGTGAGTAGGCCTATGCGCTCAACCAAGTGCTCTGTGTGTGCTGGCAACGGTTTTAGTTTAGTCCAGAAAAATACAGGAAACAGAATATCAAGAACAATCCCAATATAAGCAACAAGGTAACGCAAGGGCGGGTCAAAAATAACGGATGAAAGGCTAATAACTGCGCTAACTAATAGGGCGAAGCCAAGCCTTGAGGAAAGTTCGCCGCGAGAATCGAGTTTACTAATGGATGAAATATACATAACACTGATGATTGCACGTATACCAAAATAGCAGACAATAATGAGCGGGTAGTTCACTTCCAAGTCTTCCCCGATCCGTGCCGATAGCACAATGAGCAGGAGCATTATGAATAATGTTGCCAAACGGTGAAGATTGCTGTCTGTATCGAACCTGTTGGAATAAATCGTGTGACTGGACCAGATCCACCACAACGGCACAAAAAGCAGTAAGAATGTCCATAATTGCTTATGTTCAAAGTGCCCATCATGAACATGTCCGAGAGTGTGCGTAACTTGACCTATCGTAACAACGAAAGTCAGGTCAAAAAACAACTCCAACCATGTGGCGTGTCGATTTTCTTCATAATACTTCAAAGATTTCATTAGTTGCCGGCTCCGTGCCCACCTCTTTAATGTAAAAGGAAGCTAACGTTGGTTTTTCCCCGGCTCCGATGTGGGTGATGCCAAGCCGATTTGGCTCTCTAGCGATTTCGTCCACGCACTAACAAAAGCTCAATCATCTGACTCATCCCGATGAACTCTGGAACTCCGTCATACCGAAGCCCGTCAATGTAAAACGCTGGGGTGCCATTCACGCCGCTGCGTACACCGCCATTGAAATCGGCTTGTATTTTGGGAATGTAAGTATCCTCTTGCATTGCAAGATCGAATTCCTCCCTGGAAAGGCCGTGTTTGAGAACGATGGCGCGATACAGCGGCAGGCCCAATCGATCCTGATTTTCGTACAATCCGTCGTGGGCCTCCCAGAAGAATCCTCGACTCCCGGCATACTCAGCGGTGACCGCTGCACCCAATGCATGGGGGTGAGCGGTGGTCAGAGGGAAGTTACGGAACACAAACAGCAAGTCATCGCGAAAATGCTGTTGCAGATTCTTGACCATCCAATAAGCTTCACCGCAATAGGGACATTCATAGTCGCCAAATTCGACCAAGGTGACCTTGGCATGCGCACTTCCCTGGCGATGGTCGTCGGCACTTACCGGGACTTTGAGAGTGGCCATCTAATCACCTGTTAATTTTTGGTTGGCGTGCTTTGTGGCGAATTCGCCAAAGCATCCAGCGCATCCAGAATACCGTCCGCACCAGGGTTGATTGCCATCGGGGAGACGTAGCTCCAGGCAACCATCCCGTCCTTGTCAATCACGAACAGCGCACGCTTACAAACCCCGAGCTGGGACTCGTACGCTCCATACTGTCGTGCCACAGCCCCTTTGGGCTCGAAATCGGCCAGCAGGCTGAAGTGAAAATTCCGATCTTTGGCAAAGGCCTGATGACACCAGGCGCTGTCAACCGAGATACCCAGTAGCGCCGCACCGTATTCTCTGAATGTGGGTAGCAACTGGTTGTACAAAGTCAGTTGGTCACCACACACCGAAGTCCAGTCAGCGGGATAAAACGCCAATATCACGGTATTTCCCTTTAGCTCACGCAGCGACAACTGTTGATCAGGGGTTGCTTGAAGAGTGAAGTCGGGCGCGACAGTGCCGGCCGGCAGCGGCCCCTGAACCCGGTCGCCATTGGTTTTTTGTGCATCATCGAACTCTAAAGTATTCATAGCTTGAACCTTGATAGATGGGTGGTTGGGACGTGCTCAGTGGGATGCGACGTGCCCGGCGGGATAACTCCATCCACCATCAAGGGGTTCAAAAAAAGACAACGCTACCTCGATCTCAGCCTGAGCCTGAGTGATTTCGGCAGCGAAACGTTCACGTTCCGCATCAAGGAACACAAGAAGATCCGCCGTGTAATCGCGGAATTGGATTAGGCCAGGTTGGCAGGGGAATGGTCAGATTCGCTCTGGCTCACCAATGACTATAGTCGTTGATGACGCTTACCGTAGTAGCTGAACGATTTTTCGCTACCCTCCAGTGCCAACAACACTCACGCGCTTATCTTGCTGCCATTTCAGGCGGCGTTTTAACACGATGATTTTGGCAGCTATTTCGCCACTTCAGACAAATTTACATCTGCTTTCTGGACGACAACTGCTGCCCCTTACGACAAGCAGAAATCGACCAGAGGCAGACACTGAAACCGCCTTCAGGTCTACAGAATGAAGGTTGCTATGGGAAATGCTCTGGACAAACGAGTCGTTGTCATTAGTGCCGGCATCGTGGGCGCTTCGCTGGCGTAACACCTGGCTGATAAAGGCGCGAATATCACAGCAAAGCTCGGTCGGCAATCGACGCCCGAGCCTCTCAAATCCAGCTCACCGAGCCAGGTCGTCAGGTGCTGGCCTCGCTGGAGCAAGCCGCTCGTGAAGAAGTCGTGTTGATGTTGCAAGGCTTGCCTGAGCGCCAGCAAGAACAATTGATCCAAGCCATGAGACAGATCCAGACTCAATTGGGCGACGGTGATCATTCCTACATCCTGCGCGATTCACAAGCGGGCGATATGGGTATCGTTGTTCAGCAACAAGCGCAACTCTATGCCCGCGAATACGGTTGGAATATGGAGTTCGAAGCGCTGGTGGCGGAAATCGTCGCCAACTACCTTCGTGAGTTCGACCCGTCCTGCGAGCGATGCTGGATCGCGGAAAAAGAGGGCACAGTTATCGGTTCGGTCTTTGTCGTCAAACATGACCAGACGACCGCCAAGCTGCGGATGCTCTACGTTGACGCGAGCGCCAGGGGCATGGGAATCGGCAATCGGTTGCTGGAAGAGAGTATTCGGTTTGCGCGGCTCGCGGGCTACAAGCACATGATCCTCTGGACAACCAGTGTGCTTGTCGATGCCCGAAAGCTCTATCAGAAAGCAGGTTTCCATTTGGTCGAAGAAGAACAGGTACACAGCTTCGGAAAAGACCTCGTCAGCCAGACTTGGGCTCGGGAACTGTAAGTGTCGGGAGCACTGGCCGCGAGGGATCGAAATCTGCCAGTGCTGAACGGCTGCAATGGGTCGGGAGCGGTCAGTCCGGAGCGGCGGCTTTCGACCCATTGCAGCCGTTTAGACAAAGCAGTGGATGCCACGACCTACGCTGCTCACTGATCGGCTAAGCATAGATACTGATGTAACTGCTCTCCAAGAACCTCGAACGCCTGAGCGATCCTGTTAATTTTGCGCAGGTCATTGTGCATTGCGATCCACACCTCAACCTCAAAGCCAAAATCGTGTGGTAGCACATGTACCAGTCGGTGCGATTTTGCGATTTGAGTCGGGCAGAGCCCGAAGCCTAAGCCCGCTCTCAGAGCGGCCAGCTGAGCAAGGTGATGATCAGAGGCAATGGCGAAATGCTGGTCGGCATCGCACAGACCAGAGTCGATAAACCGACGCAAATCCGCTGAGCGTCTGTCTGGCCCGATCAGCGGTCGCTGGCGCAGCGACAGCAGGGAGGTTGGGTTACCGTAGCGCTCCAGGCACCCGGCACTGGCATGGATGCCAATCTGCAAACTGCCGACACGCCGCACCGTGATATCCGCTTCATTGGGCCGCATCAGCCGCACCGCAATATCCGATTGCAGCCTGGCGATGTCTTCAAGGGCATCGCTTATGCTCAGCTCAAGTTTGAGTCCGACGTGTTCGTAATGGAAAGGGTGCAGCAGGTCGGGCAAGACTTCGACGCCAAGCAACTCGCCACAGGTCAGCCGGACTGTACCGTGATCCATCGACGCTTCAGAGCTGGCCATGCGGTTGAAGGTTTGCGCGGCCAGATCCATGGCCTCCACATGTTCGATCAGGCGCTGCGCTCCGGCAGTAGGCGTCAGTCCTTGAGGTGTGCGGGTGAACAGACTCACACCGAGAGCGTGTTCAAGACAGTCGAGGCGCCGGCGCGCAGTGGCCTGGGCGATACCCAGCAGCTTCGCCGCGCCGCTCAGGCTACCAGAGCGCAACACGGCGAGAAATACACGCTGGCTTTCCCATTCAATACCGCTCATACATTCTTGGCCAACAGTTGCTCCTAATTTGATCTTCTGCCAGAGCCCGTGAAAAGCGATCATTCGCCCACATTTTTCCGGGCGTCATTGTAAGGAACTAACGCATGAGAATCACCGGTCAGTGCCGATGTGGGCAAGTCACCCTTGAGATCGTGGCGCGGCAATTGCCGCCGCTGTATGCCTGCCACTGTTTGAACTGCCAGCGCTGGAGCGGCAGTGCGTTTGGTCTGCACATGCTGAGCGCGGCTTCGGCTGTTCAGGTGTCTGGCGAAACGGCGATCTTTGAGCATGAACACCAAGGTCAAACGTCTACCCAACATGCCTGCGGTACATGTCATACCCGGCTGTTCAACGAGACGACGGCAGCACCCGGCATGCGAGTGGTACGGGCCGGCATCCTGGAAGGGGCTGAGCGCTTCGAGCCGGTTGCGCATATCTGGACTCGGCGCAAGCAGCCATGGCTGGTGCTGCCGGGAGCAATCGCACAATGGCAGGAGAGCCCCACGCCAGAAGCATTTGCCGCCGCATTAGGGTAAGAGCTTGCTCTTCCATAAGTGAAGATGTCGCTCGCCGAGCGGCAAATTATCAGGGTTGACTACGTCCGCTTTGGGTCGTAAGCGGTCTTTCACCCAAGACCGCATACGGCCAGAATCTCTAGCTGCCGCAACAGACTGCAACGTATTGGTCAGCCTCAAGCGCAGGCCGCTCTGCGCGCCTTAAACCTTTGAATTCAAAAGCAAGCCAGATCGTCAAAATGAATGCATCAGTACTCAGACGGTAACGCCTCCTCCTTCCCTCTGCCAGAAACTTGAATCCCCACCCCAACCCCGTTAACCTTGCTCAGTCGCTGTAAATCCAGCGTCCAGGTTTGGTCACCTGAGATAAATCAAGGCGCACAAAGCGCCGCATCCGAATCAGTGGCGCTTTTTTGTGTCTGCTGTTTCGTGTTATGGCGGCTGTGCGTGGGGCGCATTCGTGCGCGCCGGGTTCCTTGATTCCCGGTTGACCAACCTGCGTACAGCCGCCACCCATCGTTTGGTCACGATGCTGGTCGGCTCCACCAATCAAGGAGCTGCACAATGACAAAAATCGTCCCTGATCCCCCACTCCCCAACACCCCGCGCAAACCCGCCTACACCTCCTTCGGCTGTTGCCACGGCGATCACCCTCCCCTGTTTTCCGTGCGCGAAGACATCAAGCTCGAAGATGCGCTGGTCTACCTGTCGATCATGATCCAGTGTGCAAGGGACACCACCGCACAAGCCTGCGAACGCGCCGATGAGCAGTTCAAAAGCCTGCTGATGGCCTCGCAACATTCGCTGGAATTGAGCAACGCATTGATCGAGTCGGTGCTTGATGGCATGGAGGCCAAAGCGGTCAGTAGTTGATGACGCAACACACGGGCCGCACACGCGGCCTATCGAAAGCCAAGAGGTGCGAGCGACTGCGTTCGGCCTTATCTCAAAGAGTGCCAAGGCCGCCCAATATGGCCCACCCGCTCATCCCACTCAGCTTCAGATGGCAGCCGACTGCCTCAACCTGCGACTCAACCCAGGCGTCTTACCCGTAACACGCTTGAACGCCCGACTGAACGCTGCCTGAGACGTATAGCCCAAACGCTGCGCGACCTCTTCAATTGGCAACCTTTCCAGCGTCAGCCACTGGCTGGCAAGCCGCATTCGCACTTCGGTGACGTAGCGCAGCGGGGTCATGCCAATCGTCAGTTGAAAACGCTCCGCAAAGACCGAGCGGGACGTATTGCATTGCTCCGCCAACTGCTCGACGGTCCAGTCGCGGCCCGGTTGTTGATGCAGCGCCAGCAGTGCACCGGCCAGGCGCGGATCGCGCAGGGCGGCAACCAGGCCGGAGGCGTTACCGCAGGCGCACTCGACCCAACCTCGAACGACCATGGCGGCGACCACGTCGGCCAATCGCGCGAGGATGCCGGCGAAACCGATGCGTGCGGCGCTGACCTCGCGCTCCATGGTGGTGAGAATAGGCACCAGCCCGGGGTAACGCTGGCCGCCGGCGTCAATCAGCATCAGGCCCGGCATCAGCTTGCCAAGGCCATGCAGGCTGCCCAATTCGAACTCCATGCAGCCACTGAACAAAAGCGTGGTCGGCATGGCGCCGGCCTCGGTTCCGGTGTCCACCGCGCTGACGGCGTCGCCCAGCGGCTCGCCGTCCAGAAGGTCGATTTGCTGCACGGGCACGTGTGTATCCGAGAGCAATTGATGGGCCGCGCCATGGGAGATGAAGACGGCGTTACCGGCGCACAGCGCATAGGTTGTGCCGTCTTCCATGCGCAGCACCGCGTTGCCGACCGCCAGGAAGTGGAACCAGGCATGCCCGGGTTTGGCAGCGAAGCCCAAGCCGAAGGCCGGGCCCGCCTGGATACGCCGGTAGTCGACACCGCGCAGGCGCATGCCGCGCAACAGCTCGTTGATGAGATCGTAAGAGAAGGCAGAGGGGTCCGTCGGCATGATTCAGGTGTTCTGGTCAAAAAATCGAGTTTTTCGATCATAGATCATCCGGGTTCTCGCGCCTAGACTGCGGGTCGCAATTGAAGATTGGGAGATCCGTGCAATGACTGACCTTGTTTGCAATGCCGTACCCGACAGCCGTCCCGGCGCCGGGCCGGATGCAGAACCTGCAACCCCCGCGTGGATGGCCGTGTTCTCGTTGGCCATGGGCGTGTTCGGCTTGCTGACCGCGGAGTACCTTCCGGCCAGCCTGTTGACGCCGATGGCGACCGAGCTGGGGGTATCCGAAGCGCTGGCTGGCCAGGCGGTAACGGTGACAGCCGTGGTGGCGCTGTTCGCCGGCCTGTTGGTGCCAGGCCTGACTCGCAGTATCGATCGCCGCTGGGTGTTGCTGGGTTTTTCCACGTTGATGATCGCGTCCAATCTGTTGGTCGCCGTTTCCTCCAGTTTCGTGGTGCTGTTGCTGATGCGTATCTTGCTGGGCATCGCGCTTGGCGGGTTCTGGAGCATGGCGGCGGCGGTGGCGATGCGTCTGGTGCCGGGGGCTTTGTTGCCGCGAGCGCTCTCGATCATTTTCAGTGGCATCGCCATCGGGACGGTGGTTGCGGTTCCGCTGGGTAGTTATCTGGGTGGGCTATATGGCTGGCGCAGCGCGTTCTTTGCAGCGGCGGCGGTGGGCGTGGTGACCCTGGCGTTCCAGTCAATCACGCTGCCGAGCCTTGCGCCGCGCCGCCCGGCACGCCTGCGCACGGTGCTTGAAGTATTGCTGCGCCCAGGCATTGCCATGGGGATGTTCGGTTGTGTGCTGGTGCACAGCGGCCACTTCGCGATGTTCACGTATGTTCGGCCATTCCTCGAAGGCACGACCGGCATTGGCCCGCAGGGGCTGTCGCTGATGTTGCTGGGTTTTGGTGTGGCGAACTTTGTCGGCACCCTGGTGGCCGGGTGGATGCTTGCTCGTTACCCGCTGGCCACCCTGGTGTCGATGCCCGCGCTGGTGGGCGTTGCGGCACTGGCGCTGGTTCTGTTGCCGGCGTCGGTGCCAGGGCAGGCCGTACTGCTGGCGGTGTGGGGCCTGGCCTTTGGCGGTGTGCCGGTGGCGTGGTCGAACTGGGTCGCCAACGCGGTCCCTGACCAGGCGGAAAGCGCCGGGGGCATGGTGGTAGCGTCGGTACAGTCGGCCATCGCCACAGGCGCAGCCGCGGGTGGGGCAATGTTCAGCCTCGGTGGCAGCGCAGGCGTATTCGTGGCGGCGGCCGTGCTGATGCTGCTGGCCGCGGTGCTGATTGCACTGCGGGTGCGAGTACCTTCGGTAGAGGGCGCTGTGCTGAACCGGTCGGCACGCCACTGATGATTCAGCTCTGCGGCGCCGATCCGCGATAGCGCCTTGCGCGCCGCCCTCCCCTTGGTCGATACACACCAGGCGACACGGCAGCGAAGAGTCGGTCAGCGGCCCTGGGGGCTATCTGCGAGCCAGTAATAGTCTGGCCAGTAAGGCCAGACATGGCGGTCGCGATGCACATGCTTGAGCGACAGGGTCTGGCCCGGGTGAAAGTGATCAGCCGGGTACTGACCTGACAACAGAACGGTGCGCGTTGTTGCGATCAGCGACTGGCAATAGTCACGCGTGGCTTTGTCGGCCCCCAGCACCTGACTGTGCGCAATTGAAAAGCCGAAGGCCGTCATCGGATGCCCGTCATTTTTCAGCCGGGTGAAGACAGGGGTCGGCTGCCGATACTCGGCAACGGGAACGATCTTGCCACCCAGTTGGCAGGCGAACTCCTGGGCCATCAGCGGTGGGCAGACAAGCAGCAGCAGGCACAGTTTGAGCTTCATGTTCACGTCACAGTTCAAGTGTCCGGCCCCGCGCGTGGCGACTGACAGGCCCAAGCCACGCAGTCTAAGCCCGGCCATGGCGTGTGACCACACCGGGTGCCCCTCACCCGGTGTGCGTCAGGCTCGCCTCAGTAGATATACGCCAACCTGAACTGCAGCGAATGGTCGGTCATCGGCCCCGAGCGCACGTCCACATCCCGCCAGTACTGCCCCATTACCTGCCACTGCTTGCCCAGCATGGTGGTCGCCGACAGGCCGACCGTGCCGTTGTTGTGGCTGGTTTCCAGGGTCTGCCCGTCCAGCGTCTCGCGCGAGCCCCAGTTGTGCCGGTACGACAGCGCCACCGAGGTGGCCGGGGTGAAGTTGTAGCGCAGGTGGTTGTGCAGCTGGATCAGCGGGTCACGGTGCGCACCGGTGTCGCGCTGCTCCTGGTAGAACTCGGTCTCGGCGATCACGTCCCACGTCCAGCGTTCGTTGAAGCCGTGCACATAGCCCACCTGGAAGTCCGCCGCCCAGCGGTTGCCGCTCAGGGCAAAGCCCTGGTTCTTGTCGGCGCCGGTGGGCGCGGTGACGAACAGCGACCAGCCCAGGTGGCGGTTGCGCTCCATGTCGGCCAGGCTCCACACCGTGGCGCCGAAGGTGATGTCGCCCAGGCCGCTGTTCTTCTGGCCGGTGGCGCCGATTTCCTGATGGCCGTAGGGGATGATGATCTGCGGGTCCCAGATCAGGCCGGTGTTGAAGAACTCGGTGAAGTGCACCAGACGCAGCACGCCCACGGTCAGGTCCAGGTCGAGGTTGTCGGCGGCGCGCTTGCCGCCCATGTACGAGCGGTCGATGCGCGGGTTCTGCTGGTACAGCAAGGCCAGGTCGGTGCCCGGTGGCAGCGCGGCATAGTCGCCGGAGTCGGGGCGTACATCGGCCAGCGCGGGGCTGGCGCACAGGGCAAGGAACAGCGAGCACGGCAATGCGCCGCCTTTGTGCAAAAGCGCTTTCATGGGGGTCACCTGTCTACCGATTAATTGTTATTGGAACGGGTTGAGGCTGCCCCGCTCGCACGCATGGCGAGCGGGGTCGAGGGGTGGCTTACTGCGCCGCAGTGGCGTCGGCGGCGGCGCGCAGGTCAAGGCTGCGCTTGATGATGTATTGCTGGATCAGTTGCATCTGCGGCATGTCCAGCACCCCGGCAAAGCTCGGCATGCCCTTGCTCATGAACGCACCGCTGACGATGCCGACGAAGGCCTGGTGCTTGTCCGGGCTCAGGTAGCGCAGGTCGGGGATCACCCCGCCGCTGGCGGCGTTGAGGCCGTGGCAGGCGCCGCACATGCCGTTGAACAGGGTGCGGCCCTGGGCGATTTCATCCGCCGAGGCGGTCAGCGCGGGCACTTGCGGTGGTAGCACCGGCGCCTTGCGCGGCGGCGGCAGTTCGCCCTTGGCGCCAAGCTTGAACACCAGCACGCGGGACTCTGGCTGGACCTTGCCCTTGTCGGTCAGGCCGCCTGCGATCAGCGGCATGATGCCGCCCCAGCCGGCCATGAACGCCACGTACTGCTCGCCCTTGACCTCATAGGTGACCGGCCCGCCGAGCACGCCGGAGTTGGCGCGGTGCTCCCACAGCTGCTTGCCCTTGTCGGCGCTGAAGGCCATGACGCGGCCGTCCGAGGTGCCCTGGAACACCAGGTTGCCGGCGGTGCTGAGGGTGCCGCCGTTGCCGGACTCGACATAGTCGTGGGTCCAGGCGGCCTGCTGTTTGACCGGGTCCCAGGCAATCAGGTGCCCGCGCCAGGCGCTGCGGATCTGGTTGAACACCTTCGGGTCTTCCGGCAGGTCGGGCACGTCCAGGCCGAAGTTCACCACCGACTTGGTCGGCAGGAACAGTGGCTTGTCGGCGGCCTTGAGTTCGGCCACGGTGTCCTGGGCCGGAATGTACACATAGCCGGTGTTGGGGTTGTACGACATCGGGTGCCAGCTGTGGCCGCCGAGGAAGCTTGGCTGTATCACCTTCGGCGCCTTGGCGTAGTCGGCCTGGTCGGTGAGGATGGGGCGCCCGGTCTTGGGGTCCAGGCCGCTGGCCCAGTTCACCTGCACGAAGTTGTTGCCCGAGATGAACTCGCCGTTGGTGCGGTCGATCACGTAGAAGAACCCGTTCTTGGGTGCCTGCATCAGCACCTTGCGGGTCTTGCCGTCGATCTGGATGTCGGCCAGCACGATCTGCTGGGTGGCGGTGAAATCCCAGCGATCGCCGGGCGTCACCTGGAAGTGCCACACGTATTCGCCGGTTTCCGGGCGCAGCGCGACGATCGACGACAGGTACAGGTTGTCGCCCTCGCCCTGGCTGCGGAACTGGTAGTTCCACGGCGAGCCGTTGCCGGTGCCCACGTACAGCAGGTCCAGCTCGGGGTCGTAGGACATCGAGTCCCAAACGGTGCCGCCACCGCCCCACTTGACCCAGCCATTGCCCTTCCAGGTTTTCATGGCCTTGGCCATGGCCTCGTTTTCCGGTGGCAGCGCCGGGTCGCCGGGCACGGTGAAGAAGCGCCAGGCCTGCTTGCCGGTATCGGCATCGTAGGCGGTGATATAGCCGCGCACGCCGAACTCGGCGCCGCCGTTGCCGATCAGCACCTTGCCTTTGACGATGCGCGGGGCGCCGGTGATGGTGTAGCTCTTGTTGGGGTCCAGAACGGTGTCGACGCTCCACACCTCCTTGCCGGTGGCCGCATCGAGGGCGATCAGGCGCCCATCGAAGCTGCCCACGTAGACCTTGCCCTGCCACACGGCCACACCGCGGTTGACCACGTCGCAGCAGCCCTGGCTGAGTTTTTCCATGGGGATCTTGGGGTCGTACTTCCACAGCGGCTTGCCGCTGGCGGCGTCGAAGGCATACACGATGCTGAAGGCACCGGTGGTGTACATCACGCCGTCGACCACGATGGGGGTGGCTTCGGTACCGCGATCGATGTCGAGCTTCTGCGTCCAGGCCAGGCCAAGCCCGGCGACGTTCTGGTCGTTGATGCGGGTCAGCGGGCTGAAGCGTTGTTCGTCGTAGGTACGCCCGTGGGCGAGCCAGTTGGCGGCGTCCTGGTTGGCGTTGAGCAGTCGGTTGGCGTCGATGTTGCCGGGCGTGCCGGCGTGGGCGAGCGTTGACACGTAGAGCACGGCAAGCGGCATCAAGCGTTTCATTTTTTATTGTTATCCCGTTCTGGGTGGATCAATGAGTGGCGTGGCAGGCCATGACGGGATTAGAGCAAAGTCGGAGGGGGTAAAGCGCTTGCGTGTGTGCCAGGTATTTTTGTGTGCGTGCCATATTGGTTTGCAGGCCCGGCCCCTTGGCCTGTAGGAGCCGGCCTTGCCGGCGAAGAGGACATGGCACGCTGGCCAGTCATGCCCCTTCGCCGGCAATGCCGGCTCCTACAGGCGAACAAGGTCAGGCCGGGCGCTTGAGCACCAGCGTCAGGATGTCGTAGCTGGCCACCAGCTCACCCAGCTGGTTGGTCACTTCCACATCCCACGCCACCACCCCTTGCGGCTGGCCCAGCGGGCTGGATTTGCCCTGGTCGATCTTGCGCTTGCAGGTCAGGCGCGCCTGGATGGTGTCGCCAATTCCCACCGGGCTGATGAAACGCAGGGTGTCCAGGCCATAGTTGGCCAGCACCGGCCCCTCGCCCGGCGACACGAACAGCCCCGCCGCCGCCGACAGCACGAAGTAGCCATGCGCAATGCGCTTGCCGAACTGCGATTGCCTGGCCGCAATGTCGTCGAAGTGCATGTAGAAATGATCCCCCGACAGGCAGCCGAAGTTCACCAGGTCCGCTTCGGTCACGGTACGCCGATGGGTCAGCAGCGACTCGCCGATGCGCAGCTCTTCGAAGTGACGACGGAACGGGTGCACCTTGCTCTCGTACACCTGGGCACCGCGCACATACTCGCCGGTCACCGCCATCAGCATGCTCGGCGAACCCTGCACTGCCGCACGCTGCAGGTAGTGCTTGACCGCCCGCAGCCCGCCCAGCTCTTCGCCGCCACCGGCACGCCCAGGGCCGCCGTGCTTGAGCTGCGGCAAGGGCGAACCGTGCCCGGTGGACTCCGCCGCCGCCTCGCTGTCGAGGATCAGCAACCGACCGTGCCAGGCTGCAGCCACCGGAATGGCCTTGGCTGCCACCTCGCGGTCGGCGGTCACCAGGCTGGCCACCAGGCTGCCCTTGCCGCGCGCGGCCAGCGCCAGCGCTTCATCCAGATCGTCGTAGGCCATCAGCGTGCTCACCGGGCCGAAGGCCTCGATGTCGTGGGCACCGCCATCGGCGTGCGGGTCGCGTGCCTGCAGCAGGGTCGGCGCAAAGAACGCCCCTTCGCTCACGCCCTCGCCCCGAGGCTCGAAACCATCGCTGGCACCGAACAGCTGGTCGCAGCTCTGCAGCAGACTGCGCACCCGCTCGCCCACATCGCGCTGCTGGTCATGGGAAGCCAGCGCGCCCATGCGCACGCCCTCCACCGACGGGTCGCCCACCACCACCTTGCTCAGGCGCTCGCGCAGGCGCGTGGCCACGGCGTCCAGGTGCTTGGCCGGCACGATGGCGCGGCGGATGGCGGTGCACTTCTGCCCCGCCTTGGTGGTCATCTCGCGCACCACTTCCTTGATGTACAGGTCGAACTCGGCATCGTCCGGCTTCACGTCCGGGCCCAGGATCGCGCAGTTGAGCGAGTCGGCCTCGGCGGTGAACGGCACCGAGTGGCGGATCAGGTTCGGGGTCACCCGCAGCTTGGCCGCGGTGTCGGCAGAACCGGTGAAGGTCACCACGTCCTGGCCTTGCAGGCGGTCGAGCAGGTCGCCGGTGCTGCCCACCACCAGTTGCAGGCTGCCGGCCGGCAGCAGGCCGGACTCATCCATCAGGCGCACCACCGCCTCGGTCAGGTAGCTGGTGGAGGTGGCCGGCTTGACGATGCACGGCATGCCGGCCAGAAAGGTCGGTGCGAACTTTTCAAGCATGCCCCAGATCGGGAAGTTGAACGCGTTGATGTGCACCGCAAGCCCCGCACGCGGCACCAGGATGTGGCTGCCGGCGAAGGTGCCCTGCTTGCCCAGCGGGATGGCCGGGCCTTCGTGCAGCAGGTTGCCCGAGGGCAGTTCGCGGCTGCCGATGCCGGCATAGGCGAACAGCGTGGCGTTGCCGCCCTCGATGTCGATCCAGCTGTCGGCGCGGGTTGCGCCGCTGTGGTGGGACAGTGCGTAGAGCTGTTCCTTGCGCTCGGCCAGGTACAGCGCCAGGGCCTTGAGCCGCGCGGCACGCTGCTGGAAGTCCATCGCCATCAGGCTGCGCAGGCCCTCACGGCGCGCATGCTCGATGGCTTCGGCAAAGTCGGGCCGCTCTTCATGGCTGTACGCCAATACGTGCCCGTCCAGGGCGCTGCGCAGCGGCTGCGCGCCATGCTGGCCGAGCCAGCGGCCGGCGATGAAGCTTTGCAAGGTTGGGGCAACAGACATGAGGTGTCCTCCGGTTCTTTTAAGGGGCGCGCTTACCACAGCGCCAGGGTGTAGCCGATGATCAGGCGGTTCTCGTCCAGGCTGTTGGTCAAGCCGTTGCCTGAGCGGAAGGTGACGTTGCGCCAGCGCAGGCTGACGTTCTTCAACGGGCCGCTCTGCACCACGTAGGTGATGTCGGTGTCGCGTTCGCGCTCGCGGCCGTTGTCCACGGTCGCGGTCCTGGCATGACGCCCGTCGGTGTAGCGGGTCATGAAACTCAGGCCCGGAATGCCCAGGGCGACGAAGTCGTAGTCGTAGCGCAGTTGCCAGGAGTCGAGCCCGGCACGGGTGTAGGTGTTGTAGGTCACCAGGTTGACGGTGTACGGGTCGCCGCCGTTGAGGAACGGGAAGGCGCTGTCGCCCGACATCTGCTGGAAGGTGGCACTGACCTTGTGCGCGCCGCTGGCCAGGGTGAACATGCCGTTGAAGTTGCGGTTGTCGATGCGCCCTGCCCGCTCGGCGCCGTCGCCACGGCTGTCGAAATAGCGCAGGTCGCTGCGCAGGCTCAGGCCCTCGCCCAGCGGTTGGGTGTGCACCAGGCCGACGAACTGCTGACGGTAGATCTGATCGAGCTTGGCGTAGTAGTAGGTCAGGTTCAGTTGCGGGGTGAAGGCATAGGTGCCGCCACCAAAATCGAAGCGGTCGCTGCTGGCCGCGCCGTAGCCGATGTCGTCGCGGCTGGAGGAATCGCGCAGGTTGGCCTTGGTCAGCCGCCCGGCGTTGAACGTCAGGCCGTCGATCTCCTGGCTGGTCAGCAGGCCGCCCTGAAAGCTGGCGGCCAGCAGGCGGGTGTCGTTGTATACCACCACCGGCAGGATCGGCTGCAAGGTACCCAGGCGCAGCACGCTCTTTGAGGCGCGCAGCTTGGCGGTCAGGCCCAGCTCGCTGTAGTCGTCGGCCGGTTCCAGGCTGTCGGGCCCGAACGGCAGCAGCCCGGTGCCGCGCCGATCACGGCTGGAGTCGAGCTTGATGCCCAGTTGCCCCATGGCGTCGACGCCTACCCCGATCGGGCCATCGGTGAAGCCGGACTCGAACTTCACGGTAAAGCCCTGGGCCCACTCCTCGGCCTTGGATTGCGGCGCGTTGCTCTGGCGAAAATCGCGATTGATGTAGTGGTTGCGCAACTCGACCTTGGCATGGCTGTCGTCGATGAAGTCGGCCAGGGCCGGCGCGGCGACCAGGGGCAAGGCAAAGCCGGCCAGCAGCGAAGCCGGCATGAAGCGAATGTGGTTCATTATTTTTATACCCGACAATCGTTTTGGTTTATTAGTGTTTGCTTGCGCCTGCGGCACCGATGCCGGTCATCGAGCGGATGAACTGCGCCAGGTAGCGGCCGCGTTCCTGCGCTGCCCGCTCCGAGGTGTCGGTGACCGAGAACACCCAGGCGCCCAGGAACGCCAGGCTCATGGAGAACAGCGCCGGGTTGCTGTAGGGGAACAGCGCCGTTTCGTTGTGCAGCACGTTGACCCACACCGCCGGGCTGAGCACCAGCAGCACGATGGCCGAGACCAGCCCGCTCATGCTGCCGATCACCGCGCCACGGGTGGTCAGGCCCTTCCAGTACATCGAGAGGAACAGCACCGGGAAATTCACCGAGGCGGCAATCGCCAGCACCAGCCCGGACAGGAACGCGATGTTCTGCGACTCGAACATCAGGCCCAGGATGATCGCCAGCACGCCGATGGCCAGGGTGGCGATTCGCGACACGCGCATCTCTTGCTTCTCGGTGGCCTGGCCCTTGCGGATCACGCAGGCGTACAGGTCATGGGACACCGCCGAGGCGCCGGACAACGCCAGCCCGGCCACCACCGCCAGGATGGTGGCGAAGGCCACGGCCGAGATGAAGCCCAGGAACAGGTTGCCGCCCACGGCCTGGGCCAGGTGCACGGCGATCATGTTGCCGCCGCCGATGATCGCGCCGTTGACGTCGCGGTAGCTTGCGTCGGTGCCGACCATCACGATGGCGCCGAAGCCCACCATGATCAGCAGCAGGTAGAAGTAGCCGATGAAACCGGTGGCGTAGAACACGCTCTTGCGCGCTTGCTTGGCGTCACTCACGGTGAAGAAGCGCATCAGGATATGCGGCAGCCCGGCGGTGCCGAACATCATGCCCAGGCCCAGGGAAATCGCGTCGATGGGGTTGGACAGCAGCCCGCCCGGGGCCATGATCGCGGTGCCCTTGGCGTGCACCTCGGTGGCGGCGCTGAACATCGCCTCGGTGCTGAAACCAAAGTGCTTGAGCACCATGAACGCCATGAAGCTGGTGCCCGAGAGCAGCAGCACAGCCTTGATGATCTGTACCCAGGTGGTGGCGAGCATGCCGCCGAAGGTCACGTAGAACACCATCAGCACGCCCACCAGCATCACCGCATACAGGTAGCTGATGCCGAACAGCAGCTCGATCAGCTTGCCGGCGCCGACCATCTGCGCCACCAGGTACATCAGTGCCACGGTCAGGGTGCCCAGGGCCGAGGTCAGGCGTACCGGGGTCTGGTCCAGGCGGTACGACACCACGTCGGCGAAGGTGTACTTGCCCAGGTTGCGCAGGCGCTCGGCAATCAGGAACAGGATGATCGGCCAGCCGGCCAGCACGCCCAGGGCGTACAGCAGGCCGTCATAGCCGTTGAGGAACATCATCGCGGAAATGCCCAGGAACGAGGCGGCGCTGATCATGTCGCCGGCGATGGCCAGGCCGTTCTGAAAGCCGGTGAGGCCGCCGCCTGCGGTGTAGAAGTCACTGGCCGAACGGGTGCGCTGTGCGGCCCAGCGGGTGATGCCCAGGGTGAACACGACGAACAGCAGGAACATGCTGATGGCTGTCCAGTTCATTTCGCGCACTCCTGGCGGACCTTGTCGTTGAGCGGGTCGAGCACGTTGTTGGCGCGGTACACGTAGATCCCGGTGAGGCCGAAGGACACCAGCACCACCAGCACGCCGACCAGCATGCCGACGGTGGTCACGCCGCCGCTGAGCGATTGCCCCAGGGTGCTGGGGGAGAACGCCACCAGCAGCACGAAGCCGTAGTAGATGACCAGCATGGCCAGGGTCAGCGACCAGTTCAGGCGCTGCTTGCGCCGTACCAGTTGCTTGAAGTCGGGGTGCTTGCAGATGCTGTCGATGTCTTCGGGGGTCATTGGGGCGCTCTCTTGGTGTTGTTGTTTTAGTTTTCAGGGCACACAGGTGTTGCGGTGTTCGGGCGGGCCTCATCGCGGGTCAAGCCCGCTCCCACAGGGTCTGCACTCTCCTCAAGACCGGTGCTGTACCTGTGGGAGCGGGCTTGACCCGCGATTGAGTCGACGCGGTATCAGACCTGATCGAAGTCCAGCACCACCCTGTCGCTGACCGGGTACGTCTGGCACGACAGCACATACCCCGCCGCCACTTCGTAGTCCTCCAGGGCGTGGTTGCTGTCCATCTCCACCTCCCCTTCGATGACCTTGCACTTGCAGGTCGAGCACACCCCGGCCTTGCACGAGTACGGCAGCTCGGCGCCGATGGCATTGCCGGCATCCAGCACGCTGACGGTGTTGCGCGGCAGGTCGAAGGCCAGCGCCCGACCGTCGCTGATCACGGTGATCTGGCTGACGGCGGCGTCCAGCTGGCGCGCCGCCTCGCGGGCTTCACGCTTGCGTTCGTCGCCCGCCGCTGCAAACAGCTCGAAATGGATCTTCTCCCCCGCCATGCCATTGGCCTTGAGGCTGTCGCGCACGGTCTCGGTCATCGCCTGCGGGCCGCAGATGAAGGCGGCGTCCAGCGCCCTGGGGTCGAGCCAGCGCGAGAACAGCTGACCGCACTTGTCGGCGTCGATGCGCCCGTTGTACAGGTCCACGTCCTGCTGCTCGCGGCTGAACACGAAGATCAGGTTCAGGCGTTGCAGGTAGCGGTTCTTCAGGTCTTCGAGCTTGTCGCGAAACAGCGCGCCGGAGCTTGAGCGGTTGCCGTAGAGCAAGGTGAAGCGACTGTCGGGTTCGCGCTCCAGGGTGGTCTTGATGATCGACAGGATCGGCGTGATGCCGCTGCCCGCCGCCACCGCCAGGTAGTTGCCGCGACGGGTCGGGTCCAGTGGCACATGGAAGCTGCCCGAAGGCGGCATCACTTCGAGGCGGTGGCCGACCTTGAGCACCTCGTTGGCAAACGCCGAGAAGCGCCCGCCGGCCACGCGCTTGATCGCCACGCGCAGCTCGCCGTCTTCCACGCCGCTGCAGATCGAGTACGAACGGCGCACTTCCTCGTCGTCCAGTTGCGTGCGCATCACCAGGTACTGGCCCTGGGTGAAACGGAAATCGTCCTGCAGGTGCGCCGGCACCTCGAAGGCAATCGACACCGCATCGCGGGTCTCGGCGCGCACATCCTTGATGGTCAGGCTGTGAAATTGACTCATGCTGTTCTCCCGCTGCACGGCGCCAGCGCGCTCAGATGCATTTGAAATAGTCGAAAGGTTCCAGGCACTCGCGGCACCGGTACAGGGCCTTGCAGGCCGTGGAGCCGAACTGGCTGAGCAGCTCGGTGTGGCTGCTGGCGCACACCGGGCACAGCACCTGCGGGCTTTCGCCCAGCAGGCTGCGCTTGCTGGCACTGCCCACGGGCGGCGCGATGCCATAGGCACGCAGGCGCTCGCGCCCCTGCTCGGTGATCCAGTCGGTGCTCCAGGCCGGCGTCAGGCGCCGCTCCAGGCACGGCGCGGCGAACCCTGCCTGCTCCAGCGCCTGGCGAATATCGCCCTCGATCACCTCGGTGGCCGGGCAGCCCGAATAGGTCGGCGTGACCACAAGGTGCAGGTGGCCGGCCTGCCAGTGCAGGTCGCGCACTATCCCGAGGTCGACCACGCTGACCACCGGCACTTCCGGGTCCATCACCTGCTCCAGCACCGTCCAGGCGTGGCTCAGGTCATCGGCCCGCAGTGCCCGCGCACCGTGGTCGCTGGCGATCAGCTCACCAGGTTGCATCGGGGTAGGCCCGTGGCAAAAACTGCATTTCGGCCAGCAGGATGCCCAGGTGCTCGGTGTGCATGCCGGTACGCCCGCTGAGGTAGAAGTGGCTGGCCGCAGGCGGCAGCGGCAGTTCGACCGAGGCGAAGGTGGCCTCGACCTGGTGCAGCCATGCCGCGCCGACCTGCGCCGGGTCGGCGCCGATGCCCGCTGCGGCCAGGCGGGTTTCAGCCTCGCTGCCGCTGGCCAACTCCACGGTGAAGCGCCACACCTGCGTGATGGCCGCGAGCATGCGCCGGCGACTTTCGTCGGTGCCGCCACCCAGGCGCTGCACCCATTCACTGGAGCGACGCAGGTGGTAGGTAACCTCCTTGAGCGCCTTGGCGGCGATGCCGGCGATGCGCAGGTCGGTGGAGTCGCACAGGCCCTTGAGCACCTGCAGGTGCCAGGCGTCGAACAGGAACTGCTTGGCCATGGTCACGGCGAAATCGCCGTTGGGCTGCTCCACCAGCAGCAGGTTGCGGTAGGCGCGCTCGTCGCGGCGAAACGCCAGGTCGTCGGCATCGCGGCCGTCGGCCAGCAGCTCGGCGGCGTAGTCCAGCCAGTTGCGCGCCTGGCCCACCAGGTCCAGGCCGACGTTCATCAGCGCCAGCTCTTCCTCGATGGCCGGCGCCTTGCCGCACCACTCGCACAGGCGCTGGCCCTGGATCAGGGCGCTGTCGCCCAGCAGCAGCAGGTAATGGATCAGATCGTCTTGGGTGCTGTTCATGGTCGACCTCACATGTGTCCGACTTCGTCGGGCAGCTCGTAGAAGCTGGCGTGCCGGTAGACCTTGTCGTCGGCCGGGTCGAACAGCGGGTCCTTCTCGTCCGGCGAGGAGGCCACGATCAGCGCCGAGGGCACCACCCACAGGCTTACGCCTTCGCTGCGGCGGGTGTACAGCTCGCGGGCGTTCTCGATGGCCATGGCGTCGTCGGCGGCATGCACACTGCCCACATGCTTGTGGTTCAGGCCGTGCTTGCTGCGCACGAACACTTCGTAGAGGGTCCAGACAGACATCGTGTATCTCCCATCAGTCGCCGGTTCAGGCGGCGTTCTTGTTCTGTTGTTTGCGGGCGTAGGCGACGGCGGCTTCACGCACCCAGGCGCCGCTTTCGATGGCATTGCGCCGGGTGGCCAGGCGTTCCTGGTTGCACGGGCCGTTGCCCTTGAGCACGTCGAAGAATTCCTGCCACTGGATGGCGCCGAAATCGTAGTGGCCGCGCTCGGCGTTCCACTTCAGGTCGGGGTCGGGGGCGGTGCAGCCCAGCAGTTCGAGCTGCGGGATGGTCTGGTCGACGAAGCGCTGGCGCAGTTCGTCGTTGCTCTGGCGCTTGATCTTCCAGGCCATCGACTGCGCGCTGTTGGGCGAGTTGTCGTCGCTGGGGCCGAACATCATCAGCGCCGGCCACCACAGGCGGTTGATCGCGTCCTGCACCATGTCCTTCTGGGCCTGGGTGCCGTGGCGCATCATGGTCAGCAGAATCTCGTAGCCCTGGCGCTGGTGAAAGCTCTCTTCCTTGCAGATGCGCACCATGGCCCGTGCGTAGGGGCCGTAGGAGGTGCGCTGCAGCACCACCTGGTTGACGATGGCGGCGCCATCCACCAGCCAGCCCACCGCGCCCATGTCGGCCCAGTTGAGGGTCGGGTAGTTGAAGATGCTGGAGTACTTGGCCTTGCCGCTGTGCAGCTTGGCGATCTCTTCGTCGCGATCGGCGCCCAGGGTTTCCATGGCGCTGTACAGGTACAGGCCGTGGCCGGCTTCGTCCTGGATCTTGGCCATCAGCTGCAGCTTGCGCTTGAGGGTCGGGGCACGGGTGACCCAGTTGCCCTCGGGCAGCATGCCGACGATCTCGGAGTGGGCGTGCTGGGAAATCTGGCGGATGAGGGTCTGACGGTAGGCGTCGGGCATCCAGTTCTTGGCTTCGATCTTGATTTCGGCGTCGATCTTTTCCTGGAAGGCACGTTCCTGGGGCGACATCTCGTCCAGGGACTTGATGCGTTTGACGCCGGTTTCGACAAGCTGTGCGTACATGTTCGGGCTCCCGCCTCAAGGCTGGTTGGGCATGGGAGTATTTATAAGCGATACACAATTCAATATCAAACAGCTTTTTAGTGTATCTAATGTTTTTTTGTATCGCTTTGCTCTGAAAGCGGACCGCTACGCGCTCCATCGCGGGTCAAGCCCGCTCCCACAGGAACACGCTTTACCCAAGAACAAAAAAAAGCCCCGACCAGGTCGGGGCTTCGGCAGCCATCAGCTATCAGCTGGCCAGACGCTTGTCGTACACATGACAGGCCTTGCCTTCCGAACGTTTCAGCGTGCCCAACGGCTGCAGCACAATGCGCGTGCTGATGCCGATGTAGGTCTTGATCTGCTTGCCCAGCTCGGCAGTCAGCAGCCTGCGCTGCGCCTCGTCGTAGTGCTGGCATTCGGCACGCAGTTCCACGTGCACATCCACCGTGTCGAGATTTCCATCACGATACAGATAAATCTCATAGCACTCTGAAAACTGTTTTATTTTCAGAACCTGTTCCTCGACCTGGGTCGGGAACACGTTGACCCCACGCACGATCAGCATGTCGTCGCTGCGCCCGGTGATCTTGTCGATGCGCCGCATTGGCCGCGCGGTGCCGGGCAACAGTCGCGTCAGGTCGCGGGTGCGGTAGCGGATCATCGGCAGCGCCTCCTTGCTCAGCGAGGTGAACACCAGCTCGCCCATCTGCCCGTCGGGCAGCACCGCACCGGTCACCGGGTCGATGATTTCGGGGTAGAAGTGGTCTTCCCAGAGGGTCGGCCCGTCCTTGGTCTCGGCGCACTCCATGGCCACGCCCGGGCCCATGATTTCCGACAGCCCGTAGATATCCAGCGCGGTGATGCCCATGCGCTGCTCGATGGAGCGGCGCAGCTCGTCGGTCCACGGCTCGGCACCGAAGATCCCCAGGCGCAGCGCCAGCTTGTGCGGGTCCAGCCCCTGACGCTCGATCTCGTCGGCCAGGTTGAGCATGTACGAGGGCGTGACCATGATGATGTCCGGCTGAAAGTCGTTGATCAGCTGCACCTGCTTCTCGGTCTGCCCGCCCGACATCGGGATCACCGTGCAGCCCAGGCGTTCGGCGCCGTAATGCGCGCCCAGCCCGCCGGTGAACAGCCCGTAGCCGTACGACACATGCACCTTGTCGCCCTTGCGCCCGCCCGCGGCGCGGATCGAGCGCGCCACCACGTTGGCCCAGGTGTCGATATCGTTCTGCGTGTAGCCCACCACCGTCGGCTTGCCGGTGGTGCCGCTGGAGGCGTGCACCCGCACCACGTCATGCATGGGCACGGCGAACATGCCGTAGGGGTAGTTGTCGCGCAGGTCGGTCTTGGTGGTGAACGGGAATCGGGCCAGGTCGTCCAGCGAACGCACCTCGTCGGGGTGCACCCCCAACTGGTCGAAGCGCTGGCGGTACAGCGGCACGTTCTGGTAGGCGTGGGACAGGCTCCAGCGCAGGCGGTCAAGCTGGTGCTGGCGCAGTTCGTCGATGCTGGCGGTCTCCAGCGGGTCGAGTACAGCAGTGTTCAAGGCGGCCATGTTCATGTGTTCACTCTGATTCTTTTTATGGTTCAGCCCCTGACGGGCCCGAGTGTGGGAGCTGCACGGCTCCCGCTGTATTGCCGGCTCAGGTTCGCTCGATGATCATCGCGATACCCTGCCCCACGCCGATGCACATCGTGCACAGCGCGTACCGCCCGCCGCGCTGCTCCAGTTCCACCAGTGCGGTGGTCACCAGGCGAGCGCCGCTCATGCCCAGCGGATGCCCCAGGGCGATGGCGCCGCCATTGGGGTTGACCCGCGGGTCGTCGTCAGCCAGCCCGAGCTCGCGCAGCACCGCCAGGCCCTGCGCGGCGAAGGCTTCGTTCAGCTCGATGACATCCATGTCGGCCAGGTTCAGGTTGGCCAGTTCCAGTACCTTGCGCGTGGCCGGCACCGGGCCGATGCCCATGATGCGCGGCTCGACGCCGGCCGTGGCCATCGCCACCACCCGCCCACGGGCCTTGAGCCCGAAGCGCGCAGCCTGCGCCGGGCTTGCCAGCAGCAGCGCACAGGCACCGTCGTTGACCCCCGAGGCATTGCCCGCCGTGACACTGCCGCCCTCGCGAAACGGCGTACCCAGGCGTTGCAGCATCTGCAGCGTGGTGTCGCCACGCGGGTGTTCGTCGTGCTCGACGCGCCTGGGCTCGCCTTTGCGCTGGGCAATCGACACCGGCACGATCTCCTGCGCCAGGCGCCCGCTGGCCTGGGCAGCCGCCGCACGTTGCTGGCTGCGCAGGGCGAAGGCGTCCTGGTCGGCACGGGAAATGCCGAACTGTGCGGCGACGTTTTCGGCAGTCTCCGGCATCGAGTCGATACCATACGCCTTTTCCATCGCGGCGTTGACGAAGCGCCAGCCAATGGTGGTGTCGTACAGTTGCGCCTGGCGCGAGAAGGCCTGTTCGGCCTTGCCCATCACCAGCGGTGCGCGCGACATCGACTCCACCCCGCCCACCAGCAGCAGGCCGGCTTCGCCACTGCGGATCGAGCGTGCGCCCAGGCCGATGGCGTCCATGCCCGAGCCGCACAGGCGGTTGACCGTGGTGCCCGGCACTTCTATCGGCAGGCCGGCCAGCAGCGCCGACATGCGCGCCACGTTGCGATTGTCTTCGCCGGCCTGGTTGGCGCAGCCGAACAGCACGTCGTCCACCTGTGACCAGTCCACCTGCGGGTGGCGCGCCATCAGCGCACGCAGCGGCACCGCGCCCAGGTCGTCGGCACGTACCGTGCTCAGCGCGCCGGCATAGCGCCCGATGGGGGTGCGCACGGCGTCGATGATAAGGGCGTCATTCATCTGCGGTCTCCTGGGCAAGCACTGTGCCTTGCACCTTGTAAGATTTGCCATGGAACAGCGCGATCAGCTGCCCGTTCTGGTTTTCCACACGCACGTCGTAGTTGCCGGTGCGTCCACCACGGCTCTGCTCGACGCAACTTGCATTGAGCGTGTCGCCCATCAGTGCCGGGGCGATGTAGTCGATGCTGCAGCCCAGGCCGATGGTGACCTGGTTGTAGGTGTTGCAGGCCACGGCAAACGCCGAGTCGGCCAGGGTGAAGATGTAGCCGCCATGGCAGGTGCCATGGCCCTGGATCATGTCGGCGCGCACCGGCATGCTCAGGCGCGCCCTGCCCGGCGCGACGCTCAGCAGTTGCATGCCCAGCGCGAGGCTGGCGCGGTCACGGGCGAGCATGGCCTGGGCACATTGGCTGGCAAGCTCGGTGGCGTTCAGGTCAGTCATGCAATGCCCTCCCCTCGGCGACCGTGCGCCGCAGCAGCAGTGATGGCCGGTAGCGGCTTTCGCCGTAGGCGGCCTGCAGATTGTCGAGTACCGCCAGCACCTGCGTCGGGCCGATGGCGTCGGCCCAGGCCAGCGGGCCTTGGGGGTAGTTCACGCCCTTGCGCATGGCCAGGTCGACATCCGCCGCCGTGGCCACGCCCTGCAGCACCGCGTCGGCGGCTTCGTTGGCAAGCATGGCCACGGTGCGCATCACCAGCAGCCCCGGCACGTCGGCCAGCGGGCTGACCACCAGGCCCGCGGCCTGCAGCAAGGCCACAGCCTGGTCGCGGGCAGCGGGGGTGGTGTCGGCGGACCAGCTGATGCCGATGCGCCCAGCGGTGGCGTAGTCCAGCGCCAGGTCGAACAGCACGAGGTTGTGCAAGCCTTCGTCGCGGGCACGCTGGCTGGCTAGGCGACCGTCGGTCAGGGCCAGCACGGCGTCGCCCACGCGTATGACTGCGTGCCCGCATCGCGGGTCAAGCCCGCTCCCACAACGACCGGTGGGCGCGGGCTCGACCCGCGACGGGGCCCGCGACACCTTGATGCCGTGCGCCTCGATACGCGCCAGCAAGCCCTGCGCAATGCCCAGGTCGCCTTCGACTTCACAGGCCTCGATGCGCAAACCACTGCGCAGCTCGCTGACCACCGGGCGCGCGGCCGAGGGCCCATAGTCATAGAACCCCTGCCCGCTCTTGCGTCCCAGCCGGCCGGCATCCACCAGCGCCGCCTGGATCAGCGACGGCTGGAAGCGCATGTCGCCGTAATAGGCATCGAACACCGAACAGGTGACCGCGTAGTTGACGTCATGCCCGATCAGGTCGGTCAGCTCGAACGCACCCATGCGAAAGCCGCCGGCCTCGCGCATCAGCGCATCCAGCGTGGCGCACTCGGCCGCCCCCTCCTGCAACAGGCGCAGGCTTTCGGCATAGAACGGACGCGCCACGCGGTTGACGATGAAGCCCGGGCTGGAGCTGGCATGCACCGGCGCCTTGCCCCAGGCCCTGGCCGTTGCATACAAGCTGGCCGCTACCTGCGGCGCCGTGGCCAGCCCCGAGACGATCTCGACCAGCGCCATGACCGGCGCGGGGTTGAAGAAGTGCACACCCACGACCCGCTCGGGCCGCGCCAGGCCGGCCGCGATGCGGGTGATCGACAGCGACGAGGTGTTGCTGGCCAGCACGCAGTCGGCCGTGCAGATTGCTTCCAGGCGAGCGAACAGCTCGCGCTTGGCGTCGAGGTTCTCGACGATGGCCTCGATCACCAGCCCAGCGTCCGCCAGCTCGTCGAGCGCCTGCACCGCGTGCAGGCGCGCCAGGGTGGCCTCGCGCTGCGCGGGGTCGAGCTTGCCCTTCTCCACCCGCTTGCCCAGTTGCACACCCAGCCCCTCGATGGCCGCGCTCGCCGCCCCCGGGCGGCTGTCGTGCAGCAGCACCGGATGCCCGGCCTGCGCCGCCACCTGGGCAATGCCGGCGCCCATGGCCCCGGCACCGATCACCGCCACCACAACGCTTGTGTCCAGTGCGCTCATGCTCAGCACCCCTTGAACACGGGGGCGCGCTTGGCCATGAAGGCGGCCACGCCCTCGCGGTAGTCCTCGCTGCGCCCGGCCAGGCGTTGCAGGTCGCGCTCCAGGTCCAGTTGCTGGTCAAGGCTGTTGTCCAGGCTGGCATTGAGCCCGCGCTTGATCAGTGCCAGGCCCGAGGTGGGCTGTGTCGCCAGCTGTCGCGCCAGGCCCAGGGCCTCGTCGCGCAGGGCCTCGTCGTCGACGCAGCGGTAGATCAGCCCCCACTGCTCGGCCTGCTCGGCCGACAGCTTGTTGCCCAGCAGCGCCAGGGCCTTGGCCCGCGCCACGCCGACCAGCCGCGGCAGGAACCAGGTACCGCCCGAGTCGGGCACCAGGCCGAGTTTGCAGAACGCCTGGATGAAGCTGGCCGACCGCGCCGCCAGCACCAGGTCGCAGGCCAGCGGGATGTTCGCCCCGGCGCCGGCGGCCACGCCGTTGACCGCGCAGATCACCGGCAGCGGTAAATCGCGCAGGGCGCGAATCAGCGGGTTGTAGAATTTTTCGATGGACTCGCCCAGGTCGGGCATCTGCGCACCGGGCGCGACGTTGCGGTCGGACAGGTCCTGCCCGGCACAGAAGCCGCGCCCTTCACCGGTAAGCAGCAGCACACGCACCTGGGCATTGGCGCGTACCTGCTTGAGCGCCTCCTTCACTTCGGCGTGCATCTGCGCGTTGAAGCTGTTGAGTTGCTCGGGACGGTTCAGGCGCAGAAAGGCCACGCCGTCGTCTATGTCGAAAAGAATGTGCTCGAAGGTCATGACCAGTACCGCTCGCAAGGTTGAAGTAAAAGGGGCCGGCGCACTCAGCGGCCGGTGAACACCGGGGCGCGTTTTTCGCGAAAGGCACTGATGCCCTCGCGCCGGTCATCGGTGGCGGCCAGCACGGTGAAGGTGTGGCGCTCGAAACGCAGGCCGCTGGCAAGGTCGGTGTCCATGGCCTTGAGCAGCGATTCCTTGGCCAGGCGCACGGCCAGCGGGGCCTTGCGCGCGATGGCCTGGGCGATCTGCACGGCGCGCTCGACGGTGAATTCGGGTTGGGTGATTTCGCTGACCAGGCCGGCCTGTTGCGCGGTGCGCGCATCGATGGGCTCGCCGGTGAGCACCATCTGCATGGCCATGGACTTGCCCACCGCGCGCAGCAGACGCTGGGTACCGCCGGCGCCAGGCATGATGCCCAGGTTGATTTCCGGCTGGCCGAAACGCGCATCCACGCCCGCCACGATGATGTCGGCGTGCATCGCCAGCTCGCAGCCACCGCCCAGGGCAAAGCCGTTGACGGCCGCCACCAGGGGCTTGCTGAAGCGGCTGATCTGCTGCCAACAGGCAACACGCGGGTCGTTGAGGATGCCCACCGCATCGCGCTCGGCCATCTCGTTGATGTCGGCGCCGGCGGCAAACGCCTTGCGGCTGCCGGTGAGCACCACGGCGCGGCAGCTGTCGTCACACTCCAGGCGCTCGAGTTCGGCTGCCAGCTCGCCGAGCAGGCGGGTGTTGAGGGCATTGAGCACCTCGGGGCGGTGCAGCGTCACCAGGCAGATGCCGGCGTGGGAGTTATCAAGCAACAGGGTGTCAGGCATGACGGTCACCGCACGGGCCAGTCGAGGCTGGCTGTTATTGTTGGGTCGAGGCCGATTGCGGCAAAGTATAGCCACAATACGATACACAAAATCAACATTACTGTGACTAGTATGTGTCTGTTTGTTTTCCATGCGTGCCAAACAAACCCAGCAAACACTGCGCTTATAGCGAGTAAAGCGCCAAGAAGCGATACATCGAAGCATTGCAAACAAGTAACAATACGTTATATTCGCTGTCATCCCCGTCCACAGGAAACCGACATGACCTGCTACAGCCTTGGCGGAATCACCCCGGTCATCGACCCCAGCGCCTACGTGCACCCTTCGGCGGTGCTGATTGGCGACGTGATCGTCGGCCCCGACTGCTATGTAGGCCCGCTGGCCAGCCTGCGCGGCGATTTCGGACGCATCATTCTCGAACAGGGCGCCAACCTGCAGGACACCTGCGTGATGCACGGCTTCCCCGACAGCGACACGGTGATCGAGCGCAACGGGCACGTGGGCCACGGCGCCGTGCTGCACGGTTGCCGCATCGGTGCCGATGCGCTGGTGGGCATGAATGCGGTGGTCATGGACGGCGCCGTGATCGGTGCCTGCTCGATCGTCGGTGCCACCGCCTTCGTCAAGGCCGGCTTCGACTGCCCGCCCCGCTCGCTGGTGGTGGGCTCGCCGGCCCAGGTCAAACGCAGCCTGAGCGACGCTGAAGTGCACTGGAAGCAGGGCGGCACGGGCGAGTACCACGCACTGACCCGGCGCTGCCTGGAGCAGATGGTGGAATGCAGCCCCTTGAGCCAACCCGAACAGGACCGCAGACGTGTCAGCGACAGTACGTTCCGCCCGAAAAACCACACGGCCTGAAGTGCCGGCGGCAACGCTGGCCTTGAAGGACAAACGGCAGTTATATTCCGGGGTTTCACCCAGCGGATCCTCCATGTCGTCGCTCGCGCCCCTCAATCAGCTCGTCACCCGTTTCCAGGAACAGATCCCGATCCGTGCCAGTTCGCTGATCGTCACCCTGTATGGCGATGCCATCGAACCCCACGGCGGCACCGTGTGGCTGGGCAGCCTGATCCAGTTGCTCGAGCCCTTCGGTATCAACGAGCGGCTGATCCGCACCTCGATGTTCCGCCTGACCAAGGAAGGCTGGCTGACCGCCGAAAAGGTCGGCCGGCGCAGCTACTACAGCCTCACCGGTGCCGGGCGGCGGCGTTTCGACAAGGCCTTCAAGCGGGTGTACAGCTCGGTGGTGCCGCAGTGGGATGGCTCCTGGCACCTGGCGATGCTCACCCAGCTGTCTGCCGACAAGCGCAAGCAGGTGCGCGAAGAGCTCGAATGGCAGGGCTTTGGCGCCATCTCGCCGGTGGTGCTGGCCAGCCCGCGGGCCGACCGCACCGACATCAACGCCACCCTGCTGGACCTGGACGCGCTGGAAGACACCATCCTGTTCGAGACCACCGGCCAGGACGTGATGGCCTCCCGCGCCTTGCGTGCCCAGGTGCGCGAAAGCTGGCGTATCGAGGAGCTGGGGGCGCAGTACAGCGAGTTCATCCAGCTGTTTCGCCCGGTGTGGCAAGCGCTGCGCGAGCAGGACAGCCTGCAGCCGATGGACTGCTTCATGGTGCGCCTGCTGCTGATTCACGAGTACCGCAAGCTGCTGCTGCGCGACCCGCACCTGCCCGACGAACTGCTGCCGGGCGACTGGGAGGGCCGCGCCGCACGCCAGCTGTGCCGCAACCTGTATCGACTGACCTGTGCCCCGGCCGAACAGTGGCTGAGCAGTGCGATGGAAACCGCAGACGGCCCGCTGCCCGATGCCAGCGAAAACTTCTACCGGCGCTTCGGCGGGCTGCGCTAACCTGCAGCGCGTGCCCCCAGCCATCACATGCACCCTAACAACAATGCCAGGTGTGAGGTGTGACCCATGAATACCGCTACTGCCCAGCAGCACTTCCAGCAATGGCTGGCCGACATCAACCATGCCTGCGGCGAGTTCGACGGTGCCGCGCTGGGGGATGCGTTCAGCGGTGAGATTCGCCCCCGCCAGCTGGGCGCCCTGCGCTTCAGTCACGTGAGCAGCTCTCACGCGCGGCTGCTGCGCACGCCGCGCGAGGTGCAGCGCAGCAGCGAACACAAGTACTTTGCGGTGTTCCAGCTCAAGGGCATGGCCAACATGGCCCAGGACGACGCCCGCGAAGTGCTGATGCCGGGGGACATCCTGCTGATCGACAGTGCACGCCCCAGCGACTTCACCTTTGGCGATGCCTCCCAGCAGATCTCGCTGATACTGCCCCACGACCGGGTCGACCAGCTGCTGCGCTTCACCCCGGTGGAGATCGGGCGCAAGATCCCGGCCGGCTCGCCGGTCGCCCTGCTCGCCCAGCAGATGCTGTTGTCCTCGACCCAGCTGGACGAGGTGAGCCTGGCCGAAAGCGAAGCGGTGATCGATGCGCTGATCAGCCTGATGCGCCCGGCACTGTGCGGCAGCGACAGCAACCCCGACCCGCATGAACGCATCTTTCGCAAAAGCCTGGCGCTGATCGAGACGCACATTGCCGACGAGGCACTGTGCCCGGAGATGATCGCGCGGGACATCGGCGTGTCGATGCGCGGGCTGTACCGGGTGTTCGCCAAGAAGGGCCTGGTGATCGCGCAGTACATCAAGAACCGGCGCCTGGACATCTGCGCCGAAACCCTGCGCAACCCGCAGTCGACCCTCAAGCTGTCGGCGCTGGGGTACACCTGGGGCTTCTCCAACAGCAGCTACTTCACCACCGCGTTCAAGCAGCGCTTCGGCGTGTCCCCCGGCGAGTACCGCAAGCGCTACAGCTGAGCGCCTGCGGCCTGCCAGCCGCCTCAGTGGCGGATGCACACCGACTTGGTCTCGGTGAAGGCGTCCAGCCAGTCGACGCCGAAATCACGCCCGGTACCGGATTGCTTGAAGCCGCCAAACGGCATGTTGGCATCGATCAGGGTGTGGCTGTTGACCCATACGGTGCCGGCCTCGATGCGCGGGGTGAGGTCCATGGCCGACTTGAGGCTGGTGGTCCACAGGCTGGCGGTCAGGCCATAGTCGCTGTCGTTGGCGCGGGCCAGCGCTTCTTCCACATCGGCCACGCGGGTCAGGCTCAGCACCGGGCCGAACACTTCGCTGCGGGTCAGGCGCAGGTTGTCGTCGGGGTTGAGGATCAATGACGGGCTGACGTAGTAGCCATTGGCATCCGGCGCGCTGGCACCGCTGATGATCTGCGCGCCCTGCTCGCGGGCATCGGCCAGGTAGGCCTGCACCGACTGCTGGTGCGCGCCGGAAGCCAGGGCGTTGATCTGCGCGCTGGGGTCCAGGCCCGGGCCTACGCTCAACCCCTTGATCGCCTGCTCGAAGTCCGCTGCCAGGCGGTCGAACAGCGGCGCCTCGACATAGATACGCGAACTGGCGGCGCACACCTGCCCCTGGTTGAGGAAGCTGCCCATCATCAGGCCTTCGATCACCTGCTGCGGATCGGCGTCGGCCAGCACGATGGCCGGGTTCTTGCCACCCAGCTCCAGTGACAGGCGCGTCAGGCGGTCGACCGCCGAACGGGCAATGTGCTTGCCGGTGGCGGTAGAGCCGGTAAAGCTGATCTTCGCCACCCGCGGGTGGCTGGTGAGGGCGCTGCCGCATACGCTGCCGCTGCCGGTGATCAGGTTGAACACGCCGTCCGGGATGCCGGCCTCGGTGGCCAGCTCGGCCATGCGCATCAGGGTCAACGGGGTGATCTCGGAGGGCTTGATGACGATCGAGCAGCCGGCCGCCAGGGCGGGCATCACCTTCCACATGCCGATCATCAGCGGGAAGTTCCACGGCACGATGCCAGCCACCACGCCGACCGGCTCCTTGCGCGTATAGGCGGTGTAGCGGGCGCCTTCAGGCACCGGGATCGACACATCCAGGGTGCGCCCGCAGATCTTGGTGGTGAGGCCGGCGGTGTAGCGCATCCAGTTCAGGGTACTGCCGACTTCGAAGGCGCGGGCGATGTTGATCGACTTGCCTTGTTCCAGGGTTTCGAGCTGGGCCAGCTCTTCACCGTGCTGTTCGAGCAAGTCGGCGTAGCGCAGCAGGATACGCTCGCGCTCGGCCGGGGCGCGGCGCGCCCACACGCCACTGACGAACGCCCGATGCGCCGATTGCACGGCCTGGTCGACATCCTCGGCGCTGGCATCGGGGGTCACGGCAATGGGTTGGCCGTTGGCCGGGTTGAAGACGGTAAGGGTCTGGCTGGAGGTGGACGGCCGCCAGCCGCCATTGATGTACAGGCCGTGTTGGCGTCCGAGAAAACGCTGGACACTGGCTAGCAGGGGTACGGTGCCGGCAGTCATGAACACTCCTTTTGTTATGGTTGGGAACATCCCAGGAGAGTGTATGGCGCCGCCGCAGGCGGGATGTTTCGCTGGCTGCCAGGGAGGTTGGCGGGTGTGCCAATGTGGTGGGTGGTGTGGCTGTTCGCCAGCAAGGCTGGCTCCTACAGGAGCAGGCCTTGCTGGCGAATGGGTGCGGGTCAGCGCAGGCGGGTACGGATCCGGTGGCACACGTTGAGCACCTGCTCCACCTCGCCCTCGCCCAGGTCGATCTTGCACGCCATGTTGCTGAACACCTGCGCCGCCTCGGCCTTGAGCTCACGGCCCTTGTCGGTCAGCAGCAGGTTGCGTCGGCGTCGGTCGCTGGGGTCCAGGTACACGGTGATGAACCCCGCATCCGCCAGGCGCTTGACGATTGGCGTCAACGTGCCCAGGTCGAACAGGGTGAGCTCGCTCAAGGCGCTGATCGACACATCATCCTTGCCCCACAACCCGGCCATCACCAGCAGTTGCGGGTAGGTGACGCCACGTCGCTTGAGCGGTTCGGCATAGTCCCGAACCATGGCGTTGGCTGTCGAATACAGCGAGAAACACAGCATCTTGTCGAAGTCGAACGTCGGGTCAAGCATGCACACCTCCCGCGACGCGGCTGTAGTGATGCACCGCGTCGACCAGTACTGCAACCGCCTCTGGCGAAGTGGCCGGCGAAATGCCCTGCCCCAGGTTGAACACATGGCCGAAACCGGCCGCCGGTGGTCCGAACGTCTGCAGGGTGCGTCGCACCTCGCGGCGAATGCTCGCCTCGTCTGCCAGCAGCACGGCCGGGTCGAGGTTGCCCTGCAGCGCCACGCAGTTGCCCACCAGCTGGCGTGCCAGCGCCAGGTCACACGTCCAGTCCAGGCCCAGCGCATCGGCGCCGCTGTCGGCCAGCGGGCTGAGCCACTGGGCGCCACCGCGGGTATGCACGATGGAGGGAATGCGCACGCCATGCTGGGTCTTGTGCAGGCGCGCCAGCACTTCACGCAGGTAATACAGGGAGAAACGCCGATAGGCAGCGTCGGCCAGCACACCGCCGAAGCTGTCCACCAGCATCACCGCCTGGGCGCCGGACTCGATCTGTGCATTGAGGTCGGCAGCCACCGCGTGACCGAGCACCTTGAGCAACCGGTGCAGCAGTTCCGGGCGACGGTACAGCATCTTCTTGATCAACTGGCAGTCGCCCGGCGGGCCACCCTCGACCATGTAGCAGGCCAGGGTCCAGGGGCTTGCGGCAAAGCCCACCACCGGCACCTTGCCCTCCAGCTCGTGACGCACCAGGGCAAGGGTCTGGTAGGTGTGCTCCAGCGCCTCGGGTTCGGGTACGCGCAGGCGCTCGATGGCCGCCTCGTCACGCAAGGGGTGACGAAAGCGCGGGCCATCGCCGTTCACGCAGTACAGGCCCAGCCCCATGGCGTCGGGCAGGCTGAGCATGTCGGCGAACACCACGGCGGCGTCCAGGCTGAAACGGCGCAGCGGTTGCAGGCTGGCCTCGGTGGCCAGGTCCGGGTTCTTCACCAGGTCCAGGTACGAGCCGGCCCTGGCACGCAGGGCACGATGCTCGGGCAGGTAGCGGCCGGCCTGGCGCATCAGCCAGACGGGCGTATGCGCCGTGGGTTGGCGCAGCAAGGCCTTGATAAACGTATTATTGTGCAAGGACGGGTAACTCATGCTGGTTCGCGAAATTCACTGCACAGCTCATGACTGGCGCCGCGGGGCGGCATCGGCAATCGTGCTGCGCAAGGCGTGGAGCGTGGCGCGGTAATCGGGCTGGGAAAAGATCGCCGTACCGGCCACGA
Organism: Pseudomonas sp. 8209; assembly: GCF_028682105.1. Lineage (NCBI taxonomy): Bacteria > Pseudomonadati > Pseudomonadota > Gammaproteobacteria > Pseudomonadales > Pseudomonadaceae > Pseudomonas > Pseudomonas sp. 8209. Next base: position 780,053 of record NZ_JANIAH010000001.1, read on the forward strand.
ACATGTCGGCGCCGGCCGCAGCGACCTGGCCGATGGTGTGAAGGTTGACCCCGCCATCCACTTCCAGGCGGATGTCACGGCCACTGGCATCGATCAGCTTGCGCGCTGCTTCGATCTTGGGCAAGACCGCCGGGATGAACGACTGCCCGCCGAAGCCGGGGTTGACAGACATCAGCAACAACAGGTCGAGCTTGTCGAACACATACTTGCATTCCTCCAGCCCTGTGGCCGGATTGAAGGCCAGGCCCGCCTTGCACCCCAGATCCTTGATCAGTTGCAGGGAGCGGTCCAGGTGAACGGTGGCCTCGGGGTGAATCGAGATGTAGTCGGCACCCGCCTCGGCAAATGCCTGGATCATCGGGTCCACGGGGGTGACCATCAGGTGCACATCCAGCGGCGCGGTGATGCCGTAGCTGCGCAGCGCCTTGCAGAACTGCGGCCCCATGGTCAGGTTGGGTACGTAGTGGTTGTCCATCACGTCGATGTGGATGACGTCGGCACCGGCAGCCAGAACCCGCTCGGCTTCCTCGCCCAACCGGGCAAAATCGGCCGCCAGCATCGACGGGGCAATCCAGAACTCTTTCACACGCCTACTCCGTTACTCATTGGCTATTCGTCGCACCGGGCCCTGCTCGTTTTGCGCAAGGGCGGTGTTGATCTGTGCGATCAGGCTGTCACTTGCCGCTTCGAGATGAAAATGGTGCCCGCCATCATGCCAGTGCACACGGCTGGCCCAGGGCAACGCTTTTTTGCGCTTGTCGAATTCCGGGCCGGCAAACAGGCCCTGGCGCCCGAGCATCACATGCAGCGGGCAACTGATCTGGCGCAGGAAGTCGCAGGCCTGACGCTCGGTCAGCTGCATCGGTTCGGGCAGCACCAGCCGCGGGTCGTGACGCCAGCGGTAGCCATCCCCCACGCTGAGCAGGTCGCGCATGGCCAGCAGGCGTGCCGAGGCCGGCGAGAGCAGGCCGTCGATACTGTTGCGCCGCTCGTTGACCGCCGCCTCGACGCTGCTGAACTGCACGCTGTCGGGGGCCGAGAACCCGTGCAGGCGGGTGCGCAGGGCCAGGCGCATCAGGCGATGGGCCTTTTTCAGGTGCTCCACGGTGTCTTCTTCGGCGATGGTGAACGGAGCGCCCATGCCATCGAGGAAGATCATGCTGTCGATGGACTTGTTCATCGCCCCCAGGATCGACGCGATGCCGCTGCCCATGGAATGGCCGATCACCGAAAAGCGCTTCCAGCCCATGCACTCGACCAGGGTATTCATGTCGTCGGCATGTTCCCACAGATAGTAGCCACTGTCGGCACGCCGATGGTCCGAGCGTCCGTGCCCGGCGAGGTCCGGTGCCACCACGAAGCAATCCTTCAGGTACGGCGCCACCTGTTCGAACGAGGCGGCGTTGTCCAGCCAGCCATGCACGGCCAATACCGGATGAGCCCCCTCCTCGCCCCAGACCCGCAGGGCAAACGTCTGCCCGTTGACGTCCAGGGTCTGGTCCCTGCCTTTATTGCCAAGACGCATGTAGATACTCCCTGCGTAAGCACTGTTTCGAGGTAACGGGCAACACCCGCAGCGCCTGTCAGCCGGCGGCCGCCAGCTGCGCCGAGCGTGCCGTGTGTTGCAACTGCTTGAGGTCGAACTTGCCGTTGGCGGTGCGCGGCAAGGTGAGCTCGATACTGATTGCCAGTGGCACCTTGTGCGGCTCGAGCCCGGCGCGGCAGCGTTCGAGCAACTGCTCGGCGCTGAGCGTGACGCCCTGGCTCAAGGTCACGAAAGCCCACAGCCCTTCGCCGGCCGCAGCATCCTCGACACCGACCACCGCTGCCGCGTCGATGCCTGCCATGGCATAGAAGAAGTCTTCCACTTCCGCCGGGCTGACCTTCATGCCGCGGGACTTGATCACGTGGTCCATCCGGCCTTCGAAATACAGGTAGCCGTCTTCGTCCAGGTGGCAGTAGTCGCCGGTATGCAGCACGCTCTCCCCGGGATAGGGGCCGGGCTTGAGCTTTTTCGCCGTGGCCTGCGGGTTGCGCCAGTAGCCGGCCATGACCGTGGCACCGCGAATCACCAACTGGCCCACCTGGTGGGCCTGGTCGATGCGCTGGCCGTGCTCGTCGATCAGCCACAACTCGGTGTTGGGAATGGCGATGCCGACGCTGCCCGGCTTGCTGTCGATGTCCTCTGGCGGCAGGTAGGTGCAGCGCTTGCACTCGGTCAGGCCGTACATGGAGAAGATCTGCGCCTGCGGAAACAGCGCCTTCATCTGCGCAATGTGCGGCGGCTTGAGCGCCGCGCCGGTATTGGTGACCATGCGCACGTGCTCGAAACTGGCGTTGCGCTTGCTCGCGTACTCATGCAGCAGCATGAGCATGGTGGGCACGAACGGGATGACCGTGATCTGGTACTGGCGGATCTTCTTGATCAGGAAGATCGGCCAGGTGAATTCCTTTTCCAATACCAGGGTGGCGCCCGCGCTCAGCGCCATGATCATCTGGTACAGGCCATAGTCGAACGACAGCGGCAACGAGCAGAGCACGTGGTCGCTGTCGTTGTAGCCCAGGTAGGTGTGCAGCGACGACAGCGCCGCGAGCATGTTGCGATGGGTCAGCATCACGCCCTTGGGCTCGCCGGTGGACCCGGAGGTATAGATGATCGCGGCCAGGTCCAGGTCCAGCGTGCCGCAAGGCACCGGAGCTCCGTTGCCCTGCATCAGCACACCCTCGAAGGTGCGTGTCAGCGCCGAGTCGGCCTCGCCGTCCAGCAGCACGATGGTGCGCAGGTACGGCAGGCTCGGGGTGTCCACCGACAGGCTGGCGAACTTCTCCGAGGTGGTGATCAGCACCGAGGCCTCGGCGTCCCGCACGATGTAGTCAAGGCCGTCGGCGTGGGTCTCCAGGCCGACATTGACCACCACGCCACCGGCCTTGAGCACACCCCAGAAGGCACAGATGGTTTCTACCCGGTTGCCCAGGCACAGCACCACCCGCTCCTGACGCTGCAGGCCACAGGCCTGCAAGCCCGAGGCCAGCCGCGAACTGGAATCGTCGAGGTCGGCATAGGTGTAGGTTTCATCGGCATAGATGACTGCCGCCTTGCGCGGGTACAGGCCGTTGCTGGCCTCCAGTACCTGCTGCAGGAGCACGCTAGACCGGCTCATACTGTACCTCTGGCTGGCCTTGCGAGGCGGTTTCGGGGGCGTTCTGGCGGTTGGCGTCGATGTACTGCGCCAGCGTCGTCACGGTATTGAAGTGCCCGGGGGCAATGGTGTCGGGGTTGACGAAGAAGCCTTCGATCTCGTCCTCCAGGCTGACCAGCAGCTCCATCGAGGTGAGCGAGTCGAGCCCCAGGTGGTCACGCAGGTGCGAGTCGGCACGCACCTCGGTACTGGCTGGCAGCTTGAGCACCACCCGCAGGATCTCGATCAGTTGCGCCTGCGTGGCGCCGCTGGCCGTCACGCCGGGTGCGCTGCTGGCGACAGGTGCGCTGGCCGGGGCGGCGAGCATGTCGTCCAGCGCCACGTCGGCGTGGCTGTCGCGGATCTCCAGCGCGGTCTGACGGGCCCTGGCCAGGAACAGGCGGCCGTGGCTGACGATCACCTCGGCCGGGTGACCATGGCTGTGGAACAGGGTGGGCGAGGCCGTGGGGCCATAGGCACCGGAGGCCGTCACCGCCAGCAGGTCGCCTTCGCTCAGGGTCTCGATGCGCACGTCACGCCCCAGCAGGTCGTCGGGGCTGCACAGCGGGCCGGAGATATGGTACTCGCGCAGCGGTGCGCCATTGCTGCCGGTGGCGTGCACGATGCGAAAATTGCGCTTGAGCACCTGGCCGCTGCCCGCCGCGGCACCGTGGCAGTTGGTGCCGCCGTCGGTCACGGCGAAGGTCTTGCCGTGGTTGTGCTTGATGTTGTCGACGGTGACCAGCAGCGCGCCGCATTTGCCGGCCACGAAACGGCCGGACTCGACGATGATGCGGGTACGCGGGAACTGGCGATGGAAACTGTCGAACAGCGGCGCCAGCAGCTGCTTGAGCTGACGGGTGTCGAGTTCCTTTTCGTTCTCGTAGTACTTGATGCCCAGGCCGCCGCCGACGTCGACCATGCTCAGGTCCAGGTCGTAGCGAAGGGTGAGGTTGCGGTACAGGTCGAGGATGTAGCTGGCATTGTCATACACCGACTGGGCGTCGAGGATCTTGGTGCCGTTGTAGACGTGAATGCCCTTGATATGCAGGTTGGGCAGCGCCAGGTACTGGCCGAAATTGGCCACTGCGGTGTCTTCCTCGATACCGAAGTGGGTCGGGCGCCCGCCCATCTTCCAGGGCGAGCCCGAGGCCGAGAAATTGGGATTGATGCGAATGGCCACCGGTGCGGTACAGCCCAGCGAGCCGGCCAGGGCAGAGAGCGCGCGCAGTTCGGTTTCGGATTCGACGACGATGGCGAACACCCCCACTTCCAGCGCCCGGCGGTGTTCCTCGGGCTTCTTGTAGGGGCCCAGGAAAATGATGTCCTGGGGTGCAACGCCCGCCTTCAGGGCGATTTCCAGCTCGCCCAGCGAACAGACCTCGGTGTTGCCGCCGTACGAACGGATCAGCTTCACCAGCGACAGATTCGGATTGACCTTGAGCGCGTAGAAGATATCCACGCAGTCGGGCAAGGCGTCGCGCAGTTCATTGAAACTGCTGCGCAGCACCGCCTCGTCATACAGGTAGGTAGGCGTACCGAATGCGTGCGCGGGATGCGCACCTGCGTCGTCCCGTTAGCCCTGGCGCGTTAAGTGTCGTATCGGATCGCGCAACGCCTGCAACAACGACAGAAAGCCCCTGCCTGCAAAACTTTGCGCGCAAAGTTTGTGAAATTCTCTACTGCGTTTCGCGGTGATGTCAAGATAATTCCAATGAACCCTGGCTGCGGCCGATGGTCACCCCGTTGACGGCGATTTAGGCCGCATAACAGCGTTCAAATGTCGCACCTGTTACAGATCAGTAGCGCTTTTGCCCAATGAATACAGGGCTTTTATCTGATCCGTATATAAGGCCTGTTTCTGAGTCTGTTTTGTCTGCGGCAGGCTTTCTAGAGTCAGCGCCTGTGCTCGTCCCGTCGGGGGGTGGGCTAGGAAGGAAACGCGGATAAACAGCCATGAGTACTCATCAACAGGCACAGGCCTACAACTACAAGGTGGTCCGGCAGTTCGTGGTCATGACGGTGGTGTGGGGCATCGTCGGCATGGCCATGGGCGTATGGATCGCCTCGCAACTGGTCTGGCCGGAGCTCAACCTGGACCTGCCCTGGACCACCTTCGGCCGCCTGCGCCCCCTGCACACCAGCCTGGTGATCTTCGGTTTCGCCGGCAGCGCGCAATTTGCCGCCAGCTACTACGCGGTGCAGCGCACCTGCCAGGTACGCCTCTACAGCGACTGGCTGACGGCCTTCACCTTCTGGGGCTGGCAGGCAACCATCGTGATCATGCTGCTGAGCCTGCCCCTGGGCCTTACCACCACCAAGGAATACGCCGAGATCGAATTCACCGGCGCGGTGTGGATGGCGATCGTGTGGGTGGCCTATGGCGTGGTGTTCTTCGGCACCCTGCTGCGCCGCAAGGGCACGCACATCTATGTCGGCAACTGGTTCTTCGGGGCCTTCATCGTGGTCATCGCGATGCTGCACGTGGTCAACCACCTGTCGATTCCGGTCAGCTGGTTCAAGTCCTACCCGGTGTACGCGGGGGCCACCGATGCGATGGTGCAGTGGTGGTACGGCCACAACGCGGTCGGCTTCTTCCTGACCACCGGCTTCCTGGGGATGATGTACTACTTCGTGCCCAAGCAGGTCGGCAAGCCGGTGTATTCCTACCGCCTGTCGATCGTGCACTTCTGGGCGCTGATCACCCTGTACATCTGGGCAGGCCCCCACCACCTGCACTACACCGCCCTGCCCGACTGGGCGCAGTCGCTGGGCATGGCGATGTCGATCATCCTGCTGGCCCCGAGCTGGGGCGGCATGATCAACGGCATGATGACCCTCTCGGGCGCCTGGCATAAGCTGCGCAGCGACCCGATCCTGCGTTTCCTGGTGCTGTCGCTGGCGTTCTACGGCATGTCGACCTTCGAAGGGCCGATGATGGCGATCAAGACCGTCAACGCCCTGTCGCACTACACCGACTGGACCATCGGCCACGTGCATGCGGGTGCGCTGGGCTGGGTGGCGATGATCACCTTCGGCGCGCTGTACCACATGATTCCCAAGGTGTTCGGCCGCGAGAAGATGTACAGCATCGGGCTGATCAACCTGCACTTCTGGCTGGCCACCATCGGTACCGTGCTGTACATCGCCTCGATGTGGGTCAACGGCATCACCCAGGGCCTGATGTGGCGCGCGATCAACGACGACGGCACCCTCACCTACTCGTTCGTGGAGGCACTGGTGGCCAGCCACCCGGGCTTCATCGTGCGCTTCGTCGGTGGCGTGTGCTTCCTGAGCGGGATGCTGCTGATGGCCTGGAACACCTGGCGCACGGTACGCGTGGCAGACCCGAAACTGGCACTGGACAACGCGCAGATGGCGTAAGGGGCAGCGAATGAACGGCTGGGCATATGGGTTGTACTGCGTGACCGGACTGGTGTTCTTCTACCTGATCACCAGCGCCTGCCTCAGGCGCCATAGCGACCAGGTGGATGACCAGGCAAGCCTCATACCCTTTGCCGATGACCCGGTGGTGGCGCGCCGGGTCGAGCAGGCCATCGGGCGACCGGTGCCTGCCGAGGCACCGGAGGCCTTGCTGAAGGCTTGAGGGGGGTGCTGCACCGGCATGTCCGCAAGAGCGGGTTGATTCGCTCTTGCGGCTTGGCCTATTGATGACTGACCCAGTAAACCGCCGTCACGACCACCAGTACAATCAGGCAGAGTATCGCCCACGCATCGACACTGCTGTCCGGCTTGCTTGCCTTGCTTGGATTTCCCATTGCATTGCCTCTTGTTGTGGTTATGGGAATGCACTGCACCTGATGCAGTTAAGTCCAGCAATGCCCTTTGCTCAAGCAGGGTTTTTGTACAGCTCGTCGGTTAGTAGTCCATCGCGTCCTTCAGGAACGGGTATCGATACCCTGGCGCCTTGCCAACGGCGCTGAACCCCTTGAAATCCAGCCCATAGTCGCCCTGCTGTTCAAGCGTGAGCCAGCGCCGCGCCTTGACCGCATCGATCAGCTGAAGCACCGGCACCGGCCGCGGCCGGGCGAGCAACTGACCGATCGGCACGCCCTGCGCATCATCGTGCAGCAGCACCATGGCCCACCCGCCCAGAGAAAAGTGCCCGCCCATCAACACGCTCAATCGACCCTCGATTCGCGCCTGCAGGGCCTGCGGCGAACTGTTCACCGCACTGAACAGCACATCCCGGCCCGGCACCCGCCCGGCCTCCTCGAATGCCTGCATCGCGCCAAACGCCATCTCGTCATTGGCCGACCACACCAGCTGCGTACGCGGATAACGCGCACCCAGCAACTGCGCCTGCTCATAGGCGCGCTGGCGACTCCATTCCCCATACACCAGCTGGCGCAGGTGCACACCGGGCAACTCGGCCAACGCCCGGTGCATGCCCTGCTCACGCAACTGCGCTGCCGGGGTGTGCTTCAACCCAGAGAACGCCAGCAGGTCCACGCCCTGCTCTAGGGCAGCGGGCGGCAACTGCTCGACCAGCGTCTTGAGCATGCGGTAGCCGGCCTCCTCGTCGTTGCCGGTCAGGGTGCCGAGGACCGGCGGATAACGGTCCGGATACTCGTGCACCTGCCGCGCCTGGTCGACCGTCAGGCCGTTGTTGACCAGAAACAGCCTGACCCCGCTGCCGCGCGACAGGCGGATGATCTCCGGCGCCACGTACTGCTCGTTGACCAGCACCAGGTAGTCCGGCCGCTGCGGCCCCTGGAGCGCCTGTCGCGCCTGATGCAACACACGCTGGCGATCACGCCCGCTGTACTCGACACGCAGGGACATGCCCAGGTTCTGCGCGGCGCCTTGCATGAAACGCGAGTAACTGACCCAGAAGGTCTCGTCGGCATTGCCCGGATTGAGAAACACCACCGAGGCCGCCTGGGCGCCACTCACCAGCGACAGGCCCAGCCACACCGACAGGCACAAGGCCTTGAGCATTCGAGTACGCTCCTGCAACGCAAAGCGCCGAGTATAACCGCGACGGCACGGGCAACGCTCAGGTGACAGCCAAACGCTAGCCAGTCTCACTTAGTCCATATAGTTCTTTTCATATGCAAAAACATCACTTTTGCGCATAAACGCAAACTGCTATCTTGCCTCGGCTCCGCCCCGGAGTGCGCGGCCGTGCGCGCGATTAGCTGCAAGCAGCCTGAGAACAGGACCCCTATGTACGTATACGACGAGTACGATCAGCGGATCATCGAGGACCGCGTCAAGCAGTTCCGAGACCAGACCCGACGCTACCTGGCCGGTGAGCTGAGCGAAGAAGAGTTCCGCCCCCTGCGCCTGCAAAATGGCCTCTATATTCAACGTTTTGCCCCGATGTTGCGGGTAGCCGTGCCCTACGGCCAGCTGACGTCGCGCCAGACCCGGATGCTGGCCAAAATCGCTCGCGACTACGACAAGGGCTACGCGCACATCAGTACCCGGCAGAACGTGCAGTACAACTGGCCAGCCCTGGAGGACATCCCCGAGATCCTCGCCGAGCTGGCCACGGTGCAGATGCACGCGATCCAGACCAGCGGCAACTGCCTGCGCAACGTCACCACCGACCAGTTCGCCGGCGTTGCCGCCGACGAAGTGATCGACCCGCGCCCATGGTGTGAAATCGTGCGTCAGTGGACCACCTTCCACCCCGAGTTCGCGTACCTGCCGCGCAAGTTCAAGATCGCCATCAATGGCTCGGCCAGCGACCGTGCGGCCATCGAAGTGCACGACATCGGCCTGGAGCCGGTGCACAACGCGGCCGGCGAACTGGGCTTTCGCGTGCTGGTCGGCGGCGGCCTGGGCCGTACCCCGGTGGTGGGCGCCTTCATCAACGAATTTCTGCCCTGGCAGGACCTGCTCAGCTACCTGGACGCGATCCTGCGCGTGTACAACCGTTACGGTCGCCGTGACAACAAGTACAAGGCGCGCATCAAGATCCTGGTCAAGGCCCTCACGCCGGAGGTGTTCGCCCAGAAGGTCGACGCCGAAATGGAGCACCTGCGCGGCGGCAGCACCACCCTGACCGATGCCGAAGTGCATCGCGTGGCCAAGCACTTCGTCGACCCCGACTACCTGGCGCTGGACAACCTCGACAGCCAGCTGGCCGAGCTCGACCAGCAGCACCCGGGCTTCGCCCGCTGGCGCACGCGCAATACCCTGGCGCACAAGAAGCCGGGCTATGTGGCCGTTACCCTGTCGCTCAAGCCGACCGGCGTGGCGCCGGGCGACCTGACCGACAAGCAGCTGGACGCGGTGGCCGACCTTGCCGAACGCTACAGCTTCGGTCAGTTGCGCACCTCCCACGAGCAGAACATCATCCTGGCCGACGTCGAGCAGCGCCAGCTGCACGCGCTGTGGCTGGAGCTGCGTGAAAACGGCTTCGCCACGCCGAACATCGGCCTGCTGACCGACATCATCTGCTGCCCGGGTGGCGACTTCTGCTCGCTGGCCAACGCCAAGTCGATCCCGATCGCCGAATCCATCCAGCGCCGCTTCGACGACCTGGACTACCTGTTCGACATCGGCGAACTGGACCTGAACATCTCCGGCTGCATGAACGCCTGCGGCCACCACCACGTCGGCCATATCGGCATTCTCGGGGTGGACAAGAAGGGCGAGGAGTTCTACCAGGTGTCCCTGGGTGGCAGCGCCAGCCGCGACGCCAGCCTGGGCAAGATCCTCGGCCCCTCGTTCGCCCAGGACGACATGCCGGACGTGATCGAGAAGCTGATCGATGTGTACGTCGAGAAACGTACTGAAGACGAGCGCTTCATCGACACCTACCAACGTATTGGCATCGACCCTTTCAAGGAGCGCGTCTATGCAGCGAATCATTAAGGGCAACCAGATCGTCGACGAAACCTGGCACCTGCTGCCCAAGGACGTCACCCTGGACGAACTGACCAACTGCGACGACTACATCGTGCCGCTGCACCTGTGGCGCGAGCACGCCCATGCCCTCAAGGCCCGCGACGGCGGCCTGGGCGTGTGGCTGGATGCCGACGAGGAAGCCGAGGAAATCGGCGATGACGTGGCCAGCTTCCAGGTCATCGCGTTGAACTTCCCGGCCTTCACCGACGGGCGCAACTACTCCAATGCGCGCCTGCTGCGTGACCGCTACAAGTTCACCGGCGAGCTGCGTGCCATCGGCGACGTGCTGCGCGACCAGCTGTTCTACATGAAGCGTTGCGGTTTCGACGCCTTCGCCCTGCGGGCCGACAAGGACCCGGTCGAAGCGCTGCAGAGCCTGCAGGACTTCTCGGTGACCTACCAGGCCGCCACCGACGAGCCGCAGCCGCTGTTCCGTCGACGCTGAACACCGCCCCATGAAAAAGGCCCCTTGCGGGGCCTTTTTTTGTGGCG